>VAWH01000074.1:0-29691 GCA_005888315.1 Actinomycetota bacterium | reverse complement strand
GAAGCTCTTCGAGCCCTCGATTCGGGCGGCAGCCGCTCCCGGGCCGAAGACGGCGACGCCCGCGTGCCGAAGCTGATCCGCAACGCCCGCGACGAGCGGCGCCTCGGGGCCGATGACGACTAGGTCGAAGTCGTGCTCACCGCAGAACGCGAGCAGGCCCTCGCCGTCCTCCGCCCGTACGGGATGGCAATGGCCGATCTTGGCGATGCCGGGATTTCCCGGCGCCGCGTGGAGCTCGTCGCACTGCTCACTCTGCGCCAGTTTCCAAGCGAGCGCATGCTCTCGCCCGCCCGACCCCACCACCAGAACCTTCACGCGAGCAGTGTTTCAAAGGGGTCGCTCGCGCGCATCCCTTTATCGTGGTCGAACCAGGCCTTGATCGCCACGAGTGGGAAACGGAGTGGCAGGCGCTCGAGCCGTTGGTCGTCGACGCCCCCGCAGAGGCCCTGCCCGAGGTCGATCGACTGATCGAGCGGATGCTGGTCGAGCAGGGTTACCCCACGACGGAAGCAGAAGCGAAGGAGGCGGCCGAGCCCGGTGTCGTCGCCGAGTTCTTGGAGGCGCGCAGGATCACGAACCTCGTCGAAGCCGGTAAGGCCGTCGACCCGGGCGACATCGGCGCCGCGATCACGGGCTACCGCAACCTCTACGAACTCCTGCTGGCCGAGTGAGGGCAAGAGCACCGCGCCTGCGAGCAAGTCAAGCAGGCCGAACGCCGGGCCCCACGCAGCCGGTCACGCCCGGACCCATAACCCCACCCTTGGGTGGGGACTGAACCACCCGCCACCCGTGGTGAGCGTACCGCCAGAAACCGCGCGTGTCCGTGACGAGACTGTGCCGGGAGTGTGACTCTTCGTCCACACGCGTCTCGGTCGAGCATGGCTCCAGGATGGCTTGGTCGGGCGCCGCCCCGTCGTCTGGGTGCGATGCTCCTCGGAGGCAAGCATGCAGGGAGCATCAATAGCCCGAAGCTAATCGCTCGACTGCGCTAAGCGGGCAGAGCCCGTCCGGCGAGCAGCGCGGCCCGATGGCAGAAACTGCGTTTCGCGAAGCCCTCCTAAACTGACCGAGATGAAGGCCCCGCCTTATAGCGCCGCGCCGGTCGACGTCGTCCGCTTTCCGGGCAGGCGGCGGGAGCGGGACTCGGTTGCGGTTGAAGAGCCGCTCGAGATCCGCGTCAACGGCGTGCCGATCGCCGTGACGATGCGAACCCCCGGTCATGACGAGGAGCTCGCGCTCGGATTCCTTCTCTCAGAAGGCATCGAGCCGCGGCGCGCTGAGCCACCGACCGACCTGGCGGCGAACACGATCGAGGTCGAGGCGGACTCGTTCGACCCGGCGCGGCTAGAGCGCCATTTCTATACCTCCTCGTCGTGCGGAGTCTGCGGCAAAGGCGCGCTCGAGGCGGTCGCGGTCGAGGCGCCCGTGGTTGCCGGCGAGCTGCGCGCCGGGTCCTCCTTGCTCGCAGCGCTGCCGCGACAACTACGTGAGCGGCAGGCCGCGTTCGCCGAGACCGGGGGGCTGCATGCGACGGGGCTCTTTGCTCCGGACGGCGAGCTGCTCTGCCTGCGCGAAGACGTTGGCCGGCACAACGCAATGGACAAGGTGATCGGCTGGGCGTTCGGCGAGCGCCTGCTGCCGCTCGCCGACTCCATCCTCTGCGTGAGCGGACGCCTCTCCTTCGAGCTCGTTCAAAAGGCAGCAGTTGCCGGCTGCCCGATCGTGGTTGCAGTCGGCGCGCCGTCGAGCCTCGCGGTTGAGCTTGCTCGCGACCGCGGCGTGACCCTCTGCGGTTTCGTGCGCGACGGGCGGGTCAATGTCTACAGCGAGGAATGGCGCGTCGTGAGCTGACGGGGGTGCTGCTGGTCGGAGGTGAGAGCCGGCGATTCGGCTCGCCCAAGGCGCTGGCGCGCTTCAGCGGCAAGACGTTCGCCGAGCAGGCGTGGGGAGTTCTCGGGGAAGCGTGCGCGGAGCGGCTCGCCTTCGGCAAGGCGCAGGACGAGCTGCCGCTGCCGTTTCCGGTCCACGACGACGGAACGCTGGTGCGGGCGCCGCTCGCCGGGGTCGTCGCCGGATTACGGGCGGCGCGGAACGAGGTCTGCGTCGTCTTGCCCGTCGACGTGCCGTTCGCCAACGCCGAGCTCGTCCGCATCCTGGGTGAGGCCTGTCGAGACGCGGCGGTGCCGGTGAGCGGTCCGCTCCCCTGCGCTTATTCGCGCGGCGCCCTTCCGGTGCTCGAACGCAGGCTCGGAGGAGGCGAGCTCGCGCTCCGCGATGCGCTCGCCGAGCTTGACGCAGTCACGCTGGAGATCGATCCGTCCCTGCTCGTCAACGTCAACGCGCCGGAGGAGCTGGCCACGCTCTGACGGCCGACGCCCGGGCCTGGGCGCGGCGCTTCAGCGGTGGTTCAGAAGGGTCAACCGCGATTGCGACCGCCTCAGCCCGACAGGGCGGCGGGTCTCGGCAAGGCGAGCACGCGCTCGCGCTCCCGGCCGGTGCCGATCAGCGAGACGTCCACTTCGAGCCGCTTCTGGACGAAATCCACGTACGCGCCCGCCGCCGGGGGTAGGTCGTCGAGCTCGGTGATCTCGTCGAGCGGCTCGTTCCAGCCGGGCAGCGTCTCGTAGACGGGCTCGCAGTGGTGGAAGTCCGACTGGTAGGCGGGAAACTCGTCCGTCTCGCTGCCGTCACGAAGGCGGTAGCGGACGCACACGGGCAGTTCCGTGAAGGCGGACAGCACATCGAGCTTCGTCAGCGCGAGCGAGGTGATCCCGTTCAAGCGCACCGCGTAGCGCAGCGCGACAAGGTCGAGCCAACCGCAGCGGCGCTCGCGGCCGGTAACGGTCCCGAACTCGCCGCCGAGCTCCCGCAGGCGCTCTTGATCGCGTCCCTCGATCTCGGTCGGGAACGGGCCCTCGCCGACGCGGGTCACGTAGGCCTTGGCGACGCCGACCACCTCGTCGATCCGCGTCGGGCCGATCCCGATCCCAGGGGCGGCCCCGCCGGCAACGGTGCTCGAAGAGGTGACGAACGGATACGTTCCGTGGTCCAGGTCGAGCAACGTGGCGTGCGCGCCCTCCAGCAGGACCGTCTTGCCTTCGCGAAGCGCTCGGTCGACGAGCAACGACGTGTCGGTGATGTACGGCCGTAGCTGCTGCGCCAGCTCCTCGTAGCGCGCCGCGAGCTCTTCGAGCTCGAGCGGCGCGGTGCCGTACACCCGTTCGAGCCAGACGTTCTTCTCCGCGAGCGCGACCTCGAGCTTCTGCCGCAGGATCTTCGGGTCGAAGAGGTCCTGGACGCGGATGCCGAGCCGGAACGCCTTGTCGGCGTAGGTCGGGCCGATGCCGCGCTTCGTCGTCCCGATCTTCAGCTTGCCAAGTCGCCGCTCGCCGGCCCGGTCGATCGCCACGTGCCAGGGCATGATCACGTGGGCGTTCGTCGAGAGGTGAAGGCGGTCGATCGCGATCCCGCGCCCCGCGAGCTCGTCGAGCTCCTCGACCAGAACCTCTGGATCGACGACACACCCCGCGCCGATCACGCACTCCTTGCCGCGCAGGATCCCCGACGGGATGTGGCGGACCTTGTAGGTCTCGCCGTTGGCCACGATCGTGTGACCGGCGTTCGGACCGCCGTTGTAGCGGCAGACGAGATCCGAATGCTCGGCGAGCAGGTCGACGATCTTGCCCTTGCCCTCGTCTCCCCACTGCGCGCCCACTACAACGGTCGCTGGCACGTGAGTGAAGTCTGCCGGAAGCGCCCGTCAGGCGACGATCACCAGAGCGGCGACGTCATCTCCACGTGCACGTCGCGCCCGGCGCGGACGGAGCGGATGCGGTGGCCGCGCCGGCACTCCGTCCAGCCGAGATCGTGGCCGACCCCGAGCTTGCCGCGCACGAGCGGTGGTTGCTCCTCACCGAACCCGAGGCCGCGCCTCTCGCAGGCCTGGCAGACGACGGCGAAATCAGTTGCCGAGCCGAGGAGGACGATCGTCTGCTCGAACAACTTCAGTCACCTCCCGATCGGTTACGCCGCCGCTGCCAGGTCCGCGAACTTCGCGTACCGCTTCAGGAACGAGAGCTTGACCGCGTCGGTCGGCCCGTTCCGGTGCTTGGCGAGATGGATTTCGGCCAGCCCCTGCTGGTCGCTCTCGTCGTTGTAGTACTCGTCGCGATAGATGAACATGACCAGGTCTGCGTCCTGCTCAATCGACCCGGACTCCCGCAGGTCAGAAAGGATCGGCCGCTTGTCGTGGCGCTGCTCGACCGCGCGCGAAAGCTGGGACATCGCCAGGATCGGCACGTCGAGGTCGCGCGCGAGAACCTTCAGGTTCCGCGAGATCTGCGAGACCTCCTGGACGCGGTTCTCGACCGTCGCGCCCGAGGTCATCAGCTGCAGGTAGTCGACGACGATCAAGCCGAGATTCGGCTCGCGCGTCTTCAGGCGGCGCGCCTTGGAGCGGATCTCCATCATCGTGATCGAGCCAGTGTCGTCGACGTAGATCGGCGCCTTGGCGAGCTTGTCGCAGGCCGCCGTCAGGCGCGGCCAGTCGTCCGGACCGAGCTTGCCGGTGCGCAGCCGGTTCGACTCGACCTTGGCCTCGCTGCACATCAGCCGCTGCGTCACCTCCGACTTCGACATCTCGAGCGTGAAGATCGCGACCGGTGTTCCGTGTCGTACGGCCAGGTTGGCCACCATGCAGAGGCCCAGCGCCGACTTACCCATGGAGGGACGGGCCGCGGCGATGATCAGGTTGCCGGGCTGGAAGCCCGACGTCAGCCGATCGAGGTCGCGAAACCCGGAGGGAACACCGGTAACATCGGCGCCGGCCTCGTAGAGGGCGGTGATGCGCTCGAAGCCCTCCTTGAGCAGCTCGTCGATGTGCGTGAACTCGCCCGTGACGCGCGCCTGCGAGAGGTCGAAGACGACCTGCTCGGCCTTGTCGACCAGGTCGCCGGCCGCGCCGGGGCGATCCCAGCCGAGGCGTGAGATCTCGCTGCCGGCGTTGATCAAGCCGCGCAGAGTCGCCATCTCGCGCACGATGCGCGCGTAGTGGCCGGCGTTCCCGCTGGCGGGGACAAGCGCCGCGAGCTCGTGGATGCGGACCTTGCCGCCGACTCCGTCGAGCTCGCCGCGCTCCTCGAGCTCGTCGACGAGCGTGATCGCGTCGACCGGTTCGCCCTTAGCGTACAGAGCGAGGGCGGCCCGGTAGATCTTCGCGTGGCTCTCGCGGTAGAAGTCGGAGGCGTCGAGAACCTCGCTGACCGCCCCAATCGCCCCGGGGGAGATCATCATCGCGCCGAGGACTGACTCTTCGGCGTCGAGATTTTGAGGCGGGACTGGGGCGGTCTGCGAGTGCTGCAGCGGCTGGGCGAGCTGGGCGACCTGAGCCATCGAGGCGTAGTCAATCCCGGACGTGGCCGAATGTGAAGGCCTGTGCATAAGAGGCTCGCTCCTACTAGACAGATTGCGGCGGCCTGCAGGCATTATAGAACATATGTTCGCAAATTGGCCGGACAGATCTGTGGGTAGTTTCCCCGCTGCTTGCGGGAAGTTCGTGCAGCGATCCCCAGGCGGTGGAAAGCGCTGGGGAAAGCTCAGGGCGGCGCCGAGTGCGGCGGCGGCGGCTTCTGACGACGACGGTCGTCCCGAGGTCCGGCAGTTGTCGCGCCTGTTGGCCTTCGGAACGATGCGCGTCGCGTCTGCGCAGGCGACCATGGAGGAGGTCCCCGGAGCCAGGGTCAACGGCAGAGGACGCCGCCTCGGGGCGAGCAGCGCGGCCTGACGGCAGAGACTCTGTTTTGCTAGACCCTCCTATTAGGAGGGTGTCGCCGGCGGGGTTTCGCCGGGCGTCTCGACGGCCGAGTCGACGGCGCGATCGAAGGCGTCCTCGGGGACCTGCTCCTCCGCCTCGGCCTCCGCCTCGGCCTCCGCCTCGGCGACGGCCGCCTCGGTTGCGGCGGCCTCGGCGGCACGGGCCTCTTCGGCTTCGGCCGCGGCAGCCGCTTCCTCCTGAGCCGCGATCTGATCCAGCGCTTGCAGCTCCTCTTCCGGCGGCAACTCACCGCCCTCCGGCACGATCGCGAGCCGGAGCGTCGCGGTCACATCCGCAAAAAGCTCGACCGGAACCTGATAGCGGCCGATTCGCTTGATCGATTCCGGGAGCTCGAGCTTGCGGCGGTCGATCCGCACCCGCTGGGTCTCCCACACCCGGTCGGCAATCTCCGTCGCGGTGACGGAGCCGAAGAGGGTGCCGGTCTCGCCGGCCTGAACGTCGAAGCGAAGCTCCGTGCCCTCGAGCTTCTGAACGAGCTCCTGTGCCTGCTCGAAGCTTTGGGCCTCGTGCAGGGCTCGGCTGGCGGCGAGCTTCTCGAGCTCGGCGACCCGGCCCGGAACGGCGGGCTCGGCCAGCCGTCGCGGCAGCAGGTAGTTGCGCGCGAAGCCGGCAGCGACGTCGACGACCTCGCCGCGGAGCCCGACCTTCTCGATGTCTTCTCGAAGGATGACCTGCATTGCCGCTACCGCTACCGCTCCCGATCGCGGTCACCGCGGTCTCGCCGGCCGTCTGGGCGCTCCTCACGGCCCTCGGCGACGTACGGCAGGAGCGCCATCTCACGCGCCCGCTTGACCGCCACTGCGACCTGCCGCTGGTGGCGCCGGCAGGCGCCGGTGATCCGCCGCGAGCGGATCTTCCCCTTTTCCGAGACGTAGCGGCGAAGCTGGTTCGGGTCCTTCCAGTCGACCTCCTCGATCTTCATCCGGCAGAACCAGCAGTTCTTCTTCCGGATCGGTCCGGTGGAGGGACCGCCGCGTCGGCGTTGCTGCTGCCTGTCTTTCTGCTGAGCCATCAGCGATCACCTGCCGACTGGCTCGGCCTCTCTGGCCGCGAAAACCAAGTCTCGCAAGGACGCAGGGAGCGTTCGTAGCCGGCGGCTACTGGCGCGACTGAGGACGCGGCGAGACGCAGGTTTGCAGCGCGCCAGAGAGTGCGAGACAGGCGGTAGGGGATCGCCATTAGAAGGGAATGTCGTCGTCCGCGCCGGCAGCGAAGTCTGCGTTCTCGGTCTGCGCGGCTGCACCCGCGGGGACGAACTGCGGCTGGCCGCCCTCGGCGTCGGTGCGGCCACCGAGGAACTGGACGCTGTCGGCGATGATCTCGACCGCCTGGCGCTTCGTGCCGTCCTGGGCGTCCCATTCGCGCCACTCGAGCCGGCCGTCGACCGCGACCGGGCGCCCCTTGGCGAGGTATTGGGCGCAGCTCTCGCCCTGGTTGCCCCAGACGGTGATGTCGAAGTAGTTGGGCTTCTCGGTCCACTCGCCGGTCGCGCTGTCCTTGCGGCGCGTGTTCACGGCGAGCCGCAGGCTGCAGACCGCGGTCCCGCTCGGCGTGTGCCGCAGCTCGGGATCCTTCGTCAGATTGCCCACGAGAACGACTCTGTTGATGTTGGCGGCCATCTAAAACCTCCTCACCCGACGGGTGTTGCTTGGTCTTCGGAATCCTGCCTGTGCTCGACGCCAGTTTCTAGCGGCCGCTTCGGACCTGTTGCCGCCGTACGCTTGACGGCGATGTGGCGCATGACGCCGTCGGTGATCTTCAGCACGCGGGAGACCTCGGCCAGGGCCTCCGGCTCGGCGTCGAACGTGAGCAGATGGTAGACGCCCTCGGCCTTGTGATCGATCTCGTAGGCGAGCCGGCGGCGGCCCCACACGTCGTGGCCGCCCCAGCTGCCGCCGGCGCGCTCGATGTTCTCGTGCACGCGCTCGACGATCTCGTTCTGACGGTCGTCGGGCAGCTCGGGGTCGAGCATGAGCAGGATCTCGTAGTCGATCATCGTCCCGAATCACTCCTTCCCACGGTCTGAGTCGGCCTCGCCTGCGGGCGCCGCTTCGGGGCGATACGGCGCGACGGCGAGGCAGGAAGCCGGGGAAGAGTAGCATCGCGCTCGTGAGAAACCGTGCCGCCTGGATTGCCGGAGCACTCGGCGCCGCGGGAGTGGCGTACCGCACGCTGCGGCGTCGCCCGTCGCCGGCCGCCGACCCGCGCGCCGACGAGCTGCGGCGCAAGCTCGACGAGTCGAAGCCGCTCGTCGAGGAACGGGAGCAGTTCGAGTCGGGAGAGACGCCCGTGGACGAGGCGACACTCGCAGAGAAGCGGGCCGCCCTACATGAGCAGGGTCAGGCGGCCGTGCGCGAGATGAAGGGCCCTAGCGAGAAATGAACGCGGCCGAGCCGGCCGTCAGGCCGCGCGCGACTTTCCACTCGTAGGCACTCGACTGCAGCAGCCGCCTCTCCGTGGGGTTCGACATGAAGCCGCATTCGGTCAGGATCGCCGGCACGTTCGCCCAGTTGAAGCCGGTCAGGTCGGTGCGCTTGACGAGCCCTCGGTCGGCCGCGCCCGTTGAGCGCACGGTTGCGGCCTGCACGAGCCGAGCCGCCTTCAGGCTGCGGGTGTAGATGTCGTCCGTCCAACCCTTGTGCCAGGCGGGGTAAAGCGTCGCAAAGCCGCGTAGCGAGCGATCGTTCGCCCCGTCGGCATGGATCCGTAGCATCAGCGCGGCGTGTTGGCGGTTGCAGAACTGGGCGCGGGCGATGTTGCCTCCGTTGCCGTAGCTGAAAACTGGGCCGGTGCGCGTCATCGCGACGCGATAGCCGCGCCGCAGCAGCAGTGTCCGCGTCTTCTTGGCGATCGCGAGGTTCACGACCGCCTCGCCGGACGCGCCGCCCCCGTCCTTGATCTTCAATACCCCCGAACCGGGCCCGATGGGCTCGGCCTGGCGTCCGATCGCCGGCGGCGTGCCGTGCCCGGGATCGAGGCAGACGAGCGGCGGCGGCGACGCAAGGATCACGGCGCCAGCCTCTCGGCCAGGTACTTCACGGCGAGGGGGTAGCGGTACTCGATGGCGGCGTGCGTGCCGTCGAAGAGCTCGAAGCGGTAGTCGCCGATGCCGAGCTGCTCGAGCCGGCGGCGGAAGGCCTCGGCGCCCAGGTCGAGATAGACGTCGTCCCGGTTGCCGGCGTCGATGTAAATCGCCTTCATGGAGCGCAGCGCCTCGCCGTAGCGGGGCGCCATCCGCACCGGGTCCCAGGCGAGCCACCGCTCCCAGATCTCGGGCCTGAGCTCGCCCGTCAGCGGCTCGTACGGGATGTGGATCGTCCCGTCGTCGTCGGCCGAATAGCAGGCTGCCATACACCAGTCGTTCATGAGCGCGTGATCGGCCTTCTTCGAGAAAGGCGGCCGAGAGCGGAAGTCCGCCCAGAATCGGTCGAAGGATCCGTCGTAGTCGTCGCGCAGGGCCCGGGCGGAGACACGGAAGTCCGGGAGGTAGCAGGTTTCGAAGAGCGCGTCGCCGGCGTGCGTCGCGAAGCCGCCGAACAGGTCGGGGCGAAGCATCGGCGTCACCATCGCCCCATAACCTCCACTCGACTTGCCGGCGATCGCGCGGTGGTCGCGGTCGGCGAGGGTTCGGTAGCGCGCGTCGACCCAGGGGACGATCTCGTCGCAGAGGTAGGTGTGATAGTGGCCGGTGCCCGGTGAGTCGAGGAATTGGCTGCCTCCGAGCGACGTCCACGCGTCGACCCAGACGAGGGCGGCGGGCGGCGCCTCGCCGGAGGCGAAGAGCTCGTCCATCAGCTCGGGCGGGTTCCTGCGAAACGCCGCGCGGTCGCGCCACATGTCGAGCTGGCCGGTCAGTCCCTGGATCAGGTAGATCGAGGGGTAACGCCGCTCGGGCTCGTCGTCGTACCCTGGCGGCACGTAGACCCAGAGTGGCCGCACGGTCGGGTCGCCGAGCGCGTTCCCCTTGAGGGCCTCACTCTCGAACGAGTGCTCCTCGAGACGGCCGGCGAAATCGATTGACCAGGGCAGCACCGGGCTAGACGCTACCGACAGTCAAAGTCCTCCAGCGATTAGCTGTCGGAACGTGCTGAGCGGCTGACCCTACACGGCGACGGGGGAGAGGTATCCGTCGCCGCGGAGGGTCAGCCCGGGCTCATCGGAGCCACGGGGCGAGAAAGCGTTCGATGTCGCGGCAGCCTTGTGGGTTCGACAGCCAGGCCTGGGCCCGTTTGTCGGCGACGACGACGAGTGTCGGAACCGCCTCGATCTTGAACCGCTCGACGAGCTCGGTCTCGGCGTCGGCGTCGACACGCAGGAGCTTGAAGGTGTCGTGGTTCGAGCGCCTCTGCAGCACCTGCGCGAGGAAGCCCTCGACGCGGCGGCAGCGCCCGGACGACGCAGAGTGGAAGAACAGCAGGCTCGGCTTCGCGAAGGAATCGGCATGCTGCTCGTTCGCGACCGTCATGGTCGGGCGGCCGTGAGCGTCTGCGGCAGTGGCACGAGATCGGAGAGAGCGTCCTGGAGGGTCGCGTAGGTTCGAAGAACCCGGTTGAGGCCAGTCACCTCGACGACCCGCCGTGTGCGTGGGTCGTTCGTCACGAGGACGAGGGAGTGGCCGCGGCCCTCCAGACGCTTGGTTTCCTGGACGAGCGCAGCGAGCGCGGTGGAGTCGACGAAGCTGACTTCGGACAGGTCAACGAGGACCGTGTCCGCCCCCACGGCGCCGGCTTCGTCGATGCGAGCCTGAAGCTGCCCCGCGGTGTAGAGGTCGAGTTCACCTGACACCGAGACGAGCACCAGGTCGCGCGTGAGACTCGCGACCGCCGCGCGAAATTCGTCCAGGCACACACCGCGAGCCTAAGACGCTCTCGACAGGCTGGGCATATGCGTTTTGTGAGTTTTTGCCTACACGGCTTGGAGCTTGTAGCCGCTGCCCCTGACCGTCACGACCCGCTCGGGCCGAGCCGGGTCGCGCTCGATCTTGCGGCGGATGTTCGAGACGTGCAAGTCGCAGGCTCGCTCGTCGCCGACGTACGAGCTGTCCCAGAGGTGGCGCATGATCTCGCCGCGCGAGAAGACCCGCTCCGGCTCGCCGGCGAGCAGCGTGAGCAGCTTCAGCTCGAACGCGGTCAGCGGGATCTGCTCGCCGTTGAGCCGCGCCTGGTGCTTGGCCAGGTCGAGCTCGAGCCCGCCGACGCGCAGCTTCGCGATCGCCTGGCGCGTATCGAGCTCACGTCGGCGCAGCAGTGCGCGCACCCGCGCCACGAGCTCGGGCACGGAGAACGGCTTCGTGACGTAGTCGTCGGCGCCGACCTCGAGGCCGAGCACGCGGTCGACCTCGGCATCCTTCGCGGTCAGCATCAGGATCGGCACCGGGTTCTCGTCTCGGAGCTGCCGGCAGACCTCGACGCCCGAGAGTCCCGGCAGCATCAGATCGAGGACGAGCAGGTCGTATGCCCGCGCGCGAGCCTGCGCGAGCGCGGTGTTGCCGTCGTCGACCGCCTCGACCTCGAATCCCTCCGCCCTCAGGGCGTACTCGACCGCCTCGGAGATCGCCGGCTCGTCCTCGACGATCAGGATCCGCTCCCGCATCAGCCGACGATCCTCGCGCGGGGCAGCGCCAAGCGCACCAGCGTGCCGACACCTGCCTTCGACTCGAGCTCGATCGTGCCGCCGATCGCAAGCACGGCTTCCTGGGCGATCGCGAGGCCGAGACCGAAGCCGTCGGTGCCGTTCGACGAGCGGTAGAAGCGCTGGAATGCGCGTTCTCGTTCCTCCTGGGTCATTCCCGCGCCCGTGTCGCGGATCTCGAGCACGGTCGTGTTTCCGTTCTCACGTGCTTCGAGCACGATCTCGCCCGCCTGCGTGTGCTTGGCCGAGTTCTCGGCCACGTTGGAGATCGCTCGATGCAGGAGCTCACGGTCGGCGAGCACTCCGATCTCGCCGGACGAGCGAACCGCGACTTCCACGCCGCGGGCAAGGTCGATCCGTCCGGCGATCTCCTCCAGGAGTGGCCGAACCGGCACGACCGTCAACCGCGGCTGCTCGACCCCGGTCTGGAGCCGGGCGAGGACGAGCAGCGATCTCGCGAGCCGCGAGAGCCTCTCGCTGTGAACGCGGATGTGTTTGAGGAAGCGATCCCGTGCCTCGGGGATGTCCTTGGCGCCGCTCTCCAGCACGTCCATGACGCTGACGATCGCCGCCAGCGGCGTCCGCAGCTCGTGGGCCGCGTTCTCGACGAACTCGCGTTCGTTGCGGCGCGCGCGCTCGCGCTCGGTGACGTCTTCGACGATCAGGATCGCGTTCTCGGCCGTCGAGGGAGGAAGTCCCTCGATCCAGAGGAATCGCTGTTCGGTGTTGACGAGCGTGCCGCCCGCCGGGCGACGAGACGCGAAGAGGCTCGCCGCCAGGTCTCGGAGCGAGAAGTCGGGCCAGGGCTCAGGGAGTGGAACGCCGGGCGCGCCGACACCGAGCAGCTTCCGGGCCGCCGGATTCGCGTACTCGATCACGAGCTTCGAATCGACAAGGACGACGCCCTGGGGAAGCTGCGTCAGCACGCGCTCGAAGGGCTGCGGGCCGCGCGGCTGATCGAGGGCGAGCTCTGCCGCCCCGGACACACTCCTCGCCCTAGGCATCTGCCCCCTTTCGTCGAGACCGGCCTCGATCGGATTGTAGCCCGCTAACAACTCGTTTCAGAACGACAAACCGGCATCGGCTTTGCCGCTCGGGATTAGACGGGCACCGGGCTGAGCCCGACGCCCTCCAAGTCGGCGTCGCGAGCGAGCGCCTTGGGCGCTCTCTATTGGCCCAAAAGCCGCTTCAGCATCTGGGCGTTCGTCGGCGCTTGCGCCACGAGCCCGTCCTGCTCGTTCTCTGTCGCCTCCGGCGGCGCCGGCGAGGGCACCGCCGAGCGGCCATTGTTGTTGAACATCGCGTAGACGGCCTGCATCTCGCCCGCGAGCTCCCGCAGCCGCGGCACCCATTCCCGGAGCTCGGCCTCGGAGTAGAGGTAGTCGAACCGCTCCGCGGCGCTTCCGGTCCGCTTGTTCCAGGTCTGCTCGTTGCGTCCGTGGAAGCGGACGTAGGCTGTCTCGCTCGTCGCGGCGACGACGGTGGGGAGGACGTTCTTGCCGCCGGTCTGCGGCGCATCGACGGCGACGTACGTCATCCCGTGCTCGTCGAGGAAGCGAAGCGTGTCGGCTCGGTTCTCCTCGTCGAGCCAGCTCGCGTGGCGGAACTCGACCAGCATCTCGTCGCCGCCGAGCTGTTCCCGCGACCACTCGAGGTATTCGAGCGACTGCGGCTTGTAGACGACGTAGGACGGGAACTGCATCAGGATGCCACCGAGCTTCCCGGTCGAGCGCAGCGGCTCGAGAGCAGCGTGGAACCGCTTGAAGACCTCCGCCCGGTACTCGCGCGGCGGCCGCTCGACCCGGCCGCGCGCGTCGGTGGGGACGTCGCGGAGGTCGGTCGGGAGCTGGTCGACCTTGACCGGATGGCGCGTCATGACGCCGAACGCCTTCACATGCATCGTGAAGCCCGGCGGCGTTCGTTCCGCCCAGTTCTCGACCATCTGCGGGTCCGGCAGGCGGTAGTAGGTCGAGTTCGCCTCGACGACGTCGAAACGCTCGGCGTAGTAGCGCAGCCTGTCCTCGCCGGACTTGACGCCCTTCGGATACCAGACCTTGGTCAGCGTCTCGTCCGCCCAGGAACAGACGCCCACGCGAATCCAGCCGGCCATTCTTGAATGCTACGGGGGCGCCGCGGTGATACCCTCTATGAGCAAAGCCGGACGCCCGCTTGGCGTCTCCCGTCTCCTCCGCCGATCTCCAGCCTTGGCTGCTGGGGTCGCTTCAGAGGTCTACGCCCGGTGCCCTGCAGCAGGAAGGACGGCCATGTCTGTTTCTCTGGAACGGCTGGCGCGCAACCAGGCGTTGTTTCGCGAAGTCAACGAGCGCCTCCTCGAGCTCGCCGAGGGTTTTCAGGACGGCTCCATGCAGTTCGTCTGCGAGTGCAGCAACCAGGAGTGCACCCAGACGGTCAACATGAACCACGAGGAGTACGAGTCCGTGCGCGGCCGCTCGACCTTCTTCGTCATCGCCTCCGGCCACGAGGTCCTCGCGGTCGAGAAGATCATCGACCGGCGCGACGGCTGGACGATCGTGCAAAAAGTCACCGCGAGCGATTACGTCACTGAGACCGATCCGCGGAGACACGCTTCCGGCGTCTAGTGACGCTCTCTCGAAACGAAGTGCTGGTGCAGAGCCAGCAGATCTTCCGAAGTGCGAACGAGCGCATGCAGGCGCTCGCAGTCGCCATTGTCCCGGCCGAGCAGCTGATCCCGTTCCTCTGCGAGTGCGCCGACGACGCCTGTCTTGGACGCGTGGACATGAGCCTCTCCGACTACGACGACATTCACCGCGACCGCGACCGGTACGCGGTGCTGCACGACCACCAGGTCGTCGACGGCGAAACCATCGTCGAGCAGCGAGCGCTCTTCGACATCTTCACCAAGGAGCCGCTCGCGAACTAGGCCTACGCGGTTTGGGCGACCGCGGCTCCGCGGTCGCTGTCTCCCGCGGCCTGAACCGGCAGCTCGACGATGAAGGTCGAGCCCTTGCCTTCCTCGGACCTGACCGAGAGGCGGCCCTCCATCCGGCGGACGAGCTCCCGGCAGATGTAGAGCCCGAGGCCGGTGCCGCCGACGCCGCGCGTCAGCGCGGGGTCGACGCGGTAGAACTTGCCGAAGATCCGGCGCTGCTCGAGCGGCGCGATCCCGATTCCTTCGTCCCGGATGGAAATGCGGACGCCGCCGTCCCGAGCCTCGACCGCGACGTCGATGCGGCCGCCGTCGGGCGAGTACTTGACCGCGTTGTCGATCAGGTTGATCAACACCTGGCGCAGCTTGTCGGAATCGCCGACGAGCGAGTCGATCGTTGCCGGCACCTCGAGGTCGATCGAGATGTCGTCCCGCGAGGCAAAGCAGGCGCGCATCTGGTCGACGACCTCCCGCGCGAGTGCGAGGAGATCGATCCTCTTCTCGCCGAGGACGAACTGCCCGGAGTCGAGCTTGTTCGCGAAGAGGATGTCGTCGGCGATCCGGCTCAGGCGCTCGGACTCCTGGGCGATCACGTCGAGGAGCCGCTTCTGCCCGGACTCGTCGAGCTCGATGTCCTCGCGCAACAGGGTCTGGGCCGACCCGTAGATGGCCGCGAGCGGCGTGCGCAGCTCGTGCGAGACGGTCGCGATGAACTCGCCCTTGAGCTCCTCGAGCGCGCGCTCCTCCGTCAGGCTGCGGAAGGCGTAAACGACCCCGTCGCTGAATGTGACCCCGGAGATCGAGAGCCAGAGCTCGCGCCCGTCGAACTCGAGCGGGACGACCTTCGCCTCGACGCTTCCGGGCCGCGGAACCGACGCGACCGGGATCAATGGCGCAACGGCCTCCCAGCCCGGTAGCGTCTCTTCCACCCGGCGACCGAGCGCCTCGGGCGACCCTATGCCGGTGATCGCCTCGGCGGCCGGGTTCCAGTGCCGGATCACTCCTTCGTCGTCGACGAGGAAGACGCCGTCGTCGACGTGCTCGAGCACGCGCGCGTGCCGCTCGAGCGCGAGGCGCTGCTCCTCGACCTGACGGACGAGGACGCGCCGCTGGATCGCCCGCTCGAGCGAGGCGATGAAGTAGTCGCGATCGATCGGCTTCTGGACGAAGTCGTACGCGCCGCCGCGAAGCGCCTGAACCGCGAGCTCGCGCTCGCCGTGCCCGGTGATCATCAGCGTCGGTGTCGAAGGCCGGAGCTCGCGGATCTCGTGCAGGAGAGCGAGCCCGTCCATGCCGGGCATCTTCACGTCGCTGACGATCGCGTCGTAGTCGGTCTGCTTGATGCGCTCGAGGGCGTCGACGGCCGTCTCCGACGTGTCGATCTGGATGCCGTTCATCCGCAGGCGGAGCGCCTCCGGCAGCGCGTCGAGCAGCGCCGTGTCGTCGTCGACGAGCAGGATCCTCGCGTTCATAGCAGCGGTTCCTCGGGCGGTTGCTCGTCCGCGAAGGGAAGCTCGATCACGAAGGTGGCCCCCTTGCCCGGCCGGCTGTCGACGGAGATGTCGCCTCCGTACTCCTTGAGGATGCTGTAGGTGATCGAGAGCCCGAGGCCGGTCCCGGTCCCCACCTCCTTCGTCGTGAAGAACGGGTCGAAGATCCGCTGCTGAACGTCACTCGGGATCCCGGGGCCGCTGTCAGAGAAGGCGATCCTGATCCGCTCCTCGTCGCGGCTCGACGCGATCCGGATCGTCTTGTGCTTCGAATCGGCGAGCGCGTCGCGCGCGTTCGTCAGCAGGTTGATGAAGACCTGCTCGAGCTGAATCGGGTTCGCGAGCACGATCAGCTCGTCGGGACAGAGCTCGAGCTCGACCTCGATCCCGCGCAGGCGGAGCTGCTCTTGCACCAGCAGCAGCGAGCGCTCGATCACGTCGTCGACGTCGACGAGCTCGACGCTGACCCGCGCCGCGCGGCCGAATGTCCGCAGGTGGGAGATGATCTCGGTTGCCTTCCGCACCTGTTCCATCGCCTTCTCCAGATCGCCCATCAGCGGCTCGGTCTCGACCTCTCCGAGCCTGATCCGGTCGAGCACGTTGCCGAGGTAGAGGCCGATGTTGTTGAGCGGGTTGTTGAGCTCGTGCGCGACGCCCGTGGTCAGCTCTCCGAGCGTGGCCAGCTTGCCGGCCTGGACGAGCTGCTCCTGCTTGTCCCGCAACTCGTGCTCGCGTCTCTCCATCTCCTGCGTCGTCTCGCGCAGGTCGCCCATGATGTGGATCATCGCCTTGCGGCTGTCGCCGAGCCGCAGGTTGGACTCGTGCGAGTCCTTGAGGATGTGGAGCAGCGCGCGGCGCGAGTTGTCGAGGCGCTCCGTCTGGCGCGCGAGCCGGCTGCGATCGTCCTCGTAGTCGCCGAGGATGTGCAGCATCGCCTTGCGCTGGTCGGCGAGCTTCTGGTTCGACTCGTTGAGGTCGCCCATGATGTGGACGAGCGCGCGCCGGCGCGCCTCCGCGCGCCGGACCCTGGCCTGCAGTTGCTCGACCTGCTCGCGCAGGGCGGTCGGGTCGAGCTCGGGCTCGCCGATCGTGTCCGCGTCGGTTACGGAAGACCCCTTCGGATCCGCGCTCATCAGGCCGAGGCGCGGGCCGCCTTGAGCTTCTCGTTCTCCCGCTGGAGGCTCTCGAGCTCCTTCTCGAGCGCGATCATCTTCAGCTCACGGCCGACGACGACCTCTTCGAACTTCTCGAGATCGAGGATCTTCTCCTGCAGCTCGGTCTTCGACTGCTCGAGATCGCGCACGACCTCCTCGTAGGCGCGCATGTCGCGGAGGATGCCGATGGCACCGATCACCTTGCCGTCCGAGTCCCGGAGCGCAGAGGCGTTCAGTGTCGTCGGGATGATCTCGCCGGAGGCGCTACGCGGATTGAGGCGCGCGTTTCGGGTGACGCCGTGCTCGACGACCTCGCGCAGGGCGGCCGTGAACTCGCGCGTCTCCTCGGGGCTGATGAAGCGCGAGAGGGACTGCTCGACGACCTCGTCCTGGCGAAAGCCGAGCAGCTGGGAGACGGCGTCGTTCGCCTGGATGATCTTGCCCTCGAGGTCGGAGACGAAGACGGGGTCGGGGGCGTCGTCGATCAGCCGCTGGGCGTAGGCGCGGGCCTTGTCGAGCTCGCGCATGTCGCGCAGCACGCCGATGGCGCCGATCACCTTGCCGTCCGCGTCGCGGAGCGCCGACGCGTTCAGGCTGGTCGGAATGACCTCGCCCGCAGCAGAGCGCGGGTTCAGCACCGCGTTGCGGGTGACGCCTCGCTCGACCACCTCACGCAGGGCGGCCGTGAACTCGCGCGTCTCCTCGGGGCTGATGAAGCGTGACAGCGACTGCTCGACGACCTCGTCCTGGCGGAAGCCGAGCAGCTGGGAAACGGCCTCGTTGGCCTGGAGGATCTTCCCCTCGAGGTCCGAGACGAAGACCGGATCGGGAGCGTCGTCGATCAGCCGCTGGGCGTAGGCGCGGGCCTTGTCGAGCTCGCGCATGTCCCGGAGGATTCCGATCGCACCGATCACCTTGCCGTCCGCGTCGCGGAGCGCCGAGGCGTTCAGGCTGGTCGGGATCACCTCGCCGGCAGCAGAGCGCGGGTTCAGCACCGCGTTACGGGTGACGCCTCGCTCGACGACCTCGTCCAGCGCCGCCATGAACTCGCGGGTCTCGTCGGGGCTGATGAAGCGTGAGAGCGACTGCTCGACGACCTCGTCCTGGCGGAAGCCGAGCAGCTCGGAGACGGCCTCGTTGGCCTGGATGATCTTGCCCTCGAGGTCGGAGACGAAGACGGGGTCGGGGGCGTCGTCGATCAGCCGCTGGGCGTAGGCGCGCGCCTTGTCGAGCTCCCGCATGTCGCGGAGGATCCCGATCGCGCCGATCACCTTGCCGTCCGCGTCTCGGAGCGCCGATGCGTTCAGCGTCGTCGGGATCACCTCGCCGGCGGCTGAGCGCGGGTTCAGGACCGCGTCACGGGTGACACCTCGCTCGACGACCTCGCGGAGGGCGGCCGTGAACTCCTGGGTCTCTTCGGCGCTGATGAACCGCGAGAGCGACTGCTCGACGACCTCGTCCTTGCGGAAGCCGAGCAACTCGGAGACGGCGTCGTTCGCCTGGAGGATCTTCCCCTCGAGGTCGGAGACGAAGACCGGGTCCGGCGCGTTCGCGATGATGATGTCGGCGACAAGAGCGCCTCGCGAGGCGGATCCGTCTTGCTGCGCCTTTCCGTTTACCTTGGCCTTCGGCGCGGCGGAGCTCAAGATTTTCTTGGCCACTGGGTTACTCCCGGGGAGAAGTTAAAGGGCTGTACGAGCTTGCCTCTTCATTGTGATCGCTCCGAGTCCTGGGGGCAATCCTTCGCCGCTTTCGCCGAAAATGCGGGTGTGCAAGGCATTTTGGGCCAGCCGCCGCATCGCTGGCCCGCAAACACAGACGCCGTGGCGCGTGGAAACTTTCCCCCATAAGGGGTAGGGATTTGCCCGGGCGGGTTGTACGGTAGGTCGTCCGGGGTGTTCTGTGTCGCCGCAGTCACAGCGCGCCCCGGCTCCCTTGCAGCCTGACCCTAGAGCGGTGGCTGTCCGACGTGCGGCTATGCGCTATGTGCGGACGATGGCGCTGCGGGAGGCCGCCTGACGGGACCAACTTGATCTTGCTCGTGGATCATGCCCACAATGGGTTAAAGCCGGGGCTGCGGACTTTCTCTCCCCACCGCCGGCGTTTGACCAGCCGCAGGGTCAAACGCCTCGCCCCGGCTTCCTCAGATCATCCACCGCGCGCGGCGCAGTCGCTTCCCCCGAAGGTGTGAAGTTGCCCGACCGTATTGGCGGGTCGGCGGTCTGACTTGAACACCGCGGCGCTTGGTGGGGCCGACGTTTCAGTCGAGCGGACGGCGCCGTAGTCCGAACCGACCGAGCGTCGGGCCGCTACGCCGCACCGGCTTGAAGTTTAGGCCCAAAGGACACCACTAGCATTTGCAGGGAAAACGTGCCGAGCGGTGCGTCGCAGGCCACACCGGGGCCACACCAGCACGGCTTCCTGGTGGCCCTGGAATCAGCGAACGAATCGGGTTAGCCTTCACGAACTAGCGGCCAGGGGTGCAGGACGCTGCACCCTCCTCTGTGTTGAAGCAGCGTCCTCCATGCGCGGCCTTCCTCTCCCCACCGCGCGCCCTTGGCCGCTTGTATCTCATCCCGTGCGCGCACCTGCAATAGCTGCACCGACTCTCTTACAAAGATCTTGCATTGGCGATCACTCGTCGATAAGACGTGAGCGTAGGTGTCGAGCGTCAGCGACGTGCGGCTGTGGCCGACGTGAGCGGCGATCTGCGTCACATTTTTAGTCCCAACTCGGGTTCGGTCGTCTCTTAGTCCCAACTCGGGTTCGGTCGTCTGGCGCGGCCGCCTGCGTGGCGGTTCGGTCGCGCCTCTGCGCTAGCTGAACGTGAACGCGTAGGCCTCGCAGGGCGCGAGGAACGTGATCTCAGTGTGCAGTCCGTGATCGATCGCGGCTCGCGAACCAGTTGATACAGCCGCTGCTGGATCAGCGTCCCACGACCCTGTTCGTCGACGTCAAGGCCGTGAGCGGCGCCGGGCGGCTGTCCATGGACGAACACACGGAAGGGTACGGACGTGCCTCGCGAACGCGGTCCCATGACGAGATGGACGTCACGTGCGTGGAAGCGGAACGCGATTCGACCATCGGCGCGGTCGCCCCCCTCGATCGCAACGCCTCGTAGCGTTGCTCCAGCGTCACCGTGACGGCCCCGGACGCGCGCTCGCACCGGGGTCACCCCCCTGTCTTTTCACGCTGTCGCATGCTCCGCCGTCGGCTCCGCTGACGATCCCCATGCGCCGCCGAGAGGACCAATAGGCCTCAACGGAGCGGCGCCGGAGTCGAACCGACCGAGCGTGGGGCTGCCCACGCCGCACCCTTTTTGAAGATCTGCGATCCCAGCGCCTGCTGGGTACGGAAGCGGGGTTTCGGCTCCGCTTCCGTCACACTGGGTGCCACTATCCGCTGAGTTCGGTAGAAGGTTCAGTAGAACGTCCGCCCGATCGGCGGCCTGCTGCTCAAATGGAGGCGCCCAGGACGCTAGCCCGCGCTAAGCCGTGATGTCGCGCATCTCTCGGAACGAAGCCACTCGTTCAAGCGCCTCCGACTCGATCTGGCGCACGCGCTCGCGTGACACTGCGAGGCCGCGGCCGATCTCCTCGAGCGTCTTCGGCTCGCCGTCGCCGAGGCCGTACCGGAGGATCAGCACCTTTCGCTCTCGGTCTTCCAGGCTCGAGAGCGCCACGGTCAGCGCCTGGCTCCTCAGCGAGATCTCGACCTCCTCCTCGGGCGACGGGCCGTCGCTTGCGACGAAGTCGGCAAAAACAACGTCTCCTTCCTCTCCGATCGGCTGGTCGAGGCTTGCGGAGACCCGCGGCGCCCTCTTCACCTCCTGAACGTGGCGGAGGGGCAGATGTGCCTGCTCGGCGATCTCTTCGAGCGTCGGTTCGCGACCAAGCTGCGTCAACAAGCTTCGCTCGGCGCGGTTCATCTTGTGCCGACGCTCGACGATGTGTACCGGCATCCGGATCGTCCGAGCCTTGTCCGCGAGCCCGCGCGCGACGGCTTGTCGAATCCACCAGGTCGCGTAAGTGGAGAACTTGTAGCCGCGGCGCCAGTCGAATTTCTCGACCGCCCGGATCAGCCCTAAGGTGCCCTCCTGGATCAGGTCGAGGAAGGGCAGCCCCTGGTTTCGGTAGCGCTTGGCGATCGAGACGACCAGGCGCAGGTTCGACTCGATCATCCGCTGCTTCGCAACCGTGTCGCCGCGCTCGATCTGCTTCGCCAGCTCGACCTCCAGCGCGGCGTTCAGGAGCGGGCGCCGGCCCGCTGCGCGCAGGAAGAGCTCGAGCGCGTCGGTGCTTACCTCGTCGGAGCTCCTGCCGGCGGGCTGCGGAGTCTCCCTGAGCTCCAACCCTTCGACCAGCTCCTTCCTCCGCTGCACTTCGCAGAGCAGCGCGTCCGTCGCCACCGAATCGAGCTCGGGCGTTTCCACGACTGCATTGAGCTCTGCCGTGTCCACTGCGCCGCTTACCTGCGCGCGCTCGAGCAGGCTTTGCACCTCCTCGAACTGAAGCATCGTCTCGATCTTGACCATCGTGGAACGCGTCGATTTCTTGGAGCACCCCGTCTGCTCCGGACTGGAGAGAGATTGCGAAGTCCTTGGGGAGAGGCCCTCGTGACAAGGAGGAGAGGGGGCGGAGCGCCCGCTTCGGTGCGGACGTCAAGGATCGACTTCTCGCTGCCTGTGATCGACACTACAGCGCGCCGAGGACACGCACGAGAGCGGCGGAAAACATCTCAAGCATGTCGTGGAAATTGCGGCGACTTTGTCGACACCTTCGTAGTGGCGATCCGGTTGGCATGCTGCGAAAAGCCGGAAACGCTCCACTCGCAATGAGTGATACGAGCGATGCAGTTCGCCCCGCGGGGCGTTCCGCGCTTCAAGATCGACCTGCGGGCGACGTCGAATCGTGTTGCACGTTAGCGCCCGAGGAAGTTCGGCTGGCCGCCCGCGCGGCCATCTCTCAGTAGAGGACGCGAGCGGCCGAAAGTGCGTTCGGCAGTGCCTACAAAGTGCTGGCCCTGCAAGTCGAACTCTGTTTGCCTAGGCTCATCGCCTCGTGCGCAGAACCGCGTTGGCGCCTTCTGGGCTTTCAACCGGGTTCTGGCCGCAGGGCCAGTCCATCCAGTCTACTCCTCGGAGCCCCATTCGATGCGTTGCCTGGCAGCTGAGCAGCCCCTCACCGCGGCCGGCCCGCTCGCGCAGCCTTGCCGGCGGCGGGCGCGCCAGCCGAGCGAGGCAAACGACCGCTCATCCACGACAGCCTGCGAGGCCACGCTTCAGACAACGGACGTTGGGCGCGCGGCCTCGCGTGAGAGTACGATCGCCCAAGATTTTGGTGGTCAGCATCCAGACCGGCAGCTACGTCGCGCAACTGACGGATGAAGCGTCGCAGCAGCTTCGGGGACGCTTGCTCGCAGCCGGGCTTGAATCGCTGTCAGACCAGTTTGCTGATGTCGAGGTTGGCGCGATCATCAAGCTCAACCAAGCCGACACGCGGCCGCTACTCGAGGTTGTCGAGCTGTGGGTCGGCCGGACTGGCGAGGAGCAGTTGAGCTCGACCGGCATCCTCCAACTACGCGAGGGATTGCGGTCCGACCTGGGCGACGGCTTCTAGCCTGAGAAGCGGCCGACTGGCCGGCGGAAACGGGGGCTGTCGCAGAAGAGCCGAATGGCGACATCAACGCCGGGTGCGCGGGGACGGGTAGGCGAGCCCTGTAGCGATCGATTTTTGCGGAGTTTGCAGGAAAATCGGATTCTGCAACGAGCGGGAAAATGGCCTCTCACCGGTTCGGCCGTTGTTAGCTTGTGGCCGAACCGTTATCCGACCTTGAAGGGGGGTTTTCAATGGCGGCAACGGTGACACCGTCTCTCGTCCAGCAGTTCGCTTCGATGAAGCCGGCCGACTTTGCGGCCACGATCGAGCCGAAATGGCAGGTCGCGCAGCGGCTCGTCAAGGAGATTCAAGGCGCCGTCGAGAAGGGGCACCTGACACCACTCGATGGAGCGCGGACGATCTCCGCCGTCGCGGCGACGCTGTTTGGCTACGACGAGTTCATTCTCCGCGAAATCTCGCCGGAGACGCTGCTCGCGAGCACGCCGAGCAGGCGCTAGTCCGCGCGGCTAGGCAAGGGGAAGAGGAAGGGGCGAAGGCCTCTTTCTCTACCCCCTCTTTGCGCGCAGACGAGAATCGAACCCTTGGAGCACTGACCGTGCCCTCGTGATGAGCGACCGTCTCTTTCTGCTGCAAGTGCGACGGAGACCTCAGGCCGGCGCGGGGGTCCGACATCGGCATCGCTGGACGAAGCCGCACCGCTTCTAAGGCAGCGTTTACGTGGGCGATTTTTCGCTCGACGGAGCGGCGCCGGAGTCGAACCGACCGAGCGTGGGGCTGCCACGCCGCACCGGTTTTGAAGACCGGTTGGGCCACCGGGCCCGTGCCGCTCCGAGCGAAAGGCTACGTCAGCGCCGAGCGCCTGAGGACACGCTCGTCGCCGACGCGGCGCGTGAGCCCGTCCGCGTCGAAGCGCTCGAGGAGAAGCTGCGCGGTGCGGCGCGAGATGCCCAGCGCGTCGCGGAAGCCGGCGAGGGTAATCGACTCGAGTGTCCGCAGCGTCTCACGGCCGCGGTTGTACAGCTCGTCGGAGACGGCGAAGCCGTCGCCGACCCGCTTCAGCTTTCCAGCCGACTCGAGGTAGGCCGCAAGCTCCCCGTCCTCGACCCGCGCGACGCCCTCGGTCGCCAGCTCGGCCTCGAGGCGCTCGGCCGCGTTGGCCTTTTCGCCGAGGGAGGGGGAGGCGCCAGGGGCGTAGGCCTTCCCGTCGCGCCGCTCGATGCGCAGAAGCGGCAGGATCGCTGGGGCCCACGGCTCGTGGGGAAGCAGCTCGCCGAGTGGAATGCCGGGGTCGACCGGATTCTTCTCCGCGCGCTCGGCCAAGCGCTCGCGGACGACGGTCCGGACACCTTCGAGCCAGGTGGGCCGGTAGGCCCATTCACCTGCAAGATTTACCGCAGCCAAGCCCTTTGCGAGTTGGGCCGGTGTACACAGGCCCATCGCTTGCAGCGCGGTCGTCGTCACAGGCTCGGGGACAAGCAAGGACACGATCTCGGCGGGGTCGCCGCGCTCGAGGATATCGAGGCGCTCGGGCTCGAGTCGCCTCGGCGGCGCGGGATCGACGACGCGGCCGCCGCCGACCGTCGTCTCGGTGCGCAGAACGAATCGGTCGCCGCGGGCGGCGACAACCGGCTCGTCGAGGCGCAGCTGCGCGAAGCGGCCGGAACGGACGACCCGCGCAGCCACGTCGGCAGTGCCGAGATGTACCTTCACCGCCGCGGGAACGGGCTCGAGTTCGTCGAGAACGACGTCGAGCCGATAGCTGACGGGGTAGTGGCCGGGGTCGACGAGCGCGTTGCCGCGGCGAAGGTCGCCGCGTTCGATCGCCGGCAGATTCACGGCGACACGCTGCCCGGCCTCGGCCGCCTCGACGGGCTGGTCGTGGACCTGGACGCTCCGCACGCGGACGGTACGCCCGCGCGGCTCGAGCCGCAGCAGGTCGCCTGCGGCGATCGAGCCCGACCAGAGCGTCCCGGTGACGACAGTCCCGATCCCCCGCAGGGAGAAGGCGCGGTCGATCCAGAGCCGAGTCGCGGCGAACCGCTCCGGGCGCTCGACGGCTTCGGCGGCCCGGGCAAGAGCCGCGCGCAGCTCGTCCAGGCCGGCGCCCGTCTTCGCGCTGACGGCGACGACGTCCGCCTCCGGGACGAGCTCGGCTGCCTCGGCGACCGCGAGCTCGACCTGCTCCGGCTCGACGGCGTCCGCCTTCGTCACCGTAACGACGCCACGCGGGATCCCGAGCAGCCGCAGGATCGCGAGGTGCTCGTGCGTCTGCGGCCGAGCGCCCTCGGCGGCGTCGATCACGAGCAGGAAGAGGTCGACGCCGGTCGCGCCGGCGACCATGTTGCGAACGAAGCGCTCGTGGCCGGGAACGTCGACGAGGGAGAGATGCAGCCCACCGGGAAGCTCGAGCGGCGCGTAGCCGAGGTCGATCGAGATCCCGCGCTCGTGCTCCTCCGGCAGGCGGTCGGTGTCCTTGCCGGTCAGCGCGCGCACGAGCCACGTCTTGCCGTGGTCGATGTGGCCTGCGGTGCCGACTACGAGCGGCATGCCGTCACAGCGCGCGCGACCTCCTCGACCTCGGCAGCCGCGATCGTGCGGCAGTCGAGCAGGCAGCGGCCGTCGCGAACGAGGGCGACCACCGGCGGGTCGGCCTCGCGCAGCCGGGCCGCCAGCTCCTCCTCGACCGAGCACGCGAAGCCCGGCAGCTCGGCCAGCGGAAGTGCACCGCCGCCGACGCGGCCTACCGTTTGCTCGACGTCGCCGCCGACGAGCCCGGCGAGTTGCTCAGCGCGGGCACGCACCGCCTCCGCCGGCTCGGCGAGCATCTGCAGCACGGGAATCTCGCGCGCCGCTCGCTCGGGATCGAGGTAGAGCGCGAGCGTCGCCTCCAACGCGGCGAGCGTCAGCTTGTCCGCGCGCAGGGCGCGCTGGAGAGGATGGCGCCGGAGCCGCTCGACGAGCTCGCCGCGGCCGACGACGATGCCCGCCTGCGGGCCGCCGAGCAGTTTGTCTCCCGAGAAGCAGACGAGGTCGGCACCCGCCGCCAGCGCGTCTCGCGCCGACGGCTCGTCCTCGAGCTCGACCAGCACGCCGGAGCCGAGGTCGTCCACGACCGGGATGCCGTGCGCTCGGCCGACGCGGACGAGCTCCGCGAGCCGCGGCTGCTCCGTGAAGCCGACGACGCGGAAGTTCGACTGGTGGACGCGGAGCAGGAGCGCGGTCTCCGGGCCGATCGCGCGCTCGTAGTCCGCCGCTCGCGTCCGGTTCGTCGTCCCGACCTCGTGCAGGTGCGCGCCCGAACGCGCGAGCACGTCGGGGATTCGGAAGCCGTCCCCGATCTCGATCAGCTCCCCGCGTGAGACGAGCACCTCACGTCCCTCCGCGAGCGCTGCGAGCGCGAGCAGCACCGCAGCCGCGTTGTTGTTGACGACGAGGGCGGCTTCCGCGCCCGTCAGCCGGCGCAGGATGGGGGCGACGTGGTCCTGGCGCGAGCCGCGGCCGCCCGCGCCGAGGTCGTACTCGAGGTTCGAGTAGCCGCGCGCGACCGCGGTCACCCGCTCCAACGCTTCCTGCGCGAGCGGCGCTCGGCCGAGGTTGGTGTGGACGATCACGCCGGTGGCGTTGATCGCTCGTCTAAGGCGCGGCCCGCGCGCCGCTGCGAGCTCCACTTCCACGCGTCCGACCAGGTCGCCCGGATCGGCTCCGGCCTGGATCTCCTCGCGGGCGCGAGCAAGAGCGGATCTCACCGCCGCGATGACCAGAACCCGTGGCCCAGTGCTCGCGAGCCGTTCGTCTGCCGCGAGCTCGTCGACGGATGGCAGGTCGCGCAGCTCCACAGGCGAAGTGTAGAGCGGTGAAATCAGGCACTAAACTCGCCGCCGGAGCCTTCGAGACGATGACGTATTCCGTTCTGCAGCCCGTCCAGCGCCGGCGCCGTTCGCGATCGAAGCGGCCGCTGGTGCTGCTTGCGGTCGCGGCGCTCGTCGCCGCTGGGTCGCTTGCGGCCACCCAGCACTGGGCGTTCGCGCACGGGACGCCTCACCACAAGCAGGCGACCGCAATGCTGACGCCGAAGCCGGTTTCGGCACGAACTCTGGAACGGTTGCGCGCCGTCGCCTCCGAGCAGCAGGTCGCCGCGGGCGCGCCATTTGCGGCAGGCACTCGCCTGCTGCTGCCGGCCGCGCCCAGACTCGAGCATGCCGGTCTCGGTCCGATCACGGCGCGCGCGGCGATCCTGGTTGACGCGAACACGGGCGCGGTCCTCTGGGCGAAGCGGGCTCACCAGCGCCGGCCGATCGCCTCGACGACGAAGATCATGACCGGCCTCCTCGCCCTGGAGCACCTGCCGCCGAACAAGGTCGTCCGCGTCAACCCGCTCGTCACGCGCGTCGCGCTCAACCGCGAAGGCCTCCGCGCGCGAGAGCGAGTGCCGGTCTGGAAGCTGATGTACGGCCTCCTGCTCTTCTCCGGCAACGACGATGCGCTCGAGCTCGCGATCGCCACCGCCGGCAGCAAGGGCGCCTTCCTGCGCCTGATGAACGAGAAGGCGGTCGAGCTCGGCCTCCACGACACTCACTACACGAGCCCCAGCGGCGTCGTCGACCGCGGGAACTACTCCTCCGCCCACGACCTCGCGGCGCTGGCGCGCTACGCGATGGCGATCCCGCGCTTCCGCGCGATCACGCGCACACACATTGCGCACATCAAATGGGCGAGACCCACCTACGCGAAGACGTACGTGAACAAAAACCTGCTGCTCGGCACCTATCGCGGCGCCGACGGCGTCAAGACCGGCTGGACGACGATCGCCGGCCACTGTCTGGTCGTCTCGGCGCGCCGCGGCGGCAAGAGCCTGATCGCGGTCGTGCTGCACGCGCCGGATCCCTACGGCGACGCTCGCCGCCTGCTTAACTTCGGCTTCGCGAACTCGTAGGGGTCTTTGGCGTGAGGATCGTTAAGTTCGACCGGCGTGCACTCGTGCCCGTGCTCGGGCTCGCGTTGCTGCTCGTGCCGGCGCAGAGCCCGGCCGCGCCGGGGCTCGGACGTGTCGACGTGACCCCCGATCACGTGGCAGCCGGCAGCACGAACACGTTCAAGCTCACGTTTACCGCCGACACGGGCCCGCTCCAGGGCCAGACGATGCTCGACATCCCCCGCGGCTGGTCGGTGCCGCAAACGGCCCGCCCTGGAGCGACCGGCTACGTCGCCCTGGCGCGCGACACGTGCTCGAGTGCAACCAAGCTCCTGCGTGTCGCCGGTAACCGGCTGACGATCGCGACCGACTGCAAGCGCGGCCAGCGCTTCGAGGTCACCTACGGCCCCGCGGTCGCGTCGGCATTCGCGGCGGACGGCTACGTCTTCCTGACCCAGACGAAGCCCAACGTCGGCGTCACGAAGACGAAGCTCGTCCGGGTGAAGAAGGTCGTTCGAAAGAAGAACGGCAAGCGGGTGACGAAGACCGTCGTCAAGCGCGTCAGGATCGTCCTGAAGCCGACCTTCCTCCCGCTGGCGGCGAAGAAGCAGCCGGTGGTTGTCGTCAACGGCGGCCCGGTCGATCACCTGTTGCTGAGCGCGCCCACGATCGCCACCGCCGGCACGCCGTTCGGCATCACCGTCCGCGCCGAGGACGTTTACGGGAACACGGCCTCGGGCTACACCGGCACGGTCAGCTTCTCGAGCAGCGATCCGAATGCGTTTCTGCCCACTCCCTACCAGTTCACGAGCAACGACTTCGGTGCGAAGACGCTGGGCGGGGTCATCCTCCGCGCGACTGGGACGCAGACGATCACCGTCTCCGACAACTCGGGCCGGGTCGACGTCAGCAACCCGATCACCGTCTATTCGTTTTAGCTACTGCGCGTCGGCCTTCTGCGGCTCGGCAGGGATTCGCTGTGACCGCTGAGCGTACGCGTCGACGACTCGCGAGACTGCCTCTGCCGGCGCATCGGTGAGGTAGAGCAGCTCGACGTCCTCGGGCGAAATCATCGCCGCGGGCAGCGGCCGCTCGCGCAGCCAGCCGAGCAGTCCCTGCCAGTAGTCGCTGTCGAAGAGAACGACCGGGAAATGGAGCACCTTGCCGGTCTGGATCAGCGTCAGCGACTCGAACAGCTCGTCGAGCGTCCCGAAGCCGCCCGGGAAGATCACGAATCCCTCGGCCGCCTTCACGAACATCGTCTTCCGGGCGTAGAAGTGGTTGAAGGTGAGCTCGATGTCGAGGTACGGATTCTCGTGCTGCTCGTGGGGCAGCTCGATGTTGAAGCCGACGGAAAGCCCGCCGCCCTCCTTCGCGCCGCGGTTCGCCGCTTCCATGACGCCGGGCCCGCCGCCCGTGACCACGGCGAAGCCCGCCTCGGCGAACAGACGGCCGACCTCGCGCGCCTGCTCGTAGGCGGGGTGCCCCTCGTGGACACGGGCGGACCCAAACAGCGAGACGGCCGGCCGGTCGATCCGCCCGACGGCCTTGAACCCCTGCAGGAACTCGTCGCCGATCCGCGCCGCGTGCGCGAAGAGGTCGTCGCCGTCGCGGCGCTCTAGGAGCGTTCGGTCTTCCACTCAGAAGTGATGGGGGACGTGCGTCTCGTGCATGCCGAGGACGAGCAGCGCGGCGAGGCCGAAGTACGAGACCGCGGCGGTCAGCCGCTGCCACGGCAGCACCGAGTAGTACGAGCCGGTGCCGCCGAACCGGCGCGCCTGCCAGCGCTGCCAGAGCTCCATCGCGGCAAAGACGAGGATGAGGACGAGGATCCCGTTGGGCCGGTACAGGACGAGGGCGAGGAGCGCGAGCAGCCCGAGCACCCAGAGCGCGGGGTGGATCGCCGCGACGATTCGGCCGCCGTCGAGCGGCACAACCGGAAGCAGGTTGAAGAGGTTGATGAAGAAGCCGAGGAAGGCGATCGCCCGCAAACGGTTCGAGTCCTCGGCGACCGCGACCGCGTAGACCCCGAGCGCGCCTAGCGAGCCGAGCAGGGGCCCGGCGATCGCGAGCTGAAACTCACGCCAGGCGCTCGCCGGATGCTCCTTCAGGAAGATGCTCGCGCCGAGGAACGGGATGAAGAGG
>VAWH01000073.1 GCA_005888315.1 Actinomycetota bacterium | reverse complement strand
CACGCGTGACTGTTTCGGCGTTAAACGCCGATGCCGCCTCTGCAATGCCAACCGCAAGGACGGCGATATCTGTCGAAGCAGGTGTCGCTTGATACCAAATATGCGCCTTGTTGCCGAGCCACTGTCGAGCCAGCGTGGTCTTGCCATAGCCGGCCGGACCGACAAGCATGACTACCCGCGCTGTCGTCTCATCGAGGAGGCGCGTCAATCTAGGACGCTCAATGATGTGGTTGCGTCCCGGGACGTCTCCCTTCGCGCGCCCCTTATTGGTACTGGTTCCTGCCTGCGCCTGCATCACAAAGCTGCGCTCGAACCTTACCGCCGTTCCCCCTCGATCTCGACCGTCAAAAAGAGACAAGCCGCGCCCGCGACCGCGAACGGCCGCAGGCGCGGTGCCGTCAGCCCCCGCTTCCGGAACGCCCGGAAGCGAGGCTTTTTGAGAGCGGGTCGTCGCCCGTCAGTTCTCGGTACGCGCGCGGGATCTGACGCCGGCGTGCCACACCGAGCTTCTGTCTGAGGACGTCACAGTGCGCCTTCGCCGTCCGTGGCGAGATGCCGAGCCGCTCTCCAACCTCTTCGTTGGAGCAGCCGTCCGCGATCAACTCGACGACCTGCTTCTGTCGCGGAGTCAGAACGGGCGGGCTCGTTTGCAGCATCGTCGGCATGGCCGCGACGCTAACAACGGCGTCCACGTTTGGCTATTGACCAATAGGCGTATTTCGCGGCTTACGCCCACCCAAAGGTCAAGCCGCCGGCAGCACCGGCTCGCGCCGCACGAACGAAGCAGCGTGACCGCGCTCGTTCGCGAGCGGTAGCTGCTCGCGTTCGAGGGCGCCGATTCGCACCAGCAGCTCGAACTCGTCGCGCAGGTGCGTCCGCATCATCTCGGGGCCGTCGGTGGCGATCGTGAACGGGACGCCGTTGTCGGTGAAGGCGCGGAAGGTATCGCGCAGAGCCTCCTCCGACTCGAGCGCCTTCGTCAGCAAGTTCGAGGTGGGGCAGATCTCGAGCACGATCTCAGTCGCGCGCAGCGTCTCCATCAGCTCGGGATCGCAGGCGGCGAGGATCCCGTGGCCAATGCGGTCGGGGCGCAGCGTCTCGATCACCTCGCCGATCTCCTCGATGCCGGCCTCGCCGCCTTCCTCGCCGACGTGGATCGTGACGCCGAGCCCTGCCTCCCGCGCCTCCTCCACGAGCGGCTGCAGCTCGCGGTACTGGTAGCGCGCGCCGTGCGGGCGCGGGCCGGCGACGTCGATCCCGCAGATCCCGCGCGGCGCCCAGCGGATCGCCTTGTCGACGATGACGGCGTTCATCTCGTGGGTGAAGGTGCGGTCCATCATCAGGATCAGCCCGGCGTTGACCTGCGGATACTCGAGGCTCGCGCGATCGAGCCCGCGGATCGCGGCGAGGATGATGTGGTCGAGGTCGCGCTCGCCGCCGCGGTTCCGCTTCATCGGGTTGAAGCGGAGCTCGAGCGTCGTGATCCCCTGCGAGCGGTAGGCGCCGCCGATCGCCGCGTGCACCGAGCGCTCGACCGCGATCGGGCTCGACTGGATCAGCTCGGTCCAGTGGTAGATCGCGTCGAGCGCGTCCAGGTCGGCGACCCCGCGCGGGTCGGCGATCGTCACCAGCCGGTCGAACTCCCAGTAATCCTTGACCGGCAGCGCGATTCCCTGCTCGTGCGCGAGGCTCCAGAGGATGTCGGAGGAAACCGAGCCGCCGAGGTGCGTGTGCAGCTCGGCGAGGCCTTCCATGGCGGGAGTCTAGATTCAAGCCGCGATGGAGCCGGCGCCCTCCCAGCCGCAGCGAGCCGGCCGCTGGCTGCAGTCGGCCCGCTGGTCTAGGGTGACTTCGGTACTGAGATTCGCGGCTTCAAGTCGCTCTCATAGGCATCACCTTCGCTCGGAATCTTCGGGTGCTACGAAGGATCGCGCGCGTGGATGAAGCTCTTCTGAGAGCGAACGAAGAGGTTCCTAAGAGATCAGGCGCGGACTCAGCGTGCCGCTGTGTCGTTGCGCTCGCGATCGGAGTCGTCGACGTCGGGATCGACCTCGCGGGCTCGCGCCGCCTGCTCTTCGGCGGCCTTGCGTTCGCGCTTCGCCCGCTCGGCGTGCTCCTCCGCGGCGAGTTCCGCCTGCTTTGCGCTCCGGGCTCGCGTCTGCGCTTCCTCCCGCAGGCCCGCTGCTTGCTCGCGCCGCTGCTCGACCTTGCGCCGGCGCCCGAAGACGCCGAGCACGATCGCGAGTAGCACGACCACGGCGACGACGATGACGATGATCCAGAGTGTGCTCATGGGCGTCCCCTTGCCGCGGGAGGACGCGCCGAAACCAGACTAGGCGTGAATGACGATCTGCGTACCGAGCGGCACCGTTCGCATCAGGTAGCGCAGGTCGGCCGTCGAGGCGTGCAGGCAACCGGCACTGACCGCCCCGTAGGCGCCGCCGTGGATCGCGATTCGGGCACCGCCCGTCCAGCCGGGCGGCGGATTCGGTTGGTCGGCGGACAGTGCGAGCAGGCAGCAGCCGTAGTAGGGACCCATGTTCGCGCCGGGCATCTTGTCGGTCACCGAGAAGTGGCCGGTCGGGGTGCCGGTGCCTGCCCGGCCGACGCCGACGGGAATCCGGCGGATGACTCGGCCATGGCTCCAGACGCGGAGCAGTTGGCGCGAGAGGTCCGCCTCGAGCTTCAGGCGGACGCGGCCGAAGGCGAGCGCGCCTGGCGCGGCCTTCACCCAGCCGAGGCGCCCGTTCGGCATCGCTGCGGTCATGACACCGAGCCAGTTGCCGCGCCGGCGGACGACCGGCAGCGTCAGCGGGCCGCCGTAGACGGTGTGCGAGCCGAGCACGCCGACGCTGCGCCCGTTCGGACGCGAGCGGAGCGAGATCCTCCAGCCCGGCTTGACCGAGGCGACGACGGCACCGCCGGGCACGGAGTCGAGCGGATGCGCGGCGTGTCGGCGCGGCGAATGCATGCTCGTCGGCGTCGCCAGGTGCACGAGCATCGCGGCGAGTGTGAGGAGGGCGGCCACGACGAAAAGATCGGCACCGCCGACCCCTCGTTTTGATGACTCGATCGAGGGACACCCGATCGAGTGGGCATGGGATCGATGAAGACAGTGGAGGTGGTCCATGGCGGTGGTTCTCAGTTCTCGGGCTGGACGGGCTCTTCGAGCAGGCTCTCGACCAGCATCGTCGCCACCTCGACGGAATCGGCGAGCCGTTGCTCGTCGATCAGCTCAACCCGCTCGCTCGGCAGGTGGTACTCGTCGTAGCCGAAATGTGAGACGGTCGCCGCCGGAATCCCCTTCTCGTGAAAGGGAAACGCGTCGACTCCGGGGCCGGCCGGCCCGACATTGAGGTCGTAGCGGTCGCCGAGCCCAAGCTCGCCGGCGAAGCCGGCAAGACGATCCGAGAGAGCGGGAGGGGAAGCCATCAGCTCGAGCCGCTCGCCGTGCGCGATGCAGTCGAGGTTGACGCAGGCCTTGATCCGCCCGAGCTCGCCGGTGACTTCGGCATCGAAGATCCATGCCTGCGAGCCGATGCAACCGATCTCCTCGGCCGCGAAGCCGATGAAGATCAGGGAGCGCTTGTGGCCGCCGGGGGCGAGCCGCTCAGCAATCCGGCGCACCCCTTCGACGCCCGTCGCGTTGTCGACGACCCCGGGACCGCGCCAGACGGAGTCGTAGTGCGCGGAGACGATGATCGCTTCTTCGCTCCCGCCGGGCAGCTCGGCGACGACGTTTCGCTCCACGAGCCCGGGCACGAAGCGGCCGCTCACGCGCACGCGCGCGAGAGCACCCTCGCGCTCGCGGAGGCGCATCGAGTCGGCGCCGGAGATGAAGACCGCGGGCCCGACGGCGATCTGGCGCGGACCTGTCAGGAACGGAATTGCGGGTCCGCCGAAGGGGGTCATCAGCAGGCGCGCGAGCTCGCGCCCGTCCTCGTCCTCGACCGCGAAGACGTCCGCCTCGGGGAAGAAGCCGCCGATCGAGTGCGTGCCCATCCGGCGGACCCGGCCCTCGGCTATGCCGTCGGTGGGGCTTGCGTACATGCACGGACCGGCGTCCCAATGCTCGCCGTCGATCTCGAGCTCGGGCTCGTCGGCCTCGTAGCCAAGCAGTCCGAACTCGTGGAATCGGGGCTCCAGGCCGGCTTCGCGGAACGAGTCAGCAACCGCCTGCGCGGCTCGGCCCGCGGCCGGCGTTCCCGCTTGCCGGACGCCGATCTCGACACCGAGGGTCTCGACGAGATTCACGGCGGCTGACTGTAGCGCCGAACCGGCGCGCCGCAAGCGGCTCCTGACTAACATCGCACCACCCAGCACCGTCTCCATAGGTGTCAACACATTCCTGCGGGAGGTCGAGTGATGCGTTCGCGTTCCCTGTTCAGTCTCCTGACCCTCGTCGGCCTCGCCGCGCTTCTTCTCACCGCCTGCGGCGGCGGCGGCAGCAAGAAGAAGGCGAGCTCCTCGTCCTCTGGACAGGCCGGCGGCACGCTGATAACGGTGGCCAAGGGGGCGCCATCGGGGTCGCCCGACCCGCAGATCAACTACACGCTGCAGGAGTGGCAGATCCTGATCATCTCGCACGACGGCCTGCTCGCGTTCAAGCGGACGAGCGGAACCGAGGGGACGAAGCTCGTGCCCGATCTTGCGACGGCGATCCCGAAGCCTCAAGACGGCGGCAAGACCTACGTCTTCCACATCCGCAAGGGGATCAAGTTCTCGGACGGGAAGGAGCTGAAGCCGAGCGACGTCAAGTACACGTTCGAGCGGCTGTTCAAGATCGGCCAGAGCCCGAACGCGGGGACTTGGTACAACGTGATCGTCGGCGGTGACGCGTGCGTGAAGACGCCGTCGACCTGCGACCTGTCAAAAGGCGTGGTCGCGGACGATGCCGCCGGCACGGTCACGTTCCATCTGACGAAGGGCGATCCCGAGTTCTTCGACAAGCTCGCCGTCCCGTTCGCGTTCATCCTCCCGACCGGCACGCCGAACAAGGAAGTCCAAATCCCGCCTCCGGGGACGGGCCCGTACAAGTGGGTCGAGTACAACGCGAACAAGCAGATGAAGCTCGTCCGGAACACGAACTTCAAGGAGTGGTCGAAGGACGCGCAGCCCAAAGGTAATCCCGACGTGATCGTTCAGAAGTTCGGTCTCTCTGCCGAAGCCGAGGTGACGCAGGTCGAGAACGGACAGGCGGACTGGGTGTTCGACACGCCGCCCTCGGACCGCTTGAACGAGATCTCGACGAAGTACGGCGACCAGGTGCACGTCAATCCGCTGACGGCGGTCTGGTACTTCGCGTTCAACGTTCGCGTGCCGCCGTTCGACAACCTGAAAGCGCGGCAGGGCGTCAACTATGCGACCGACCGCAACGCGCTCGTCAAGATCTACGGCGGCCCGAAGCTTGCGGTGCCGACCTGCCAGATCCTGCCGCCGAACTTCCCTGGCTACAAGCCGTACTGCCCGTACACGAAGAACCCGGGCAGCGGCAAGTGGACGGCGCCAGACATGGCGAAGGCAAAGCAATTGATCGCCGCTTCGGGAACGAAAGGTGCCGCGGTCAAGGTCAACACGGACACGGTCGAGACCGACAAGGCGCTCGGCCTCTACTTCGTCGGCCTGCTGAATAAGCTCGGGTACAAGGCGTCGCTGCAGGCGCTCAGCCCTGACATCCAGTACCCCTACTGCCAGAACTCGAAGAACAAGATCCAATTCTGCTGGTCGAGCTGGTACCAGGATTACCCAGCGGCCTCGGACTTCCTGAACATCCTGCTCGGTTGCGGGTCATTCATCCCGAACTCGAACGCCAGCCCGAACATCGCGGAGTTCTGCCAAAAGCCGATCCAGGCGCAGATGGACCAGGCCCTTCAGCAGGGGATCACCGACCCGAGCGGCGCGAACGAGAAGTGGACGGCGATCGACAAGGCTGTCACCGACCAGGCACCGTGGGTGTCGATGTTCAACCCGAAGTACATCGACTTCCTCTCGAAGCGCGTGAAGGGCTACCAGTTCAGCCCGCAGTGGTACTTCCTGCTCGATCAGGCGTCCGTGAAGTAAGGGCTGACGGAAGCGGGGCCGCGTGGCCGTTTTCGAGCCTGAAGCCGAAGGCATCGTCCTCGATGCCGAGGAGACCGGCGGGGGAATCGTCGGACGCAGCCCCTGGGCGCTTGCCGGCCGGCGCCTGGCGCGCAACCGGATCGCACTCGCGGCACTCGTCCTCTTCGTCCTGATTGTCGCGGTCAGCTTTGCGGCTCCCCTCTACGCGAAGCACCTCGCTCATACGAATCCATTCGAGTCGAACATCTCGGGGACTGTCACGATCGACGGAAAGACGCGGCAGGTGCTGGAGCAGGGCGGCGGCAAGCTCGGCCTCGGCGAGACCCCGATCGGCCCGACCTGGCATTCCCACTACCTGCTCGGGGCCGACAACCAGGGGCGCGATGTCGCCGCACGTGTGCTCTACGGCGGACGCTCCTCGCTCTTGATCGGGATCGGCTCCGCGCTGATGGCCGCGTTCGTGGCGTTGATCTTCGCGCTCGTCGCGGGATTCTTCGGAGGGTGGACCGACGCGATCATCTCGCGCTTGATGGACCTGATCTGGGCGTTCCCGCTCTACCTGCTGGCGATCTCGCTGGCGACGGTGCTGCTGACCTCGCCGCATGGTCTCACGATCGGCTTCATCCAAGTCGCGGCCGACAGTCTGTGGATCCCGCTCGTGATCATCGGGATCGTCTACGTCCCGTACATCTACAGGCCGATCCGGGGACAGGTGCTCTCGCTTCGCGAGAAGGAGTTCGTCGAAGCGGCGATCGCGCAGGGTGCTTCGAACCTGCGCCTGATCTTCACCGAGGTGCTCCCGAACGTGGCCTCGACCGTAATCGTGCTTATGCCGCTGATGATCGCGACGACGATCCTGACCGAGTCGGCGCTGTCCTACCTGTCGATCGGCGTGCAGGCGCCGAAGGCCAGCTGGGGAACGATCATCCAGGACGGCCAGGAGCTGCTCTACACGCGGCCGTGGGTCGCGATCGCGCCGGGGATCATGATCGTGCTTACGGTTCTGGCGCTGAACATCCTGGGCGACGGCCTGCGCGACGCGCTCGACCCCCGCTCAAAGGTGCGCGTCAAAGGCTGATGGCGGCCTTCATCATCCGCCGTCTCCTCTGGATGCTCGTCGTCCTATTCGCGATCACAGTGCTCGTGTTCCTGATCTTCTTCGCGACTCCGGGCGTCGACCCGGCGCGCCAGATGGCCGGCAGGAACCCCTCCGCCGCGACGATCAGGAGCATCAAGCACGAGTTCGGACTCGACCGGTCGCTGCCGGTCCGCTACGGGCTGATGATGAAGCACATGTTCATCTCGCGCGACCTGATCTCGTACGGCAGTCACACGCGCGTTATCCCCGAGGTCGTCAGCGCAACGCCGGTGACGCTGTCGCTCGTCTTCGGCGCGGCCGTGATCTGGATCGTCTTCAGCATCCTCACCGGCGTCGCCGCAGCGGTCCTCCGCGGGACGATCTTCGATCCGTTCCTGATGATCCTTGCCCTAATCGGGATTTCGGTCCCGGTCTTCTGGCTCGGCGAAGTCGTGAACCTGGTGACCCAGAGTCGCCTCCACGACTCTTTCCTGTTCAGCTGGGTGCCACCCCTGGGGTACACGCCGCTGACGCAGGACCCGTTCATGTGGTTCAAGCAGCTGTTCTTCCCGTGGCTGACGCTCTCGGTGCTCTACATCGGCTTCTACGCGCGCGTGCTGCGGGCGAACCTGATCGAGACCGACAGCGAGGACTACATTCGCACCGCCCGCGCGAAGGGGCTGTCGGAACGGCGCGTGCTCTTCCGCCACACGCTCCGGACTTCGATGATCACGTTCGTCAGTCTGTTCGGGCTTGACTTCGCTGTGCTCGTCGGCGGCGGTGCGCTGCTGACGGAGGTCGTCTTCGGGCTCCCCGGCGTCGGCCTGCTGACCTACAACTCGCTCACGTCCCTCGACCTCCCGGTGATCATGACGACGGTGGTCTATGCCGCCTTCTTCATCACGCTCGCGAGCGCTCTCGTCGATCTCGTCTACGCCTGGCTTGACCCGCGGGTGCGGCTCGCTTAGGGATGGCTGAGCCGCTGCTCTCGGTCAAGGATCTGAAGGTCTCGTTTCGCACCGAGGACGGACTCGTCCGCGCCGTGGACGGAATCTCGTTCACGGTCGACGAAGGCGAGGTGGTCGGAATCGTCGGCGAGTCCGGCTCAGGCAAGAGCGTCACGATGATGTCGGTGATGCGGCTGATCACCGATCCGAACGTGATCTACGAGGGCGAGATCGTCTACAAGGGCCGCAACCTGATGGGCCTCTCGCAGGACGCGATGCGCGAGGTCCGCGGCGAGGAGATCGCGATGATCTTCCAGGACCCGATGACCTCGCTGAACCCGGTGTACACGATCGGCTGGCAGATCGAGGAGCAGCTCAACGAGCACAACGACCTGAAGAAGGGACAGGCGCGCCGGCGCGCGATCGACCTGCTGGCGCAGGTCGGAATACCGAGGCCGGAGCAGCGAATCGACGACCACCCGCATCAGTTCTCGGGTGGAATGCGGCAGCGCGTGATGATCGCGCTGGCGCTGTCGTGCAACCCGGATCTGCTGATCGCAGACGAGCCGACGACGGCCCTCGACGTGACGATCCAGGCTCAGATCCTGGAGCTGATCAAGAACCTGAAGCGCGACTTCGGCTCGGCGGTCGTCCTGATCACGCACGACCTCGGCGTCGTCGCCGACATCGCCGACCGGATCCTCGTCATGTACGCCGGCCGGATCGTCGAGGAGGGGAACAAGGAGCAGATCTTCTACGACCCGCAGCACCCGTACACGTGGGGGCTGCTCGGCTCGATCGCGCGGCTCGACCGGCCGAAGCGTCGGCGCTTGACCACGATCGCGGGACAGCCGCCGTCGCTGATCAACCGGCCGCGGGGATGCAGCTTCCGGCCGCGGTGCCCGCAGGCCTTCGACCGCTGCAGCGTCGAGGATCCGGCGCTGACCGCGAAGGTGGGGGACGGGCATCTCGACGCCTGCCACCTCTCGGTCGAGGACAAGCGCGCGCGGCGCGACGCGACGATTAGACCCGAGCTGGCGGAGAGCGCGTGAGCGCGCAGAATGGCGGTCCGCTTCTCAAGGCGGAGCATGTAGTCAAATACTTTCCGATCAAGCGCGGGATCCTGATCCAGCGCGAGATCGCCCAGGTGCACGCGGTCGACGACGTCTCGCTGGAGGTGCGCCGCGGCGAGACACTCGGTCTCGTCGGCGAGTCCGGTTGCGGCAAGTCGACGCTCGGCCGCTGCTTCGTGCGCCTCTACCCGCTGACGAGCGGCCACGTCGTCTTCGACGGGCAGGACATCTCGAACTTGTCCCGGCGCGCGATGCGGCCGCTGCGGCGCGAGTTGCAGATCGTCTTCCAGGATCCCTACGCGTCGCTGAACCCGCGTAAGCGCGTCGGGTCGATCGTCGGTGCGCCGCTCGCGATCCACGACATGGGCGACCGCCGCGAGCGGAAACGGCAAGTACAGGAGCTGCTCGAGAAGGTCGGCCTGTCGCCCGAGCACTACAACCGCTACCCGCACGAGTTCTCGGGAGGGCAGCGACAGCGGATCGGAGTCGCCCGCGCGCTGGCCTTGCGGCCGAAGCTCGTGATCGCCGACGAGCCGGTCTCGGCGCTCGACGTCTCGATCCAGGCGCAAGTGATCAACCTGCTCGCCGACCTGCAGCAGGATTTCGACCTCACCTACGTCTTCATCGCCCACGACCTCGGCGTCGTCCGCCACGTCTCGGACCGGATCGCGGTCATGTACCTGGGCAAGATCTTCGAGATCTCGCCGGCAGAGGAGTTGTACAGGCGGCCGATCATGCCCTACACAGAGGCCCTGCTCTCGGCGGTGCCGATCCCGGATCCGCGCGAATCGGCGGCCCGCGAGCGGATCGTGCTCGAGGGCGACGTGCCGAGCCCGATCAACCCGCCGTCGGGCTGCCGCTTTCACCCGCGCTGCCGCTACGCGACCGATGTGTGTAGGCAGATCGAGCCCCCGCTCGTCGACTACGGCAACGGGCACCTCGCGGCCTGCCATCACCCGCTGAACGTGGACAAGGAGACGCTCGCCCGCGCGAGCGTCGACGAACGGCGGACGCCGGAAGCGGCGGACGAGAGCGCGAAGCCCTCGGAACCGGCCACGAATTAGGAGCGGCTCGTCCGGACGCGGCCGCGATTGGGGCATCATCCCCACGGATGAAGGTCGGGATCGTCGTCCCGTACTCGTGGTCGTTCTGGGGCGGTGTTCCGGAGCACGCAGACCACCAAGCGCGGGCCCTGGAGCGGCTCGGCGTTACCGCGCGGATCATGATCGGCCACGATCCGCCGGGGCGGCTGACGAAGTATCTGCATCCCCGGGTTGGCCGACACGAGCGACCGCCGGCCCATGTGATCCCAATCGGACGATCGGTGATCGTGCCCGCGAACGGCGCGCTGCCGAACATCGTCCTCAGCCCTCGCGCGGTCTTCAGGATGCGGCAGGTGCTCGCGCGCGAGCGCTTCGACCTCCTGCACGTGCACGAGCCGATGACGCCGGCGATCGGCGTCGCCGCGCTCTCGTTCGCCCGCGTGCCGCTCGTCGCCACCTTCCATGCCTCGGGCGAGCTCGCGTGGATGAAGCTCGCCACGCCGGTTTGGGGCTTCCTCGCCGAGCGGCTCGACCACCGGATCGCCGTTTCGCAGGACGCTGCTGACAGCGCGCGCCGGTACCTCCCGGGCGACTACGAGGTGATCCCGAACGGGGTCGCCATGCCCGAGCGCGCCGACCCCGCCGGTCGAGAGACCAGGATCGTCTTCCTCGGCCGGCACGAGCCGCGCAAGGGTCTCCAGGTGCTGCTGCGCGCCTGGCCCGAGATCCGGCGCCAAACGGGCGCGCGCCTGCGGGTGCTCGGCGCCGATCCCTTGCAGGTCCGGCTCCTGCTGACACGCCTCCGCGTCTCCGACGACGGCGTCGATGCCCTCGGCTTCGTCTCGGAGCGGGAGCGGACGGAGGAGCTGCTGAAGGCGAAGGCGTTCGTCGCGCCGTCGCTGCACGGTGAGAGCTTCGGGATGGTGTTGACGGAAGCCTTTGCGTGTGCGACGCCGGTCGTCGCCTCGGACATCCCGGGATATCGTGACGTGATGACGCCGGAGACGGGTGTGCTGATACCTGCGAACGAGCCGCACGTTCTCGCGCAGGCGACCGTGAGCCTGCTGGCGGACGAACCGCGGCGGCAGCAGCTCGGCGCAGGCGCCCGTCGTCGAGCTCGCGCCTATTCGTGGGACGACATCGGCCGCCGGCTGCTCGCGATCTACGAGCGCGTAGCCACGGGGTCGCCGGCGGCGCTCGCGGCGGCCGGTTGAACCTCGCCGCGATCACGCGGAGCCGGACACTGCGGCTCTTCGTCGTTCTCGCGGCCGCGGCCGGGCTTGTCACGCTCGTCTGGTGGCGCGGCCCTGACTGGGGGACGGTCGGCGATGCGTTCACCGTCGTCCGTTGGCAGTGGGTCGTGGCAGCGATCGGGCTCAACCTCGTCTCGGTCCTCGTTCGCGCGCTCGCCTGGAACACGGTCATCGACCAGGCGATGCCGCCGCCGCACCCGCGCTTCCCGCTCGTCTTCTCGGCGTTCTCGGTCGGACTGTTCGCGAACGCGGTGCTGCCCGGGCGAATCGGCGAGCTCGCCCGCGTCGCCGTTCTGACCCGCAAGCTGCCCGGTCGGCGCGGCGCCTGGGCGTCGCTACTCGGAACCGTGTTCGCGCACCGCCTCTTCGATCTCGTTCCCTCGCTGCTGCTGGTGATCTACGTCCTGCTGACGGCGAAGGTGCCGCACTGGGCCTACACGAGCCTGGAGGTCGTGCTCGGCCTGGGGTTCGCGCTGCTCACGTTCGGGATCGCGAGCGCGAAGCTGCACCAGCGGTCGGTGCTCGACGAGCTGAGCCGGTTCCAGCGGGTGGTCGTGATGGCCCGCCAGGGTCTCGCCGTACTGAAGTCGCCGTTGCCGGCCCTCGTGGCGGCCGTCTTCCAGTGCCTCGGCTGGCTCTGCCAGCTGCTAGCCGTCTATTCGGCGATGCGAGCCTTCGACATCCACGCGCCGTTGCCCGCGGCAGCGCTGGTGCTCGTGCTGATGAACATCGCGACCCTGTTTCCGCTCTGGCCGGGCAACGTCGGCCTCGTCCAGGCCGCGGTCGCGCTGCCGCTGATCTCCTACGGCGTCGCCAAGGCCCACGGGATAGCCTTCGGCTTCGGGCTACAGGGAATCGAGGCCTCGGTTGGCGTGGGCGTCGGGATGCTCTTCCTCGCGCGCGAAGGTCTTTCCTTCGCGATGCTGCGCGTGATGCCCGGCGCCGAGGCGGCCGAGCTGGCCGAGGACGAGGCGCCGGCGGCGGAACCACGTGCGCGCGCTCGCATCCCCGGCTAGCCTCAAGGGCGTCCTCTCCGCGCGCGAGGCGGCGGCGGTCCTCGCGGAGGGTCTGTGCCGCGGCGGAGCGGACGCGGAGGAACTGCCGCTCGCGGACGGAGGCGAGGGCACGGCGGACGTGCTCGGGGCGCGTGTGCGTGAGCGGGTTCGCGTTCACGACGCATTCGGGCGACCGCGCGAGGCGCCGATCCGCGAGCTTGCCGACGGCACCGCCCTCGTCGAATCCGCCGAGGTGATTCCGCTCGACCCCGAGCGCCTCGATCCGTTCAATGCCTCCAGCCGCGGCCTCGGCGAGCTGATCGGCCGCGTTCGGGCGCAGCGGCTGCTCGTCTGTCTCGGCGGGACCGCGAACGTCGACGGCGGCGCGGGTCTACTTGCCGAGCTCGATGCTCTGCCGGCGCCGACGACCGTCCTTTGTGATGCCCTCGTCCCGCTCGTCGACGCCGCTCGACGGTTCGCGGCGCAGAAAGGCGCGAGCTCCGAGCAGGCCGTGCTGCTGGAGCGACGGCTGCTGGCCGAGGAGCGTCTGCGGCCGTATGCCGACCTGCCGGGTGCCGGTGCAGCGGGCGGGCTCGGTGCCGCTCTCGCCTCCCTCGGTGCCGAGCTCATCCCCGGCGCGCGGCACGTGCTCGAGCTGCTTCGCTTCCGCAATCGCGTGCGCGAGGCGGACCTGATCGTCACCGGCGAAGGGACGGTCGACGCAACGACGGCGACGGGCAAAGCCCCGGGCGAGGCGCTACGGGTCTGCCGTGAGGAGGGTGCTCGCTGCGTCGTCTTCGGCGGCCGTGTCGTCTGCGACCTCGACGGCGCCGAGACGGCCGAGCTGAGCGGCGACCCGAGTCTTGCCCGGACCGACCTGGTGGCGCTCGGCGAGCGCCTCGCGCGGGCAGGCTAGACCGAGGCGACGCCGGAGCGGAGCCCGCCGAGGCGCGCGCCGATGACGGCATCCGCGGCTTCGGCGCTCGGCGCGTGGCCTGTGACGGCCGCGATGAACTCGTCCCGGTCGAGCGCGAGTAGGTCGACGGCCGTCCTCGCGGTCACCGTCGCGGTTCGCGGGACGCCTCTCAGGAGGGCGATCTCGCCGAAGTAATCGCCCGGCCCGAGGACGACCGGCGCGCCGCCGTCGACCGAGACCTCGACCTCCCCGCGGTCGACGAGATAGAAACGGTCTCCCGGATCGCCCTGGCGGAAGATTGTCTGGGCCGCCGCAAACCCGACGGCGTCGAGGGCGGTTGCCAAGTGTTCGAGCGTGCTGCCGGGCAGCGGCGCGAAGATCGAATTCGCGCGCAAGAGCGCCAGCCGGTGCTCCGGTACGACGGTAGTCGCATCGATCTGCGCGAGTCGGCGCCAGCTCACCAGCACGAGCAGCGGGAGGAAGGAGCCGGCAATGATCAAGGCTGTTCGGATCCCGAGTCCTGCGATCAGGCCGGGCGCGATGATCGCTCCGAGGCCGATCGAGCCGAGGATCAGGCTCTCGAGAACGCCGAAGACGCGCGCGAGCACGGCGTCGCTGACGGTTCGCTGCAGCAGCGTCAGCCCGGCCACGTCGACGAGCGTGTTCCCAACGCCGACGAGCGTCAAGAGCAGGAATGCCACGGCGTAGTTCGGCCACACCCCGATCAACGCGATCGGAATCCCCCAGAAGAGCAGTCCGAAGGCGAAGCCCTGCGCCAGACGACGGCGCCCGACGAGAGCGATCGCGACGAGCGCCCCGATCACGCCGCCCACGCCGATGCCGGAGTTGAGGAAGCCGACGCCGGAGCGTCCGATGTCCAGCAGCTGCAGCGCGGTAACGACGATCAGCACGTTCAGGGCTCCGGCGACGAGCGTCTGCGACGTGTAGAGAAAAACGACAACCCGTAGGTCGCGCTCGTGCGCGATCGCTCGGAATCCCGCCGCGGCCTCGGTTCGGAAGTCCATCTCCGCCGCGGGTTCCCGCTCACCTTCGACTTCAGGTCTGATCCTGCTCACGTTGAGCGCCGACCAGAGATAGAGGCCCGCCGTCGTTGCGAAGACGACACCGGGGCTCGTAAACCCCAGCATCAGTCCGCCGAGCGCCGGCCCGGCGAAGCTGCCGACACTCTCGATGCTGCTCGAGGCGACGTTCGCGGCGGTCAGCTCCTCAGGCCTTGTCGCCAGCGACGGCAGGAGCGCCGCCTGCGCGGGCCGGAAGGCGGTGGCGACGACCGCCACGGACGCTGCCAGGACGAAGACGAGCGCCGTCGGCGCGCCCGCGATCGCTGCCGCGGCTGCGGCGCCCATCAACGAGGCGCGGGTGAGATCCGTCCCCAGCATCACGCGCTCGCGCCGGTACCGATCACCGAGCAGCGCGCTGAACGGCGCGACTGCGGCCGACGGCAGCCAGCGAATCAGGCCGATCAGGCCGACGGCCGCGGCGCCGCCGTGTTCGTACGCATACACTGCAGCGGCCACGCCGAAGGCCCAGTCGCCGGTGATCGAACCGACGAACGCGAGCTGGATACGGCGCAGGTTTGGGTTGCGGAAAACGTCGCGGAAGGTCGCAAGCGACTCTCCGAGATGCCCACGAAGCGACCGCAGCATCGAAGAAGCATTTCAGGCGGATTGAAGTTTTGAAGGATCAGAGGGAAGATTTGGTCCGCGTCGGTCGTCTAGGTGGGTGATACGGCAGACGCTCCAAGCGAAAAGGAGGCAGAGGAATGTCGGAGGAAGATCGAACTCGCGCAGGAGAGCCCGAAGAGGATCGCGCCCGAGCGGGAGACACGGAAGACTTCGAACTGCACGGCGAGCGGCCACGCGCAAGCGAGGCTGACGACGTCGAGGGGCACGGCGAGCGGCCCGACATCGAGCTGCACGGCGAGCGCCCACGCGCAAGCGAGGCTGACGACGACGTCGAGGCGCACGGCGAAAGGCCTCGAGCCGGCACCTAGGCCCTCGATCTCGAGTTTCGAGCGGGCGGCGGAGACGTCGCCCGTTTCGTTGGACCCGGCTAAGGCTGCCGCAAGACCTCGTCGAGCGCGGCCAAGAGGCGTAGGCCCGCCTCGCGCGGCCGGCCCTCGAGCTTCTCGAGGTGAGAGACGACGCGCGCGACGGCCATCGCCTCGCCGCCGTCTTCGGTGAGGACCGCCTGCGCCTGACGAGCCCGCTGGAGCAGATCGAGTGCGATCGCGGCCTGGTTGCCGAAGAGGCCGAGCAGATCCATCTCCTGCAGCGTGAAACCGGCGCGCATCGGGCGGTCGAGCACCTGGAGAACGCCAAGCGCGCGCTCTTCGTGGAGCAGAGGCACCGACATCAGCGCCTTCGGCACATAGCCTGTGCTCTCCGCCGCATCGCGCGCAAACCGCGGATCCTTCGAGACGTCCTCGAGCACGAGCGGCTGCCGGGTCACCAACACCCAGCCCGCGATGCCGGTGCTCGAGGGGATCCGTCGGCCGACCAGCTCGTCCGAGCCTTCACCCGCGACCGCCTCGAAAACGAGCTCATCCGTTTCCGTGTCGTGGAGAAAGACCGACGAGGCCCGCGCGCCGAAGATCGCACGCGCCACCTCGACGATCGATTGGAGCAAGGCGCGGTACGACTCGTCCGCGCCGAGCACACCGGCCGCGACGGCCGCGTGTAGTCGGTCCGTGCTCATGTCTCGCCTCCCACGTTCGACGAAGTCAGGAAGAGGACGCTCTTGAGCTGGAACGGCGTCAGCTCGCGATGCTTGGCCATGATCAGGGCGCACATACCGGACATGTGCGGCGTCGCGAAGCTGTTGCCGCTCGCGGGCGTCGTCTCACCGCCAAGCCACGGCACCTCCACGTTGACGCCGCGGGCGAAGAACTCGACGGGCGGCGCGGGGTTGTAGTAGAAGACCTGCGGGTCGTTCTCCTCGTGGCTGCCGACGGAGATGACAGCCGCGAAGCGCCACGGGTAGCTCTCCACCGGCATGTTGTGGGCCGAGGCGACGAGCACGGTCCGCTTGAAATACGCGCTGTCGGCCAGCTCGTGTAGCACCTCCGCAAACTGCCGCTTCGTCGTCGACAAGCTCATGTTGATCACGTCGAACCCCTGCTCGATTGCCCAGCGCAGGCCCGCGAGCAGGACCGGGCCGCTGCCCGTGTAGCCGGCGCCGAGCACGCGGACGGAGAAGATCGCGCAGTCGGGCGCCAAGGCGCGCACGATCCCGGCGCAGGCCGTGCCGTGACCGCAAAGGTCGCCCTGGTCGTCCTCGTCGATCGACGCCTCCCCGGTCTCAGCGTCGACGGAAACAACGACTGCGCCGTCGACCGGTCCGATCAAAGGGTGTGCGGGCTCGACGCCGCTGTCGAGGATGCAGACGGTGACGCCCGCTCCGGTCGAGCCGCCCCAGGCCCACTCGCGAGTGACGCGCTCGGGCCATTCGACGCCGATGTCGATCTCGCTCGACGCAGCGGCCGGCAAGCTCCAGGCGGGCAGGGCCTCGCCGGTGTACCTCTCGGGCTGCTCCTCGGCCTCAGCCATTCGCCGATCCTAAACAGCCGTCCGCCGGCTTCTGCCCAAACCGGTGTCCGACACCTGTTCTTGTCAAGGGCAAATTGCGCCGAAACTGCAACAACGCGGGGGCGAGCCGGTCTACGAGCCGGCGAAGCGCCGGCGCAGCTCGTCGAGGAGCGGGCGCTCGGGCTCGTAGCCCTCCTGCGCGAGCGTTGCCTCGAGGTCGGCGATGAGCGCCCGGCGGAACTCGGCATCCGCTTCCGCCCTCGCGACGATCTCGTCGAGTTCGGTGCGGGCGAGGGGAAGCTCCTGCGCCGCCTGCACCCACGCCTGCGGCGCCGGCGGGAGGGCCCCGATCAGTTCAGCCAGTCTGTCTTCGTCGAATGCGCTCATACGCTCACCTGCCCACCAGACTGTGTCGAGACCGGGTTTCTTCCCTCGAGTTCCTCGCGGAGCTTGACCAGGCAGCGGGAGATACGGCTTGCGATCGTTCCCGCGGGCAACTCGAGCGCTTCGCCGATCGTCCGATAAGTCTCGTCACGGGCGAAGAAGCGGTCGAGGACCTCCCGGCAGTTCTCGGACAGCCCCGCCATCGCGTCGTGGACGTCGAGGGCCTCGTCGATCCGCGCGATCGCGTCTTCGTCCGGGTCCGCGGCCAACTCGCTCTCCTCGGTTGTCTCCTCGCGCGAGCCCGAACGCAGCCGGTCGATGCAGGCGCGGCGGGTTAGCTGCGCGATCCAGGGTTGGATCGCCTCGTCGCTGCGGAGCGAGTCGAGCCGCTCGTAGGCCTTGGCAAAGACTTCCTGGAAGACGTCTTCGGCGTCGTGTTCTCGGAGACGAAAACCCTGGGTCGCGATCGCGTACACGTAGCGTGAGAAGCGCTCGACGAGCGCCGCCCAGGCTTCCTGGTCGCCGTTGCGGCAGCGGGCGACGAGCTGTGCGGCCGGGACCGGCTGGGCCAAGGCGTCGCTCCTAGATCGAGATCTGCTGCTGCTCCGACTCGCGGAGCCGCCTGGCCATCACTTGGAGGAGCTTCCAGGCGATCGCTGCGTTCGTCTCGACCAGGGGCCGGAACTCCCAGGAGGTGAGCCCGTAGCAGGTGAGGTCGGAGTCGGCGACGATCGTCGCGGTTCGCCGCGCCTGATCGTCGATCAGGGCCAGTTCGCCGAAGTAGTCGCCCGCGCCAAGCCGGCCTCGCTCTTCTCCGTGCACCTCGACCTTTGCGGTGCCCTCGCCGATCACGAAGAAGCCGACGCCGCCTGCTCCCTCGGCCGTGACCGTGTCGCCGGCGCTGAAGCGGCGCTCCTTGAACGAGCGGGCGATTCGCCCCAACTCATCACGCGGCAGGCCCTCGAAGAGAGGGATTTGCTCGAGCAGCTCGATCGGCGCCTCAGCCATGCGTCGATTCTATGTCGGAAAGGCCAAAGGGACTAGGAGGGCTTCGCGGCTTCTACGCGGCTGGCTAATTGCTCGATCTTGCCCTGCGCGGAGTCGAGCTTGACGCGGCAGAAGCGGTAGAGCTCCTCGCCGCGCTCCCAGAGCGCGATCGCCTCGTCGAGCGCGGTCTCGCCGCTCTCGAGCCGCTGCACGATCTGCTCGAGTTCGCGCTGCGCCGACTCGAAGGTCGGCTCAGTCGACACGGGCGCCGAATCTCCCGTCGCTCACCTCGATGTCGATCGGATCGCCGCTCTCGACCGCCGCTGCGGAGCGCACGATCGCCTCGCCGGCGCGCACGATCGCGTAGCCGCGGTTCAGCGTCGCCTTCGGCGAGAGCGCGCGCAGGCGCCCGGCGGCTTGCTCGAGCCCGGACGCGCGGCGCTCGACCAGCAGCGCCGGGGCCCGCCACAGCCGCTCGTGCGCGTGCGCGAGCCGCTGTGCGTGCACGTCGAGCGACCGCCGGGCTCCGCGTTCGAGGCCGGCGCGGGCGCGGTCGAGCCGCTCACGCAACTCGCCGAGGTCGGGGACGACCAGCCGTGCCGCAGCCGTCGGCGTCGAGGCGCGAACGTCGGCGGCGAGGTCGCAGAGCGGCGTGTCCTGCTCGTGGCCGACCGCGGAGACGACCGCCACCGGGCAGCCCGCGATCGCCCGAACGAGACGCTCGTCGCTGAACGGCAGCAGGTCCTCGAAGCTGCCGCCGCCACGGGCGACCACGACCACGTCGAGCCCGGGCACCTCGCACAGGCGGCGCAGCGCGTCGACGATCGCCGCCGCGGCGCGCGGGCCCTGGACGTAGGTCTCCGCGACGACGACGTGCGCCGGCGGGAAGCGCGTTTGGATTCCGGTGAGGACGTCCCGCTTCGCGGCGGCGTCGTTGCCCGTGACGAGGCCGATCGCGCGCGGCCACACCGGCAACGGCCGCTTTCGCTCGGCTGTGAATAGCCCCTCCGCCGCCAGCTTCGTCTTCAGCCGCTCCAGCGCCGCCAGGTGATCGCCGAGCCCGAAGCGCTCCAGCGAGAGCGCGCGCAGCCTGAACTCGCCTCGCGCCGCGTAGAGCTCGGGCCGGCCGTAGGCGTGGACGCGGTCGCCGTCGGCAAGCTCGAGCCGTAGCCCGTCGAATTGGCCGCGCGGCATCGAGACGCCGAGGCAGGAGCCGTCACCCGGATCCTTGAGCGTGAAGAAGACGCTCTGCCAACGCACATGGCGCTTTAGCTCCGTCACCTCGCCCTCGACCCAGACGGTCGGCAGCCGTTGCAGCCACGTCGCGATGCCGCGGTTGAACGCGGACACCGAGAAAACCTTGCGGTCGCCGTAGGCGGTCGCCTCGACCTTCACCCGGTCGATGCTAGCGGGGTGAGGAAGCGGCTCCTATTAGAGGACATACAGGATGGCGAGTGTCGCGTACGCGCGGTTCCCGGGAGTCGCAGCCGGCGCGCTACCGGGGTCGCTGCCCTAGGCCCTCCTAGAGCAGGATCCGCGCCGCGGTCTCGTGGTCGCAGCCACTGCGAACCATCTCGACCGCGCGATGCAGGTCTGCCTCGCTGTGGGCGAGCTTCTCCGCGAGGGGGAGCGAAAACCCGGCCTCCATCAGTACGTGGAGCCGCCAGCTTTCGACCTTCGCTCGCTCGTCCTGTGGTGTCTCGGTGATCTGGGCCATGAGGTCAGTCTGCTTCGCCTTTTCCTAGACGAACCCTGCTGCTCGAAGTTTGTGTCCTCCGCTAGGGGGTCCGAAACGCACCCTCCAGGCTCGATTCCGCGGCATTGACGGCGGTTTCCAGTCGCCGGGTCAGCTCGTGGACGCGGGCCTCGAGCACCTCGCGCTCGGCCTCCGCGTCCGCGCCGAGCCCGCGGATCTGCGAACGCAACTCGGCCTCGACGTCCGAGAAACGCCGCTGGAAGTCGTCGAGGAACTCGTCGCGACGCTGCTCGATCCGGCGGACGATCTCCGTCAACTTGCGGTCGACGCGCGCGGCGCCGGCGTCGGAGACCTGGGCGAGCCGCTCGGCCAGCACGGATTGCGCGTCGTGCGCGAACTGGGCGACGGCACGGTCGAGCTCACGGGAAAGCCGCTTGGCCGCGTCCTCGCGCGCCGCCTTGACGGTCGTCGAGAACTGCTCGACCGCCGCCTCGGACAGCCGGTTCGCGGTCCGGTCGACGATCCGGCTGAGCTGGTCGATCTGACGCCGTTCGACGTCGGCGAAGCCGGACTGAATCCGGCGCACGGCTTCCGTTTCCTCGGCGGCGATGCGCTCCCGAAGATCGCGCTCGCGCTGGCGGAGCCGCTCGGAGACCTCGTGCAGCGCCCGCCGCCGCTCGCTCTCGTGGACCTCGACCTCGCGGCGCGCGGCGGTTCCCGCCTCCTCCGCGGCCCGCTCGAATTCCTGCCGCAGCTTCGCAAGGATCGCCCGCTGATCCTCGCTGGCGGACTTGAGCTGTTGTGTGTCAGCTTCCAGTCTCGCCTGTGCCTCGGCGACCGCGTCGCGCTGGCGCTGGGCGAGCTCGCCGAGACGCGTTGTCAGCCCCTGTTGCATCCGGTCGAGGTCGCCTGCCCATTCGCTCAGGCGCTGCTCGACACGGCGCTCGACGAGGGCCACCGTCTCGCCGAGCTCGGCGGCGAGGCGCCGCTCCCGCTGGTTCAACTCGCTCAGCCGTGCGTCGGCGAGCTTGCGGTCCTCCTCGGCCAGGCGAGAGGACGAATCGGCGCGGGCGCGCGCGAGCGTGCGCTCGAGCTCGTCGGCGCGCTTCGCCGTCTCGCGCTCGACCAGGTCCCGCAGCGCGGTCTCGGCGACGTTGAGGTCTTCGTTGACCCTTCGGCTGCGCGCAAGACCCGAGCGCAGCGGAATCGTCAGGAGGGCCGCGGCGAGGCACACCGACAAGCCGCCCGCGGCGACGGCGGTGCCGCGCTCGACGTCGAGCGCGAAGACGATCCAACTGCCGACGGCGGCGAGGCCGACGAGTCCGGCGATCCCCACGAGCACGCGCCGTGAGACCCGCCCGGAGAGCGCGGCCGCAATCGCTGACCCAACGACCAGCACGCCGACGGCGAAGGCGATCTGTACGGCGGTCTCGGCGTTCACGACGTGATCGTAGATCAGTAGAACCGAAGCACGAGCAACGCCGCAGCCAGCGCGACGCTGGCGGCCGACATCAAGCGAAGCGCTGTCTCCGGCGGGCCGGTCAGCGTCTCCGGCCCGATTGGGACGCGCGAGCCGTCGGTGCGCTCGATCGTGCCGGTGATGGAGACAGTGCGGCGCCGGACGTCGCGGACGGGAGTCGAGAGCGTTTGTTGGGCGCGGATCAGCAGCGCGGCGTACCCGGCCGCGAGGACCGCTTCGCTCGTGATCCGGTCGGCCATCGCGAAGTAGGCCGTCAGGACCGGGAACGCGCCCCAGGCGGTCGCCAGCCAGAAACCGTTGTGAAAGCGGCCGCCGAAGAGCTCGAGGTTGTACGCGCACGCGATGAAGGCGCCGAAGGCGACGAACGCCAGCAGCCAGAGGTCGTGGGTGACGGCGACCGCAATCCCGATCGCGGAGGCGCCTGCGAGCGCGCCGGCGGCGAGGACGACGAGGATCGACGTCGAGATCCGCGTCCTGAGCGGACGGCCGTTCAGCTCGTCGAGCGCGTGCGCGCCGACGCCGAGGCCGAGGAAGAAGGCCGCCACCGTCAGCGCGAGCCGTGCAGCCTGGACGTGCGGGGCGAGGGACGCGCCGACGACGACGTAGCTCAAGTGCCAGGCCGTGTACGGCAGGTGGAGCAGCGTCACGTAGTCGCGCCAGCCGCCGGGAGCGAGCGCGTAGAAGGAGGGACGTGCCTCGCTCACGCCCGGTTGCCCCAGATCACGATCGCGCCGCCCAGGCTCAAGCGGCGGTGCCGCAACTCGTCGATGCCGGCTGCGCGCCAGAGCTCGAGCTGGCGCTCGAACGGGTAGCGGCGCCAGAACTCGCGAATGCTGCCGCCGAGAAAGCGGCCCACCTCGTGCCAACCCGGCGAGAGGATTCGGCCCGCCGCGGGCAGGATGGCGCCGACGTAGGCGGCCCAAAGTGGCCGCCAGAGGCCCGCCGGCACGCCGAACTCGAGGCTCGCAATCGTGCCACCGGGACGGACGACCCGCGTGAGCTCCCGCAGCGTCGCTCCCGGGTCGTCGACGTAGCGAAGCAGGTATGTGAACGTGAGCGCGTCGAACGAGGCGTCGTCGAAGGGCAGCTTCTCCGCGCCGGCCTCGACGAGCCTCACGGTTGCCGGGAGTTGCTCGCGCGCGACCGTGAGCATTTCCGAGCTCTGGTCGACGCCGACGACCTCGCAGCCCTTCTGTCGGATCAGCTCCTGCGCGACCGCGCCCGTGCCGGTGGCCACGTCCAGCACCTTGTCGCCGGGGCCGGCCTCGATCCGGGAAACGAGAAACCTGCGCCAGCGCGGATCCTGCCCGAGCGAGAGCACTCGCGCGTACCGCTCGTAGGTCGGGCCGAGCGGCGCAAAGAGCTCGAGCGCGCGGCGCGTCCGGGCGGAGGCGGCCTCGGCCACGCGGCTGAGTCTATTCTCGCCCGATGCCCTTAACTGAGGATCTGCGGCGGGTCGCCGAGGCCGCGATCCGTTACGCCGGCCCGGGTGAAGAGGTCGCCGGCATCGTCGCGGCAGAACCTTCCGCCGACAGTCGCGCCTACCTCTGCGCGTACCGCGCCGAAGACGGCGAGACGAGCTGGCTCGTGCTCGACGGCGAAGGGAAGCCGGTCGCGGACCGGGCGCGCGTCCGCGAGACCGTCTCGATCGCCGCCCTTGTCGAGCTCGCCGAGGAAACGGCCGGCGGCGGCGACCTGGACGAGTTCCGCTCGCAGCTCGTCGGACTGCGGCTGACCGAGAACCCGGCGGGAATCGACGAGGCCGAGGAAGCCACCCTCGCGCTCCAGGAGGCGATCGGCGGCGCTCCTCGCGTCGCGACGCCGGAGCGCCTCGACGCGATCGGCGCCGCCACGCTCAGGCTCGAGCGCGTCCTCGGCGGCGCCGACTCGCCGTTTGCCGTGGCGATGAAGGAGGCGACGGCAACGGTCGACAAGCTGACTCGCGACGTGGAAGCTGCCTACAAGCTTCCCCTGGAATGAGCCGCTACAGTGGCGCCATGGAAGGCGGCGGACCGGGTTTTCCCTTCGGGGGCGATCCCGAGGACCTGCTACGCGGCCTGCGGGAGTTCGCCGAGCAGCAAGCCGAGACCGTCCAAGAGGCTCAGCGGGAGCAGTTCGCGACTCTGACGCTGAACACCGCGGTCGAGCTGACGGCGGCGGCACTGCAGCAAGTCTCCGCCCAGGGCGGGCCCGACGAGCAGGCAGTGGCGCTCCGGGACGCGATGCGCGTGCTTTTCCCGGAAGCGGTCGCCCTCGTTAGCGCGGCGCGTCAAGGCTTTATGCGCGAAGGCTAGCTCTCGAAGACGATCTCGGCGGCCTCGCAGACACGCCGGTAGCCGATCTGCTCATAGATCCTGTTCGCGGTCGGGTTCGCGAGGTCCGTGAAAAGGAAGCAGAACCGCCGCCCGGCGAGCAGGCGCTCGGAGAGCTCGGCCACCAGGGCCGACGCATACCCGCGCCGGCGGTATTCGGGCGGCGTGTACACGGGGCCGATCCGGATCCCGTTCGGAGTCGGGTTTCCGAACGAAGCCAGCGAGACCGGGCGACCGTCTTCCCAGAGGCTTACGCCGGCCTGTTCAGCCTCGAGCCGATGGTCCACGGTATGGGCGGCTGACTCCGGGCCGGGTGACTCGCCGATTGCCTCCTCCGCAAACGCCTCGAACCAGTCGAGCAGCAGCGGCCGATCGGCGCCTCCGGCGTCGCGCATCCGGCCGGAGATCGTCGGCGGGTGCTCGACTCGCTCGAGTGCGAAAAGGCCCTGGGCTCGATGTGTCCGCGGCTTTGCGCCCGTCTTTGCTGCCCAGGCCGCGGCGAACGCGTCCGCCTCCGGCTGCGCCGAGCCGACGCCGGGAAGCTCCTCGTCGATTGCGGCCGCGAGCGCTTCGAGTGCCGAATCGTGGCGAGGGCGGGCAACCACGAGGTTGTGGGGCGGCGTTCTGAGGGCCGCGCCGACCGTTTTCGAGCCATCCTCTGCGAGCCAAAGGCCGTAGTCGGGGTAGTGCGAAGGATGGTCTCGCAGCGTCCCCGCGATCCCGAGCATCAGGTTGTGGCGCGCCTCGTCTGCCATGAGCAGGGGTGACGCGGCCGCCAGGAAGTCGGCCGGATCCTCGACGCGGCGAACGTCCACGCGAGGATCGTATGACCCCCACAACTACAATCCCCGCGCTTGTGATCCTGGATCGCACGATCGCCCGGATGCTGCCGGCGGTGCCGAAACCGCTCGTGCACATGCTGGCGCAGCGGTACATCGCCGGGCCGACGCTTGCGGACGCCTGTCGGGTGGTCAAGAGAGTGAACGGGCAAGGGAAGCTGGCCACGATCGACGTCCTCGGGGAAGAGATCACCCGGGACGACGAGGCGCGCGCGATCGCCGGCGCGTATCGCGACGTCTTCCAGACGATCGAGCGCGAGGGGCTGGACTCGAACGTGAGCGTCAAGCTGACCGGCCTCGGGCTGAAGCTCGACTACGACCTCTGTCGCGAGAACCTCGAGTCGGTGCTCGGCGAGGCGGCGCGCTGGAACAACTTCGTCCGCATCGACATGGAGGACTCGTCGACGACGAACGAGACGCTGCGGCTCTATCGCGAGCTGCGCGAGTCGGACCACGAGAATCTCGGCATCGTCCTGCAGGCGTACCTGCGGCGAACGCTGGACGACATTCGCTCGCTCGCCGACCTGCGGCCGAGCGTCCGGATCTGCAAGGGCATTTACCTCGAGCCGCCGGAGCTCGCCTACCAGGGCTACGAGGAAGTGCGCGCGAACTTCTTGCGGGCGCTCGAGGCGCTACTCGACGCGGGCTGCTACGTCGGGATCGCCACGCATGACGAGTGGCTTGTCTCGGAGGCGCGCCGCATTGTCGCCCGTCGCGGCCTCGGCCCGGACGAGTACCAGTTCCAGATGCTGCTCGGCGTCGCCGAGCAGCTCGGCCAGCGCCTCGTCCGGGAGGGCCATCGCTTGCGGATCTACGTCCCGTTCGGCGAGCACTGGTACGCGTACTCGCTCCGGCGGCTGCAGGAAAATCCGAGGATCGCCGGCTACATCGCCGCGGACACGCTCGGGCGGCTGGTTCCCCGCCGCAACGGCTCCGCTTGATCTGGGCCGAGGCGGAGGGTTGCCGCGTCGTCGATGCCGACGGCCGGGAGTACCTCGACCTTTCAGGCGGCTTTGGAGTCGCGGCGCTCGGGCACCGGAATCCGAAGGTCCTCGAGGCCTGGCGCGCACAGCGCGTCGTGCACGCGCTCGGGGACCTCGCGGACGCGGAGGTGACCGTCGAGCTCTGCAGGCGGCTGCCCCGGCCGGCGAAGCTGGGCGTCACCGGCGAGGACGCGGTCGAGATCGCGCTCCGCACCGCGCTGCTCGCGACGGGCAAGCCGGGCATCCTCGCCTTCGAGGGCGCCTACCACGGGACCGGCCTGCTCGCACTCGCCGCCACCTCGATCGACGCCTTTCGCTTGCCATTTCGGACTTGGCTACCCGGGCCGGTCTACCGGCGCCGCTTCGGGGAGGATCCGGGGCCGCTGCCCGCACGCTGCGGCTGTGTGATCGTGGAGCCGGTGCAGGGGCGGGGCGGCGCTCAGGTGCCGCCGGCCGACTTCCTCCGCGTCCTGCGCCGCCGCTGCACCGCGCGCGGGGCGCTGCTGATCGTGGATGCGATCTACGCCGGCCTCGGCCGCACGGGGGAGCTCTGGCCGGGCGCGGAGTACGCCGACGTGCTCGTCGTCGGCAAGGCGCTCGGTCACGGCCTACCGATCTCGGCGACGCTCTTCTACCGGGAGGAGCTCGAGCAGGTCTGGGAGCTCGGCGACGAGGACGTCTACACGCACACGCACGTGGGCAATCCGCTCGCGTGCGCGGCCGCGCTCGTCGTGCTCGACGAGGTGCCGAAGCTGCTCGAGCGCGTGGTCGAGGCGGGTGCGCGCTTCGAGGGCGCGGGCTGGCACGGCAAGGGCTTGCTCCGCGCACGCGAAGGCGACGCGGCGGAGGCGCTTCGTCGCGGCGTCATCGTCGTTCCGGCGGGCCCCGGCGGGAGCCTGATGTCGGCGACGCCGCCGCTGACGATCACCGACGAGGAGATCGACGACGCGCTCGAGCGGCTTCGCTGACTATCGTCTCGGGGTGGTTCCGGTCGAGGTTCGCGGTCTCGTCAAGCGTTACGGCCGCGTGCTCGCTGTGGACGACGTCGATCTGACCGTCGAACGGGGCGACGTCTACGGCTACCTCGGACCGAACGGCGCCGGCAAGACGACGACGCTGCGGATCTTGCTCGGGCTGATCCGTCCCGACGCGGGCTCGGTCCGCCTTTTCGGCCGCGATCCAGTCGGCGAGGGTGCACGTGCGCTCGACGACGTCGCCGGTTTCGTCGAGGAGCCCGCCTTCTACCCGTACCTCTCGGGGCGGCAGAACCTGGAGCTGCTGGGGACGCTCGACGGCGGCTCGCCCGCCGTACGGATCGACGAGGTGCTGGAGCTGGTCGGCCTTCCCGACCGGGCACGTGACCGGCTGGGCGGGTACTCGCAGGGGATGCGTCAGCGGCTCGGGATCGCCGCGTCCCTGCTGCGCGCCCCACAGCTCCTGATCCTCGACGAGCCCGCAAACGGGCTCGATCCCGCGGGCATCCGCGACATGCGCGCTCTGATCAGCGGCCTCGCCCGCGAAGGAATCACCGTTCTCTACTCGAGCCACCTGCTCGGCGAGGTCGAGGAGGTGTGCAACCGCGTTGCGATCGTGGACCACGGCCGGATCGTGTTCGAGGGGCGGCTCGACGACCTGCGGCAGTCGTTCGGCGAGCACCACCGCGTCGAGACGGGCGATCCAGAGCGTGCGCTTGCCGTCGCTCGGGCCAGCCCAGGCGTCGGTGCGGAGCGGCTCGAGGGCGGCATTCTGCGGTTCGAGGCCGAGTCGGGAGACGCACTCGACGCGTTCACGGTCGCGCTCGGGGCGGCGGGTGTCGGGATCCGCTCGCTGACGACCGAGCGGGCGACGCTGGAGGATCTCTTCTTCCGCCTCACCGAGGGCGAGCCCGCGGAGGCGGCGGCGTGAAAACCGCAGGCGTGTATCGGTGGGAGCTCCGCAAGCTCGCGGCGCAGAAGCGCACATACGCCGGCCTTGGGGCCGCGGCGATCTACGCGCTCGCGTTCGTGATCGTGCTGACGGTGAAGACGCACAATTCCCTTCCCTCCGACGTGCCGCTCGGGAGCCAGATCCGGCACAGCGGACTTGCGCTCCCGCCGGTGCTGCTCGTCTTCGCCTCGATCTTCGGAGCGCCGCTCGTGACAGCGCTCGTGGCGGGCGACATCGTCGCATCGGAGGACAACCACAGGACGCTGAAGACGATTTTCACGCGTTCGACCGGGCGCGGCTCGATTTACGCCGGCAAGGCTCTCGCGGCCGCGAGCTACGTCGCCGCGGTACTCGCTGTCACCGGCGGCGTGTCGCTGGTCGGTGCGCTGCTCTCGTGGGGCTTTCACCCGGTGCGGACCACGGGCGGCGCGACGGTTGCTGCCGGTCACGCGCTCGGGCTCGTCGTCGCGGCGTACGCGGTCTACTTGCTGCCGGTGCTCGTGATCGCGAGCTTCGCCTTCTTCCTGTCGACCGTGACGCGGAACAGCGCCGCAGCGCTCGTCGGCGCCCTGCTGTTCGCGCTCGGCTTTCAGCTGGTCGCCGCGCTGCCCGGCATCGGCTCGGTCAAGCACTACCTGCTCCCGGCGCAGTTCAACGCCTGGGAGTCCCTCTTCGGGCGCGGCGACGGAGACGCGCTATTGCGCGGGCTGCGTGGACGTGCGCGCTGTACGCCGGCATCCCGTTGCTCGCCGGCTGGCTGTATTTCCGCCGCCGCGACGTCGCCGGCGACTAGCTCGGCTTGGCCGCGATCAGCACGAACTGACCCGGGACGCGGGGATCCTTCTCGCGCCAGTACGTCTCGTAGATGGTCGAGAACTCCTCAAGCGACCGGATCGCGAGCCCGGTGCCCGCGACCGCGGTGACGATTTGGCCCAGCCGCCAGAAGCGTTCGTACTTCTGCTCCTGCGCCGGTTCCCCGGGCAGGTCGAAGTGCCGCCAGCCGACGTCGACGATCGGACTCTCGTCGAAGTAGTCCTCACGCCAGTGCGAGGCCTGGTCGACGCAGGCGGAGACCGGATGGTCGTCGTAGGCGAGCAGCATGCCGCCCGGCTTCAGCGCCGAGGCGATCCCGTGCGCCCAGACGTCGAGGTCGTGGAGCCAGTGGAAGATGCCGCCGCCCGTGTAGACGAGATCGAAGCGGCCGCGTTCGAGCTGCAGCGGCAAGTGGTGGACATCGGCCTCGAGGAAGAGCGCGTTCGGGACCCGCTCGCGCGCGACGGCGGTCGCTTCGACGGAGATGTCGACCCCGGTGACGAGCGCGCCGAGGTCGGCGAGCTCGGCGGTCGACTCGCCGGTCGCGCATTGCAGGTGGAGCACGTGCTTCCCTTTCACGTCGGGCAGCCGCTCGCGGATCGCCGGGGGGATCCCGAGCTGTCCCGCCATCGCGTCCGCCCGGCGACGGTGGATCTCGTCCCATGCGCGCCGGTTGTACTCAGTCGGCTCCATGCGGCTACTGGGCAAGCAGCGAGAAGCCGCCGTCGACGACGAGCGTGTGGCCGCGCACCATCTCGGCTCCCGGGGAGCAGAGCCAGGCGACTGCGTCGGCGACGTCGGCGGGCTCGACGAGGCGGCCGGCAGGCGTGCGTTCGCGTCCTTCACGCAGCATCTCGTCCTTGTTCGGGAAGTGCTCGAGCGCCTCGGTCTCGACGACCCCGGCCGAGACGGCGTTGACGCGGATGCCGCGTGGGGCGAGCTCGACGGCGAGGTAGCGCACGAGCGACTCGAGCGCCGCCTTCGAGGTGCCGACCGCGACGTAGTTTTCGAGCACGCGGGTGGAGCCGAGACTCGAGAGCCCGACGATCGAGGAACCGGGCTGCATCTGCGGGGCGGCGGCCTTGGCGAGCGCGAGCAGGGCGTACGAGTTGGCGTCGAGCGTCCAGTCCCAGTGCTTCTTCTCGACCTCCAGCGCAGGCCGGATGACGCCGGTCGCCGCGTTGTGGATCAGCGCGGTCAGCGGACCCAGCCCGGCGACCTCGCGCGCAACTCGCTCCGAGGAGACGTTGCCGCGCACGAGCACGGGTTCCGCGCCGACGCCGCGGAGCTCCTCGGCGGCCGCCTCGGCCGCGCGGTCATTGCGCAGGTAACCGATCGCGACGCGTGTTGCGCCGAGCTCTGCGAAGCGGA
>VAWH01000062.1 GCA_005888315.1 Actinomycetota bacterium | reverse complement strand
TCCCGTTGAACTTGAATTCATTGCTGGCGGCGGTCGAGGCGGCCCCGCCGGTCGCGGCGGTCGATGCCCTCGCGGGCGCGCTGGCGCAGGCGATTGGAGCCCGCGAGGTCAGCTTCTTGATCGCCGACTTCAGTGGGCGGTCGCTGATCCGACTGGGCCACTCGGGCGGAAAAGGGAAATTGCGGACGCAGGGGAAGGAGACCGCGGAGCGGGTGCCGTTGGTTGGGACGCCGCACGGGCGGGCGTTGGCCGCCCAGGCCGTCGAGGTGGTCGGCGACGATGGCGGCGCTCGTTTGTTCGCGCCGGTGACGAGCCGCGGCGAAGCGGTCGGTGTTCTCGAGTTGGGGCTGGAGGACTTTCCGGTTGGGCAGACTGTGGCCGATGTGGCTTTGGCGGCGCACTTCCTGGCGTACGTCGTGATTGCGAACCGCCGGTACACAGATCTCTTCGAGTGGGGACAGCGCTCGGTTCCGTTGTCGTTGGCGGCGGAGATCCAGCATCGGCTATTGCCCGGGTCCTTCACGTGCGAGGCCGGGCAGTTCACTCTCGCCGCCTGGCTGCAACCTGCCGGTGAGATCGGCGGTGACACCTTCGATTTCTCGCTGGACCGAGGCGCGCTGCATCTGTCGATGACCGACGCGATGGGCCACACGATGGATGCCGCCCTGTTGGCAACGGTGCTGGTCGGGGGTCTACGCAACGCCCGCCGGCGGGGGGTCGATCTGGCCGAGCAGGCGCGGCTGGCGAATGATGCGCTCGCCGAGCAGGCGGGCGAGAGCCAGTTCGTTACCGGCCTACTCGTTCGAATTGACCTGGCCACTGCGACGGCGGGCATCGTCAATGCTGGCCATCCTCCGCCGCTCCGGTTGCGGGCCGGGCAAGTCGAGCACGTTCATTTGGAGGCCGACCGTCCGTTCGGTCTGCAGGCCGGAGGCGGCTACCGGGTGCAAGCGCTGCAATTGGAGGTCGGAGATCGCTTGATGTTCGTCACCGACGGCATGCTGGAGCGCGACGCTGCGCGCATGAACATCGCTGCCATCCTGAGCGCAGGCATGAATATGCATGCACGCGAGGCGGTGCAGCACCTCACCCAGGCAGTCCTCCAGGCAAGCGGTGGCGAGCTACGTGACGACGCCACGGCTCTGTGTCTCGATTGGCATGGCGGCCTTCCCCGCGACCGCGAGGCCACTTCGGGCGCAAACCGCGAAACGCGACCCCAGCAAGGATTGTCGGCCTGAGCCCGAAGGAGGCGGACGGGCGCGCTGCCGAAGGTGAATCGCGGAGAAGACGAACGACATCAGCGCTCGCCTAGACCCTATGGCGGCTGAGTAGCCGCGAGCGAGCAAAGGCCGCCCCCTCTAGGATCGGGGGTTTGCAAAGCCCGATTCGTCGTTTCGGGGCTCATCCGGGTTAGGTGGGATTCGCAGCGCGACCAGGCCTTTCACCCGTTTCCATGCGGGGATCGCCGGGCGACGCCGGGCTTTTCCCGGCGAACTCATGCAGGATGCACGCGGGATGAGTACGTTGCCGAAGCAGAAAACGAGTCTCATCCCGAACCTCTTAGAGTTCGCCCGCAACGAAGTCAGGGGGGCGGGGCTGACAGTCAGAAAGAGCGGGCGGACGTCCAGCAGGAGCGCATCGACCTCGCGGCGCGAGAACTAGCTGAGGTGAGCGAGCGTCGGCACGCTGCGGCAAGAGCGCTGCGGCAGTCGATCTCATCGCTTCTCGCGAAATGCCAAGCTGTCCTAGACTTGGCCTTCCATGAGCAAGGCGGAGCGCGAAGAGGCCGACGCCCGGTTCAAGGCGGTGAACGAACGTTTGGACCGGCTCTTCGCCCCCCAGAGTCCGATCGACGCGAGTCTCGAGGAGCGAGTGCATGAGCTGGAGCGACAGGTAGTGACGCTCCGCAGATTTCTTCTGCTCGTCTCGCTACAGACCAGCACTTCGCGGAAGCAGGCCCTCGAGCAGTTGGACCGCGCCCTCGATCAGATCGATCAAATCGAGGAGCCAGAGCCCGGCGTAAGGTAGAAGGGTCCGGCTGGGCCACCCAGGCCACACGAAGCACGGCATTCAGCCGTTTCAGCCGCCTGTTCTAGTGTTTGCCGCAAATCGAACAGGAGACGGCAATGGCACTAGGGGACGAAATCGACGAGATCTTTCGGCGTGAGGTGAAGTCCCTACCCGCTTACGCGAAGGCGCAGGCTGCGGGTGGTTCTGGGGTCGCACCGCCGGTCGAGGAGATGAATCATCTGCTGATGGGGCTGGTCGTCGCGGTGCAGCGTTCACTGCACCTGCTCGCTGACCGCATCGAGGGCATGGAGAACGGCAGAACGTAGTTTCACTAGGCCCGCATGCAGATAACTGGCCTGCGAGTCGACTCTACTTCTCTGCAGCAACGTACTTGGCATACGCCCTCAGCACCTCCAAATCGTGACGGCGCCGTCCGGGAAAGTAGCGCTCGCCGAAAGCCGTCCAAGAAAGGCCGGCGGGGGCCTCGTCGACCCCCGCCGTCCGAGGCGCTGATTGAGCGGCCGTTTCGATCGTCTCGGTCACGCTTGCCCGCGCATTCGGAGCCGCCACTTCCACGTGCTCCACTTGAGGTTGCCGGCCTTGCTCCGGCGGACTGGCATCACGCCGAGACGTTGCGTGAGCTGTTTCTGCCGTTCAGAGCTGCCGTGGCTCGGGGGAGACTCTGTCGCAGAATTCATCTTGAAGATCTCGAAGAGATCGATCGAAGTCAATGATGCCGTTGTCGGCTTCGATCAGGTGGTACGCGTTGAACCCGGCAACGGACCTCGGGAACCCGGAAAGCACTAGGCGTTCGGCTCGCTGCCCGGCCCACGACTCAGGCCGGCGCGGACTCGCCTGGTCCTGAGCTGCCTAGCCACTCGGCTTCGATGACGCAATCGAAGGGTCCGTGACCGGGCTGGATGGCCAGTACCCGGTAGGACTCGGAGTCCTGCTCGAAGGTGTCGCCGACAGAGAGCGGCGCGTCCCGCTCGGTCGTAAACCGTTTGCCGCCGCCGTTCGAAACGACCAGTACGTCGTAGAGCATCGTGTTCCACGGTAGCGCCCACGGCCCTCGGGTTCGCCACCCGCGACCCTTCTCTAGTGCCACGCGAGCGCCCGAATTCAGTTCGTTCAGGGAGTGCCTACAAAGTGCTGGCCCTGCAAGTCGAACTCTGTTCGCCTAGGCTCATCGCCTCGCGCGTCGAAGCGCGTTGGCGGCCTTCGGGCTTTCGGCCGGGGTTCTGGCCGCAGGGCCAGTCCAGCCAGTCTACTCCTCTGCACCGCCTACCGCGTGTTTTGCCCGACCCGGTGAGGCTAGGACGTCTTGTCGAGCCGGAGCCACTTGCGGATCTTCGCCATGAGGCTGGACATAGGGCCACTCTACGCCCTTCGCACGAAGCACGCGTGGCCCGCCATCGGTTCGAGAAGCCATGCGACTGGCCCGCCATGTGTCTGTGAGAACGGCCGGTTCACTCCCTCCCTCGCTCGGCTCGGCATCGAGAAAAGCCGCTCTCGCTGACCAGCCTCGATCGGGGCCGGGCGCACCCACACGCAGTTGGGCGAGATCGTGGGATCGCAGCTAGGGTGGAGGTTGCGCTGAGACCTTCGCGGAAGCCGTCGAGGCCCCGAAGCTCCCTTTCCGACTTGCCACAGAGGCTTGGTGTAACGAGAGAGCCCGTCCGGGTTCTCACCCTAAGAGATGGGAGCAGCACATGGAGACAGACACGTTTGCCGTGCAGGTTTTCCCGATCGCGAAGCCGCGGGAATGGCGTGAGTTCTGCGAGAGCATTGAGACCGGTGAGCGCTCGGGCGCGCACCGGGAGATGCTCGAGAGGCTGGGCGTCACTCGCGAGCACATCTTCCATCAGAAGGCGCCGGCAGCCGACGTGATGGTGCTCGTCTGGGAAGGCGTCGATCAGGAGCAGGCTGCTGAGGGGATGGGCGAGCTGATCCAGAAGCCGCAGTCCGAGCACGAGCGCTATCTCGTCTCGCACGTGGTTCGCGAACTGCACGGCATCGATCCGACCGCGGCACCGCCGCCGCAGATCGAGAAGATCGCGACCGTGGAAACGCAACGCGTCGCGACCTAGCGCGCCGTCGGCTCAGCGCGGCCCTCGAACTCCTTTGGTCCGGGGGCCGCGCTCCGCTGGCCCCATAAACAATCAGTTTCCAAGGCTCGATCCCGGCTAGACTGGACCTAGCGCGTAGACCTAGCGCGGAAGCCGACGAGGCTTAGAAGTTCCTCTCCGACTGCCACACCGGGCCTGAGTGCTCGAGAGAGCCCGTCCGGGTTTTCCCGCCTCTGGATGAGAGGATCTTCAAGATGAATTCTGCGACAGAGTCTCCCGTGAGCGGCACTTCTGAACGGCAGAAACAGCTCACGCAACGTCTCGGCGTGATGCCAGTCCGCCGGAGCAAGGCCGGCAACCTCAAGTGGAGCACGTGGAAGTGGCGGCTCCGAATGCGCGGGCAAGCGTGACCGAGACGATCAAAACGGCCGCTCAATCAGCGCCTCGGACGGCGGGGGTCGACGAGGCCCCCGCCGGCCTTTCTTGGACGGCTTTCGGCGAGCGCTACTTTCCCGGACGGCGCCGCCACGATTTGGAGGTGCTGAGGGCGTATGCCAAGTACGTGGCGGCTTCGTAATGCCTACCGGAAGCACGGCTGGGTCGCGGCGCGGCAAGTGGGTCGGGTGCCTCTCTGGCTGGGAGGTGAGTGGTAGATGGCGATGACTGAGACCGAGGTCGTCGGGCAGATCCGTGAGGAGTACAAGTACGGCTTCTCCAACCCGGACGAGGCCAAGGACTACTTCTTCAAGTCCGGCCGGGGGATCTCGCACGAGGTCGTCGAGGCGATCGCGGAGCACAAGAACGAGCCGGACTGGATGCGCAAGTTCCGGCACAAGTCGCTCGACTACTTCCTCGCCCGGCCGCTGCCGCAGTGGGGCGGCAACCTGAACGAGATCGACTTCGAGAGCATCTACTACTACATCCGCCCGACCGAGAAGCAGGCCGAGCGCTGGGAGGACCTGCCGGCCGAGATCCTCGACACCTGGGACAAGCTCGGGATCCCGGAGGCGGAGAAGAAGTACCTCGCCGGCGTCGGCGCCCAGTACGAGTCCGAGGTCGTCTACCACAAGCTTCAGGAGAAGCTGGAGTCGCAGGGCGTGATCTTCAAGGACATGGATTCCGGCCTGCGCGAGCATGAGGAACTCGTCAAGCAGTACTTCGGGACGATCATCCCGCAGAACGACAACAAGTTCGCGGCCCTGAACTCGGCCGTCTGGTCGGGCGGCTCGTTCATCTATGTGCCGCCGGGCGTCTCGATCGAGATGCCGCTCCAGGCCTACTTCCGGATCAACGCCGAGAACATGGGCCAGTTCGAGCGCACGCTGATCATCGTCGACGAGGGTGCCTACGTGCACTACGTCGAGGGCTGCACGGCTCCGATCTACACGACCGACTCGCTGCACTCCGCTGTCGTCGAGATCATCGTCAAGGAAGGCGGCCGCTGCCGCTACACGACGATCCAGAACTGGTCGACCAACGTCTACAACCTGGTCACCAAGCGTGCCGTCGCCTACAAGGACGCGACCATGGAGTGGGTCGACGGGAACCTCGGCTCGAAGCTGACGATGAAGTACCCCGCGATCTGGCTGCTCGGCGAGCGCGCGCACGGCGAGGTGCTCTCGATCGCGTTCGCGAACAAGGGCCAGCACCAGGACGCGGGCGGCAAGGCTGTACACGTGGCGCCGAAGACGACCTCGACGATCACCTCGAAGTCGATCTCGAAGAACGGCGGCCGTGCGTCGTATCGTGGCCTGCTCGAGGTTGCCAAGGGCGCAGAGGGCGCGAAGTCCAAGGTCGTCTGCGACGCGCTGATCCTCGACGAGGACTCGCGCACCGACACCTACCCGTACATCAGCATCGACGAGAACAACGTCGACATCGGCCACGAGGCGACGGTCTCGAAGATCGGCGAGGAGCAGCTCTTCTACCTGATGTCGCGCGGCCTCTCCGAGTCCGAGGCGGCGGCGATGATCGTCTCCGGCTTCGTCGAGCCGATTACGAAGGAACTGCCGCTCGAGTACGCGGTCGAGATGAACCGGCTGATCCAGCTGCAGATGGAAGGATCGGTTGGCTGATCTTGGTGTGGAGCGGGCCGACTTCGTCGCTGTTCCCGTTCAAGACCTGAAGCGGGCCGACGAGTTCTACGGCCAGACGCTCGGCCTGGAACGCAACCCCAACTCGAGCGAGCGGTGGGTCGAGTACGAGCTTGGCAACGTCACGCTGGCACTCGTCTCGCCCGAGGCGATGGGCCCGGACTTTCAGGCTCGAGGGCACCAGATGCCGATCGGGCTGCGCGTCGCCGATGTCGCTGCGGCACGCGCCAAGCTCGAGGCAGAGGGAGTCGAGTTCCAGCACGAGACGATCGATTCCGGCGTTTGCCACCTAGCGAGCTTCTCGGATCCGGATGGCAACACCCTGCAGCTCCATCGCCGCTACGCGCCGTACCGCGACGGCTCTTTGCCCTGATGCAGACCGAACGCGTCGACTTCGTAACCATTCCGACGCGCGACCCCGAGCGGGCGCGCGCCTTCTATCACGAGACTCTCGGGCTGCCGCTCGATCCGAACAACCCGCGCGAGGTGACGGCCGGCCAGGTGACGCTCGCCTTCTGGGATCCCGAGAGCGACGGAATCGACTTCTCCCCAAACCTCGGCGGCATCGCGCTGCGCGTCCCTGACGTCGCGGCTGCGCGCGCCGAGCTCGAGGCGAAAGGCGTCGAGTTCGCGGGAACCGACGACAGCGGTGTCTGCCACATGGCCTTCTGCACCGATCCGGACGGCAATTACGTGATCCTGCATCGCAGGTACGCGGCCTATGAGTAGGCAAGAGCTGCTCGAGCGCTACCGCACGCTGCCGCTGCCGTCGACGACGGACGAGCCGTGGCGCTTCACCGACCTGAAGGGCTTCGATCCGGACTCCTTCATCTCCAACGGCCATGTCGGGGGTCAGACCCCGGCCGCGGCCGCGGGGAGCATGCTCGACCTCGACGTGGCCGCTCTGGCGACGGTTAGCGAGGATGGGATCGAGATCGAGCGCGCGCCTGACGGAATCACGTTCGAGCCCCTACGCGACCACGAGCTGCTCGGAACGCTCGTCGGCGCCGACGAGAAGTTCGCGGCCCACAACGGGGCGCTCTGGGAGCACGGCCTGCTCGTCCAGGTTCCGAAAGGAGTCGTCCTCGAGAAGCCCCTCTACGTCCGGATCGCCAACTCGCGCGAGGGCGGCGCGCTCTTCTGGCGCCTGCTGGTCGTCGCCGAGCCGGAGAGCCGCTTCAGCGTGGTCGAGGAGTACGTCTCGGCGTCGCCCGATCTGAGCGGCTACTCGAACGCAGTCTCTGAGCTCTTTGTCGGACAGGGCGCGAAAGTCGAGTATGTCTCGCTCCAGAACCTCTCGCAGAACACCTGGCACTTCGCGTCGCATCGCGCGCAGGTTGGCCGCGACGCCGAGCTCGACTGGGTCGCGGGTGGCTTCGGCTCCAAGAAGGGCAAGACGCGGATCCAGAACGACCTGGCGGGCGCCGGCGCGACCTCGCGCGTCACCGGCGCCTACTTCGCTGATGGCGACCAGCACCTCGATTACGACACCTTCCAGGAGCACATCGCGCCGAACACGACCTCGGACTTCGCCTTCAAAGGCGCGTTGCGCGACCACGCGACCGCCGTCTGGCGCGGGATGATCAAGGTCGAGAAGGACGCGCAGAAGACCAACGCCTACCAGGAGAACCGCAACCTGATCCTCTCCGAGGAGGCGCACGCCGACTCGATCCCCGGCCTCGAGATCGAGGCCAACGACGTCCGTTGCACCCACGGCGCCACGATCAGCCCGGTCAACCGCGACGAGCTCTTCTACGCCATGGCCCGAGGAATCTCGCGCGGCGAGGCCGAGCGCCTGATCGTGCGGGGATTCTTCACCGACGTCCTCAACCGGATCGAGCTGGAGCCGGTCCGCGAGGCCGTCACCGAGGCCCTCGAGGCCCGGATTCCGCAAGCCTAGAAGTCTTTACTCCTCACCAACAAAGCTTCACAACTCGCTGCAGGCGGCCTTACAACGCCGTCTTAGGGTCGTGACATGAGCCTCAAGCGCGCGACCGGGCTTCTCGCAGCGGCGACACTGGTCGCCGCAGCTTCGGCAGCCGCAGCCCCGGCGAACGGCCGACTCGCGTACATGAACGGTGGGTCCGTCTACACGATCAACCCTGACGGCACCGGCGCGGCGTTGCTACACGAGGGCGTCTTCCCGTCCTTCTCTCCCGAGGGGACCCGGATCGCTTTCGCCGGGACGCAGTTCGGGCCTGGCGGAGCACTCCCGATCTTGGTCGCGGATGCAGACGGCTCGAACGTACGTCAGATCGGCGCGAGCCTGAGCCCCCACCTGCTCTCGTGGTCGCCGGACGGCACGCGAATCGCATTCGTCTCCGGACTCGCGCTTGGCGGCTTCTCGGTCGTCGTCCTCAACGCGGACGGTAGCGGCTCCTCGACGATTTCTCCCGACGCCTCCCCAGACGCGGCCGCGTCGTGGTCGCCGGATGGCACCGAGCTTGCGTTCACGACGACGAACGACACAGACATCGCGGTCGCGAAGGCCGACGGCAGCGGTCGGCGACTGCTGATCCAGGATGGGACGAAGGACATGTCGCCCTCCTGGTCGCCGGGCGGGTCGCAGATCGCCTTCTTCCGCGAGGCAAACGGCCGGTTCGTTCTCTACGCGATCGGCGCGAATGGAAGTGGTCTGCACCAGTTGGGCCAAACGCAAGCGAACAATTTTGCTCCCCCCGCCTGGTCGCCGGACGGCTCCCGCATCGCGTTCGGAGGCGCCGAGGCGATCGGTTACGACCGGTACGGGCCCTATTACCGCGAAAACGTCTACACCGTCGGAGCCGACGGCGTCGGCGAGCGCCGCCTCACCGACAGCGCGTCGCTCGCCGCCGGGTTCGCACCTCTCTGGTCTCCGGATGGACGCCGGATTGCGTTCCTCAGCTCGAGAACGGGCTACAGCGCCGGCTCGCAGCTCTTCGTCATGAACCCGGACGGCACCTGCGAGACGCAGCTAACCGCGCTCGCCACTCCGGTTTCGCAGCCGAGCTGGCAAGCCTTGGCGACGGGCGGTCAGACCAATCCCCTCGAGTGCGCCGCGCTCTCGATCGCGGGCTCGCTGGATGTCGAGCGCGACCACCCGGCCCTGGACGACAGCCGTGTCTACATCTATCACGGCGTCGTCGCGAACAACGGCAACGTGACCTCGGACCCCCTCAGGCTCGTCACCGCGGACGAGAGCCCGTTCTCGTACATCTCCGCGAACGCGGCGAGCGGTGCCTGCAGTCTCGGGGCGCGGGTTTCGTGCACGCTTCCCGCGCTGCCGCCCGGAGGCACCATCGAGGTCGAGTTTCGCTTCAACGCCTTCGTCGCCGGGACGTTCGAGATCGAGCCCGAGGTCGAGGGGACCGGCAACACGCCGGACGGGGACGCCTCCGACAACGCCCCGTTCTGCGAAATCTCGACCCAACAGGGCAGCACGCTACGCGCCGGGAGCGACGATGACCTGATCTGCGGCACGGTCGGGGCGGATTCGATCTTCGCCGGCGGCGGGAACGACCGTGTCTTCGCCGGCGCCGGCCACAACGTCATCCACGGCGGCCCCGACGAGGACGAGATTCAGGGCGGCGGCGGCACCGACATCGCGTACGGCGACTCAGGCCGCGACGGCATCCACGGCAGCAGCGGCGACGACGTCCTGATCGGCGGCAGCGGTCCCGATCAGCTTTGGGGCGACATCGGCGGAGACTTTCTCAAGGGCGGCCCTGGCGCCGACCGCCTCTTCGGCGGTTATGGCAACGACGTGATCGACTCGCGCGACGGGCTAACGGAGCAGGTCTACTGCGGCGAGGGAAAGGATCGCGTCGAGGCCGACCTCCGCGACATCGTCAGGGACTGCGAGAAGGTCGTCAGGCGACCGGCCGTTCAGGCCCGTGCGCCGCGGTAGCAATCCGGGCGATACGTCGCCGGCACCGGGCTGCACTTGGCCCGCCGGGCCGCCGCCTCATTCGCGAAGCCGCCGAGGATC
>VAWH01000072.1 GCA_005888315.1 Actinomycetota bacterium | reverse complement strand
CATCGCGGTGAACGATGACGTTGTCGATGATGCCGTACTCCTGGGCTTCTTGCGGCGTCATGAAGTAGTCGCGTTCCATGTCCTTAGACACCCGATCGAGGGGCTGCCCGGTGTGCTCCGACATGATCTCCTCGAGCGTGCGCTTCAGTGCGATCGTCTCGCGCGCGTGGATCTCGATGTCGGTCGCCTGCCCTTGGAAGCCGCCCCACACCTGGTGGATGAGGATCTTCGAGTTCGGGAGCGCCATCCGCTTTCCTTTCGTCCCACCGGCAAGAAGCAGGGCGCCCATCGACATCGCGGTGCCGACGCAGATCGTCTGCACGTCGGGCTTGATGAACTGCATCGTGTCGTAGATCGCGAGCCCGTGGTAGACCGAGCCCCCCGGCGAATTGACGTAGATCGAGATGTCCTTGTCCGGGTCTTCGGACTCGAGGTGCAACAGCTGGGCGATGATCAGGTTCGCGATCTGATCGTCGACCGGAGTGCCGAGGAAGACGATGCGCTCGTTCAGCAGGCGCGAGTAGATGTCGAACGCGCGCTCGCCTCGCGAGGTCTGCTCGACGACCATGGGAATCAACGGGCTCATGCAGGCTCCTTGCTAGCGGGGGTCCAGAGTTTCGTTTCGGTCGGGGCGGTTTCCTTGTCGGGAGTCCAAAGCTTGTCGCGCGCCTGGGCAAGGTCGGGCGAGATCCTCTTCACCTCGGAAACGATCCGGTCGAGGGTGTCCTTGAGGCGCAGGTCGGCGCGGAGCGTCTCGAATCGGCCCGCCTCGCGGAGCTGGGAGAGAACGTCCGCCGGGTCCTCGCCCGCAGCCTCCGCCTGCTCGCGAATCAGCTCTTCGACCTCGTCGTCGGAGACCTCGATCCCGAGCTTGTCGGCGGCGGCCTCGAGGACCAGCTCACGGGCGACCGACTGCGCGGCCTCAGCACGAACCCCCTCGGCGAGCTGCTCCGGCGTCTGGCCGGTCAGCTGGAGGTAGAGGTCGGCGCTGATCCCGCGGCGGTCGAGCGAGCGGCCGAGCTGGTTGAGCAGCTCACGCGAGCGGGCCTCGACGAGCGGCCCCGAAGCGGTCGCGTTCGAAGCCTCGACCAGCCGGTCAACGGCCTCGGCGCGAAAGGCTGCGTCCAGCTCGTCCTCAAGCTGCTCGCGAAGGCTCGACTCGATCTCGTTCTGGAGCTCGGCGTAGGTGTCGAACTCGCTGGCGGCCCGCGCGAATTCGTCGTCGGCCGGCGGCAGCACCTTCTCCTTGATCTCCTTGACCGTCACCTGGGTCGTGCGGGAGGAGCCGTCCGGGAGCGTGTACTCGACCGCGCGGGTGTCTCCAGGCGAGGCGCCGATCAGCGCGCGCTCGACGTCTTCGAGCAGCCTGCCGGAGCCGAGCTCGAGCACGAGGTCGCGCTGCGCCTCGCCCGATTCCTCGACCGCGTCGACGACCACGACGTCGCCGGTCTGAGCGGGGCGGCCCTCCACCGGGGCGAGATCGGCGACGCTCTCCCGCAGAAGCTCGACCTCACGGTCGAGGAGCTCGGGTGGGACCTCGGCCTCGGCATAGGGAACCTCCAGCGCCGACCAGTCGGCGACCTCGGGCTTCGGCTGAACGTCGACGGTCGCAGTGAAGCTCCAGGCGTCGTCATCGGACGACGGGAGGTCGTAGTCGTACTGCGGCTGCGCGATCGGCCGGATGCGCGTGCTGGCCGCGGCGTTCCAGAACCAGCCGCCGATGTGGCTCTCGACCGCCTCGGTCAGCAGCCGTTCCTCGCCGAGCCGGGCCCGCAATACCTGTGCCGGCACCTTGCCGGGGCGGAAGCCGGGGATCTTGACGCTGCCGGCGAGATCCGAGGTCGCGTGCTCGACCGCGTGGCGCATGTCCTCGCGAGCCACGTCGACCTTGAGTCGGACCTTGTTGTCAGCGAGCTCTTCGACTTGGACGGCCACCCGTCCATTCAAGCAAAGAGGTTTCGCCTGCCGTCACGGCGCGGTCAGGGCGGTAGGGTCACGCGCATGCGCCTGTTCGTGTTCAGCCGACACGCCGAGTCGGTCCTGAACCACGAAAACCGTGTCAACGGCGACCCAGGCCGGCCGGCCCCGCTGACGGAGCGCGGCCGCCAGGAGGCGGCGCTGCTGGGTCTCCAGGTCCGGTCGCTGCCGCTCGACGTCTGTCTGCACACGCGCTTCGGGCGGACGATCGAGACGGCGCGGATCGCGATGCAGGGCCGCGACGTAGCGGTCGCGGAGGAGGAGCTCTTCGACGACGTGCGGATCGGGGAGCTAGAGGGCTTGACCATCGAGGACTACCGCGCCTGGAAGCGCGAGCACGTCCGTGCCGACCGCTTTCCCGGCGGCGAGAGCCTTGACGAGGCTGCTCATCGCTACGCGCACGGCTTCGGCCGCCTGCTCGCCGCCCCGTACGAGTGCGTGCTCGTCGTCTGCCACGAGATCCCGATCCGCTACGCGCTCAACGCGGCCGCGGGTTCGGACGAGCTCGACGCTCCTGTACATGGAATCCCGAACGCAGCACCATTCCTGTTCGATGAGGACGCGCTCGCCGCGGCCGTAGCCGGGATCGAGCGCCTCACTTCGGGAGCGTCAGGAACTCGTTCGCCGCGCTGACGTGCAGACCGGGTTGCGGGCCGCCTCCGATCGCGTAGACACGGGCACCAAATGCAACCACGCCGAGCCCGTGCCTCGGCGTGCGCATGTCAGGCAGGCGCATCCAGTGCGAGGTCGCGATGTCGTAGGCGAAGACGGACGAGATCGTGCCGCCAGGCTCCTCCCCACCCAAGGAGACGATTCTTCCCCGGACGACCGCTGCCCCCGTTCCTCCGCGGGGGTAGGGAACCGGCGCGAGTCGGCGCCACGTGCGCCGCTTCGGCGAGTAGGCCTCGAAGGTCGTGAAGTTCGTCCCACCCGAGCGACCGGCGAGCGCGTAGACGATGCCAGCGGCGGCGGTCACTGCAAGATGCTCGCGTGGGCTCGGCCCCGGCGCGAAGAGCCAGCGGCCCGTGCGGAGGTCGAGGACGAGCATTCGCTGCGCCAGCCTCCCCGGCGCCAGCACGCCGCCCACGACGTAGAGCTTGCTGCCGACGATTGCGGCGCCGCCCGCCGCCCGCGGTGCTGGGAGCTTGCGGAGGGCTCGCCAGCGCCCGCGGAAGAACACGAAGGCACGCCGTTCCGCCCCGTAGCCGCCGGCGACGTAAAGGCGTCCGGAAGCGGATGCCGCCATCGCGTGATTCACCTGGGCCGGCAGGTCGAGCAGGCGCCGCCACCGCTCGCTGCGCGGCGAGAAAGCATCGACGCGACCCGTACTTGTCCCATCGGCGAGAAAGCCGCCGATCACAGCGATCTCGCTCCCGAGCCGCGCGGCCGCCACCTCGGTGCGTGCGAGCGGCAGAGGCCTCGCGGCCTCCCACCCAGAGCTCAAGGCGGCGGCCGCCGAGGTCGCCAGCGCCAAGAGCACGAGCGCGAGTGCGGGCGAGAGGACTCGAACCTCCAAGGGCTTTCGCCCAACGGGTCCTAAACCCGTCGCGTTTGCCAATTCCGCCACGCCCGCTTCTTCAAGGATAGGCCCGAATTCGCCGCGGAGGCGGGCTTTGCCCGGCTCCGCTCACCGACGAATCATCTGCCTTCTAATCCACTCGAAGTCGTCATGGCGTCGGCGCAGCTGACGCCGGACTTCGAGTGGAGAGCGCCACGCCCGCATCACGGGGTTACAGAGTAGAGCGCGCGGGAACGAGCAGGGGATGACCGACGAGCAAGACCGAGAGCGAGAGAGCCGGCTCACGGACGAGAACAAGTTCGTGGAGATGACCGACGAGGTCGCGGACGAGACTCGGCAGGCTGCCGAGCGGCTCGCAACCGACCCGGTCGTCAACGAGCCTCCGGCGGACGAGAACTAGCTCCACTACGCCTACGGCAGCGCGGCCTCGGAGAGCTAGCTCCGCTGCGTCTTCCGCAGGGCGGCCTCGGCCTCGGCGAGCGCGCGCTGCGCCTCGTCGGCGCGTTTGCGCGCGGCCCGAGCGGTCTGGTGCGCTTCGCCGGCTGCCCTCTCGGCGCGCTGGGCCTCGGCTTCGGCCTGGTCGGCCTCGCGCGCACGCGCGCGCGCCTCGCGCTGCGCCTCCTGAACTCGGCGGCGGGCCTCGCCGATCCTTTCGGGCTTCGGTTTCGCGGCTGCGGCGCCCTTCCGCGCCCGCCGCGCCGAAGCCATGCCGGCGAGGGCCTCGAAGCCCGGCGGCTCGAGCTCTTCGGTCAGACGACCGGCGCGAAGCTGAAACCGCCACCCTTCGTCGAGCGCGGCCGCGTCGAGCGTCTTCGCGATCCGCCCGACGATCGCGTCGCTGACCGAGCGACCTTCGTTGGCGAGGATGTCGCGACCGAGGCGCGCCAGCGCCCGCACCGACCGGCGCTGCTCCGCGAGCCGATCCTGCAGGTCGGAACCGCCCTTGCCCCCGAGCGCTCGCTGCTGCGCCTTGCGCAGCTCCTCCGCCGACCGCAACAGGGCCCGCACCTCGCCCGGCTCGCGGCGCGCAAGCTGGTTCGCCGTCCAGACCGGAATGCTCGGCTTGGCGAGCTTCTTGACCTCGTCCGCCGCATCGCCGCGCCCCGCCCTGCTCAGGCGCCGCGCGAGGTCGTTCCGCTCCTTCGTGAATTCCTCGAGCGGAAGGGCGTACAGCCGATCCAGCTCTTCCTCGACATCCGGGACGACGCTGAGGTGCTTCTGCTCAGGCAGCCGAACGCCCCATCCACTAGCTCAACGCTTCGATCAGCTCGTCCTTCGACATCTTCGAGCGCCCGGGAATCTTCGCCTTGCGGGCTCGGTGGTCGAGCTCTGCCTTCGAGAGACCGGAGAGATCGCCGCGAGATCCGTTGCGCGAGCGGCTCGCTCGCCGAGGCGGTCGGCCGCGGCCCCGGTCCGCTGCCGCGATGCTCGCGCGGAGAGCCTCGAGCAGATCGGGCGGCGCCGCCTCCTCGGTTTCGGGGGCGTGATGGACCTCCTTGCCGGCGCGTTTGTCGCGGATGATCTCGCAGAGGGCGTCGCGATAGGTGTCCGTGTACTTCTGCGGCTTGAAGTCACCGGCGAAGTTGTCGATCAGCTGCTCGGCCATCGCGAGCTCTTCCTTCGAAACCTCCGTCCGCTGCGGCTTGATCTCGTCGAGCGAGCGGATCTCGTCGGCGAAGTACATCTGCTCGAGGGTGAGCATCCCGTCCCGGACCCGTAGCGCGCCGAGAAATTGCCGGTCGCGCATGACGAACTTCGAGATTCCGGCGAACCCCGAATCCTCCAGCGCGCGCAGCAGGAGCGTGTAGACCTTCTCGCCGCCTTCCTCGGGGCCGAGGTAGTAGGTGCGCGCGAAGTAGATCGGGTCGACCTGCTCGTAAGGGACGAAGTCGGTGATCTCGATCGTCTTGTAGCCCTCGGCGCGCGCGGCCTCGAAGTCCTCGTCGTCCATGAAGACGTACTCGCCGGGCTCGAACTCGAACGCCTTGACGATCTCGTCGTCGGGGACCGGCCTGTCCTCGAGCTTGCAGACCTTCTGGTAGCCGATCGGGCTCTCGTCCGGTTCGTGCACGAAGTGGAAGTGGAGCTTGTGCTCGGAGATCGCGCTGTACATGCGCACGGGCACGTTGACGAGCCCGAAGCTGATCGAGCCGCTCCAAATCGCCCTCGGCACCGCCTCTCTTTGCCCTGCACCGGGGCAGGAAAAACGCACTCGGCCGGTAACCGGCAAGGCTGTGGCCGCTCGCGCCTATCTGCTCGTTCGTCTGCTCATGCTCGCGCTTGCTCTGGTGACGGTGCTCGGTCTCAGCGCTTCGCAGGCAACCGGAGCGAAGACCCGCCGTGCCGGCGACACTTGCACGTGGGGAACCTCTTCGACACGCGTGACGGTGCTCGAGGGGCGCGTCGTGCCCCGCCGCGCCGGCAGCGACCGGCTGCATTTCGCGCTAACCAGAGCCGGACCGCTTGCGAAACCTTCGCGGTCGGAATCCCGTTGTAGGGAAACGACGACGCCCGGGAGGAGGTGACCCCAATTGAGCATTCTCTGGATCATCCTGATCATCGTTCTCGTGCTTGCGCTGCTCGGCTTCTTCTCGCGCGGTAGGTGGTAGGCCCCACTCGTTCGTGAAGTAGGCCGCCCGACCCATTGCCGGGCGGCCTCGACCCAGGCAAGGTTTGCTTGGTGGAGTTCGTCCTTGCCGGCATCGACGGTGCGCAAGCCCTCCCACGCCTCGGTGGTATGGCAAGGCCTGACGGCGTCGCGATCGTCAGCGAGCGCTTTTGGGCCTTCGCCGGCGTCGACGGGACCCTGCGCGAGGGCGCGATGCCGGCACCGCGCAGGCGGCTTCGGAACGTTCCGCTCTTGCGAGGCCTCGTTCGGCTAGGGCTCTCCCTGTCGCCGCTCTTCCGCCGCGGTGGCGTCGCGAAGCCGCGGGAACGCTTGCTGCTCGCAACCGCGGTCGCCGCTCCGCTTCTGTTCGCATTCCTCCCGCATCGCGTTTCTCTGATCGCGGGTCTCTCGGTCACCCTCGCTCTCGTCCTCTGGCTCCTGCGCGGCCGCACGCTGGCGCTGCACGGTGCCGAGCATCGAGCGATCGCAGCCGCGGAGGAGCGCCGTCTCGCCGAGACCTGGCGCGGCGCGGCTCGCCCAACCCGCTTCGCGGCACGCTGCGGCACGAACTTCGCAGCACTGGTGTTCCCGGTGGCCGTCCTCCTCGAGCGCGTCTGGCCCTTCGGGCCGACGATCTATGCGTCAGCCGCCGTCGTCCTCCTCTCGCTGGCGCTGACAATGGAGCTGTGGCTCGCCGTCGAGAGCTCGACGCGGCGCTTCGCAAGGGCTTTTCTCCTCCCCGGCCTCGGCTTGCAAAGAATCACGACGAGAGAGCCGCGCCTCGAAGACACCCGCGTGGCCCTGCGGGCAGTCCAGTCGGTCCTGTCGAGAGAGCTTTCGACCTAACGCTGCCGCGGCCGACCTGCGCGGCCGCGGCGCACAGCGGTCTGCCGAAGAAGCAGAGCCGACGCGAGTCGTCATCGCCCTCGCGCAGCGAGGGCCGGACTCGTGTCGGCGATGGCCCCGGCAAGAATCGAACTTGCGCACGCGGATTCGAAGTCCGCCGCTCTATCCACTGAGCTACGGGGCCTCGGCATCAGGGTAGACGAGGTTCGGCGGCCTTTCCCCTCGAGCAGCGGCGAGCAGGTTGTCGACGAGGACGCGTGTCATCGCCTCGCGAGTCTCCGTCGTCGCGCTGCCGACGTGGGGAGTCAGGACGACGTTCGGTAGCGCCAGCAGCTCGCGCGGCGCCTCCGGCTCATGTGCGAAGACGTCGAGGCCCGCTTCGATCCGGCCGGAGACGAGCTCTCGCACCAGTGCCTCCTCGTCGACGATCGCGCCGCGGGCCGTGTTGACGAGGGAGGCACCGTCGCGGAGGAGCCCCAACCGCCGGGCGTCCAGCAGGCCGCGCGTCTCGTGGGTCAGCGGCAGATGCAGCGTGACGGCGTCGGCCTCGGTGAGCAGGTCGTCGAGCTCGCGCCAACCTTCTTGACCCTGCCGGCGGGAGTGGTGGAGCACGCGCATGTCGAAGGCCGCGGCACGCGTCGCAACGGCTCGGCCGATCCTGCCCAAGCCGACGATCCCAAGCGTCGACCCCGCGACGTCGCGGCCGAGGAAGTCCGGCTCGGCCCAACCGCCACGCCAGCGGCCCTCACGGACAGCACCGTCGGAGACGACGAGCCGCCGCCTGACCGCGAGCAACAGCGCGAACGCGAGATCGGCAGTCGCCGCCGTCAACACGCCGGGCGTATTCGTCAGCGCGACTCCGTGCGCCGCGCACGCGGCCGAATCGATCGAGTCGTAGCCGACGCCGTAGTTCGCGACGATTCTGAGGTTCGGGAACAGGTCGAGCGTCTCGCCGTCGATCCGTTCGCCGACAACGGCGAGCGCCAGCACGTCGTCGCGGCGCCCACCCGCGCCGTCCGGGAGCGCCGCGGTCAGATATTCGACGTCGTCGAGCTCGTCCCAGGCCGGCCCGGGGAAGCGGCGAGAGGCAAGCGTCTTCAAGACGCGGCTATTCTGTCTCCGCTGCGCGGTGGCGGTAGCTCAGTTGGTAGAGCCCCGGGTTGTGGTCCCGGTGGTCGCGGGTTCGAGTCCCGTCCGCCACCCTCGCCGGAGGCCCACCGGCAGCGGCTTTGCTAACCGGCATTAGACGGACGCCCCGGCAAAGCCGGGACGTCCTCCAAGTCGGCGTCGCAAGCGACGCCGACGCGCCACCTCACCGCGAAAAGTCCGGCCCGCGAAGCGGGCCATGACGACTTTTCGCGGTTTCGTCTGAGGTCAAACGTTCGCGAGCCGCGCCCGCGCAGGTCGGGCGCGGCGACTTACCGCACCGAGGTTCCGGCTCCTTCGCAGCCGCGGCTTAGCGCACGGAGTTGATGAGCCTGTCGGCGGGTTTCCAGAAGGCGTTCCGCGCGCCAGGGGTCGTCTCGAGGGGCGACGTGTGGTTCGCGACGAAGCCCTTTGTTGATTTGGCGCCGAGGATCTTGATCCGGTCAGGCGGGAAGCCGACCCGTGCGAGCCTCTCGAGAAGTAGACGCGCGCCGCTGCCGGCGACGCCGGTGTCGCGGTCGCCGATCATCATCACGATCTCCGTCTTCGCATCGAGCTCGTCGAGCGGGCCGAGTACCTCGAACGGTGCGTTGACCGCCGGGAACACGGCGAGGACGGCGCGTGGCTCGTGCCCGCGCGCGGCCTCGAAGGCGGCGTAGTCGACTGCGATCCTCGCTCCGCGCGAGTAGCCAATCACGACGGTGGGCAGCTTCGGGTCACCGAGCCTCGCCAGCGCTGCGCTCACACCAGCATCGAGGTGCGGGAACGGATTCGGGCCACCGCCGCGCTCGTAGCGCGGGTAGATGACGTCGTCGCCCTGCTTCGCGAGGTGGCGGAGCCACGGCACATGGTTGACCGGGGTTTCCTCGCGCGCCTCGCCGCTGTAGCCGTGCAGGAAGATCACGATCGAGTGCGCCTTCCCGGCGGCGGGGTAGTACCAGACGGCGTCGGCGCCTTGCCCCAGCGGGCCGTGCTCGGAGACCGCGCCGCTTGGGCCGCCCTGGGAAACCGCACGGGTGTGGCCACCGCCGCAACCCGCCGCGACGATCAGCGCGGCAAGCGGGAGCAGGCGGTTCACAGGAAGTTAGACGAACGGCGGGTCGTCTAGATGGCGACGGAGCTCGAGCAGCGAGTCGAAGACTGCCGCGGCGCCGGCCTCATGTAGCTCCTGTTCCGAGAGGCCGCCCGTGATCACGGTCGCGGTCGCGATTCCGACCTGGCGCCGCTTCGATGTCCCACGGGGTGTCCCCGACCATCACCGCCTCGTCCGCGCCGGCCTTGTCGAGCGCCGCCCGGACGAGATCGGGCTCGGGCTTCGTCGCCTCGACGTCGTCGTTCGTCGTCCAATTGTCCGCCAGCTCGCGGGCATCGAGCAGATCGAGGCAGTGGTCGATCTCCTTCTCCGGCGACGAGCTGGCGAGCACCACGGTGAAGCCGCGCTCCTTCAGGTCGACGATCAGGTCCCGAGCGCCGTCGAGCGCACTTCCTCTAAGCCGGGTTAAGCCGGCCGCGGCGGCAAAGCCGCCACGGCCTTTTGGGTCGGCGTCGCAAGCGACGCCTTGGCGCGAGGTCGGTTGAGGCATGAACCCGAGCTTCCTCTAAGCCGGGTTAAGCCGGCCGCGGCGGCAAAGCCGCCACGGCCTTTTGGGTCGGCGTCGCAAGCGACGCCTTGGCGCGAGGTCGCTTGAGGCATGAACCCGAGCTTCCTCTAAGCCGGGTTTAGCACGGACTACGACGGTGTCGCCTCCGCGTGAATCGCCTGCTCGGTCTTCTCCGCGGACTCTTCGTGCGTCCCTTCCGCGAACTCCTCGACGATCTTTGCGTTGAACGCGGGCAGATCGTCGGGTTTCCGGCTCGAGACCAGTCCGGCGTCGACGACGACCTCCTCGTCGACCCACGCAGCGCCGGCGTTGCGGAGATCCGTCTGCAGGCTTGGCCAGGAGGTGATCTTCCGGCCTTTGACGACGCCGGCCTCGATCAGCGTCCACGGCCCGTGGCAGATGACGCCGATCGGTTTGCCGGCCGCAGCGAAGTCGCGGATGAAGCCGACGACGTTCTCGTCCGTCCGGAGCTGGTCCGGATTGGCGACGCCTCCCGGGAGGACGAGCCCGTCGTAGTCGCCGACCTGAGCCTCCTCCGCCGTCTTGTCCGGCTTGAACGTGTCTGCCTTGTCGAAGTGCTTCCAGGCGTGGAACTCGTCGTCCTCGATCGAGATCAGCTCCGGCTGCCCGCCGGCCCGCTCGACGGCCTTCCACGGCTCGGTCAGCTCGACCTGCTCGACGCCCTCCGTCGCGATGAAGGCGATCTTCTTCCCCTGCAGCTCGTCAGCCATGACGATCTCCCTTCGGGTTGTTTTCCGGATCAGTAAGGCGGCCCGGCCGGCGGCTCTTCGTCGACGTAGGTCGTCCGCCGCCGGGTCGGCCAGTACGCGCGGCGCCGCACGACGGGACCGTCCGCGTACGGCTCCGGGCCCCAGCCCCAGAAGCCGGCGCCCCACCACGTCCGCCAGAGGACGAGCGAGATCAGGAAGAGGATGAACCCGACGACCATCAGGACGACGCCGACGACGTCGACGTCGACGCTGCCGCCGCTCGAGTTGACGCCCCAGGTGAGGATGGCGCCGACCGCCATCAGGATCAGGCTGAGGATGATTCCCATCCGCTCGCTCTTTCCCGAGCCTCGCCATCGGAAACGCCCGTGATGCGCCTGGGAGGATTCGAACCTCCGACCCACGGCTTAGAAGGCCGTTGCTCTTCCGCTGAGCTACAGGCGCGCGGTTTGAAGCGTAGCGCTGAGACTCAGTAGCGGAAGCCGAAATCGGCCGTGACGATCGTGACTTCGTCGCCGCCGTAGACGCCCGGGGCGTTCGCGGCGTGGACGGCGCTGAGGCCGATCTCGCGCCAGCTGCGGTTGAGCAGGTTCGCCCGGTGCTCGGGGCTGTTCATCCACAGCCTCAGCGCACCACCCGGGTCGATGTCCGGCGACGACCACAGGATGTTCTCGCCGGCCGACCAATTGCTGTAGCCGTGATAGGTGTAGAAGCTCGCGATGCGCTTGAAGAACGAGCCGCCGTTCGCAGAGTCGTGGCTGAAGTAGCCCTTCGCGGCCATCGAGGCCGAATGCTGGTTCGCCGCCGCGGTCAGCCTCGCGGAGAGTCGAAGCGGCCGTAGGCCGCGCCGCCCGCGCGTCAGGTTGATCTTCCCGAGCAGCTGCGACTCGAGCGCGGAAAGCTGCACGCGCGAGGAAGTCGCAGAAGCCGGGGTTGCCTTCTGCACGCCCTCGCGGCCGGACGTAGCGTAATTCGCCGGTGCAAAGCTGATCGCGGCGGCCGCCAGGCTTGCAAAGACGGGGTGCACGGTCCAGACATCGGCCGTGCTTTGAGGTCACGTCTCCCCCGTTTGGGGGATAGCGGCGGCCGCGGGCACATTGCGCTCGCGCCGGTGGCGCAGCCAGTCGACGATGAGCACCTGGATGGCGCCCGCGACGGGGATGGCGCCGAGCGCGCCGAGGATGCCGGCCAGCTCCGCGCCGATCAGCACCGAGATCAGAACCATCAGCGGCGAGAGTTGCACCGTCCGTCCATAGACGACCGGCTGCAGGAAGTGGTTCTCGACCTGCTGGTAGACGATGAAGAAGACGATCACGACGATGCCGGCCACGATCGAGTGAATGAAGGCGACGGCACCGATTACGATCGCCGCGATCGTGGCCCCGGCGAGCGGGATCAGATCGAGAATCGCGACCAGCAGGCCAAGCGCGACCGCGTAAGGCACGCCCATGATGATCAGCACGAGCGTCGTCGAGCTGCCCGCGATCAGGCTGATCAGGAGGTTCCCCGTCACGTAGCCGCCGACAGTGCGGTAGATCTGGCGGCACACGTTCTCCCAACGGGGCCGCGACTCGGATGGGAGCAGCCCATAGAAGCGCTCCATCCACGTCGGGCCCTCGAGCAGCATGAAGAAGGTCAGAAACGCGATCGTGAGCGTCCCGACGACGATCGTGATCACGCTCTTCGTGATCGAGAGCGCCGCGCCGGAGAGGCCGAGCACCTTCGCGGCGCCGCCCTTATGGATCGCGTCCCGGATCTTCTCCGGCAGGTGGTACTTGGTCTCGAGGAAGCCAAATCGGCCCTTGCCGTGGCTGATGTCGTGGACGTAGTCGGGGACCTTGCCCACGAAATCGCTCACCTGGTGAACGACCGTCGGCACGAATAGCGCTCCAATCGCGGCGAGAGCGGCGAGCACGAGGATGTAGGTGACACCGGCGGCGAGGCCGCGCCGGCGGATTCCGTGCCTTTGGAAGAACTCGACCGCGGGGTTCATTGCGAGTGCGAGGAAGAGTGAGATCAGGATCCAAACGATCACGTGCCGCGCGATCCAGATCACCTCGAGCGCGACCGCGACGGCGATGATCGTGCCGAGCACGGTCAGGATCGTGCGCACGGGAAAGCGGACGAGCCGCTCGGGCACCACGCGATAAGGATCGCGGCGACATCGGACGTTTAGATGGCCCGCTGCGCGAGAATGCGGAGCGCGTGAGCCTGCGCGGTGAACCGATCGAGGCGGTCGCGACGATGCCGGACGGCCGGTCGGTGCGCGTGTGGATCGGTGTTCCCGAGGATTCCTACATCGCAAAACGAGATCTCGACACCGTCGACATCGAACTGTCCCTGGTCGACGGCAATCACCTCGCGGCCGTCAACACCGTGCTCGAGGTCAAGCAGGTCAGCGAGGCACGGGCCCTCGCCCGCGAGATCGTCGCCGGCCTCGAGTCGGGCAAGCTCGAGCCGACCGCCGGGGCGCTGGAGCCGCTGGCGGATCAGCCTCGTTAGGGAGGCATGTCGAGCCACTCCGGGCGATCGAAGCCGGCCAGCTCTTGAATCGAGCCATAGATCGTTTGGGCGATCTCCGTGCTTGGCCGCCCGCGCCAGGCGCTGTCGCTCATGCAACCGATTCCATGCCTGCAGCGCATCGTGCTGCTCCGCGGTGAGCTCGATGTCGCGCACCCAATGGCTGACCGAAGAAGTCGAAACGCCCAGCGATCGGGCAATCTCCTTGATCGATCGTCCCTCGTTGCGGGGCATCGACCGCGCCTCTTCGCGCTCGGCTGTTTTCACTTCTGAAAACATACCGAGAGCCTCGGACAGAGCGGGCGGCGGGGATCGAACCCGCGGCACGCAGGATGGAAACCTGCTGCTCTACCACTGAGCTACGCCCGCGTGCGTCTAGCGTAGCGGCGTGCATCCGTACTCGTGGAGCCTCCACGCAGAGGCCGTCGTGCTCGTGCCGCTCCTCGCCTTGGGCTACGCGTTCGTGCTCCGCCGCTACCCCGCGCCGGGCTGGCGGATCGCGTGCTTCCTCGGCGGGCTCGGGCTGATCCTTGCTGTCTTCGTGACTCCGCTGGAGAGCCTCGCGCTCCACTACCTGTTGACGGCGCACCTGCTTCAGAACGTCGCGCTCGCGGAGTGGAGCCCGGCGCTCGTCGTGCTCGGCGTGCCACCCGCCGCGGCCGCCGCGTCGCGCAAATACGCCGCGGTCCGCGCCCTCACCCACCCGCTCGTCGCGCTCCCGCTTTGGCTGGCGTCTTACTACGCCTGGCACATCCCGGCCGCCTATGACACGGCGTTGCGGCACCCGTCGACGCTGCTCCACCTGGAGCACCTCTGCTACTTCGTCACCGGCCTGCTCGTCTGGTGGCCGGTGCTGACCGGACGTCTCGATGCGGGCGCCTCGGCCGCGTACCTGTTCGGCGCCTTCGCGCTCGCGAGCCCGCTCGGGCTGCTGCTCGCGCTGATCCCGAATGCCGTCTACGACTTCTACGAGCACGCGCCGCGCGTCTGGGGGTGGAGCCCGCTCACCGACCAGCAGGTCGCGGGCCTGACCATGGCGGCGGAGGAGGCAGTCGTCTTCTTCGGGGCCTTCGCGTTCTACTTCATCCGCTTCATGCGCCGCGACGAGTCGGCGCTCGACCTCAGGCACGCCAGATGGACGAGGTGATCCTCGCCCGCCACGGTGAGAGCGAGCTCAGCTTCGTCGGCACCGTCAACGGCGACCCGGCCGTCGCCTGCGCGTTGACCGCAGCCGGCGAGGAGCAGGCGCTGCGGCTCGGCGAACGGCTCGCCGGCGTCGAACTCGACCTGTGCGTGACGAGCGAGTTCGAGCGCGTGCGACAGACGGCCGACCTCGCGCTCGCGGGGCGCGTCGTCCCGCGCGTCGTGATGCCCGAACTGAACGACGTCCGCTTCGGCCGCTTCGAAGGCGGGACGCTCATCGACTACCGCGAGTGGGCGGCGGCGAACGAGCCTACGGTCGAAGCACCCGGTGGAGGCGAGAGTCGGGCCGGGACGGTACGACGCTACGCCGCCGGCTACCGGAAAATCCTTGCCCGGGCGGAACGGAGGATCCTGGTCGTCGCCCACGGCCTGCCGATCCGCTATGTGCTCAACGCGCTCGACCGCCTCTCACCCACGCCTCTCGTCGAGCAGGTCGCCTACGCGGAGCCGTACCGACTTTCCGCATCTGAGCTCGAGACTGCTGTTTACCTGCTGGAAGAGTGGGCGGACCTACCCGCATGGACGTCGTGACGCAAGGTCATGAGCCTGTAGTCGGGGCGGCCGGATTTGAACCGGCGACCTTCCGCTCCCAAAGCGGATGCGCTACCAGGCTGCGCTACGCCCCGTTGAACCGCCAAGGTATCGCAGCCCGGGTTTAGCGGCCACGCGAGTGAATCGCTATTCGGCGCGCGAGGCGATTTTTCTTGCACAGAGCGCGCACTAGTTCGGACTTCGTGACATTTCGCCCAAGCTGCAGTCCGATCGGCCTGCTACAAATCCGGGCTTCGGATGCGTCGGGGGGCACTATCCGTTTGCGTGGTCCTCGTGTTCGCGTTTTGCGCGGCACCAGAGGCCAGGCCAAGCTCAGTGGCCGGGAGCCGTACCGCGTCGACCACGCGGGACGCGGCGCTGGTCGCCGCCATCAACTCGGTGCGGGCGCTGCACCTGCTTCCGAAGCTCAGCCTCGACTTCCGTCTGGCGCGCGCCGCGCGCTTTCATTCGCTCGACATGCTGCGCTACGACTACTTTGCTCACGGCGACTTTGGTGGACGGATGACCCGGTTCCACGTTCGCGGGCGACTGTTCGAGGAGAACCTCGCCTGGTCGAGCGGCGTCATGTCGGCGAACGTGACGGTCGCCGATTGGCTCGCCAGCCCGCCGCACCGCGCGACCCTGCTCGATCCGAGCCTGCGCAGGATCGGCGTCGCCACTCCGGTCGGCGCCTTCCGTGGCTGGTCGACCGCCACCCTGGTCACCGCCGATTTCGCCGGCAGCTAGTAGCGCTCTAGAAGCTCGCGCAACTCGGCGAACTTCTCGCGCCGGAGAGCGTCGCGCTCGCCGCTCTCGACGCGGCGCACGAGGTCCCGCACGAGAGGGGCCAGTTCGACCGGGTTGAACGGCTTCGTCACGTAGTCGACACCGCCGAGGTCGATTCCCTTGGCCCGGTCTCTGACCTCGGCCCGCGCGGTCAGGAAGACGATCGGGATGCCGCTGGTCGCGTCGTCCGCGAGCAGCTCCTCCGCGACTTCCCAGCCGCTTCGGCCCGGCATCATTACGTCGAGCAGCACGACGTCAGGATGCTCGGCGCGCGCCATCTCGAGCCCGGTGTCGCCGTTAGCGGCCTCGAGCACCTTCATGTTCTCGGCCTCGAGGTTGACTCGGCAGAGCAGCCGAATCGGGGCCTCGTCGTCGACGACGAGCACGGTGGTCATCCCGCCTCCCGTCCGCTCAGCGCGGTCGCGCGCGCCAGCGGCAGCTCGAAGGCGAAGCTCGACCCGGCGCCTTCGTGCGAGTCCACCCAAATCCGGCCGCCCATGGCGGAGACGAGCCCTCGGGCGATGAAGAGCCCGAGGCCGGTTCCGGTCGTCGCAGGATCGCGCGTCATCGCTTCGCCACGGTAGAACTTCGTGAAGATCCGCCGCTGCTCCTCTTCGGAAATCCCGATCCCCTCGTCGACCACCTTCACCTCCGCGACCTCACCGTTGGCGCGGGCGGCCACGATCACCTTGCCGCCCGCCGGCGAGTACTTGAGGGCGTTGTCGATGAGGTTGGCGAGGATCTGGCGCAGCTTGTCTCGGTCGGCCTCGGCATCGAGCGGTCCTGCCGGCAAGTCGACGACGAATTCGTGACCGTTCGCGCTCGGTGTCTGCTCCACGAGCTGGACGACATCCGAGACCACGCCCCGGACATCGGTCGGCGCAAGGTTGACTTGCAGGTCGCCTGTCTCGAGCCGAGCGACGTTCAGTAGCTGGTCGACGATCGTGGTCAGGCGCTCCGACTCGGAGGCGATGTAGCCGAGGAAGGTCCGCCGCTCCTTCTCACCGAAGAGCACGTCTTCCCGAAGCAATGTCTCGGCAAAGCCGTAGATCGAAGTGAGCGGCGTTCGCAGCTCGTGAGAGACGGCGGTGACGAAATCGGACTTCATCTGCTCGACGACACGCTCGGCCGAGATGTCGCGGAACGCGAAGATCCGACCGGCGACTCCGCCGGCCGGGTCTCGCATGATCGCCTCGGTCAACGAGAGCCAGACCTCCTCGTCGCCCCGCGGGATCGACAGCAACCGGTCGCCGCCCGCGTCCGTGCTGGTTTCGTCCCCGGATTCGAGCGTCCTCTGCAGCACCTGAGCGGTCGAGTGGCCGATCGCGTCGGCGGCGCGAACACCGGTGATCCGCTCCGCCGCGTCGTTCCACAGCACCACCCGGCCCTCGCGATCGACGGCCACGATCCCGTCGGCGATGTTCGCGAGGATGGCGACGCTGCGCTCCTTCTCGAGCGCGACGCGTTGGTAGAGCTCCGCGCTGGCAAGCGCGGCCGAGGCGTTGCCCGCAAGCGCCGCGAGCGCCTCCACCTCGTCCGCCTGCCAGCTGCGCGGCCGCCGCGCATAGACGGATAGGACGCCCTGTGGGCCTCCTTCGGAGCCGACGAGCGGGACCGCCAGGAAAGCCCGGTAGCCGGCGGCCAGCGCGGGGTCCGAGGCGGCGGCGGGCCCTTCGTTCTCGACATCTCCAATCGCGACCGGGGCGCCAGTCTGGATCGCGTCCGCTGCCGCCCAGCCGGTCGCGGGCGCGCGTGAGTCGAGCAGGTCGCCCGGCAGCTCCCCGCCCGTCGCGCTGACGACGAGCTCGTCGTCCTCCACCAGGCGGACGACCGCGGCGTCGGCCTCGAGCAAAGCAGGAGCCTGAGCGACGATCTCGTCGAGCACGGCCGCCGGGTCGAGCTCGGTCGCGAGCAACGTGCCCGTACGCGCGAGCTGCTGCGCGAGCCCGCGGGCGCGGCGCTCGCTCTCGTAGAGCTCGCTTCGCTCGAGCGCGCCACGGGCGGTTCCCGCGAGGTTGAGCGCCAACTCGAGGTCGTAGTCGCTGAAATGGCGCGTGTCGGAGAAGAAGACGACGGCCACGCCGTCGCGTCCGCCCGGCGCCCCTACCGGGACGGCGAGGAGTGCGCCGTACCCCGCCGACGCGGCGGCCTTGCGCCAGTCCGGATCGAAGCGCTCGTCCTCGGCCAGTGCCGGCGCTGCGATCATGGTGCCGTTGCGCGCACATGTCGCCAGCGGCTCGGCCGCCCGGACCGCCGCCTCGTGAACGACGGGTGCGACCTCGTTCGGCAGCCCGTGAGCGGCGGCGACCTCGAAGGCGCCTTCGCTCGGCATCAGTAGAGCTGCCGAGTCGCCGCCGAGCGCCTCGGCGGCGGCGCGCGCGACCGCGCCGAGCGTCTCGCCCTGGGAGATCGGCGCCGCGAGCACGGAGGCGATGTCGTAGAAAGCGCGCTGGATCTTCGCCTGCCGCGAGCGCTCTTCGAAGCTCTCGGCATTGCGCAACGCGAGCGCCGCCAGGGTGGCGAAGGCCTCTAGCAACTCGGCGTCCGAGCTCGTGAAGGAGCGATCCGCCTGCGTTCCGACACCGAGGACTCCGCGGATCTCGTCCGACCACACCATCGGTGCGGCGATCGCGCCCGCGTAGCCCTCGTAGGCCGCGTGCGGCACCGAATCCTGTAGCTCGGGGTGGTCGCTCGAGAGAGCCGGGGCTCGTTGCCGGATCGCCTGACCGGCGAGGCCCTGATCGGCCGAGAACTCTGAGCCGACGAGCTTGGGTTCGCGCCCGTGGACTGCGGCGCAGCGCAGGATTCCGCGCTGCCTGTCGAGCAGGTAGCAGTCGGCGGCCTCGCAATCGAGCAGCCGGGCGACCTCGTCGACGAGCCGCTGGAGCACCGCCTCGAGCTCGAGCTCGCTCGTGACGACCTGGGCCGCACGCAGGAGCGCCGTCTGCTCCAGCAGGCGCCGCCGATTTTCTTCGAGCAGGCGCGCCGAGTGAATGGCGAGCGCCAACTCGCGCGCGACCGACTCGACGAGAGCGACCTCGCCCTCCGACCACGGGCCGCTCTCCGCCCGGTGCAGTCCCAGGACGCCGATCGGCCGGTCGAAGGCGAGCATTGGTGTCGCGACGAGGGACTTCGTCCCGATCCGACGCAGGGTCTCGATGGTGCCCACCTCGGGAGCCTCGAGCTCCGAACCGTGGTCGATGTCCGAGATCACGACCGTCCGCCGCTTCAGCGCCGCCAGGTTTGCAGCCGGGAGGTTCTGTGTCTGCGCTCCGATCGGCTGCAGGCCGGCCGCGAACCACTCGGCTGCAAGCCGCTGCGTCTCGCCAGGCCCGCCGAGACGGATGTAGCAACGGGAGGCCCGCAGCGCCCGGCCGACCTCTATGACCGCGATCCGGGTGCCGTCGGCGAGCCCCTCGACCGCGCGCACGCGCCGCGAGATCTCGGCGACAAGACGCTCGCGTGCGAGAGCCTCGTCGAGCGCGTCGGCCGACCGTGTGCGCTCGAGGGCCAGGCCCGTATCGGCCGCCAGCGACTGCATCAGCGTCACTTCCTCGCCCGAGAAGGCGCGCTTGGCCGAGGTCGGCGCCGCGACGAGGACGCCGATGATGCGCTCGTCGACGATCAGCGGGACGAAGGCACCGCTCTTGGCGCCGACCCGATCGACGAGCCGCTGACTGACGAGCGGCGAGACGGAGCAATCGAAGACCACCACTGGCGCCGCCTGGAAGAAGGCGCTCGCGATTCCGGACGACTCGTTGCGGAGGTCGATCCGAACGTCGCGCCACCAATCGACGTCGTGTCCCTGATCTCGCGCGAGCAGGCCGCGCGCCTCGCCTGCGTCCTCGTCGATCAGCGCCAGTGCCGTGAACTCGATGCCGAGCGCGGAGCCCACTTCATCAAGAAGGACGCGGCCGGCCGCCTCGGGATCGGTCGTCCGCGCCAGCCCCTCGGAGATCGCAGCCACCGCCTCGAGCTCTCTCCCCCGAACCGAGACGAGCTCTTCAGCCTCACGGGCGCGGGCCCCGCTCGAGAGGACCTCGCCGCCGTCGCCCCGGCGGAAGAGGAAAACGAGTGCAGGCAACAGCGCGATCACGCTCGCCGCGAACAAGACCCAAACGTGACCTCCGATCGGGCGCCGGTCGTGGAGAACGGCACCTGCGATGATCGCGGCCGGGAGCCCGATGCACGGAAACATCAGCGGCACGGCGAGCTCGCTCCCCTTTAAGCCCGCGCGTTCGCGCCAAAGCCTCGGCGCTACGATCACGGTGACGGCAAGGTAGGCCGAGGCGACCGCTAACAGCGGCACTGCGTTGAAGAAAACCGCCTGGGTTTCCGCACTCACTGGGCTCTGTGGATGATAGGAGCCGCGGCCTGAGCCGTCGAGGCGACCTGCCTGCGAGGGAAGCCGCACGATGTGTCTCCGGTTTCAAAAGATGGGCCGGATGGCCTATTGGCAAGCACACACCCGGGCGCTAGCGTCTCTGCCACTGGGCGATGCGCACCCGGGCGGCACCTGGCCATATGCCCGCGGTGAGCAATTGAGAGGGTCCGCCGCCACGACCCCCCGAGCGGCGGGCCCCTCTCTTTTTTTTGTTTTGTGAGGGACGAGGCGCCGGGACCGTTCCAACTCGGGCCTCGCACGCTCCGGCGTCACAAGCGACGCCTCCGGGGGTTTTGCCTGCAGAGGGACGACGGCTGACGGTGTTGCCGGCCGGGATTAGTGGGCGGACCCGAGGCGCCTAGCAGATCAAGCTACTGCCGCCGGGACGGCGGCCGCTTCGGTCGCGTCGGCGATCTCGCGGACGACCTCGACGAGGTCGCGGTTCGCATTGAACGTCCGCCGCTGACGGTCAGCGCCGTTCCCGCGCCCGAGGATCTCTCGGATGCCTTCGAGCTCGCGCTCCGAGCCCAGCTCGCGCGCGTGCGGCTCGATATCGCGCAGCGTTCGGCGGACGAGCTGCGCAACCGGAACTCGGTTTCGCCGACCGGTCGCGAGGTCCATCACCGGCGCCTCGAGCCCGTAGCGGGCGGCGAGCCACTTGTTCTCAGTCGTCAGGATGCGGTGATACGACGGGATCTCGTCACCCCGGTCGTACCGCTCGGAGTAATGCTTGACGAGCGCCTGGCAGTAGGCTGCCAGCGCGACGGCGTCCTCGACGCGGGTGACGGCGTCGCAGATCCGGATCTCCACGGTGCCGAGCCGCGGATGCAGCCGGACGTCCCACCAGATGTGCGTGTAGTCGGCGATGCAGCCGGTCTTCTCGAGCTGACCGACAACCTCGGCGTAGTCGGCGTAGTCCTTGAAGCGCGGGGGCGGCCCCGAGCGCGGGAACGCCGCGAAGACGATCTGGCGGATCGACGAGAGCCCAGTCGCCTCGCCGCGCCAGAACGGCGAAGACGCCGAGAGCGCAAGCAGCGAGGAGAGGTGTGCGAGCAGCCCGTTGACGACCTGGATCGCCTTCTCGGGATCGTCGACGGCGACGTGGACGTGGAGGCCGAAAATGAGCTCCCTGCGGGCCACGTACTGCATCTGGTCGATCAGGTGCCGATAACGGTCGCGGGCGGTGATCCGCTGCCGCTCGAAGAGGCTGAAGGGGTGCGTGCCCGCGGAGCCGACGCGCAGGTTGTCCGCGCGTGCGACCTCGGTCACGTACGCACGTAGGCGCCGCAGCTCGCGGTCGACGTCACCCGCGGTCCGGCAGACGGGGGTCGCGATCTCCAGCACCGACTGCATCAGCTCCGGGTTGACGTGGGTCTCGAGCTCGTGTCCCGAGATCGCCGCCAGCACAGTGTCGATGTGCTGGACGAGGTCGAAGCTCTGGCCGTCGAGCAGCATGTACTCCTCCTCGACTCCGAGCGTGTAGGGCTCGCTCTGGCCGAATGCGTGGTCGAGGACGCTGCCGCCGGGCGCGAAGCTCTTGCCGGTGATCGTCGCCGGATAGATCTGCTTCATCACCGCAAGTATCTCCCTTTGCGGCGGTTTCAGCCCTCGGCGACGACGGCGTCCGCCTCGATTTCGACGAGGAACCGCGGGTCGAGCAGGCCGGTGATGACGAGCATTGCGCTCGCGGGCCGAATCTCGCCGAAGATCTCGCCGTGCGCGCGGCCGATCTCCTCCCAGTCTTCGGCCGAAGTGATGTAGACGCGGGTCCGAACCACGTCCTCGGGCCGCGCGCCGAGCTCCGCGAGCGCCTCGAGGACGATCTCGAGGCACCGTCGCGTCTGAGCGTACGCCCCGGTTGGCGGGGGCGCGCCGTCGGGCATTACCGCGGCCGTGCCGGAAACGTGAATCTGGTCGCCGACGCGAACAGCGCGGGAGTAGCCAACCGTCGGCGCGAACGGGGAGTCGGCGGGAACGAGACGGCGCTCCACTGAGGGCTAGTATCGCCGTGCGTGGACGCGCTGCGGCAGGTCGATGAGTGGCCCGTCGGCGTCGCCGCCGTCGGCGTGACCGCCTCGGCCTCCGGCCTGGGAGCGACTGGAGCCAGCGCCGCGACGCTTCCCTGGGCGTCGGTCACGAAGCTCCTGACGGCGCTCGCCTCGCTCGTTGCCGCCGAGGAGGGCGTGCTCGAGCTCGACAAGCCGGCCGGGCCGCCGGGCTCGACCGCGCGGCACCTGCTCGCGCATGCATCGGGACTGCCGCCCGACGGCGAGACACCGATCGCGCAGCCGGGCACGCGGCGGATCTATTCGAACGCCGGCTTCGAAGTGCTCGCAAACGTGGTCGCCGAGCGGGCGGAGATGCCGTTCGCCGAGTACCTACGACAGGCTGTGCTCGAGCCGCTCGGCCTGACCGCTTCGCTCGACGGGTCGCCGGCCTCCGGGGTAAGTGGCACCCTCGACGACCTGCTCTCTGTCGGCCGCGAGTTGCTGGCTCCGAGCTCGATCGCCCCTGAGACCCTGGCTGAGGCGACAGCCGTTGCCTTCCCGGGTCTCGTCGGCGTCCTCCCCGGCTTCGGCCGGATGGATCCCAACGACTGGGGGCTCGGCTTCGAGCTGCGCGACGGAAAGCGGCCGCACTGGACCGGCGAGCGCAACTCGTCGCGTACCTTCGGCCACTTCGGACAGAGCGGCAGCTTCCTCTGGATCGATCCGGAAGCGGGGCTCGCCTGCGCCTGCCTCTGCGACACACCCTTCGGCGACTGGGCCAAGGAGGCCTGGCCGCGGCTTGCGGATGCCGTCCTCGCCGAATCGAGCGGAACCGGCGCAGCCGCCTAGCCGGTCGGGCATCCTAGACGTCCGTGGCCGAGACGCCTCTCACGCGTGCGGAGCGGCGGGCGAGCCCGAAGCGGTGGCGTCGCATCGCGATCGCGAGTCTGCTGATCGCCGCCGGCGCCGGCGCAGCCGGAGTCTGGGCGGCAGGTTTCGATCACGACGATCGCGCGGCCTCCCATCGATCTGCCGCCCCGCTACCTGCCGCTCGGCGGCACGCGCAGCGGGCCGGTGCGCTGCGGATCGCGTCGCATGCCGCAGGCTCCCTGGCGATCCCGACTCAGGACGCGGCAATCGCGACGTTCGGACGCCGGATTCTCATTCTCGGCGGACTCGATTCCGCGGACACCTCGACCGGAGAGGTCCGCGCGATCGAGGGCGGCCGCTCGCGGACGATCGGTCGCCTGCCGACCGTCTTCCACGACGGTGCGGCAGTCCGAATCGGCTCGTTCGCCTACGAGCTCGGCGGCGGTGACGGGATCCGCCAGCTCGACCAGATCCTCCGCGTCGACCCCGCGACCGGTGTGACGACTCGAGTCGGGCGACTGCCGGCCCCTAGCAGCGACCACGCCGCCGCAGTTCTCGGCGACGAGGCCTACGTCGTCGGGGGGTATACAGGCACGAGCTGGCTCAACACGATCGTGAGCTGGCACCCCGGCAGAAGCGCTCGCGTCGTCGCCCGCCTGCCGACGCCGCTCCGCTATGCGGCCGTGACTGCCGCGGGCGGCAAGCTCGTCGTCGCAGGCGGTTCGCTCCCGAACGGGACTGCGAGCCGCGCCGTCTACGTGTTCGATCCCGAGACACGGGCTGTGCGCGCTCTCGGCAAGCTGCCGGCGCCGACGACACATGCCGGCGCGGCTGCGCTCGGCAATCGCGCGCTCGTGGTCGGCGGCCGCTCAGCGGGACCGAACACTCCGACGGCCAGGATCGTCGCGGTCGATCCACTCAGCGGCCGGATCCGGATAGTGGGACGGCTCCCGCAGCCGCTCTCCGATGCAGCCGTGGCGACGGTGGGTCGAACGGTCATGGTCGCCGGGGGCCGCAACCGGACGACTTTGGCCGGGCTGACGAGCCTGGCAGCTGTCACGGCTCGCACGCCGCGAGCAAGGCGGCCACCGACCCCGCACGCTACCCCACTCGCGGTCAACGTCTACGCCCACGACGGCGCGAACGCCTTCAGCCGCGTCGTCCGCAACGTCCCGCCGCGGGTCTACGTCCCGAACAGCGCCAGCAACACCGTCGACGTGATCGACCAGCGGACCTTCAAGATCGTGGCGCACTACCGCGTTGGTCTGCTGCCCCAGCATGTGACGCCTTCGTACGACCTGAAGACGCTCTGGGTGGACAACGACGTCGGTAACAGTTTGACGCCCGTCAGCCCCATTACCGGGCGGCCGAAGGGCAGACCGGTGCACGTTAGCGACCCCTACAACCTTTACTTCACCCCCGACGGCCGTTACGCGATCGTGGTCGCCGAGCGCGAGCACCGGCTCGACTTCCGCTTCGCCCATACGATGAAGCTTCACCGTGTGCTCCGCGTGCCGTGCAGCGGGGTCGATCACATGGACTTCTCCGCGGACGGACGTTTCCTGCTGGCCAGCTGCGAATTCTCCGCGGAGATGGTGAAGGTCGACGTGCGGCGGGAGCGAGTTGTCGGCGTCCTGCACCTGCCGCGCGCAAGCGCGATGCCGCAGGATGTCAAGCTTTCGCCCGACGGAAAGGTGTTCTACGTCGCTGACATGGCCTCGAACGGGGTCTGGGAGATCGATCGAACTGGCCGGCATGTGCTCGGGTTCATCCACACGGGCGCCGGTGCACACGGCCTGTATCCCAGCCGCGACGCGAAGCTGCTCTACGTCACCAATCGGAACGAGGGCACGATTTCCGTGCTCGACTTCGCCACCCGGAAGCTTGTCGCCAAGTGGAACGTCGGCGGCAGCCCGGACATGGGCGGGGTCTCTGCCGACGGCAAGGTGCTGTGGCTGTCGGCGCGCTACGACGCGCAGGTCTATGCGATCAGCACCAAGGACGGCCGCGTGCTCGCACGTATCTCGGTCGGCTACGGGCCCCATGGCGTGTGTGTATGGCCGCAGCCGGGCCGCTACTCACTGGGCCACACCGGGATCCTCCGCTAGGCGTCAGCGAAAAGCGGCCGGATGAACTCGTCGAACGTCTCGCGGTCGCAGCTCGCAACCGTCGCCTGCGTCAGGGCCCGCACGGAGGCGGTGCGGGGCACGTCCATCGCGAGCGCGACCTCGCCGAAGTAGTCGCCGGGCCTCAGGACTCGCCGCGGCCCCAGCGAGGCCTGGCTGACCGTGAACATCCCGGCGAGGACGACGTAGAAGCGGTCGCCGTCCTCGCCTTCCTCGACGACCGCGCCGCCGGCCGCGACCTGCTCGCGGCGCATCTTGCCGGCGAGCCTGACCAGAGTTTCGCCCGGGAGCTCGGCAAGCAGCCCGATGCGTTGCAGTTCGGCAAGCCCGGCGGGAACGAATTTGGGACTCATGCGTCGTGAATCTCCTCCACCTCGGGCGGGTCTTCGTGGCCCGGCCCGCGCATCGCTTCATGCTCTTCCTGGTCCTCGGGCGCCTGCTCTTCTTCTTCGGAGGTCGGCTCCGGTTGTTCTTGCATCAGTGCTCCTTGGTCGGAAGGGTGATGTAGGTGTACACCTACATCAGATGGGCGAGCTCGAGGGTTGGACCTTCTGTCCGCGTTGCCGCAGCGAGCTCGCGGGTGACAGCGCGCGGCTCGCCTGTTCTGCCTGCGGTTTCATCGCCTACGGGAGCTCGAAGCCGACCGCCGGTGCACTCTGCGTCGACGCCGGACGCGTCTTGCTCGCGCGCAGGGCCGTCGCGCCTTTTCAGGGCTTCTGGGACATCCCGGGCGGCTTTCTCGACGAAGGCGAGGATCCCCTAGACGGCCTTCGCCGGGAACTGAGGGAGGAGACGGGCCTGGAGGTTGAGCCCGAGCGTTTTCTCGGCATCTGGATGGATCGCTACGGCGGCGACTCGACGGCAGAGGCGACGCTGAACCTCTACTGGACAGCGCGCGTGGTTGGCGGAGAGGCTGCGCCGGCCGATGACGTCTCGGAGCTGCACTGGTTCGACCCTGACGAGCTTCCCGCTGCGGACGAGCTCGCGTTCGAGAATGTCCCGCTCGTGCTAGCGGCCTGGCGGGACGAGCACGCGTAGCGCTCGCCGCTGAACGCGCAAGGCGACCGGCGTCGCGAGCTCGGTCGGCTCGCCGTCGATCGCCGCCTGCAGGCCGCGCGGGCCGTCGAGCTCGAACGTCTCGCCCACGCGCTCCTCCCAGGCTGTCGGGAGCAGACCGCCCGCTGCGTAGAGGTGCAGGCGTCCCTCGGTCAGCTTTCGCCGGGCGCCGAGGTCGAACAGCCTCAGCTCGTAGGCGTTGTTTGCTACGACGACGACGCGAGCGGCGAGCGGCTCGCCATTCACGCGTAGGCGCAGGCGGTATGGATGGCGAATCGTTCGCATGAGAGCGCGCAGCCGTGCCAGCGACTCGCGACGGCGCCGGCGCGCCTCACGTCGGCGGACGAGCGAGGCGTAGGCCCCGACCGAGACGTTGTTCAGGAACAGCCGCTCGCCCGCCCGGCCGACATCGATCCGCAGTTCCTCGCCGCCGAAGGCCTCGAGCGCCGCAAACGGATCGTCGCGGTCGAGACCGACATCGCGCGCGAAGTGGTTACGCGTCCCGAAGGGAACGCAGACGAAGGGCAGCTCGCGCTCGAGTGCAACCTGCGCAACCGGCGCCAGCGACCCGTCGCCGCCGGCAATCCCGATCGCGGCGGCGTCCGCTTCGCGAGCAACCGCCATGACGTCGTCCTCCCCACCCAACACGTGCGGGTCGATCCCTCGGGCGCGCGCTGCTGCAGCGAGCTCGTCGGGGCTTGGACCGCCTCGCCCCGAGCGCGGATTGATCAGGAGGAAGCCGGCCAAGGCCGCGCGAGCATAGGCCCTTCGGCCAGCCAATTTAGGCCGTTCGGCTCATGGATTCTCGGCCGAATCGGGTCGATCATTCATGTCATGAGCGATCGAGGCTTCCACCGGATCGAAGCGGATCTCGAGGAGAGCTGGCTGGAGGACTGGGCCGGCGTTGGAATCGCGGAGCTTGAGGCGTATCTCGCCAAGCATGCCGCGTTCCTCTCGTACCTCGAGCACGCCAAGAACTAGACCGGGCGGACACGGACCCTGGCCGCGGAGACCTCCGCGGGTGAGCCTCTGCCAGCGTGCGAATTCGCTTTAGCCGGCGCCGTTCTCGGACAGGCCCAGCGATTTCTCGATCGCGCTTTTCGGCTGGGCGCCGATCGCAGCCGCTGCCGGCTCGCCGGCGCGGAAGAGGATTATCGTCGGAATCGAGACGACGCCGTACTTCTGAGCCAGCGAAGGCTCCTCGTCGATATTCACCTTGACGAGCTTCAGGTCGCTGTCCCGCTCCTCGGCGATCTTGTCGAGCACGGGCGAGACAGCGTGGCACGGCCCGCACCACTCGGCCCAGAAGTCGACGATCACAGGCTTGTCGCTCTGTAGGACCTCCTGCTCGAAGCTCGACTCGGTTACAGCAGTGCTCATTTCGTTGTTCCTTTCCTCTGTCGTCGTTCACTGAAACGCCCGGCGCGGACCCGTTGTTCCCTGAGCCTAGAATCGAGGGATGGAGCAGGTCTTCACGCCGCTGCCGTCGGTTCCCGACCATCCTCGGCTCGAAGAGGAGATTCTGCAGTGGTGGGAGGACGAAGGGATCTTCGAGCAGGTGCGCGACCGGAACCGCGGCGGTCCCAAGTGGTCGTTCATCGACGGGCCGGTCACCGCCAACAAGAAGCTCGGCGTCCATACGGCCTGGGGCCGGACGCTCAAGGACGTCTTCCAGCGCTACAAGGCGCTGCGCGGCTTCGACCAGCGTTACCAGAACGGCTTCGACTGCCAGGGGCTCTGGATCGAGGTCGGCGTCGAGCGCCAACTGGGGCTCAACTCGAAGCGCGAGATCGAGGAGTACGGGCTCGAGAAGTTCGCCGCCAAGTGCCGCGAGGTGGTCGTTTGGGCGGCCGAGGAACTGACGCGCGGCTGCAAGCGGCTCGGTCAGTGGATGGACTGGGGCAACGACTACTTCACGTTCAGCGACACCAACATGGAGTACATCTGGCGCTTCCTCAAGGTCGTGGACGAGAAAGGCTGGCTCTTCCTCGGCCACCGCTCGACCGAGTGGTGCCCGCGCTGCGGCACCTCACTCTCCCAGCACGAGCTGACTCAGGCCGGCGTCTACCAGGAGCGTGCCGACCCGTCGTTGTACGTGCGCTTCCCGTTGCTCGAGCGCGAGCGGGAGTACCTAGTCGTCTGGACGACGACGCCTTGGACGCTGCCTGCGAACGTGGCCGCGGCGGTCGATCCGGACGCGCAGTACGGCCGGCGCGAAAACGGCGAATGGGTGGCGGTCGCGCGCTACCCGGACGAGACGTTCGAAGAGGTGCTGCGCGGCGAGCAGCTCGTCGGCTGGCGCTACCGAGGGCCGTACGACCACTTGCCCGCAGCCGCCGAGGTCGAGCACCGCGCCGTCGCCTGGGAGGAAGTCTCGCTCGAGGAAGGCACCGGGATCGTCCACATCGCGCCCGGCGCCGGCCAAGAGGACTTCGAGCTCGGCCGCCGCGAAGGCCTGCCCGTCCTGACGCCGGTCGATGAAGCCGGCCGCTTCTACGAGGACTACGGCTGGCTGCACGGGACGTCGACAGGCGACGCCGCCGACCAGATCGCAGGCGATCTGCGTGAGCGGGCGCTGCTCGTCGAGGCCGGCCTCTACGAGCACCGCTACCCACACTGCTGGCGCTGCGACACGCCGTTGATCTGGCGCGTCTCCGACGACTGGTTCATCAGCGTCGAGGAGATCCGGCAGCCGCTGCTCGACGCGAACGCGACGGTCGAGTGGACGCCGCCGCAGTACGGCAAGCGGATGGACGACTGGCTGCGAAACATGGACGACTGGAACATCTCGCGCCGCCGCTTCTACGGGCTGCCGCTGCCGTTCTACCGCTGCACGTGCGGAGAGCTGAACGTGATCGGCTCCAGGGCCGAGCTCGAGGACCGCGCGGTCGAAGGCATCGAGCAGCTCGAGGAGCTGCACCGGCCCTGGATCGATCGCGTGCTCATCCGCTGCCAGTCCTGCGGCGAGCCGGTCAAGCGTGTGGCGGAGGTCGGCGACGTCTGGCTCGACGCCGGCATCGTCCCCTTCTCGACGCTCGGCTGGCAGAACCCCGAGTGGATCGAGGGCGGCTACGCGACCGGAGCCTCGCGCGAGCTCTCCCACGCCGACCTGCCCGACCAGAGCTACTGGGAAGAGTGGTTCCCGGCGCACTGGGTCTCCGAGATGCGCGAGCAGATCCGGCTCTGGCTCTACTCGCTGATGTTCATGTCGGTCGCGTTGACCGGGAAGGCGCCGTACCGGCAGGTGCTCACCTACGAGAAGCTGCTCGACGCCGAGGGCCGCGAGATGCACGGCTCCTGGGGGAACCTGATCGAGGCCGAGGAGGCGTTCGAGCGGATGGGTGCCGACGTGATGCGCTGGCTCTACTGCCAGCAGCCGCCGACGCAGAACATCCGCTTCGGCTTCGCGCCCGCGGAGGAGGTGAAGCGGCGGCTGCTGACGCTCTGGAACTCGGTCAAGTTCCTGGTCGATTACGGCAACATCGACGGCTTCCGGCCACGGCTCGAAGACCTGGAGGGCGGTCCGGACGCCGAGCTGCAGCCGCTCGACCGCTGGGTGGTGGCCAGGACGGCGCAGCTCGTTGCAGACGCGACCTCGGCCTACGAGGAGTTCCGCACCATCGATGTGATCCGTTCCTTCGACGACTTCGTCGACGACCTCTCGAACTGGTACATCCGCCGCTCGCGCCGTCGCTTCTGGGACGGCGACGAGGTCGCTCTGCGCACCTTGTGGCACGCCCTCGTTCAGGGCGTTCGTGTGATCGCGCCGGTGATGCCCTTCCTCACCGAGCATCTGTGGCGGAATCTCGTTCCTCATGGTGCCGCGTCGGTGTTCCTCGCAGGCTGGCCCGAGGAACGGGCGCGTGACGAGACTCTCTTGAGCGAGATCGCTGAGACGCGGCGCGTCGTGCGTCTCGGCCACATGGCGCGGCAGTCCGCGGGCCTGAAGGTGCGCCAACCGCTGCGACGGCTGGTCGTGGACGGTACGTGGCTCTCCGACGAGCACGCGGCCGAGGTGCGCGACGAGCTGCGAGTCAAGCAGGTCGAGCTCGGGCCGGTCGAGGCGACGGAGCTGCGCGTGAAGCCGAACCTGCCCGTGCTCGGCCCGAAGCTCGGTAAGGAGCTCCGGCCGGTGAGGGCCGCGCTCGAAGCCGGCGAGTTCGAGGAGCTCGACGGCGGCCGCTTCCGCGTCGGCGAGCACGAGCTCGGCCCCGACGAGGTCCTGGTCGAGCGGACGGGCAAGGAAGGCTGGGCGGTCGCGAGCGGCGACGGCGTCACGGTCGCGCTCGACACCGCCCTCGATGCGGAGCTCGAGCTCGAAGCCCTCGTGCTCGATCTGATCCACCGGATCAACTCGCTGCGCAAGGAGCAGGGCCTGAAGTTGACCGACCGGATCCGGATCACCCTGCCGGCGGCGCAGAAGGAGCTGCTGCAGCACGAGGACTGGATCAAGCAGGAGACGCTGGCCGTCGAGATCGACACCGACGGCGGCTCGGCGGAGCCGCAGATCGCTAAGGCGTAACGTCTCTTCGGAGCCTGTCTCCGTCCTCGCACGGAGGCACGCCTCTTCCGGACGCCGGCGCGCCGTTGTAGCCTCTGGGGGAAGGAGGCGCGGATGCGCGACTGCCCGGAGTGCGGCGGACCCGTCGAGGCGAGGTTCCACTACTGCCCCTGGTGCTCTGCGCCGCAGCGGCGGAAGCTCGTCGAGTTCTTTCGCCCGCACGAGGAGCTCGAGGGGGATCAAGGCAAGGCGCTCCGCGTCTCGCGCTACTTCGGAAGCAGCGAGCCCGAGCGCCACATTCGCTTCAGCGTCTGGAACGAGACCGGCAGCGCCGAAGCGGCCGTCTCCCTCGACGAGGAAGAGGCGCAGCGGCTGGCGCGATTCATCCTCGTGCACGGCCCGCCCAAGGCTTCGCGGCCGCGCCTGCTGGAGACCGTGCGCGGGCTAGCGGCCGGACGCCGGCGAGGGTAGGGCAGCGAGCCGTTCGCCGAAAGCCGCCGCGAGTGGGCGCGCCCGGGCGACGTCGTCCCCATCGAAGCTCCGCCCGTTGACATAGATCTCGGCGAGGCCCCAGCCGCCCGCCGGCCCCATCAGCGGCAGCATCAGCAGCGAATCGAGCTTCAGCTCGCGGAGCAGCGACGCCTCCCGCGGATCGGGATCGGGATCGAGCAGCGAGACGCAGTGCGGTTCGTCGTGGCGCAAGGCCGCCTCGGTCAGCGGGAAATCGGAGATCAGATAGCCGTGGCCCAGAACGAGGGTGCGATCGTCGCGGGCGCGTTCGGCGACCTGGATCAAGACGTCACCGACAACCCGCGAGATCGCGGAGGCATCGCCATCGACGATCTCGAGGAATTCCCGCGTCGCGGCGTGGAGCAAGCCCGGCAGCGAGGTCTCGGCGCTCAGCGTGGCAACGGCTCGTTCCTGCCCTTCCTCCATCGCCTTGATTATTCCGCGCGGGGACGGCGGCCGGGCGCTCGGTCGTACGAATTGCATGAAGCTCGCCGTGCTCGCCGTCCTGATCGGCGCGGTCCTCACACCCGCCTCGCAGGCCCGCGGGGGAGGCGGGCGCCCGACCTACGCGCTCGTCACGGCCGAGACCCTGAACCAGCTCGTGGTCGCCTCGCTGCCGTCGGGCCGGGTCGTGAAGCGCCTCCGAGTTCCGGCCGATCCGCAGAACGTCGAGGCGTACGCCGGCGCGGCCGCCGTTGTCAGCACGCGGGCCGGCGCGGTCACGCTCGTCGACCCGAGGACTCTGCGCATCAAGAAGGTAATCAGAGGTTTTGGCTCGCCGCACATCGCCGCCTTTGCACCGGACGGCGACTACCTCTACGTGACGGACGACGCGCGGGGCCAGCTCGCCGTCATCCTCGGGCGGGTCATCCGCAAAGTCTTTGTCGGCCGTGGCGCGCACCACATGGCGTTTGCTCCCGACGAGCGACGGCTCTGGGTCGCGCTCGGCGAGCGCGCAACCTCGATCACAGTTCTGGACACGAGTCGCGCAACGGGCCGCATCGCGAGGCCGCGCGTCATCGGGCACGTCGACCCGAAGGGCCTTGCACACGATCTGGCGTTCACCCCCGACGGGCGCTACGTCTGGGTCACCTACGACGACCGGCCCTTCGTGCGCGTGTTCGACGCACGCACCAAGCGCCCGGTGGCAACCCTCTACTGCGGCCGCGCCCCCGGGCACGTCCGCTTCGACGATGCCGACGGACTGCCGGCGTTCGGGCGCTACGCCTACGTCTCGAGCGGAAACTCGGGCCGCCTGCGGGTCTTCGACTGGCGCACGCGGCGGCTCGTCAGGACGATCCAAACACCGACCGGCTCGTTCAATCTTTCGATCGAGCGTGGCCTTGTCGCCACCGCCTCGCTCTCCCAGGGAATCGTCACCGAGTTCGCGGGCAACCGCCGAAGCTCGACCCGCCTTGCCCCCGCGACCCGTGACGTCGCGCTGATCACTCCCTGAAGCGTCGGACTCCGCGCGGGGCGGAAATCATCGACCTGCAGCTTTAAGCTCCGCTCCATGCGCGCTCGCGGCGACCAGATCCCCGACGCAACCGTCTGGCTCGCGCCGCAGGAGCCGATCTCGCTGCGCGACCTCGTCACCGAGCGCCCCGCCCTGTTCCTCTTCTACCTCTTCGACTGGTCCTCGACCTGAACGAACGAGATGGAGCTCCTGCGTGACAGGAGCGCGGAGTTCGACCAAGCCGGCGTCCAGAGGTTCGGCATCTCGCGCGACTCGCCCTGGACGCACATCGCCTGGATCCAGGCGCTCGACTTGAACTTCCCGCTCCTCTCGGACTGGAATGCCGAGGCGATCGAGGGATTTGGGATCGCGTCTGAGTTCCGCGGCTTCAAGGACGTCCCGCACCGCTCGGCCTTCCTGGTCGACCGAACGGCGACGGTGCGCGGCGTCTGGGCCTACGAAGACGCCGAGGTGCCGGACTTCGACGTGCTACTGGCGGCTGCGAAGGCGCTCTAGCCGGCCCGGCGGTCGCGTTACATCCCCATCGCGTGATACCCGGAATCAACGTAGAGCGTCGTCCCGGTCACGTTGCGAGCATCGTCCGAGAGCAGGAACGCGGCCGCGGCACCGACGTCGTCGGCGCTGATATGGCGGCGCAGCGGGGCGCGCTCCTCGACGATCGCCTCCATCGTCGGGAAGCCGGCGATCGAGCGGGCGGCGAGCGTTCGGACGGGCCCCGCCGAGATCGCGTTGACGCGGATGTTCTTCTGGCCGAGATCCCAGGCCAGGTACTGCACCGAGGAATCGAGCGCCGCCTTCGCGACGCCCATGACGTTGTAGTGCGGGACCGCGCGCTCCCCGCCGAGGTACGTCATCGTCAGGATCGAGCCGCCGCCGGCCGCCGCCAGCAGCGGCTCAGCCGCCCGCGCGACGGCCACGAGTGAGTAGGCGCTGACGTCGAGCGCCATCCAAAAACGCTCCCGCGGCGTATCCGTGAAGCGGCCCGCGAGATCCTCGGCGGCCGCAAATGCGACCGAATGGACGAGCAGATCGAGCTCCCCGCCGAAGGCCTCCCCCACCTCGGCGACGACACGGGCGACATCGTCGTCGGAGCGGACGTCACACTCGGTCACGAGCGGCGAGTCGACCGTCCCCGCAAGCTCGCGGACGCCGGCTTCGATCCGTTCGCCTTGGTACGTGAAGGCGAGGCTGGCCCCGCCGTCGGCCAGCCGTTTCGCGATCGCCCACGCGATCGAGCGCTTGTTGGCGACGCCGAGGACGAGGCCGCGCTTGCCGTCGAAATCAGCCACGGCGGGCGAGTTTAAGGCTTCTTGGCTACCCTGAAAACCTTGCGCCGCCTTGCACTTCTTCCGCTTGCCGCGGCGCTGATCCTTGCGTCTTCCGCTTCCGCGACGCTCCAGCCGATCCGCCGGACGTACGGCGAGCGAAGCCTCCCGCGAGTGCGCGCCGGGACGCTGAAGATCCCGTCCGCGTCGTCGCGCCGGCTCACTGTTCTCGCCGACCTGCGTCTGCCCCCGCTCGCCGCCTACAACCGGAACCTCTTCAGCGCAATCAGCACGACGGGGCTGAATGTCCGCAGCTCGAGCTCGCGCGCCTACCTCGCCCGGCTCGCCCGCGCGCAGCGGGTCGCCGCGGCTGAGCTCAGGCGCGCGATCCCGTCGGCGCGAATCGCGTATCGCTACCGGGTCGTCATGGACGGGTTCGCCGTCTCGCTCCCGGCCCGAAAGCTGCCGGCGCTCGCGCGCCTGCCTGCGGTGACGAAGATCTACCCGAGCGTCCGCTACGAGCTGGACACCAACCGCAGCCCCGCGGTGATCGGCGCCGACACGATGTGGGCGACCACTGGCGACCGCGGCGACGGAGTCAAGATCGGCATCGTCGACGACGGGATCGACCAGTCGAACCCGTTCTTCAACCCGGCGGGGTTCAGCTATCCGGCCGGTTTCCCGCGCGGCGCGACCGCGTACACGACGCCGAAGGTGATCGTCGCCCGCGCCTATCCAGGCCCGGGCTCCGGGGCCCAGGGCAAGCTGCCGCTCGACCGACGGTCGTCCTTCCACGGCACTCACGTGGCCGGGATCGCCGCCGGCGACGCGGGCACGAACGTCGGGCCGGGCCTCGACCATCCGGCGGTTGCCGGCCTGAGCGGGATCGCGCCACGGGCCTGGCTCGGCAGCTACCGCGTCTTCAACACGCCGACGCCGACGGGCTACGACGCATTCACGCCGCAGATCGTCGCCGCGTTCGAGGCGGCCGTGAACGACGGCATGGACGTGATCAACTTCTCGGGCGGCGGCCCTGAGGCCGATCCGGTCAGCGATGCGCTCGTCGAGGCCGTCCACAACGTCGCGAACGCCGGCGTCGTGCCGGTGATCTCGGCCGGAAACGACCGCGACGATTGGGGTCTCGGCTCGGTCGGCTCCCCGGGGACGGCGCCGGACGCGATCTCGGTTGCGGCCGTCTCGAACAGCCACGTCTTCGCGCCGTCACTGAGCCTGACGACGAGCGATGCGCCCGCGACGCTGAAGAACATCCCCTTCGCGGACATCGAGCAGGCTCCCGGCGCTTGGACGACCGCCGACCAGACACTCGCCGACGTCGGCACGATCGTCGGCACGGACGGCAGACCGGTCGAGCGGCATCTGTGCGGTCCCGCGTCCGATCCGAACAACCGGGGCACGCTCCCCACCGAATCGGCCCGAGGCGCCATCCTGCTCGTCTCTCGGGGCATCTGCGCGTTCTCGACCAAGGCCGCGAACGCAGAGATCGGCGGCGCGGCAGGCCTCGTCCTCGTCGACAACCGCCCCGGCGAGGCGAACTTCATCCCCCTGCAGCTGCCGCTGGCCGCAGGCATGGTCTCCGACCTCGACGGAGCGCGCCTTCGCGCCTACCTGGACTCCAAGGGCGGCCGCGCTCCCATCCGCTTCGCCAGCTCGTTCAACGAGCTCAACACCGGCCGCAGCGGCATTGTCACCAGCTTCTCCTCAGCCGGGCCGACCGATTTCGGGCACCGGCTCAAGCCCGACGTCGCGGCCCCGGGTGGTCAGATCCTTTCCGCGACCCTGCCCGAGGCGCTCGGGGAACCATTCGCCGTCTTCGACGGGACGAGCATGTCGGCACCGCACGTCACCGGCGCGGTCGCGCTGCTCGTCGCGCGGCATCCGAGCTGGACGCCGGCCGAGGTCAAGTCGGCGCTGATGTCAACCGCCGGCGCGGCCTGGGGCGACACCGCTCGGACACAGGAGGCTTCGGTTCTGCTCGAAGGCGCCGGCCTCGTCAACGTTCCGCGGGCGGACGATCCCAAGCTCTTTACGACGCCGGTCTCGCTCTCGTTCGAGGACCTCGACGTCAGCGCCGGCGCCGCGCGGCGCTCGCTTCTGCTCGAGATTCGGGACGCGGGCGGCGGCGCGGGCGTGTGGACGCCGGGCCTCCAGGCCCAGGCGGCGACTTCGGGCTCGTTCATCGATCTGCCGGCGTCCGTCGCCGTCCTGCCGGGCGGGACCGCGGAGATCCCAGTCGTCGTCCGCGCGGACGCGAGCGCCGCGACCGGGGATGACTACGGCTTCATCACGCTCACGCGAGGCTCCGACGTGAGGCGGGTCCCGTACTACTTCGCCGTCGAGCGCCCCGGCGCCGCGATCGGTCCGGTGCTGCCCCTGAAGCGGTTCCAGACCGGCGACACGCGCACGGGCACGTCGAACATCAGCCAATACCGCTTCCCGGCGAGCCCGTTCGGGCCGCCCCCAACCTACACGGGCGCCCAGATGAACGAGAGTGGCGGCGAGAAGCTCTACTACCTCCACGTCAACCAGCCCGTCGCGAACGTCGGCGTGGCGATCGTCGGCGTCTCGGCCGGAGCCCTGGTCGAGCCCTGGTTCCTCGGCTCGCGCGACGAGAACGACGTACAGGGGTACCCGGGCACGCCGGTCAACGCGAACCTGCTCAGCGCCGACTACCGGCTCGACCTCGGCGTCGCCGGCGCGATCTTCCCGCGCCAGAAGCGCTACTACGTCGCCGTCGACTCTGGCCGCGACATCTTTACCGGCCGCTCGCTCGCGGGGGCCTACCTGCTCCGCTCCTGGATCAACGACGTGACGCCGCCGAGGTTCAAGCTGCTGACGAAACGCGTGACCGCCGGCCGGCCGTTGCTGGCGGCGCGGGTGACCGACCGGGGCTCCGGGGTCGACCCGCTCTCGCTGGTGATCCAGTACCGGCCGCGCGTCCTGCTCGGGGCGGCGCTGTACGACCCGTCCAGCGGCCTGGCCCTCTTCCCGATTCCCCGCTCGGCCCCGCGCGTGCGGCGAGGCCTATTCAAGGGCGCGGCGCTGGCGCAGGACAACCAGGAGACCAAGAACATCGACCAGATCGGGGCCAACGTACTGCCGAACACGACGATCAAGCGAGTCAATCTCCGCGGGACCACACGGCCGACCGTCACCTGGCTGCTGCCGCTCGGGACCTCGTGCGTGCGAGGGTCGACGCCACTGGCCGTCGCGGCTTCGGCAGGCCGAAAGATCACGGCAATCCGCTTTTACGATGGGAAGCGCCTGATCAGGACCGTTCGTAGGGGAGACCTCGGCCTCTACACGGCACGCTGGGCGACACGCGCCGCGAAGCGAGGACCACACAAGCTCCGCGTGGTCGCTCGTGCCCGCGGCGGCTCGGCGCAGGCGCGCCGGAACGTCAGGGTTTGCCGCTAGGTTCCACGAGCTCGGTGGCAGTCGTCACCGGCGGCTCGAGCGGGATCGGCGCCGCGATCGCCCGCGCGCTCGCGAAGCGCGGCTGGCGAGTCGTGCTCCTCGCGCGCGGCGAGGAGCGGCTGCGCGAGATCTCGAGCGAGCTCGGAGCCGAGTACGAGGTCTGCGACGTGGCCGACCGCGCCGAAGTCGCGCGGGTCGCCGCAGCCGTTGGCGAGCGGCACCCGGCAATCCGCCTGCTCGTCAACAACGCCGGCATTCCCGGCGGCGGGGGCGGCTTCCTCGATCTCGAGCCCGGGCAGATCGAGCAGCTCGTCCGCACGAACTATCTCGGCTCGGTCTGGTGCCTGCGTGCGTTCCTGCCGGCGCTCGAGGCCGGCGCTCCTGCCGACGTCGTCAACATCGCCTCGGTCGCCGGTACGGTCGCGGCCGGCCATTCGGGGCCCTACAGCGCCTCCAAGCACGCGCAGCTCGCCTTCTCCCGCTCGGCCGGCGTCGAGCTCGCGGGCAGCGGGATCACCGTGCACACGATCACGCCGGGCTTCGTCCACACTCCCGGCTTCCCGAACCGCTCGCGCTTCCGCAGCCGGCTGCTCAAGCGGCTCGTCGCCGACCCGGACCTCGTCGCCGAGCGCGTGATCCGCGCCGTCGAGCGAAACCGGCTCGAGCAATTCGTCCCGCGCTGGTACCGGCCCGCCGCCATTGTCCAGGCGGTCGCCCCCGCGACGCTCGCTCGCGCGGCACGCGCTCGCAATGCCCTGCGTAGACGGAAGTAGGAGGGGTTTGGCGAAATAGCGTCCAAACCCTCCTAGAATCCATCTATGGAAGCGTCGGTTCCTGCGAGCGAGGTAGCACGCGTTGCGGACTTCCGTGCCGCGTTACGCGCCTTTCTGCGCAAGGCCGAGCGGAACGCCCGCAAGTCCGGACTGACGCCGCAGCGCTACCTCTTGCTGTTGATGATCAAGGGCGCCGCCGATGGGAGCGAGCAATCGACCGTAACCGAGCTTGCAGAGCGGCTGCAGCTCGCGCAGAGCACCGTTACCGAGCTCGTCCACCGGGCGGAGGAAACCGGTCTGATCGACCGCGAGCAGTCTGACTCCGACGGCCGCGTCACTCATCTGCGACTGTCCGCAGAGGGCGAGCGCCGGCTGATGCAGGCGTTCACGTCGAACGAGCAGGAGCGTCAAGAGCTGCGGACGGCGATCGCGCATCTCGACAGCTAAGCCAAGGCGGCGAGAATCTCGTCCGGCTCAGGGAAGCGGCCCTGCTGTTGCTTCGAGAAGACGAGCCGTCCGTCGGCGACGACGTCGTACTGGCTCTTCTCCCCTTCGATCGCCTGCGCGTCGAACCCTTGCTCGGTTAGCTCAGCCGCGAGACTCGCGGCTCGTGCGTCGTAGCCGTTTCAGACCGGGCAGTAGAAGATCTCGACGCGCACGCGGTGCATCGTAACTTCACGGACTAGGGCCGCCGCAGCAGGTACCAGCCGAGCTCGGCTGTGTAGTCCGGCGGCGCCAGCGACTTCGCCTGCTCTCGCGCCTTCCCCTCGCAGCCGGCAAGGTCGAGGTACGGATCGAGCTCGCGCGATTCGCGCACGAACTCGGCCTTTAGCAGCACGAGGCTGTTCGCCTCGAAAAGCTGGCGCAGGTCGACGTCGGCGAGAGCCCGCGTGTGCGAGGGGTCGCGGGCCCGCTCGAAGCGGTTGAGATCGAGGGCGGCGAGCGGGTCGGTCGGCGCGATCTGGTCGACGACGAGCAGGAGCCCGCCCGATCGCGTCACCCGGGTCAGCTCGGCGATTACGAGCTCCGGCCGGGGGACGTGATGCAGCGTCCGCAGGGTGCCGGCCAGGTCGAAGGACGCGCGCTCGAAATCGAGCTTCGCCGCGTCGCCCTCGACGAAGCTGACGTTCGGCGGCGCCTTGGCCCGCCCTCGCTCGATCTGCTCCGGAACGAGCTCGACTGCGACGACCTCGCGCACGAGCGGCGCCAGCGCGAAGGCGAGCGCCCCCGTGCCGGCGCCTGCGTCGAGCGCGCGCTCTTCGCCACTCACCGGCACGAACTCGCCCACCCGGGCGGCGAGCTCCCCGGCGCGTCGCTCCTGGAGCGCCGCGATCCGGTCAGCCGTCGCTGCGAACCGAGCCCGCGTTGCGTCGTGCGTACTCAAGGGCCTCCTCTTTCGTCGTGATCGTGCCTGCGGCGCGCTCCTCGGCGATCTGCTCGAGCAGCCGGCCGACCTCGGGGCCGGGCGGCAAGTCGAGCTCGCCGCCGCGTAAGAGCGGCTGCTTCGGCTCGGATTCCCGCGCGCGGACCACAGCGTCCTCGAGCTCGCGCGCGCCCAGGAACGCGAGCGCCTCGAGCGCCCACGGCTCGGTCTCGCGGCGGAAGCGGTGGATCGCCCGCAGCGAGTCGTCAGCCGGCCGCTCGGCCCGCAGGAGCGAGCGCGCAAACCGCCTCGTCTCGTTGGAGATCGGCAGCTTCAGCAGGTTCTCGCCAAAGACAACGACCAGGTCGTAGTCGGGATGGGCCGCGGCACCGGCTCGTTCGATGCCGGCGAGCGAGCCGCCCAGCGGCTCGAGCAAGCCGAGCTCGTCGAGCCTCGTGAAGCCGCCTGCCGAAAGCCGCCGCAGCTCGCCGAGAATCCGTTCCTTGGAGGGCGTCGTGACCAGCTCGCAGTCGCGGCGGACGAGCGCCTCGGTCTCGGCGACGAGCCGAAAGCCGAACGGCAGCTCGTCCTCCAGCCGCGGCCCGCGCAGGAGCCGCAGCGGATCGTTCCGGAAAACGGACTCCTCGACGACGCGCAGGCGCCTCGCCTCGAGGTCCGCATAGCCGCCGAAAGGGTCGACCTTCTCGTCGCCGCCCGCCCGCTCGGCGATCGCGTTGATGGTGAAGTCCCGAGTCGCCAGGTCGTCCTCGATCGGCCCGGGCAGCGGCGTGAAGTCGACCGTCCGGCCGTCCGCGAGCGAAACCCTCCAGGCGCCGTGGCGCTCGGAAAGCGGGAACGGCGCGCCTCCGGACGTACGGGCGTAGCGCCGCGCCGCGCGCTCCGGCTCGGCAAGCGCGACGTCCACGTCGACGATGGGCCGGTCGAGCACCCGATCGCGGACGGCGCCGCCGACGATCCAGGCCTCTTCGCCGGCGAACAGCTCTTCGACGAGCTCACGAATCGACGACCACCCGCCTCGTGCGTGCGGGATCGGTATTGATCCCGCACACGATTTCGTAGTTGATCGTTCCGGCCACGCGGGCATGATCTTCCGCCAGGACCTCATCGCCGATCAACGTCACCGGCATCCCGACAGGCAGCTCGCGGTCGAGCTCGACGGTCAAGGCGTCCATCGAGACGGTGCCGACGACGCGCCGGAGCTCGCCGCCGACGCGAATCTCGGTCCCGGTCAGGTCGCGGCGGAAGCCGTCCGCGTAGCCGACCGGGACGATTCCGATCCAGGTCGGCCGCTCGGCCACGAAGCGCCGGCCGTAGCCGGTGCTCTCCCCCGCGCCGAGCAGCCGCACCTGCGCGAGCCGGCTTCTCCAGTGGAGCGCAGGCCGTAGATCGCGATCCCGCAGCGGGCGGCGTCGAACCGCGCGCCCGGAAAGCGGAGCGCGCCGGCGCTGTTCGCCAGGTGCCTGGTCAGGTGCCGGTACGGCTCCGTCGCCTCGCGAAAACGCACGATCTGCGTCTCGGTGAACTCGGGGTCGCAGTCGGCGCTTGCGAGATGGCTCATCAGGCCGACGACGTTCGCCCCCGGCTCCGGCAGCTCGGAGAGGCCCCAGCGGCCCATGCCGGTGTCGAGCTTGACGTGGACACGAACGCCCTCCGGAACCTCGCCGCTCGAGGCGACGAGCTCCAGCTGGGCGTCCCGTGCGCGCGCGAGCTCGCCGCTGGTCGCCGTCGGCCCCATGACCAGGATTCGCGTCTCGCCGAACTTCTCGCGGAGCGCGAGGCCTTCGGGGACGGTGGCGACGCAGAGCACGCTCGCCCCGGCCCCGAGAGCCGCGCCGGCCACGTCCACGGCGCCGTGCCCGTAGCCGTTCGCTTTCACGACGGCCCAGACCTCCGCGCCCTCGAGCACGTCGAGCAGCCGCTTGACGTTGCGCCGTACCGCGCCGAGGTCGATCGTCAGCTCAGACCGCTGCATCGAGCACGCGGGGGAGCTCTGCAGTCACGTCGCTGGCGACGAGGCCGCGCCCGTGCGGCGCCGCGAGTGCCGCGTCGGCATGAACGCGAGCAGCAACGGCGGCGGCGAGCTGGCCTTCGATCCCCTTCGCCAGGAAAGCGCCGATGATGCCCGTGAGGACGTCGCCGGTGCCTGCCGTCGCAAGGCGGGGAGTGCCGGCGCTGATCAGCGTTCGTGCGCCGTGCGCGGCAATGATCGTCTCGCTTCCTTTCAGGAGGACGACGCAGCGAAAGCGCTCGACGGCGCGGTGGGCCGCTTCGAGGCGATGCGCGTCGACCCACTGCGTCTCGACGTCGAGCAGCCTCGCCAGCTCGCCGGAATGAGGAGTCAACACCGTCGCAGCGCCTCGCTCGACCGGCTCGAAGCCGAAGAGGGCGTCGGCGTCGACGACCGCGGGCAGGTCGGTCTCCTCGAGCAGCCGCCGGACCAGCGGCTTCGCCTCTTCACCGCGCCCGAGGCCCGGACCGAGCGCCAGCGCTTCGGCGCGTCCGGCGGCGTCGAAGGCTTCCTCCAGGGGGCGCTTGACCGCTTCGAGCAGGCGCACCTCGACGACCGGCAGCGACTCGCGCGGCGCGCAGACACTGACGTACCCGGCGTCGGCGCGGAACGCCGCCTCCGCAGCGAGGCAGACGGCGCCGGTCAGACCGGGCGCGCCGCCGACCACAAGCACCGAACCTGAGCGGTACTTGTTCCCGCCGCGCTGCCGCTGGGGAACGCGCCGCGCGATCTCGCTCGTGACCAGAGCATGGGCTGTGTCCGCATGCTCGAGCCCGATGTCGGCGACCTCGACCTTGCCCGCGTGGAGGCTGCCCGGCGCCACCGCCAGGCCGACTTTCTCGCCCTGGAAGGTGACCGTCGTTGTTGCCTCGACGCAAACCGCGGAGACCTCGCCTGTCGACGCATTCACGCCGGAGGGCACGTCAACCGCCACCACCGGCACGCCGGCGCTGCGGATCGCCTCGATCGACCTTGCCGCTTCCTCGCGCGGCTCGCCGTGGAAGCCGGTGCCGAAGATCGCGTCGATGACGACGTCCCCCGCAGGCAGCTCGGCTCCCACCTCGGCAACCTCCGCCGCGAGCTTCGCGGCCGCGATCCGGCCATCGCCGCCGTTCGCGCCCTTGCCGCAGACCGCGACGACGCGCGCGCCGGGATAGTCGCGCGCCACCACCGCTGCAACGGCGGCGCCCGCCCGTTCCATCAGCGCCTCGACGTCGTGCCCTTCCTCCGCCGCCTTCATCTCTTCAGCCGTGTAGAGCGGCTCGAATTCACCCATCGACTACGGCAACCGCCGTCGCCAGCTCGCGCGAGTGCGACATCGAGAGGTCGATCGCGCCCGCAGCGAGCCCTTCCGCCCAAGCCTGCATCCGCCCGGAGAGGGTGACGCCCGGCTTCGGCCGGCCGGCGATCTCGACCTCTTGCCACGCGAAGGCACGCGCGACGCCGAAGCCGAGCGCTTTGCCGATCGCCTCCTTGCCGGCGAAGCGGGCGGCGTAGTGCTGCGGCGGATTCGGCCGCGAGTCGCAGTAGGCGCGCTCGGCCTCCGTGAAGCAGCGCTGACGGAACGACGGGTAGCGCTCGAGCGCGCGCCGGACGCGCTCGATTTCAATCAGGTCGATACCGACAGTCATCCTGCAATTCTCGACTGAGCCGGGGGAAGACGGTCGCGCCGGCAAAGCCGCCACGACCTCCAGGTCGGCATCGCAAGCGATGCCTCAGTCAGATCGATCCCGACAGGCACGGGACTAAGTTTAGGAACCGGCCGCCTCGACCCAGTCGGGGACGTCGGCGATCGAATCCACCACCGCCTCCGGCTGTGCGCTCCAGGCGCCCGCGTCGTCGCGGAACTTGCCGGTGCGGACGAGGATCGTGTGCATCCCCAATGCACCTGCGCCGACTATGTCGGCGTCGACGTCGTCTCCGACCATCCACGCGTGCTCGGGGTCCGAGTCGACGGCTTCCAGCGCCGCCTCGAAGTACGAGGCGCTCGGCTTCCCGAGCACGGTCGCCTGAGCGCCGGTGGCGTACTCGAGCCCGACCACGAAGGCGCCCGCGTCGAGGAGCGCCCCGCGCGAGGTCTGCCACCAAGGGTTCTTGTGAAGGCAGAAGAGGTCTGCGCCGGCCTCGAGCTCGGCGAAGGCGCGGGCGAGGTTCATGTAGCTGAAGACCCGGTTCGGCTCGGCGGTCTCGTCCGCACCGCCGAGGAGCACGGCGTCGGCGTTGTCGCCGACCAGCTCGACGCCCTCGAGGTCGTCGCGGACGGCAGGCATCGTCAGCGCCAGGACACGCCTCCCCTGGAGGACGCGTGCAGCCGCGACGGGCGTCGTCTGCAGCTCCGCGTCCTCGAGCTCGATCCCGAAGCCTCGGACCGTTTCGGCGAGCTGCGACCGCGATTGCGTGGTGTTATTCGTGAGGAAGCGAAGACGGTGGCCGGCCCCGCGCAGCCGCTGCACCGCGTGAGCGGCGCCGTCGATCGGCTTGCCGGAGATGTGCAGGACGCCGTCGAGGTCGAGCAGAATCGCTGCCATGGCGGGCGAGTCTATTCGCGTCACGAGATCCGTCTCGATCCCGCGCTCCGAGATCGAGCTGCGCTTCTCGCGCTCGAGCGGCCCCGGCGGGCAACATGCGCAGAAGACCGAGACCCGCGCCGAGGCTGTCTTCGACGTCGAACGCTCGGTCGGGCTCAGCGACGCGCAGAAGCGCCGAGTGATCGCCAGGGCGGGTCCGGTCCTGCGCGCGGTCGCCCAGGACGAGCGCAGCCAGTGGCGGAACCGCGAACTCGCGATCGAGCGAGTCGTCGAGGCGCTCCGCGAGGCGCTGAAGGTCGAGCGCAGGCGCAAGCCGACGAGGCCGAGCGCTGCCGCCAGGAAGCGACGCCTGGAGCAGAAGCGGCAACGTGGCGAGACGAAGCGCCTGCGCCGTCGGCCGGGCGACGACTAGCGCGGTTCGCCGGCGTGGCCCAGGGCGACCGCCTGCCGCCCCGCTGCGTCGACGTAGCGCTCCGGCTCGGCCTCGAACTTCGCCTTGCAGCCCTCGCCGCAGAAGTAGTAGGTGTGGCCTGCATACGTCGAGGTCGGCTTGCCCGCACCGCGGTCGACCGTCATCCCGCAGACGGGATCCCTCGCGCCCCGGCGGAGCGTCAGCGCGACGAGGACCGCAGCGACCGCAAGGAAGACGATGTTCAGAAAGGTGGTGTAGTTCCAGGAGATGCCGCGGCTCGAGATCGAGTCGATCGAGGGGCGCTTCGAGGGCACGAGCCCGGCCGCGCTGAAGATTCCGTCGACCGCGAGCGCGGCCAGCACCATCGCGGCGAACATGATCGCGACGAGACGAACGGTCAGCTCGCGGCCGTAGTACTTCGTGTACGCGATAACGATCGGAATGATCAGCAGGTCGGCGTAGATGAACGCGATCACGCCGGCGAAGGAGATCCCGCCTCCCCAAAGCACCGCTGCCAGCGGGGCGTTCCCGACCGAGCAGACGAACGAGAGCACGGCGACGATCGGCCCAAGGACGACGTTCTCGAGCAGCCGCACCGGCGGCGACGCGTCGGTGACGAAGAGGCTGTTGAAGAAATCCTTCGGCAGCAGCGAGATGAAACCGGCGATCACGAAGCCACTGATGATCTCCCTCCAGAGCATCTCCCAGTCGCCGCGGAAGTTGTGGGCGACGTCGGACCACGCCTGTACCGAGGTCAGCCGCCGGCGAAGGAATAGGCCCGCGGTCCCGGCAGACGCGTGCTGGTGGCCGGCTTCGGCAGCCTCTGCGTGCCGGCGCGCCTCGTCCTCCAGCCGCCGCGTCACGAACAGCCGCAGACCGAGCCACATCAGGGCGATGAGGACCAACCCGCCTACGAGCTCCGCCAGAGTGAACCGCCAGCCGATGAAGACCCAGATCACGATCCCGAGCTCGAAGACGAGGTTCGTCGAGGCGAACTGGAACACCATCGCCGAGGCGAAGCTCGCACCCTTCGCGAACATCGACTTCGCGATCGCGATCGCGGCGTAGCTGCACGACGACGACGCCGCGCCGAGCCCCGTCGCGAGGCCGATCTCCCGCGGCCCGCGGCCGCCGAGCGCGCGCTCGATCCGCGACCGCGGCACCCACGCCTGAACGATCCCTGAGAGCGCGAAACCGAGGACGAGCGCCCACCACACTTCCCAGGCCATCTGGAAGGCGTTCCAGAGGCCGTTGCCGATCGTCGAGAGGACGCTCACGCGGGCGACGTTACCCGCCCCGTGGCCGTCGAAGCTTCAGCGCGTCCAGCTGGGCGAGCGAGCGCCGCGCAGGAGGAGCCGGGTCTTCCCGGCGCCGAAAGGAACGACATAAACGTGGTAGCCGAGATTGCTCTCGAACGGATCCTCGCTGACGAGGATCTCCGCGCCATCCCGTGAGATTCCATCGGGCGTCGGCAGCGTGCGCGGGTTTCTCCGGAAGGACAACCGCACGCGCCGGCCGGCGGGGATCGTGAAAGCCGCCGGGGGGCAGCCGAACTCGAAGGCGAGGCACACAACAAGGTGCTTTCCGCGCGCCGAGAGTTGGACCGGCTCGATGCCCTGCTCTGCTTGCGAGACGTCATCGTGGCCGCGCGCGATGAGCCGATCGCCGCTTCCGTCGCTTCGCATCACACGGACGGAGCCGATCGCCCACTCGTTGGAAAAGCGGAAACGCCGGTACGCGATCCAGCCTCCGCCCCAAGTTGGGTCGTCGCTGTGGCCGTTGCGCGTCAGCCGGTTCACCTTCCGGTCCGACAACCGAACGGTGTAGACGTCGCTGCGCCGCGCGCGTCCAGCTTTGCCGTTGTCCTGTGCGTAGGTGAGAGCGGTCCCACCGGAATCGAAGGAACCGAGCGCGAGGTTCCGCAGCTTCAAAACGATTCGTCGGCGTCGGGAGGTGATTTCGAGCACGGAGAGGCCCGTCTCGTCCAGCAGCGCGAGTCGTCGGCTCTCCGGAGACCACACCACACCGACGTGGCCGATCGGTCGCGACTTGCCGCTGACGAGGTTCACAAGTTGGACGGCACCGAGCCCGCCGCGCCGCGAGGGCAACGCGTACGTCAGCCAGTGGCCGTCAGGCGACAACGAAGGCGCATATCCCACCCGCGCGATCCGGCGGGGATGCGACGCATCGGCGTTTGCGACCCAGATCGACGATTTCCGGCCGTCGACGCGCTCGTAGGCGAGTGCCGCGCTGCGGAACGTTGGGACCGTCGTCGCGTGCTGAGAGGACCAGGGAGCCACCGCCAGCGTCAGCGCGGCGGCGAGACCGAGGGCGCTACTCGACCGTGACCGTCTGCGCCAGGTTCCGGGGGTGGTCGACGTTGACCCTCAGCCGTGCGATCCGGTAGGCCAGCAGCTGCAGCGGCTAATTCGAGCCGTCTCCGATCAGGAGCCGCGCCAGCGGCGCATGGCGGTCGGCGAGGATGCGTCCGCTCGCGAGGTCGACCACCGTCGCCGTATACGGCCGACCGAGATCGACATACGCCTTGCCGCGGAAGGCAAGTACGACCCGCGCGGCATCGCCGCGAAAGACGGAAAGCTTTCGCGCGCCGTCGAAACCGTAGACCGCAAGCCCCATCCCGGTTCGGTCGCTGTCGCTCCAGGTCGAGCCGGTGACGAGCAGCGAATCGCCGTCGACGGCGAACGAATCCGCGCCCCGATCGATCAGCTTCGTCCCCCAAGTGTTCGTGTCGATCAGCGTCAGCCCGGCGGGCGCCCAGCTGACATGGACCTGGTTGCTCGCGTCCACGGTTGCGGTCTCATCGCCTCCGGTGACCGCGACGACGCCGCTGCCGAGCCAGCGGGCGGTGCGGACAGGGCCGGTGAGGCCCTTGGCCTCGGCCTTCGGCTCGACCCAGTCGTGGAGGCGGCCGAGTAGCGAGACCGGCTGCGCGAGCGAGTGGTACGAGACGGCGAGGGTCGAGAGGGAGACCTCCGCGACCGACCCGTTCGCCGGAATCACGAACGCGCGGCCGGCGTCGGGCTCGACGGCGAGCGCCGGGATGTTCTGACGCATCTTGGCGAAGTCCGGTGGGCTGTCTTTGTCGCCTGCGTCGGTGCCGGCCTGGGTCTCGGCCAGCGTGACGGACCGCAGCACGCCCGTGGGCTCTATGACCACGAGAGACGCGGTCCCGATCCCGTGGGCGGGAGCGGTCAGGAGCACGAGCCTGCCACCGGCCCGATCGCTACCGACGAGCGCGCGGTCGATCTTCGCGGGGACCGAGACGCGGTGCGTCGCGGCGTCGACGCTCACGATCTCGATCTGGCCCGAATCCTGCAGAACGACGTTGACGCGGTCGTCCCCCCACGCAAGCGCGGCGACGTTCCCCCACGGGAGACGACTCACCGCGACACGCGACAGCAGCCACGGCTCGACAAAGTGGAGCTTCGCACCCCCGTCGCTGGCCTCCGGCTGCGTCGCGAGCGCGATCGCGCTCGCCTCCGGCGCGAAGGCCCACGCGCGGACGCTGTTGTAGAGGCGAACCTTTGGACTCCGCCGCGCGACCCAGATCGCGCGCTTGTCCGCGCGCCCGAGGACGGGGCCGCGCGCGCCGGGCACGACCGCCAACAGGGGCCGAACCTCCTTCGCGGGCGATTTCGCGGCCTGAGGGACGGCCACTGTGGGCGCGCGCGACGAAGCGGCGGCCGCGACTGCGGCCAGCGTTACGAAGGCGACCAGCACTGCGAGCGCGCTTCTCTTCATTCGTCTCCTCTACACCGCAGACGCGCCGACGGTTCCGCCAACCGAATCTACTCCACTGTGACGGTCTTCGCCAGGTTCCGCGGCTGGTCGACGTTCAACCCGCGCAGCCGTGCGATCCGGTAGGCGAGCAGCTGCAATGGCAGCACCGCGAGGACGGCCTGCAGGAACGCAGGCGACCGCGGCACGAAGATGACGTCGTCGGCATGGTGCTGGATGTCCTCGTTCCCGTCGGTGGCGATCGCGATCGCGTGGGCGCCGCGGGCGCGGACCTCCTGGATATTCGAGATCACCTTCTCGTAGACGTGCGATTTGGTGGCGACGCAGACAACCGGCGTCTCCTCGTCGAGCAGCGCAATCGGGCCGTGCTTCATCTCGCCAGCCGAGTAGGCCTCGGTCGGGATGTATGAGATCTCCTTCAGCTTGAGAGCCCCTTCGAGCGCCACGGGCAGGCCGATGTGGCGGCCCAGGTAGAGGAAAAACGGCTTGTCGTGGAAGCGCTCGGCGATCTCCTCGATCGGGTGGTGCCCTTCGAGGAAGGCGGTCATCTTCGTCGGCAGCGCGTAGAGCTCGTCGAGGATCAGTTCGACCTCCTCGGGCGGCAGCGTCTTGCGCACCTCGGCGAGCTTGAGCGCGACGAGCGAGAGCAGCGCGACCTGCGCGGTGAAGGTTTTCGACGCGGCGACGCCGACCTCGAGACCGCAGCGCGTGTAGAGCGACGAGTCGACTTCGCGCGTGATCTGGGAACCCATCATGTTCGTGATCGCCAGCGTGCGCGCACCCTTTTCGCGGGCGAGCCGCATCGCGGCGAGCGTGTCCGCGGTCTCGCCCGACTGCGAGATCCCAATCACGAGCGTGTCCTTGGAGAGCACCGGATTCCGGTAGCGCCACTCGCTGGCGATGTCGGGCTCGACGGGGATCCGAGCCCACTCCTCGATGATGTAGCGCCCGACGACCCCTGAGTGGTAGGCGGTGCCGCAGGCGAGGATGACGATCCGGCGCAGGTTCCGCAGCTCTTGGTCGGTGAGGCCGAGGCTCTCGAGCACGAGGTGGCCGTGGCGGACTCGGTCCCCCAGCGTCTCCTTGACCGCGTCGGGCTGCTCGTAGATCTCCTTCAGCATGAAGGTCTCGTAGCCCGACTTCTCGGCTGCCTCCTCGTCCCAGTCGACCTCGAGCGTCTCGCGCTCGACCTCGCCGTTCTCGACATGCAGGAACCGCGTGCCCTCGGGGGTGATCGCAACGATCTCGTCGTCGTCGATCAGCTGAATCCTGCGCGTCTCCCCCAGGAAGGCCGCCGTTGCGGAGGCGAGGAACATCTCGCCCTCTCCGACGCCGACGAGCAGCGGGCATTGCAGGCGCGCCCCCACGAGCTCGCCCGGGTGATCGTGGTGGACGACGACGAAGGCGAAGTGGCCTTCGAGCTCCTTGTAGGCGGCGTGGACGGCCGCGGCCAGGTCACCGCGATAGTGGCGCTCGACGAGATGGGTGACGACTTCGGCGTCGGTCTCGGAGCGGAAGATGTGACCCTCGGCCTCGAGCGCGGCCTTGAGCTCGCGGAAGTTCTCGACGATCCCGTTCAGGACGACGGCGATCTTGTCCTCGTCGCAGCCGGCCAGCGGATGCGCGTTCAACTCGGAGACGCGGCCGTGTGTGGCCCAGCGCGTGTGGCCGAGACCGGTCGTCGACACCGAGCCGTTGTCGCCGACCGCCTCCTTCAGCGCCTGGAGATTGCCGACGGCGCGGACGTAGTCGAGCCCTTCGGCCTCGAGTAACGCCAGACCGGCCGAGTCGTAGCCGCGGTACTCGAGCCGCTCGAGGCCGTTGAGAAGAAGAGCCTTGGCCGGTCTCCGTCCGACGTATCCGATGATCCCGCACATCTGAAGCTCTCCCTTCGTGCCTGACCTAACTTCCGGGTGAAGCCTCGATCGAGGGACGTTGTCCGATCGCTCCCATAAATGCACAAAGCCCGGCTGCTCCTCCGGCCGCTGCGTCGCGTCCGGTCAGCCGAGCTCTCGTGTTACGAGAGCGCTGATCCTAGCACAGAGCTCCTGCGCTTTCCAGGGATTTTCGGCCTCGGCGAGGACGCGCACGACGGGCTCGGTTCCGGAGGCGCGGACGAGGATCCGGCCCGAGCCGTCGAGCTCCGCGTTGATTCGCTCGATCTCGGCGAACAAGTCGTCGGACAGGGACTTCGTGCCAACACGCACATTGTTTGTCGCCTGGGGGTAGCGCGGCAGCACCGCGGCGGCCTTGGCAAGAGTGCGGTCTCGGAGCGCGGCGCAGAGCAGCATTGCCGCGGCGAGGCCGTCGCCGGTGACGTGGTCTTTCAAGTAGATGATGTGGCCCGACTGCTCGCCGCCGAGGAGCCCGCCCTCGCTGCGCAGCGCCTCGAGCACGTAGCGGTCTCCGACCTCCGTCGTGACCAGACGGATCCCGCGCTCCTCGGCGAAGCGGTGGAAGCCGAAGTTCGTCATCTGCGTTACCGCGACGAGCTCGACGCCGAGATGGTCGGCCAGGATCGCCAGGATTTGGTCACCGTCGACCGGCGTGCCGTTGGCATCGACGGCCAGCATCCGGTCGCCGTCGCCGTCGAAGGCGACGCCGAGGTCGAAGTCGCCCTGGAGGACGGTGCGCTGCAGGAGAGACAGATCGGTGGCGCCGCAGCCGAGATTGATGTTCGTCCCGTCCGGCTCGGCCGCGACCGCGGTCACCTCCGCGCCGAGCTGCTCGAACGCCTTCGGCGCGATCGCCGAGTAGGCGCCGTTGGCGCAGTCGACGGCGACGCGGAGGTGCGAGAGATCGCTGCCGAAGCGCTCGACGATGTGCTCGAGGTAACTGTCGGTCGCAACATCGACGCGGTCGACCTTCCCTCCGCCGGGGCCCTCGGCCTCGAGCAGAGCCTCGATTTCCTCTTCGGCCGCATCAGTCAGCTTCCGGCCGTCGCGGTCGAAGATCTTGATCCCGTTGTACTCGGGCGGGTTGTGCGAGGCCGAGACGACGACGCCGAGGTCGAGCGCGAGCAGCGCAACGGCGGGGGTCGGCAGCACGCCTGCGAGGACAGCGTTTCCCCCGGCCTCGACGATGCCGCGTGCGAACGCCTCTTCCAGTTCCGGCCCCGAGCCGCGCGTGTCGCGGCCGACGAAGACGCGACCGCCCTTCGACCAGAGCGCCGCCGCCTTGCCGAGCCGTTCGACGAGCTCGATCGTCAGGTCCTCGCCGACGATCCCCCGAACACCGTCGGTGCCGAAGTAGCGACGCACGTGGCGACGCTAGCGCTTGCTGAACTGCGGCGCTTTGCGGGCCTTGTGGAGACCGGCCTTCTTGCGCTCGACGATGCGGGCGTCGCGTGTCAGGAAGCCGGCCCGCTTGAGCGGCTCGCGCAGGTTCGGATCGGCCTCGACGAGCGCGCGGGCGATCCCGTGGCGGACCGCGCCGGCTTGCCCGCTCGGACCGCCGCCGTGGACCCGCACTCGGACGTCGAAGGTTCCCTCGACGCCGGCGATCTTCAGCGGGGAAAGCGCCAGCTCGCGGTGCGTGAGGCGCGGGAAGTAGTCCTCGATCGTCTTGCCGTTGAACCACGTCGCCCCGTCGCCTGGGCGCAGGATCACGCGGGCGACCGAGGTCTTGCGTTTGCCTGTGCCCTGGTACTGAGCCGGCTCGGCGGCGGTAGCCACGCTACTTCACCTCCAGCGGCTTGGGCGCCTGGGCCTCGTGCGGGTGGTTCGGCCCTGCGTAGATCTTCAGCTTGGTCAGCTGCTGCCGGGCGAGGCGGTTGCGCGGGAGCATGCCCTTGACCGCCTTGCGGATTACCTCGGTCGGCCGACGCTCGAGCTGGTCGCGCAGCGGCCGGCTGCGAAGGCCGCCCGGATAACCCGAGTGCCGGTAGTAGAGCTTGTCGTCGAGCTTGTTGCCCGTAACGCCGATCTTCTCGGCGTTGACGACGACGACGAAGTCGCCGGTGTCGATGTGCGGCGTGTACTGGGGCTTCGTCTTCCCGCGCAGAGTGTCCGCGATCTGGGTCGCCAAGCGACCGAGGGTTTTTCCCTCGGCGTCCACGACGTACCAGCGGCGCTCGATCTCGCCCGGCTTTGCGTTCCAGGTTTTCATCTGACAGAGAAGCGGCGGACTGGGCGCCCGCCGGCCGCGAATCGTAGCAATCCGTTACGAAACGCCTCGGCGCCGCCATGGCTGGGATGGCGCACGTAGGTCCCACCGGCGGCGGCGGCAGCGATGCGTCCGACCGCGATCACGCGGCGGCCGGGCACCAGGCGCTCGAGAAAGCGCCTGCCGGCGTGGATCTCGACCCGGGTCGGGCGCCGGTTCCCGGTCTCGGTGCCAGGATGCGTCGGCACCGCGTTCCAGCAGAGGACGTCGTCTTCGAGCTCCAACTCCTCGAGGGTCGCTCGGACGATGGTCGCCGTCGCCTCGGCCGGGCCGGTGCCGGTGAGCTGGCGCTCGGACGCGAAGGGCAGGCCGCTGATCCGGGCGCCACGGTAGCCCGGCGCCTCGCCGACCAGGAGGAAGCGAGCGTGCGTGCGCGCCGCCAGGTAGTTCTCGAGGCGATGCCTCAGCAACGCGGCGCGCGCGCCTTCCCGGTAGAAGTTGAACGTGGCGCCGATCTCGGCAGCGGCCAGCTCCTCGACGAAGCTCACGGTTCGCACTCTGACTGACGGCGGCCAGCAGCCGCTGGAGATCGCGCACGCGATCGCGGACTGGCTCGGCGAGGCGCGAGAGACGCTGGAGTTGGCGCAGTACGACTTCCATCTCGCTCCCGAGACGGCGGCGGTCGTCGGGGGCGCGATTCGCGAGGCGTCCGCGCGAGGCGTTGCCGTCCGGATCGTCTACAACATCGATCACCGCAATCCGATCCCGGTGCCGCCGCCGCCGGAGCCCGACGTCGAGCTGATCGAGTCGCTCGGTGTGCCGGCGAAGGGTGTCGCGGGTGTGCCGGACCTGATGCACCACAAGTTCGTCATCCGCGATCGGCAGGCGGTGTGGAGCGGGTCGATGAATTGGACGGACGATTCCTGGTCGCGGCAGGAGAACGTCATCCTCACGGTCGAGTCCTCGGAGCTGGGGACGGCGTTTCTCGAGGACTTCGAGCAGCTCTGGGGCAAGGATCTCGTCGAGGAGACCGGCTTCGTGGCGCCGAGGCGGCTGCACGTCGACGGCCTGCTGATCCGGCCTTGGTTCACCCCCGGCTACGGCGAGGACCTATCAGCGCGGATCGCCGGTGCGATCGGGCGCGCGAAGCAGCGGGTGCGCATCTGCTCGCCGGTGATCACCGCGGCTCCGGTGCTCGCGACGCTCGCGCAGCTCGTCGCCGAGGGCAAGCTCGACGTCGCCGGCTGCCTCGACGCGCCGCAGATCCAGGGCGTCGTCTACCAGTGGCACGAAAACGGGAACGTGGCCTGGAAGCTGCCGCTGCTCGAGCGCGTGGTCGCCGGCCGGTTCACCGGAAAGCCGTCGACGCCGTACGGCCTCGGCACCGTGCACGACTTCATGCAGGCGAAGATCGTCGTCGCCGACGACGTCGTCTTCATGGGCTCGTTCAACCTCTCCCGATCGGGCGAGCAGAACGCGGAGAACGTGCTCGAGATCCACGATCCTGCGCTCGCCGAGCATCTGAGCACGTACGTGGACGAGGTGCGTCGCCGTTACCCACCGGTTCAGCTCCCTGCCTGAGTCTGCCGTTTTCCAGCCGTGCTCAGGGTCGCGGCCTGTCCGCGCCGGCCGTGCTGTGGGCGAAACGTCACACTTTCGTTGCAGTTTGCCATGGCCGTTTGTGGCAGTTCGTGGGGACAGTCCTCAGCGAACTGCCAGCGCGCTCCCGCCGCGAGATGGCGCGACTGCGGAGTTAGCTAAGGGCCGTTTGCGCCGGCTTCAGGCAGCGCCCGCCGCTCGCGCGGCGGTCACTCCCATTCGATCGTCGACGGCGGCTTCGACGAGATGTCGAGCGCGACCCGGTTGACGGCCGGAATCTCATTGATGATCCGGCTCGAGATCGTTTCGAGCAGATCGTAGGGCAGCCTCGCCCAATCGGCGGTCATCGCGTCCTCGGACGTGACCGCTCGGATCACGATCGGGTACGCGTACGTGCGCTCGTCGCCTTGGACGCCGACCGAGCGGATCGCCGGCAGCACGGCAAAGCACTGCCAGAGCTCGCGGTAGAGCCCGGCACGCCGGATCTCGTCGAGCAGGATCGAGTCCGCCTCACGCAGGATCTCGAGCCGCTCGTGCGTGACCTCGCCGATGATCCGGATCGCCAACCCCGGGCCGGGAAACGGATGCCGCCAGACCATCCGTTCCGGCAAGCCGAGCTCCTCGCCGACACGGCGCACTTCATCTTTGAAGAGAAGGCGCAGCGGCTCGACGAGTTCCATCTCCATCTCCTCGGGCAGGCCGCCGACGTTGTGGTGCGACTTGATCTTCGCGGCGACGCCGTCGGTGCCGCCCGACTCGATCACGTCCGAGTAGAGCGTGCCCTGGACGAGATACTTCACCGCTCCAAGCTTCCGCGACTCCGCCTCGAAGACGCGGATGAACTCCTCGCCGATCCGCGTCCGCTTTTCCTCTGGGTCGTCGACGCCCTCGAGCCGCGCCAGGAAACGCTCCTCGGCGTCGACGTGGATGAGCGGCACGTGGAAGTGCCCGCGGAAGGTTTCCACCACCTGCGCCGCCTCGTCCTTCCGCAGGAGCCCGTGATCGACGAAGACGCAGGTCAGCTGGTCGCCGAGCGCCTTGTGGACGAGCAGCGCCGCCACCGCCGAATCCACGCCGCCCGACAAGGCGCACAGAACTCGCTGCGACCCCACCTGCGCACGGATCCGCTCGACCTGCTCCTCGATCACGGCCGCCGCGGTCCAAGTGGCGGGCGCATCGGCGACCGAGTAGAGGAAGTTCTTCAGCACCTCGGTCCCGCACGGCGTGTGCACAACCTCCGGGTGGAACTGGACGCCGTAGAGCTTCCGCTCGGCGTGCTCGAACGCCGCGATCGGCGTCGATTCCGACCCCGCGACGACGCGCGCGCCAGCGGGCGGCGCAGTCACGGAGTCGCGGTGCGACATCCAGGTCGTCTGCTCTTCCGGCAGGCCGGAGAAGAGCGCGCCCTCGTGCACCCGAACCTGCGTCTTGCCGAACTCGGACACGCCCGTCCGTTCGACGCTGCCGCCGAGGTCCCGCGCCATCAGCTGCATGCCGTAACAGATGCCGAGCGTCGGCACCCCGAGCTCGTAGAGCTTCGGGTCGATCCGCGGGGCGACCTCCGCATAGACGGATGCGGGCCCGCCGCTCAAGACCAAGGCGAGCGGGTTGCGTGCCCGCACCTCCTCAGGCGTCACACCGTGACCGACCAGCTCGGAGTAGACGCGGCACTCGCGTACCCGGCGCGCGATCAGCTGCGAGTACTGGCCGCCGAGGTCGACGACGAGCACCGGACGCTCCTCCGCCGGCGGCTCCGGCTGAGGAAGCGCAACGACCTCGCCCATCAGTGCCCCTGCCGGTGACAGTCTCGCGTTTCTGGCGAGTGCCCGGGGTCGCCAGGGTAGGACATAGGGAGCGTCAATATGCGGGCATGTTGGCGCGACTGAGGACACCGCCTGGCGGCGCAGGGTGCCGCCAGAAATGCCCTGGCTGTTGCCGGCAGGGGCACTAATGCCCTCGGTAGTTGGGAGCGTCCGCGATGGTCGTCATCCCGTGCGGATGGCTCTCGCGGAGCCCGGCGCCTGTGATGCGGACGAACTCCGCGTCCTTCATCTGCTCGATCGTGGCGGCGCCGCAGTAGCCCATCGCCTGGCGCAGCCCGCCGACGAGCTGGTGGAGGACGTTTGCGACCGGACCTTTGTACGGCACGCGCCCCTCGATGCCCTCGGGAACGAGCTTGTCGACGTCCTCTACGTCGCCCTGGAAGTAGCGGTCCTTGGAGAATCCGCGCGCCTTCATCGCGCCGAGCGAACCCATGCCGCGGTACTGCTTGAAGCGTTCGCCGCCCGCCAGGATGACGTCGCCGGGAGCCTCGTCCGTGCCGGCGAGCAGCCCGCCCGTCATCACCGTGTCGGCGCCGGCGGCGATCGCCTTCGCGACGTCCCCGGAGGAACTGAGGCCGCCGTCGCCGATCACAGGGACGCGGTGCGCCTCGGCGGCCCGAGCACACTCGTAGATCGCCGTCACCTGAGGCACGCCGACGCCGGCGACGACACGGGTGGTGCAGATGGCCCCCGGTCCAATCCCGACCTTGATCGCGTCCGCGCCGGCGTCGATCAGCGCCTCGGTCGCCTCGGCCGTGGCGATGTTCCCGGCGATCACCTCGCCGTTCCACTGCCGCTTGAGGCGCCCCACCATCTCGACCACGTTGCGCGAGTGCCCGTGGGCCGTGTCGACGACGAGGACATCCGCCCCGGCCTCGGCGAGCGCGGCAGCCCGGTCATCGGCGTCCGGTCCGACGCCGACCGCGGCACCCACGCGCAACCGTCCCTGCTCGTCCTTCGTCGCGCGGGGGAACTCGATCTGCTTACGGATGTCCTTGACGGTGATCAGGCCTTTGAGGCGCCCGTCGGCGTCGACGACCGGCAGCTTTTCGATCTTGTGGCGGTGCAGGATCGCCCGCGCCTCCTCGAGGGTCGTTCCGACCGGAGCGGTGACGAGATCGCGGTCCGTCATCAGGGCCGAGAGGGGCTGGTCGACACCGTCGTCACGGAAGCGGAGGTCGCGGTTGGTGAGGATCCCAACCAGCCGTTCTTTCTCGTCCGTGACCGGGACGCCCGAGATGTGGTACCGCGCCATCAGCTCGAGCGCGGCGGCAACCGGGGCGTCGGGCGGCAGCGTCACCGGCTCGACGATCATTCCGGACTCGGAGCGCTTGACCTTGTCGACCTCTGCGACCTGCTCCTCGATCGAGAGGTTGCGGTGCAGGACGCCGAGACCGCCCTCGCGCGCGAGCGCGATCGCGAGTCGCGCCTCCGTCACGGTGTCCATCGCGGCGGAGACGATGGGGATCTCGAGCGAGATCTTCCGCGTCAGGCGCGTCGCGGTCGAAACCTCGTTCGGCAGCACGGCCGAATCGGCCGGCACCAAGAGGACGTCGTCGAAGGTCAGCCCCTCGCGCGCGAACTTGCGGTCGAGCTCGATGAGGCGCTCGATCGTCTGCGGCGTGAGGTCAACGGCCAACTGGCAGGCGATGGTAGCACCGGGCCCCGACGGCGAAAGCGCGCGATTACGCGTTGACCGGCACGGCGGTCGAAGCCGAGGAGGCCGAGCGGGCGCGGCTCGTCGCGGTGACGACGACGCGGAGGGTCGAGCCGACGTCGGCCGCGGCGACCGTGTAGGTGGACGTCACAGCCTTTGGAATCGTCGTGCACTTCGCCGCACTCGTGTCGGTGCACCGCTGCCACTGATACGCCACTGTCGGGGCCGGATCGGCCTGCCAGGTGCCCGCGGTCGCGCTCAAGAGCTGGCCGGTCTGAGGAACGCCGCTGACGGTCGGCATGTCGATCGACAGGGGCGGCGGGGCCATCAGCGCTGAAGCCAGCCGCGAGGCTCGGTAACGATCGCCGTCCACGCACCCCCTGATCCCGGGCACGCGACTGCAGTTCGTCCATTGCCAGAAGGTCCAGCCGCTCGCGCCCCAGTTCGCCGCCGGCACGCGAGGGCTGCCAACGCGCCAGTGCGCAACCCAGAGACTCGATCCGGCCGCGGCGAAGATGCTGGCATCGCCGACCGCGCGGCGCCAGAATGTCGGCGAGGCATAGATCGTCGGCCGGATCCCGACCTGCAGCTGAACCTCGTCGAGCCATGCAGCCGTCCAGGCGCGTAGCGAGGCGGGCGAGAGGCCGCCCGTCCGCTCTAGGTCGAGCACAGGGGCCAGCTCTCCGGTCTGCGGCTGTGCGACCAAGACGAACAGATCGGCCTGCGCGACCGCGTTCGCGATCACCGCCCGCGGCGTCGACCCGGCGGGCCGGGCGAAATGGAATCCTCCGAAGGCGAGGCCGGCTTTTTTGGCGCCGCTGTGGTTGCGCGGAAACGACGGGTCGGCCGCGAAGCCGTTCGTCGCCTCGGCGAAGGCGAACCGGTAGCCGCCGTGGGCGACGCGCGGCCAGGCGATCGACCCCTTCCAGCGGGAGACGTCGATCCCGCGCGCGAACGGTGCGGCTGCGGCCGTCGGCGTGAGGACGAAAGCCGCAACGAGCAGGAGAAAGCGGCGGCGCAAGGCGCGAAGACTAGCTCGATCGCGCCCGGCTCGCTAACTCGCCACCGGCTCCAGCTCGGTGACCTCGACGGCACTCGCGAGCCGGTCGGCCTCTCGCTGCTCGAACCGGCCGGCGCCCACCTCGAGCGTCGACGCCGTCCCGGTCGCGACGGCGCCGCGCAGCGCGCCCTCCGGCGGTTCGCCCCTGAGGTGCGCGGCGAGGAAGGCGGCGAGCAACACGTCCCCCGAGCCGACCACCGAGACCGGCTCGATGCTCGGCGCCGTGACCCGATAACGGTGGGCGGTCCGGTCCGGCCGGAGCAGCGCGAAGCAGCCGGATTCCTGGGTGATCAGCACATTGCGGGCGCCGCGCTCTGCGATCGCCTCGAGCCCGAGGATGAAGTCCTCGTCCTCGTTGAACTCTTGGCCGACGAGTCCCTCGGCCTCGTTCTGGTTCGGCGAGACGAGGAACGGCTCGGACTGAACACCGAGCCGGAGCGGCTGTCCCTCCGAGTCGAGCACGGTTTTCACTCGCTCGCGATTGACCCGGCGAATCGCTTCCTCGTAGAACGCCTCGTCGACGCCGCGCGGGAGGGAGCCGGCGAAGACGACGGCGTCGGCGCCCTGTGCGAGGTAGGCGAGCTTGTCGAGCAGCATCTCGAGCTCCTCCGGCCTGACCGCGGGCCCCCATTCATTGATCTCGGTGTAGGTGGGCGCGGTCGGATCGACGACGGCCGTCGAGGTGCGCGACTCGTCCTCGATACGGACGAAGTCGTTCAGGATCGCCTCGCTCGTCAGCTCCTCGACGATCCGGATGCCCGTACGTCCCCCGACGAGGCCGGTCGCCACCACGGGCACGCCGAGCAGCTTCAGCGCGCGGGCGATGTTGATCCCCTTGCCGCCCGCCAGCATCAGGCCTTGACTTGCCCGGTGGCGCTGGCCGCGCTGGAAGTTCGGCACCGTCAGCGTCCGGTCAAGCCCTGCGTTCAGCGTCACGGTGACTATCAAGGCAGCCAGCCCCACATGTGGTCGAGGGTACGCCCGCCGTAGAAGGCGGCGCGGCCGAGCGCACCGGGCCGCTTGACCGTTCTGCCGGCGACGAGCGGCTGCCGCGCGACCAGCCGAGGCCCTTGGTAGACCCGGATCTCGCCGAGCCGCTCGCCGCGGAGAACGGGCAGAGCCACCGCAGCCATTGCGACCACGCGCTCTAGGAGCGGCTGGTCGATCCGTACCGGGCGGATCAGGCCCCGCGCCGGCACGAGGTCGACCGGCGCCTGGCCGTAACCAACCTCAACCTTCGCGTAGACGTGACCCGCGCGGAGAACAGGAATCCGGCGGTAGCGCGAGAGCGCCCAGCGCAACAGCGCGCTCAGGTCGGCGTTTCGCGTCGTTCGGTCTGGCGAGCCGAGGATCGTCCCGTAGACGAAGACCCCGCGGCGATCCAGCGACGCGACCTCGTTCCACCCGGCCGCCGAGGTGTGGCCGGTCTTGACTCCAAAGACGCCGGGGAAGGTCGCGAGCAGGTCGTTCCAGGTGTGCAGGACTCGGCCGCCGGCGATCGTGGCGCTCTGCCGGCGCACGATCGAGCGGACGAGTGCATGGCGCATGAGCAGCCGCGCGAGCTTCGTTACGTCGCGAGCGCTCGAGACGTGACCGGGAGCGTCGAGGCCGTCGGGGCGCGTGTAGTGCGTGTCTCGCAGTCCGAGCTGCCGCGCGCGTGTGTTCATCATCGCCACGAACCGGGCCTCGCTTCCTCGACCGACGTAATACGCCAGCGCGTCCGCGGCGTCGTTCGCGCTCTGGATCAGCGCGCCCTCCAGCAGCTCACGGACGGTCAGCCGCTCGCCGGGCCGGAGCTCGATCGAGGACTCGCCGACGGAGGCCGCCCCCGGCGCAACCGTGACCACGTCGCTCGGCTTGGTCCGCTCGACGGTCAGGAGAACGGTCATCAGCTTCGTCAGGCTGGCGATCGGTACGCGGGCCCGCTCGTGGTAGCGCGCAAGCACCTGGCCCGTCTGCCCGTCCTCGACCAGATAGGCGCGTGCATGCACCTGCGGGAGGGCGGCGAGAGCGGGCGTCGCGAGCGCGAGGGCCGCGGCGGCGACGACCAGGCGACGCTTCACGGCTAAAGAGTAACTACCAGCCGGAGGCGGCCCAGATCTCGCTCTTGAGCCGCGCCGCGTCTCGCGAGGCGGCGGTCCGCCAGTCTTCGCCCGAGGTGCGAAAGCCGTAGGTGACGCTGCGCGAGGCAGCCACGAGCGCACTCGCCGGGCCGCTCGTGAAGGCGCGCGCCACGTCGCCCGCGGACGCGCCCTGGGCCCCGACGCCGGGAAGGAGCAGGATCGACCGCGGCAGGATGCGTCGCGCCTCGCTGACGGCGCGCGTGTGGGTGGCGCCGACGACGGCGCCGACGCTGGAAAGCCCATGCTCGCCGACGAGATCCTCACCCCACTCCGCGACCAGCCGGGCGACGTGCTGCCAGAGCACGCCGCCGTCGCTGAGCCGGACGTCCTGGACGTCCCCGCCTCCCTCGTTGGAGGTCTTCACGAGGCAGAAGACGCCGCCGCCCTGACGGCGGCAGGCGCCGAAGAAGGGTTCCAGCGAGTCTCTGCCGAGGTACGGGTTGACGGTCATCGCGTCCGCGACCGGGATTTCGCCTTCGAGATAGGCGGCGGCATAGGCGCGGGCGGTCGAGCCGATGTCGCCACGCTTCGCGTCGGCGATGACGAGCAGGCCCGCCGAGCGCGCGTACTGGCACGTCTGCTCGAAGGCACGAACGCCGTCGGCGCCGAGCGCCTCGAAGAAGGCGAGCTGAGGCTTGACCGCGACTGCGTACGGCGCGACGGCGTCGACGATCCCGCAGCAGAACCGCGCGACTGCGTCGGCGGCTGCGCTGCGGGCGACGTGGGCGTCGCCGCGGAGCTCGACCGGCAGCAGGTCGAGGCGCGGGTCGAGGCCGACGACGAGCTGCGAGCGCTTGCGCTCGACCGCCTCGGCGACGCGATCGGCGAAGGTTCTCGTCGCCGGCGGGGTCTCGACCTTCATTCGCTCGAAGCCTAGCCTCGGACCCGGACTCCTAGAGACGCAGAGACCGCCTTGCGGCGGCCTCTGGAAATCGCTGGAGGGAAGACCTCGGTCTGCTACATCGAGCCGTTGCCGCCTCCGCCGCGAACGGCCTGCTTGAGCGAGCTTCCGGCCGAGAACTTCGGTACCCAAGCGGCCGGAATCTGCACCTTCTGGCTTGGGTTCCGGGGGTTGACTCCCTGGCGCGCCGCGCGGTGCTGCGTCGTGAACTTGCCGAACCCGGTGAAGGCGACCTCTTCCCGATTCCTCAGCGCATCTGTGATCGACTCGATCACGGCATCCACTGCCTCGCCCGCTTCGCGACGGCCGAGGCCGCTCTTCTGCGCTACTCGCTCGACGAATTCCTGCTTGGTCACGTGCTCTCCTCTCGTGCCGCTTTGACAGGGCTGGGACCGCGCCGGACCCTAACAGGGACGGCGATTTGGCTCAACCATCACGTTTTTGCGGGGGTTTTACAAGGTTTTTGCGGGGGTTTTTCAAGCTTGATCAGCTCCGACGCGCGAAACAGCGCTCGCAGCCTGACCGCGACACGGGCCAACGCGTCCACTCCACCCTCCTCGCGATCGACCACGCAGACCGCCGTCCGGCAGGTCAGGCCGGCCTCCCGGAGCGCCGCGACGGCGGCCACAGCCGCACCACCCGAGGTGACCACGTCTTCGACCAGGCACACGCATTCGCCGGGCTCGAAGAGGCCCTCGAGGCGGTTGCCGGTGCCGTACTCCTTCGGCTCTTTGCGGACGATCAGGAACGGCAGCCCCGAGGCGAGCGAGGCCGCAGCCGCCAGCGGCACCGCCCCCAGCTCCGGTCCCGCCAGCCGGACGGCTTCGGGTTCGTGCTCGGCCACGTTGCGCGCGATCCGCTCTCCGAGCGGCCCGAGCAGATCGGGACGGGTCTCGAAGCGATACTTGTCGAGGTAGTAACGGGAGCGACGGCCGGAGCGGAGGACGAAGTCGCCCTCGAGGTACGCGTACTCGCGCAGCGCGGCGCCGAGCTCCTCGCGGGTGAGCTCAGCCTGCAAGCTCGAGGATCTGCCGGGCGCGCCGCAGCAGCGGCTCCGCCTCGTCGGGCTTCGCGAGCGAGATCATCGACCCGTCTCCGAAATAGACGTCGACGCGCTCGCGCCGGCGGGCCAGACGGCGGCGAAAGAGCAACGTGCCGGCGACCGAACCCGCCCCGAGCATCATCCCGGTCAGGAGGTTACGACTTCGCATCGGTCTTCTCCTTGCGGCCGGCCGCGGGCTTGCGCTTGGCGGGGGAGCGCTTCTTGGGCGCCGCCGGGGCCGCCAGCTCGCGCAGACAGCTCTTCAGGTCGTAGAAGACAAGGCCGACCGTGGGCTCGGGCGGCGTCGTCGCCGCGATCAGACGGTCGCCGTCTCGGACGATGAAGACGCTCCCGGCCTGCAGCGCGACCTCGAGCTGCGCGAACTCGTCGTCGTCGGCGCGGTCGCGTCGCTGCTCCGCGTCGGCCAGCAGCGCCTCGGCCTCCTCTGCGACCTGCTTCGCGCGCTGGTCGTCCGCCAGGGTGGCGCCCGCGACCTTGCCGCCGCGCTCGAAGATGACGGCGGCCCGGACCTGCGACGAGATCTCCTGCAGGCGCTCGAGGGCGGCGGCAGCGTCCATGGGCTCACGCTAACACGGAGGCGTCGCTTGCGATGCCGACCAAAAAGGCCGCGCCGACCTGGGCGGCGCGGCCGCTAAACCCGGCTGAGGGAGACGCTTCGGATCGGACTTCGATTCGGCATCGGCCGAGGCGTCGCTTGCGATGCCGACCAAAAAGGCCGCGCCGACCTGCGCGGCGCGGCCGCTAAACCCGGCTGAGGGAGACGCTTCGGATCGGACTTCGATTCGGCATCGGCCGAGGCGTCGCTTGCGATGCCGACCAAAAAGGCCGCGCCGACCTGGGCGGCGCGGCCGCTAAACCCGGCGATACTCCCCGGGTCGTGTATCGCCCGCTGGCCAAGTTCTTCCGTGACCGCGGGCCCCACCTCGCGGCGATGATCGCGTATTTCGCGTTGCTCTCGTTCGTGCCGCTGACGTTTCTCGCGCTCTCCTTGCTCGGACTGTCCGGACGGGCCGACGAGTCCAGCTATCTGGTGACCGAGCTGAAGAAGGTCTTTCCCGGCACCTCGGTCTCGGCGATCGTCAAGGCGGTGCGGTCGGTGCAGAACAACGCCGCGACGCTCGGAATCATCGGCGGCGTCGCCCTCCTCTGGACCTCGCTCTCGTTCTTCAGCGTGCTCGAGTCGGCTTTCAACATCGTCTACGGGCGTCCGAACAGGCCCTTCCTGCGCGGCAAGGCGCTCGCGGTGTTGATGCTGCTGGCACTGCTCGTGACGCTCTTCGTGGGGCTGCTCGCCGGCTCCGTCGGCTTCGACGTCCTCAAGCGCTACGCGCCGGGAATTGTGGGCAATGGGGTCGTCGCCTACACGCTCTCGCTCCTGCTCTCCCTGGCCGCTGTCTTCGGTTTCCTCGTCGCGGTCTACTACCTGCTCACGAACGCGAACCTCCATCTCGTCGACGTGCTTCCCGGCGCAGCGATCGCGGCGGTGCTGCTCGAGGCCTCGTTCCAGGTGCTGCCAATCTACGTGCGGCTGTCGAGCATCTCGATCGCGCTGCGGGCTTTCGGCGGCCCGGCGCTCCTGCTCGTCTGGCTGTACGTGATGGCGAACGCGATCGTCTTCGGCGCCGAGATCAACTCCTGCCGGGCGGCCCGCCGCGAGGCGGCGCTGCCGGAAACAGCCGGCCTCGCCTGATTGGTCCGGGATCAGACCCCGGACCAGCCGCGGCGGGACATGGCTCGCAGCAGATCCCGCGCGGCGCGGGCGCGGTGGGAGTTCTCGGCCTTCCACTCGTTGCCGAGCTCCGCGACCGTTCGTTCCTCGCCGGCGGGAATGAAGATCGGGTCGTAGCCGAACCCTTCGTCGCCGCGCGGCTCGTCGGCGATCCGGCCCTCGAGGACCCCTGTACCGCGTAGCTCCCCCCTCGGCGAGATGGCGACCAGCTCGCAGACGTAGCGGGCCCTTCGGCCCTCGTCCTCGACGTCGCGGAGCTCCGCGAGCAGGCGCTCGACCGGCTCGCCGCCGCCGAAGCGCGCCGAACGGACCCCCGGGCCGCCGCCGAGGCCGTCCACCTCGAGCCCGGAGTCCTCGCCGAGCACCCAGGCGCCCTCGTCGACGAGCTTCGCCCCGTGCCGCGCCTTGCTGAGCGCATTCTCGTAGTAGGTGGCGCCTGTCTCGGGCGGATAGTTCTCCGCATCGAGGAGGCCGAGCTGCCAGTCCCCGAGCAGGCGCTCCAGCTCGCGCAGCTTGTTCTCGTTCCGGGAGGCGAGCCTGACTCTTAGTCGGCCCAACGCACCTCGAGCACGTGCTCGACATCGGCGAGCTTCGAAACGAGCTTCTGCGTCAGCTCCGGCCGGGCCAGTTCGAGCGTCAACTCGAGCGTGCGGCGGTCGCCCTCTTGCCGGATCTCGATCGTCTCGACGCGGGCATCGGCCTCGACCGCGTCGATCACCTCGGCCGGACTCTCACCGGCGGGCAGTTGCACGAGCAGCAAACCGCTCTCGCCGCGGAAACGGTGGACGACGCGGTAGGCGAACATGCGCAGCGGCCACAGTGCGACCAGCGCTACCCCGGTCGTGATCACCGCGGCCGAGTAGTCGCCCGCCCCCGACGCGAGGCCGATCGCCGCGACCACCCAGAGGGTCGCTGCGGTCGTCAGGCCGCGAACGGCAAGGCCCTGGCGGATGATCGCTCCGGCGCCGAGGAAGCCGATCCCGGTCACGATTTGGGCAGCGATCCGCGTGGGGTCGGCGCGCACCACGCTCGCGCCCGAGGTGAGGAACTCGCGGAAGCCGTATGCCGAGACGATCGTGAACAGGGCCGACCCGACCGAGACGAGCAGGTGCGTCCGCAGGCCGGCCTCGCGGTCGCGAAGCTCTCGCTCCAGGCCGAGCACGGCTCCCAGCGCGGCCGCGAGCGCGACCCGCCCGAGTACCTCAGGCCAGCCGAGCGTCGGGAGACTAGAGGCGAGCGGCAGCACCGACAGCCTCCTCCTGAGCAGCGGCGATCCGCTCGATCCCGAGCGCCGCGAGCTCGAGCAACTCGTCCAGTTGCTCGCGCGAGAACGGCTCCTGCTCCGCGGTCGCCTGCACCTCGACCAACCGCCCGCCGCCGGTCATCACGACATTCATGTCCACCTCGGCGGTCGAGTCCTCGGCGTAGTCGAGATCGAGCAGCGCCTCGCCCTCGACTACGCCCACCGAGACGGCTGCGACCGACTCGCGCAGGGTCTTCGAAAGACCGAACCGGTCGAGCGCGAGCCGCGCCGCGACGTAGGCGCCGCAGATCGCCGCGCAGCGCGTGCCGCCGTCGGCCTGCAGCACGTCGCAGTCGAGCCAGAGTGTCCGCTCGCCGAGCGCCTCGAAGTCGGTGACCGCGCGCACCGCGCGTCCGATCAGGCGCTGGATCTCGACTGTACGGCCGCCCTGTTTGCCCCGCGAGGCCTCGCGCTGCGTGCGCTCGCCCGTCGAGGCGGGCAGGAGCGAATACTCGGCCGTCATCCAGCCTCGCCCTTTGCCGAGCAGCCAGCGCGGCACGCCGTCCTCGATCGAGGCCGTGCAGAGCACCGTCGTCTTCCCCTGCGCGTAGAGCACCGAGCCGTGCGGCTGCTCGAGCCAGTTCGGCTCCAGGCGCAGCGGGCGCACCTCGTCGGGACGCCGGCCGTCTGAACGAGTCATGCCGCCCGCTTCAGCTTCGCGAGCTCGACGTGCTCGACTTCGGCAATCGGCAGCTGCAGGAACCGCTGCCCGAGCGTGCGGAAGACGTCCGGGTCGCCGGTGGTGAGGAACCGGTACGACCCTTCACGCTCTTCCTCGTTCTCGATCCCCTTGCGCGCGAGCGTCTCCGCCACCTCGCGCGCCGTCTCCTCGGCCGAGAAGACCAGCGTGACGCCGCGGCCGAAAACCCGCTGGAAAACCGCGCGGACCAGTGGGTAATGCGTGCAGCCGAGGATGACCGTGTCCACTCCAGCGTCCTTGAGCGGCTGGGCGCACTCCCGCACCGCGGCCGTCAGCTCGGCGCCGAAGGGATCATCGCCCTCGATCAGCGGCACGAGCCGCGGGCAAGCCAAGGCGGTGAAGTCCGCGCCCGCGTCGAGCGCGGCGACGAACTCGCCGTAGCGTCCCGCCTCGACCGTCGCCTCGGTCGCGAGCAGGCCGATCTTGCGGTTGCGGCTCGCCTGGACGGCTGCGTGCGCCTCGGGCTGGATGACGCCGACAACCGGCAGCGAGAGCTCCTCCTGCAGCTGCGGTAAGGCGGCCGAGGTGGCCGTGTTGCAGGCGACGAGCACGAGCTTGACGTCCTGTCGCTCGAGGTAGCGGCCGATCTCGAGGGCAAATCCGCGAACCTCGTCGAGCGGCCGCGGCCCGTAGGGCAGGCGCGCGTGGTCGCCGAGGTAGACGAAGTCCTCGTGCGGCATCGTCACCAGGCACTCATGCAGGACCGTGAGTCCGCCCGTGCCCGAGTCGAAGACGCCGATCGCCCGCCCGTCCATCGCGCGATTGTAGAAGGGCGGGATACACGCGCACCCTTTTTCGCGCTACAACTGTCCCGCGAAATCCGCGTCTGACCAGAACACGCTGGCGAAATCAGAAGGAAGGGGCCATGAGGAGATCCGTTCAGTTGACAGTTTGCGGCTGCGCCGCTGCGCTCGCGCTCGCCTTCACGGCGATGGCGGCCGCTTCGTACCAGCCTGCGATGGCAATTTTCCAGCAGACATACGTGCCCGGCGGCAGCAAGCCGGTAACGATCGTGGTCGGCCAGCAGACAGCCGACGACCCCACCGCGCAGATCGTCATGTACGCCCCGCCGGGTTACACGGCGACGCTGACCCAGGCGCCTGGGACGACGATCGGACAGGTCACCGCGGACGTGAAGATCCTCGATCTCAGCACGAACACCTTTACGCTGAAAGGGCCCGTGAAGGCGGACAATCCGGCGAACTATCCAGCGGCCTCCAATCCCTGCACGCCTGGGGTCGCGCACGAGGCCGTTTGGACGCTGAACGCCGCGGTGGCGGGGCAGCCGGCAAACCCGATTCCGGTCTACGTCGACCACACGACCGGCCCCGACGCCGCATTCAGCGCGGTGAAGCTGACCGTCTGCTTCCGCGATCCGACCCTTGCCGCCGGCAACCCGCGCCGGTCGCCGAACGGGACGAAGTTCCTCGACGCGGCGATCACCACCGTCTCGGGCGTCTTCACGAACCCGCCGAGCGCAGGCACCCGGCTCTGGCGCTCCGTGTTCACGCCGTACACGCCGGGCACAGGCGTCCCGAACGCGGCAGGTACTCGCGAGGCCCAAGGCGTCGTGCCGATGCCATACAACATCTCGCTCAAGCGGATCAAGGCGCGCCGCGGCTATTACCGGATCGCCGGCCGGCTCAACGTTGCCGGCAGTGCGCCGAGCGGCGTCCAACTGGTCCTCTTCGCGGGCGTGAAGGGAAGGAACGGGATCGGCTTCAAGGCCGTCGCGAAGACGAAGACGCGGAAGGGCAAGTACGTCTTCAACCGGAGGCTGCCGAAGAAGGTGACCTATCTCCTCGTGGAGCGGCCTCCGACCGGAGCCGCCTGCGCACTCCCGCTGGCGCCCTGCACCTTGGCGATCGTGAGCAACACGATCAGCAAGGTGATCAAGGTCTCGCCGGCGCGGCGGCGACGTTAGCTCAGTTCGAAGCGTTTTCAGGGACAGTCCCTCCAAGGGACTGTCCCTGCGGTCAGCGCTCGAGTGGCAGCTCCGGGTGGCGCGACCACTCGTGCCACGAGCCGGGGTAGTTGCGCGCGCTGTATCCCGCCGCGCGCAGAGCCAGCGTCGCGCGCGCCGAGCGGGAGCCCGAGTGGCAGTACGCGATCACTGCCGCTCCCTCGGGCGCGCCGACCGCCGCGCGGATCTCCTCCGCGGGCTTGGGTAGGCCGGGGCCGTCGAACAGCGCCTCCTCCTCGATCCGCCGAGCTCCGGGGATGTGGCCTTGGCGGGGATCACACGGATAGCCGCCCTGGCCGTGGAACTCCTCCTCGGTGCGGACGTCGAGCAGCATCAGGTCCTCCTCGCCGAGCCTGCCTTCGAGCTCCGCTCGGGTCGGCAGCGCGTCGAGCCGGGGCTCGAGCTGAGCCTTGACCGGCTCGAGCTCGACCTGGCCCGTTGCGAGCTCGTCCGGCCAGGCGGCGATGCCGCCGAGCAGCACGGCCACGCGCGGATGGCCCGCGAGCTCGGCGAGCTGGGCCGACGGCATCGCGCCGACGCCGTCGCCGCGGTCATAAACGACGAGCCTTTCCTCGCCGGTGACGCCGTGCCGGCGCAGTCGCAGGCCCACCTCTCTGGCGAGCGCTTCGATCACCTCGGAATCGCTCATCGGCGGCGGCGAGCCGAGCACGAGCGGCCGTGACCCCGGGATGTGCCCGCGCGCGTGCGCGTTCGGGCCGCGGACGTCGCCGAGGAAGAGATCGGCTTCGCCGAGGCGCTCCCGAAGCCAGGCCGCGTCGACCACGGGCGGCAGCTCGCTCACCGGATCGCGAGGACTTCGAGCTCGGCTGCGATAGCGGGACGCTCGCTCAGCCGCTCGAGCCAGGCCGAGAGCGCCTGGTACGGCTCCAGGTCGACCGCGAGGTTCGCGCGTGCGCGCAGGATCCACGGGACGTAGGCGATGTCGGCGAGCCCGTATTCACGGCCGCCCAGGAACGGGTGCGCCTCCAGAGCCGCGTCGAGGTCGCGGAGCCGCTCGTCGAGCTGCGACGGCTCGTCGCGGCGGAGCGCGTAGTAGTCGTCACCGAGACGGACCGCGAACCGGTCGAGCCAGAGCCGGCCGAACGCGCGCTCGGCCGGGTCGGCCGGCCAGAGCGGCGGCTCCGGGAACCGCTCGTCGAGGTACTCCATGATCACGGGCGACTCCGGAAGGACGAAGCCGCCGTCCTCCTCGAGCACCGGCACCCTGCCGCTCGGGTTCTTCGCGTACAGCCAGGCGGGACGATCGGACAGGTCGATCTCGACCGTCTCATAGCCGAGGCCCTTCTCGGCAAGCACGATGCGCACCCTGGCGCAGTACGGGCAGCGGGCTGCGTCGTAGAGGATCATGCGCCCGAGCCTAGTGGACGCGCCCACTAGCGATGCGCGATCTCGCGAGCGCCCGGCTCCGAGGCGGCGCCCTCGTGGCCGTGACCGGCGCCGCTCAGGCCCATCAGGCCCGCGACCTGCTCCAGCAGCTCCTGGGGGGAGCCGAGCTCCTCCGGGTTGCCCGCGGTTCGCGCCACGCGGCGGAACTCCCCTGGATCGGCCCCGGTCAACCGCGCGACCACCGTCGGGTTCGCGCCGAGCGCGATCGCGTCGCCGGGAGGCAGCGGCTTGTAGTACTCGGGTACGGAGAGGTACTCGTCGACGACCGAGCCTCGCTCGAAGACGATGTAGCGGACGACCGCTCCCTCCTCGAGCCCGATTGTGACCGTCACGGCGCCGGTCGCATTCGAGAGCTCGCTGCCGAGCCTGCGCAACGCGCCCGGCTCGCGATCGCAGAGCTCGTCGTACACCGCAGTCCAGCCGTTGCGCGGGCCCGTGACGATGCTGCCGCCCGACCGCCCGAACCGCGGCACGTACTTCCGCACCGCCTGCTCGACGGCGCTCTCATCATCGCTTTGCACGTGGGCGGAACCGAAGCTCGGACCCCGCGGCGCCCGCTCCGACCGCTGCAGGAGCTGTTCGATCGGCGCGTACAGGCGCAGCGCCTCGGTCCGGAAGCCGAGTCGCTCGTAGGCACTGCGAGCGTCCTCGTTCGTCACCTGCACACCGAGCGTCAAGACCTTCGCGCCCCCTGCGTCGCGCAGACGCATCGCCGCCGCACGGATCAGCTCGCGCGCCGCGCCTTGGCGGCGGGCCTCGGGCGCGACGTAAAGATCACTGAGCTTGCCGATGCCCGGATGGTCCAGCTTCGCCAGCGCAAACCCGACGACCCGGCCGCCATCGTCGTCGGCCACGAGCGCGATGTTCTCGCTGCCGAGGTAGTCGTCGAGCTCGCCAAGCTCGTGATCGATGTCGATCGGGATCCCCGGCAGCGGCGGAATCTCGTTCACGAACTCGGTGTAGAGCTCCCGCAGGCGGTCGCGATCCTGCGCCGTCGCCTCCCGGATCTTCATGCCCGCGGCGCGGTCCGGTAGCCGGTCAGCAGGTAGTGAGCGGTCAGGTTCTGGAACGGGTCGAACCGCTCGCCGAAAGCGCGCACCTCTCCAATCGACAGCTTGCCGCCGCCGAAGTAGAAGGCCGAGACCGCCTTGACGAGGCCGAGATCGCCGGCCGGCCACGCGCGCGGGCGCGCGAGATGGCGGGCGAGGAACCAGTCTGCGGTCCACTCGCCGAGCCCTCGCAGTGACGTCAGCGTCGCCTTCACCTCCTCGTCCGGAAGGTTACGCAGCGCCTCGAGCTCGAGCTCGGCGCGCGCGACGCCGAGCACGTACTCCGCCTTGCGGCGCGAGAACCCGAGCTCGGTCAGCTGCTCCTCGCGAGCCGCCGCCATGCGCTCGCGGCTCGGAAACGCGTAGGCATGGACGCCCCGCTCGCCGAAGCGCTCGACCATTCGGTTCCGGATCGCGAAGGCCGCGAACAGCGAGACCTGCTGCGCGGTGATCGCGCTGACGATCGTCTCGTACGGGTCGGGCGCGAGCGGCGGGCGGAAGCCGGCCAGCCTGGGGACGAGCTCGTGCAGGGCCTCATCGGTGTCCGCCCACTCGTAGAAGGGGTCGAGCTCGAAGTCGGCGCCGATGACCGCTCGCGCGACCGGCTCGGTCTCCTCGTCCAGCGGCTCGACGTCGACTCCGCCGGGCGCGGCTTCGATCCGCAGCTCGCGACTGCCGACCACTCGGTGGACACCGCCCTCGTGCCAGAGGTTCACGAGGTCGGGGCCGAAGGCTCGAAACCGTTCGGTGGAGAGCTCGAAGTCGTACGGCTCGGGCAGGCGAAGCAGAGTCAAGCGAGCGAGCGGACGACGTCGTACAGGGTGTCAAAACGCTCGTAGGAAACACCGTGCTCGTCCAGGTAGCGCGCGAGCCCGTCGCGGGCGAACACCCGGTCGGCGGCCTGAGCCACGCAGCGGTCGGAGTAGCCGTCGCCGACGTAGACGACGTTCCCGTTCGTCGGCAGGTCGGCGCGCTTACAGGGCTCGCCGCAGGTTCCGCAGGCCTCGCCGTTGCGAAATCTCGCCCGCCAGCCGTCCGGATGCCACGCAATCTCGTTGGCGCGCACGTCGAGCTCGAGCCCTTCGCGCTCGAGGATCGGCCCGATCAGCTGCCGGAAGTTGCTGGAGACGATCGTGGGCCGGTGCGCGTCCGCGAGCTCGTGGAAACCCGGCCGCAGCTGGACATGGTCGACCAGCCAGCCGACCACCTCGCCGATCGGCGTCTTGATCGACGCCGCGTCGCGGCGAATCTCCTCGTGCAGCGTGATCTCGCCCCGGTCGAGCGCCGCCGCGGCGTCCAGGTAGACCTGCCAGACGCCAAACTCGCGAAGAGCGAGAATCAGCGTGTCTTCGACGGTCGCGGTCCCGTCCCAGTCGAGGAGGACGGTCGTGCCGGAAGCGTCGCTCAGCCCAGCGCCCCGGCCGAATGGGAGACCACGTACCTGAGCATGCGACGCATGTTCACAGGATCGACGTGGGTCGCGTTGGAGAACTCGTCGGCCGACCCGCCCCAGACCCGGATGTCCTCGCAGTCGACGACGACGAAGTCGAGTCGCTGTTTGAGGCGGTCGAAGTACTCGTGCGCCTCCTTGCGTTTCGGGAAGCCGTATTTCTCCAGCTCCGCCAGCACCTGCGGGTGGATCGGATTGAGGACGATCACCGGGCGGGCGCCGTGCCGGTTCATGAAGGCGATCGTCCGCTCGAAGTATGCGAACCGTGCCGGGTCGACAGTCCCCGGTTGCGGGGGATGGGCGCGAATGCCTGCGATCAATGCCGCCACGCTGCTCGCGACGATTCTGGCCCGCTCTGCCCGCAACTTCGGGCGGTAATGGGCGATCGAGCCGTCGGCGCGATACCGCGAACTGACCCTGCAGGCCAGAGATGGACGACCGCCCTCGCCGCCCAGATACCTGCGGGCGCGCGGGTCGGCGGCTAGGGGGGCCGGCACGCCGCTCGTCGCGACGCCCGCGTCCACGAACATGAGGTAGCGGCGCCCGCTCGTCCTCGGCCAGCGGTCGGCTGCGAATCGCGTCATCACCCAGGCGTCCGCGGCGGTCCCGCCGGTGACCGCGGCGTTGAAGCCGACGCGGCCGGTGAGCGTCTGCAGGAACGCGGGGTCGGCCAAGCGGGCGCGCGAGCTGCCGAGGATCAGAAGCCCCGGGTTCTGCGGCAGGCGCGCGAGTAGCGTCAGCTTCGTCGTCCGGTCGCCGGCATCGGGACAGCCCGCGAGCCGCGTCCCGCTCAGGGAGCCGGCTCCCGCAGAGGCAGCCCCGAGCGCGACGCAGATCGTGGCGAGAACGAAGACGCGCATGCTCAGAACTGGAAGTAGATGAAGGGGTGCGGGCTCGCGATCGTCATGATCGCGATCGCGGCGGCGGTGCCGGTGGCGAGCCCGTAGACGATCCGTGGCCGCGCGCGGATCTGCCAGGTGTTCGGCGCGGCGTGCACGAAGACGAGCAGCGCGCCGAGCAGGATCAGGAAGCGGGCGGGGAGGAAGGTGTGTAGCGCACCGGCGTGGTCGAGGCCGCCGAAGCCGAGCATCGACGAGAGGATCGTGCCGGCCGTCCCGAGGTCCGGGGCCCGGAAGATCACGAACGCCGCGACGACGAAGAGGAACGTGACCGCCCGGTTGAAGAAAACGCTGCTCGGCGTCAAGCCGAGCTTCCGCAGCAGCCCGTGCGTGCCGAGCAGCACCCCGTGGAAGAGCCCCCAGACGACGAACGTCCAGGCGGCGCCGTGCCACAGCCCGGCGAGAAACATCGTCAGGACGAGGTTGATGGTCGTCCGCGCCGGGCCGCGACGCGAGCCGCCGAGCGGGATGAACAGGTAGTCGCGGAACCAGGCGGAGAGGCTCATGTGCCAACGGCGCCAGAAGTCCGAGATGTTCTGCGCCTTGAAAGGCGAGTTGAAGTTCTGGGGGAAGCGGAAGCCGATCAGCCAGGCGAGGCCGACCGCCATGTCCGAGTAGCCCGAAAAGTCGAAGTAGAGCTGCAGCGAATAGCCGAACGCCGCCGCCCAGGAGGTCAGGAAGCCTAGGTCGCCCGAGTGCGCGAATAGCCGGTCGACGTAGGGATTGAGCTGGTCGGCGATCAGCAGCTTCTTCGTCAACCCGCAGGCGAGAAAGAACAGGCCGACGGAAGCCGCCTTCGAGGTCAGGGACGGCCGCGGCCGGCGCAGCTGCTCGGCGAGGTCGGTGAAGCGCACGATCGGCCCGGCGATCAGGTGCGGGAAGAGCGCGACGAAGGTCGTGTACTCGAGAAGGTGCTTCGTCGGTGTCACGCGCCGGCGGAAGACGTCGATCGTGTACGACATCGAGTTGAAGGTGTAGAACGAGATCCCGATCGGCAGCAGGATGTGGAGGTCGGGCAGGTCGACCGGCGCGCCGAGCGCGCGGCCGATCCCGTTCAGCGAGCCGACGAAGAAGCCGGCGTACTTGAAGTAGCCGAGCAGGCTCAGGTTGATGCTCAAGGAGCCGATCAGGAGCAGCCGGCGGCGTCGCTCGTCGTCCGTGTGCTGGAGCGCGAGCGCGGCGACGTAGTCGACCATCGTCGTCGAGAGCATCAGCGGCAGGAAGCGCCAGTCCCACCAGGCGTAGAAGAACCACGAGGAGAGCGTCAGGAACGCGAGGCGCAGGTTCTTCTGCCGGAGCGCCCAGCAACCGACGAGGACGGGCGGCAGGAAGCCGAAGAGGAACAGGTAGCTGTTGAACAGCATGTACTAGCGGAGCGCCCCGTCCGAGTGGGCGACGACGTAGCGGAGCAGGCGCCGCATGTTCCGGCGGTTGATGTGCGTCGCGTTCGTGAACTGCTGCGGCGAGCCGCCCCAGCGGCTGATGTCCTCGCCGTCGACGACCACGAAGTCGTAGCGGCGATGCAGGGCGTGCAGGTAGGCGAGCGAGGCCCGGCGTTGCGCGAAGCCGTGCTTCCGCAGCACGGCGAGGACCTTCGGATGGATCGGGTTGAGGACGATCACCGGGCGGATCCCGTGCGCATTCATGAAGGCGAGCGTCCGCTCGAAGAACCGATAGCGCGCCGGATTCGTGTTCGGTTTTCGCGGCGGGTGGGCTCGCACGGCATCGACAAGGCGCGAGATCGAGTTCTGGAGCGAGGCCGCGTGCTCCGGGAGGTACCTCAGGGTCGGCCGGGCGATCGCGCCGTCGGGGAGGTAGCGCAGCCGCGCCTTGCAGCTGTGGAGGAGGCACTTCTTCAGCACGCGCCACGAGGCGAGGCTCGCCTGCGGGCCGATGTAGGTGCCGACGTCCGCCAGCGTGAAGCTGACTCCCTTGCCCGCGAGGTACCGCTTCCCGCGAGGATCCTCCGCGAGTTGCGGGTTGATCCCCTTCGTCGCGATGCCCGCATCGACGAACCAGATGTAGTGGTGCGGCTTGCGCGGGAAGCGGTCGTTGACGTACCGCGCCGTCACCCATGCATCTGCCGCGGTCCCGCCCGTGACGGCCGCGTTGAAGGCGGTCTCGCCGGTGAGCTGCGTCAGGAACGACGGCTCCCCCTGGCGCGCGCGCGAGCTGCCGAGGATCACGATGTCCGGGCTGCGCTCGAGCTTCCGGATCAGATCGAGCTTGACCGTCCGATCCGCCTCGACCGCCGTCGGCAGCAATCCCGTGCCGGCGATCGCGAACGGATCGACGAGCACGTTCATCAGCAGTGTGGCCACGAGCAGCGCCAGGCACGCCCCCACGGTCGCCAGCGCGAACCTCCCGTAACCGATCGCCTGCACGCTTGCCACACCCGGCTCGAGCGGTCGCTCCAGCTTCTCCGCCTCGGCGCCGGTGCGGCGGCGGAGGATCCCCGGGGTCGCGAGCGATTCGACGCTCTTTCTAATCGTCGCCATGCCGTCCCGCCGTCAGGCGCGCGAGCGCTTCGGTGTCAATTGCGGCAGAACTCACAGCACCCATACTCCCGGCCGGCCGGACGCTTCTCAAAGACAGCACATGAATGGTAAGCCGCTCTCGTGACCTTTAGAAGCCCGCTTTGTCGGCCGCCACGTACAGGCCGCGACCCATTGGACCCTGCGGGTCGTGGTCCGCGTCGAGCCCGGCCGCGCGGAACGCCCCGAGGTACTGCTCGACCGTGAACAAACCGAGCTCGTGCCGCTCGCTGAAGCGGTCGATCCCGTCTGGCGTGCCGACGAGATACTGGAACTCGACGATCGAGACGTCGCCCTCGCGCTCCGGGACGTTCATCCGCGCGATCTTCAGCTCCGGCTCGTCGACGAAGACCGCGCCGACGTGGCGGTCTTTCCATTCGTCCGGCGCCAGCCACGGCTCGAGGACGAGGACTCCGCCCGGCTCGAGGTGTCGCGCCATCGAGGCGATCGCCGAGCGCAGCCGCTCCTCCGTCTTCACGTAACCGATGCTGCTGAACAAGCAGACGACCGCGTCGAAGCGCTTGCCGAGGTCGAATGAGGCCATGTCGCCTTCGTGGAAGGAGACGGCGGGCAGCCGCTGGCGCGCGACCGCGAGCATCTCCGGCTCGAGGTCGAGCCCTTCGACCTCGTATCCCGTCAGGTGCTCGAGGTGCGCGCCGGTCCCGCAGGCGACGTCGAGCAGCGTCCGAGCGCCGGGCCGCCGTTCCTGGATCAGGCGGTCGAGCTCAGCGGCCTCAAGTGGATAGTCCCGGACCGACGCGTAGATCGCGTCGTAGATGCGCGCCGAGCGGCTGAACACCGGCGCATCTTGTCAGCCGCGAAAAGCCGTACTAGATTCGGCGGCACCATACGAAGGAGAGATGCCGGCAACCGCTTCCGGGTCAGCCGGAACATCCAGCCGGGCTAGAAGTGGGACGTTAGGCCGGCGCCGGTGGCGTCGCCGTCAACCGAGGCAGCGGCGCCTTCCTCCGCGTTCTCGTACCAGGAGTAGGCGTACTTGCCGTCGTCTAGGTCCTTCGCGAACTTCGTTAGGCGGAGCGGGTGAAAGGTGTCGCACATGACAGCGAGCTCGTGCGTCTCGCGCACGCCGATCGACTTCTCCGCCAGGCCTGGCTGCGGCCCGTGCGGCAGGCCCGAAGGATGCAGCGTGATCGAGCCCACATTGACGCCCTTGCGCGAGCCGAAGTTGCCCGACACGTAATAGATCATCTCCTCGGACTGCAGGTTCGAATGGTGGTACGGAATCGGCACCGCCAGTTCGTCGAAGTCGAGCTTGCGGGGACAGAACGAACAGATCACGAAGTTCCGGCCCTGGAAGGTCTGGTGCGAGGGCGGCGGCTGGTGGATGCGGCCGGTGATCGGCTCGAAGTCGTGGACCGAGAACGTCCAGGGATAGAGGTAGCCGTCCCAGCCGACGACGTCGAAGGGATGGTAGTCGAGCACGTACGTCTGGTACCCGCCGCGGACGCGCACTTTGACCGGGAACTCGCCCTTCTCACGGTGCGTGTGCAGCTCGGTCGGCGGGTGGATGTCGCGGTGGTAGTAGGGCGCACCCTCGAGCAGTTGCCCGTCCTGGTTGCGGTAGCGGCGCGGGATCTCGATCAGGCCCGGCGTCTCGAAGACGAGGTAGCGCTGCTCGCCCTCGGCGCGGAAGCGGTAGGTCGTGCCGCGCGGGATGACGACGTAGTCGCCTTCCTTGTAGGGCACCTCGCCGAAGTTCGTCTCCAGCGTGCCGGAGCCCTCGTGGACGAAGATCACCTCGTCGCCCTCGCCGTTGCGGAAGAAGTAGTCCATTTGTGAGTCGGGGCGACAGAGCGAGATCTCGACGTCGTCGTTCCACATCAGCAGTCGGCGGCCGCTGATCTCGTCGCCGCCGGCATCGACGTCGTAGGTGTTGAACAGCCGGTGCGCGTGGGCCTCGGGCACCCATTCCTCGCGCTCGATCTCGTCGAAGTCGCCGAGCTTCATCACGCGGCACGGCGACTGGAGGTGGTAGAGGATCGACTCGTTCCCGACGAAGCCCTCGAGCCCCATCACCTCCTCGGTCAGGAGCGACCCGTTGTCGCGGAACTGGATGTGCCGCTTGCGGGGGACGCCGCCGAGGCGCTGGTAGAAAGGCATCGCGGGAAACTCTAGCCCGTTGCGAGCTCGGCGAGGCGCTCGCCGATCGCGGGTGCGAACTTGAAGCCGTGGCCCGAGCACGGCGAGCCGACGACGACGCGGCCCCGGCGCTCGAGGACGAACGTCTCGTCCGGGGTCGTCGTGTAGAGGCAGGTCTCCGCGGCCACGGGATCGGGCTCGGCGAGCCGGTAGGCCTCCCGCGTCCAGCTCGCGATCTGCTCGACCAGGCGAGGCTCGGGTTCGCCCGTCTCGTTCGGATCGGCCTGGGGGCCGGCATGGTGTGCGCCGACCTTGAGGCCGTGGACAGGGTCGGCAAGGGAGTACATGTCGTGGGTATGGGTGTCCGGCTTGAACGAGACCAGCGACGGGATCGGCCGCCCGTTCTCGGGTCGGAAGTAGCAGACCGTCTCGCGCGTGACCTTGACGGGCAGCGGGTCGTCGAGGAGCTCGTTCACCCATGAGCCGGCCGTGACGACGACGACATCGGCAGCGAGCTCGTCGGGGTGGACGCGCGTCTCGTAGCGAACGTCGAGTCCGCGGGCGAGCGTCGCGAGCGCCTTGTCCGCGCGCACGATCCCCGCTTCCGGCTGCAGCACGGCGAACGAGCCTTCCGCAACGCGGATCGGGTACCGGCGCTCGGCCTCCTCGCGGTCGAGTCGGTGCCACTCGACCCCGCAGGCCTCGAGCGTCGCCGCCGTGCTCTGGTCGAGCGAGCGGACAATCTCGAGCAGGCCGTTCAGCTCGAGCAGCGTCTCGCCCGTCTCGGTCTCGAGCTGGCGCCAGAGTCCGAGCGCTTCCTGCGCGAGGCGGACGTATTCCTCCTCCGCGTAGGCGAGGCGGAAGATCCGCGAGCGCCCGTGGCTGGAACCGCGCGTGTGTCCAAGCTCGAACTGCTCGTAGACGACGACGTCGTGCCCGCGTCGGCGAAGCGCACGTGCGGTCGCGAGCCCCATCACACCTGCGCCGATGACCGCGATCTCCTGCACCGGCCTATCGTTTACCGAAAGCCCGCCGCCGGAACGGCAAGTAACAGACTGTTACGAAGTTCGACACGGCCCTCGCGGACGAGATCGGAGTGCGGGACGGCTATCCATCCGGTCGCGTGCTCCTGACGGCAAGTAACAGACTGTTACTAATATTCGGCCCTCAGCTGCGCTTCGGCCCGACGCGGTTTCGCAGCACGCCGATTCCCTCGACCTCGAGCTCGACCACGTCGCCGGGCTGCAGCCAGCGGCCGTCGCCGTGCTCGAGGATGCAGCCGCTGCCGACCGTGCCGGAGCCGATCACGTCGCCGGGGACGAGCTTCGTGTTCGCGGCGGCGCGCTCGAGGATCGCCTCCCACGAGTGATACATGTCGCCGAGGTTGCCGCGCGAGCGCTCCTCGCCGTTGACGCGTGCGACCATCTCCAGGCGCAGGTCGCCGAGCTCGTCCGGGGTGACGACGATCGGCCCGAGCGAGGTCGCGAAATCCTTCCCCTTTGCGGGGCCGAGGCCGACTTTCATCTCCTTCCGCTGTAGATCGCGCGCAGACCAGTCGTTCATGACTGTGAAGCCTCCAACGGCGCCGGCCGCCCCGATCACGGCCGCCACCTCGAGCTCGTAGTCGAGCTCCTCGGAGCCGGCCGGGTAGAGGATCTCGTCGTCGGGCCCGTAGATCGCGGCCGGGTTCGAGAAGTAGAAGACGGGCAGCTCGTACCACTCGTCGGGGACGCCGGGGCGGCCCGTGACGCGCGCGGCGTTGCGAATGTGCTCCTCGAAGGCGTAGGCGTCCCGCACCGAAGGCGGACGCGGCACCGGCGCCAGCAGCCGCACGTCCTCGAGCGCGTACTCGTCGTGCTCGCGAGCCGAGCCGCCACCCGTGAAGAACGAGGCCAGCGTCTGCGCGGCGAGATGGACGACGCGGTCGCCCTCGATTGCGCCGACCCAGCCGCGCACCGGGCGCTCCAGCGGTGTGAAGAGACAGAGCTTCACGGTTCTGTGTGCACGATCACCTCGGCGATCTCCGGCCGCTCACGGCGGATCAACTCCTCGACCTCGCTGGCGCGGCGGTGGGCATCTGCGAGGGTCGTCGCCGGATCGAGCCCGAGGGTCACGAAAGCCACTAGGCCGTCGTCGGTCTCGAGGAAGCGAAGCTCGCGCGGCACGGCGCCGGTCGCGGCGCGGACGATCGCCTCGACGAAGCCGGTATCTCGCTCGACCGTCGTCCCTCGCGCGGGCTCGGCGAGTGGCTCGAGGTGCGTCTGCACGGACGAGACCTCCGGCACGGATTCGGCGATCGCCTGCTCGACCTCGCTCGCGACTGCGTGCGCGTCCTCGAGCGAGAGGTCTGCGGGCAGCTTCAGGTGCAGCGAGACCTCGGCGCCGGCATCGGTTCGGAGCACCGAGAGATTGTGGATCTCCCGCACCTGCGGCACGCGCTGCGCCGCGGCAAGCGTGCGCTCGCGTAGGGCCGTCTCGTCTTCCTGGGGCTCGACGTGGACGACCACGTCGCTCTCGGGCAGCGCGTCGTGCACCGCCGCCTCGACCGCATCCGCGGCCGCGTGGCCCTGGCCGACCGCGGCGCCGGGCGGGACGCCGATGACGACGTCCGCGAACTGCCTGCCGCCGGCTTGGCGCATCCGCAGGCGGCGAAGCTGCACCGGGGGCTCGAGCGCGCCGATCGCCCGTGAGGCGATCGCGTGCGCCTCGGACGGAACCCGGTCCATCAGCACGTCGACGTTTCGGCGCATCAGCCGCGCAGCCGCGGCGAGCACGAGCACGGCGACAAAGAGCGCGGCGGCGGAGTCGGCTTCCTTCCACCCGGCGCGAACGCCGAGCAGCCCGCCGAGCACCGCAACCGAACCGGCGAGGTCGCTTGCGAAGTGAACAGCGTTTGCCTGCAGCGCGGCCGAGCCATAGCGCCGGCCGACGCGCAGCGACACCAGCATCCGGCTGAAGTCGACGCTGATCACGACCGCGAGAGCAAGCAGCGCATACCACTCCGCGTGCACCGAAGTCGGCGACAGCCCGGTCAGGTGCGAAACGGCCCGCCAGCTGATGAAGACGGCGGCGACGACAAGGATCGCGGCCTCGGCCAGCGCCGCCAGATGCTCCGCCTTCCCGTGACCATAGGCGTGGCTGGGATCGGCGGGCCGCCCCGCGACGCCGACCGCGAAGAACGTGAGGAGCGCCGCGACGAGGTCGATGCCGGAGTGCGCCGCCTCCGAGAGTAGACCGAGGCTGTGCGAAGGGATGCCCGCGGCGACCTTGAGCGCGATCAGCGCGCAGGCTGCAAGCACGGAGACGAGCGCGGTGCGGCGCTGCGGACTCACACGTGAAGCATCACGAAAGACGAGCCGGCCGGTGTCTTACACCGGGCGGAGCGGCCAGATCAGGACGTCCTGGCGCCGCGAGAAGTGGCAGAGCGGCGGCCCGCCAAGCTCGATCCCCGGAGGCGGCATCGTGTTCGTCTCCAGGCGCGCCTCTGCCGACTGGAGCGGCCACGGCGGGTGCTGGATCTCGGCCCGGTGCAGCCGTCCCTGGTCGATCGCGTACAGACAGTAGCGCTCGGTGAGAAACCATTCCAGCGAGTCGGGCTCTGGGTTGAAGACCTCGCCCGCCGCTTGGTACCGGCCCTCGAACCGGCGCTCGGAGTTGTCGTTCCGCTCGCAGGCGCAAACGACCCGGCCCGCGCGCCGCTCGATCGACAGCCGAGCCTGGAAGTACGGCAGCTTGTAAACGCGTCGGGCGCCCTCGACCGCGAGCAAGCTCGAGGTATCGAGGCTGAAGAACCAGATCCCGGGCTTGTCGTCGACGGAGACGTAGGTGCGGACGTTGAGCTCGGGAAAGGTCGACAGGCGAGGCAGCGGCAGCGTCCCGCGCAGGCGGAAGCCCGTGATCACGAACGGCGTCACCCCGAGCCACGCGCTGCCGTCGTACTGCTCGATCTCGAGCCCCTGCGGTACGAGCCGAGCCAGTTCCTCGGCCGCGACCCGGTAGTGCGCGAACAGCAGGTCGTCCCAGGTCTGCGCCATTGCCCACGGCTCTTCGGACGGCGGCCAGGGGCGGTGGGCCGTCTCGCTTTCGACCGCCGCCTGTCGGGCGGGCGCCGAGAACAGATCGAGCAACCCGTTCACGCGCCCAACCTACTGCCGGGAGAGAAACTCGAGGCGATTGCCGGCCGGGTCGAACGAGTAGAACCGCCGGGCACCGGGTAGGCGCTCGTCCCAGCGAACCTCGGCGCCCGCGGCCCCGAGCCGCCGCGCGAGTGCGTCGAGCTCTGCGGCACCGAGCTCGAACGCCGGGTGCGCCTTCGCGGCTGGCACGAACTGCTCGTACTCGGAGACATGGAGCTCCTGCGAGCCGGCGCGGAACCAGACCCCGACCCCGCCCATGCTTTCCGGCCGCTCGATCCGCTCGAGCCCTACGACTTCGGCATAGAAGCGCACGGCCTCCTCGACACCGCCGGAGGGGACGACGACCTGGACGTGGTCGAGCGAGAGGTTCAGAGGTTTCCGCGCAGAGCCTGCTCGCGCTCGATTGATTCGAAGAGGGCCTTGAAGTTGCCCTCGCCGAAGGTCGTCGCGCCGTGCCGCTCGATCACTTCGAAAAAGACCGTCGGCCGGTCCTGAGCCGTCTTCGTAAAGATCTGCAGGAGATAGCCGTCCTCGTCGCGGTCGGCGAGGATCTTCAGGCGCTTCAGGTCGCTGTAATCCTCGGAGATCTCGCCGACGCGGCCTTCGACCTCCTCGTAGTAGGCATCGGGCGTGTCGAGGAAGAGGACGCCGCGCTCCTTCAGCTTGGTGACGGTGCCGACGATGTCCTCGCTCTGCATCGCGATGTGCTGGACGCCCGGCCCGTGGTTGAACTCCAGGTACTCCTCGATCTGGCTCTTACGCTTCCCCTCGGCCGGCTCGTTGATCGGGAACTTGATCTTGCCGCTTCCGTCCGCCATCACCTTCGACATCAAGGCCGAGTACTCCGTCTGGATCTGGTCGTCGCCGAAGTGAACGATGTTGGTCATGCCGAAGACGCGCTCGTAGAAGTCGACCCACGTGTTCATGCGGCCGAGCTCGACGTTGCCGACCACGTGATCGAGCGCCTTCAGCCCGACGCCGGGGCCGACATGGCCGTTCTCCGCCGTCGACCGATAGCCGGGCAGGAACGTGCCCGCGTAGTCCTTCCGGTCGACGAAGGTGTGCACGACGTCCCCGTAGGTCCCGATCGACGCGAGCTCGACGCGCCCGAACTCGTCGTCCACCCAGTGCGGCTCCGCGATGCCGCGGGCGCCGCGCTGAACGGCCGTGCGATACGCGTCGTCGGCGCTCGGCACCTGCAGCGCGATGGTACGCGCGGCGTCCCCGTGACGGCAGGCGAACTGCGTCACCTCGTTGTCGGCGCGTAGGCCGCTCGTCAGGACGAGGCGGATGTCGCCCTGCTCGACGACATAGGAGGCACGGTCGCGAACGCCTGTCTCCGGCCCGGCGTAGGCCGTGCGGGTGAAGCCGAAAGCCTGCTCGTAGAAGTAAGCCGCCTGCTTCGCGTTCCCGACCCAGAGCTCGACGTGATCCCAGCCATCCAGCGGCATGAAGTCGGTCGAGCTCATGGACATACTCTAACGCGCTGCCGCGCGAGTTCCCGGCTGCGGAGAGACCTCGTCGCCGACGGCGATGCCTTCCAGCTCGGTCCGCAGCGGCGCCTCGCGGACCCAGAGCAGCGAGATCACGAACACGGCTGCGCAGAGGAACACCGCCGCGAGGAACGCCGGGTGCAGGGCATTCGCAAGCGCGGCCCGCCCGGCCGGGGGCAGGCGGTGGATCGCGACCCTGCTGGTTTGGAGGCCGCTCGGCAGGTTCTGGTTGACGATCACGCCCAGCAGCGTCACGCCGAGGGTCGCGCCGATCGAGCGAGAGAACTGCGTGAGCGCCGTCGCCGTCCCCATCGCCGCTCGAGGCACGGAGTTCTGGACCGAGAGGACGAAGATCTGCATCATCATCCCGAGCCCGATCCCGGCGATGACCATGGCGCGCGCGGCTTCGCCGTTCGTCGTGTGGACGTCCATGCGCCAGAGCAGGAGCATCCCTGCTCCGAGGATGATCGGACCGATCAGCGTGTTCGGCCGGTAGCGGCCCGTGCGGGAGACGATCTGGCCGGAGATGAAGCTCGTCGTCACCGCGCCCAGGATCAGCGGCGTCAGTACGACGCCCGACGACGTCGCCGAGGTGCCGATCACACCCTGGACGAAGAGCGGCACGAAGCTGATCGTCCCGAACATGGCCGCCCCGACGAGCGCCATGCACGCGACGCTCGAGGAGACGGTCTGGTTGCGCAGCAAGTCGAACGGCAGGATCGGCTCGACGACACGGTGCTCGACGAGCCCGAATGCCGCTATCAGGACGACGGCCGCCATCAAGGCGCCGAGCACCTCCGGCGAGCCCCATGGGTATTCGTTGCCGCCCCAGACGAGCCCGAGCAGCAGGGCTGTGGTTCCGGCTGCGAGGATGGCTGCGCCGAGCCAGTCGATCGAGTGCTCCTGCTTGTAGGGCCGGCTCGGCATGGTCACGAGGATCACCGCCAGCGCGAGGCCGCCGACGGGCAGATTGACGTAGAAGATCCAGCGCCAGCTCAGGTTGTCGACGATGAAGCCCCCGATCAGCGGTCCGACGATCGAGGCGCCTGCGAAGACCGAGCCGATCAGCCCCTGGTAGCGGCCGCGGTCTCGGGGCGGGACGATCATCCCCACCATCGCCAGCGTCAGGGGGAAGAGCCCGCCGGCGCCGACGCCCTGCACGGCGCGGAAGACGACGAGCTCCCACATGTTCTGCGCCGCGCCGCAGAGGGCGGAGCCGACGAGGAAGATCACGATCGCGACGATGAAGAGCGGCTTGCGGCCGTGGACGTCGCCCAGCTTGCCGTACAGGGGGACAGTCACGGTCGAGCCGAGCATGTACGCGGTGAAGACCCACGTGTACTGCGTGATCCCACCGAGGTCGGAGACGACCTTCGGCAGCGCGGTAGCGACGATCGTCTGGTCGAGCGCTGCTAAGAGCAGCGCCACCATCAGCCCAGAGTAGATCGCGAGGATCCGCCCGATCGTGAACTGGTAACCCGGCGGCTTGCGGGCAAGACGTTCGTGGAGCGTCATTCTGCTCGCACCTGGTTTCCGTCTCGGTGCGTAGCAGGCGCCGGGCGGAGCGGCCTCGCAAGCGACGCCTTGGCCGGCTGGCGGGCGAGGCGCTCGAGCAGAGTCATGGCGTCGTCTCCTGCGGGACGAGAGCGGGCTGGTCGCGCCGCGAGAGCACAATGCCGGCGGCGATCAGAACGCCTCCGCCAACCTGTAGGGCCGTGATCGACTCGGAGAGGATCAGCAGCGCGAAGACGGCGCCGAGGAACGGCTGCAGGTTCGTGTACAGCGAGGCCCGGGATGGGCCGACCCGGTCGATCGAGTTGAACCAGAGGAGGTTCGTCAGGAAGAGCGGTGCCAGGACGGCGAACACGAATGCAAGCCAGACGAGGCTGGGCAGATCACCGTAGTCCTGCGACGCCAGCTGGGGCGAGCCGACTGCGAGCAGAGGGATGGCGCCCACAGTGAGCCCCCAGGCACTGATCCGCGAGGCCGTGTAGCGCGTCATCAGCGGCGCGATTGCGACTGAATACGCTGCCCAGGTGGCGGTCGCGAAGAGGGCCAGAGCGTAGCCCCAGAGGTCGCCCGAGATGCCGCTTTGGGCGCCGAACGCAACCAGGCAGACGCCGGCGAACGAGACCGCCGCGGCGAGCCAGAACCGCGAATGCAGCCGCTCGATCCCTGCTACCGCGGCGAAGATCGCGGTCAGAATCGGCATCGTCCCGAAGATGAGCGCAACGGTCGCGGCCGTCGTCAGCTTCGTGCCGTAGATGAACGCGACCGAGTTGAGGAAGATCCCGACCGTCGCGGCGCCAAGGATGAACGGGATGTCGCGGCGCTGGAGGCGAAACGAGCGCTCTCGCGCCCAGGTGAAGCCGATGAACAGCACGGCGGCGGTCCCGAAGCGGACCGCGCTGTACGCCAGCGGCTTGAACCCATGGTTCAAGACGTACTTCGTGACCGTGAAGTTGAGCGACCAGATCACGACCGTGGCGAGCAGCATCAGGTCTGCGATCTCCGGACGGCGCACCCACTCGACCCTACCGATTAGGCTTTTCGTGATGCCGCAGCCGACCAGGGAGGCCATTGACGCACTCGTCGGGCCGGCGACGCCGCACTTCGCGTACCAGCTGCGCGCGCGGATCGAGGAGCTCGTGATGGACCTGCCCGAGGACGACCCGGTGCGGCAGTACGGCGAGGCGAAGCTGGAGCTGCTCGACCGGCTCGGCCATGCCTCCTCGAAGGCCGACACCGCCGGCCGCGTCCGGCGCGACGTGCCCGGCTGGGACGAGCTGCCGAGCTCCGCGCCCGCCGACAAGCCGCAGCCTCACCGTTCCGTCGGGACGTGACCCGGTGCCAGGCACGGGGACACGCCCCGCGCGGACGATGAGGTTCGACGGCGCCTCGGTCTTCGTGACCGGCGGCTCGCGCGGAATCGGCAAGGCGATCGCGCTCCGCTTCGCAGAGCTCGGCGCAACACGCGTCGCGATCGGTTACCTGCGCAATGACCGCGCGGCCGAGGCGGCCGCCGAGGAGCTCCGCG
>VAWH01000061.1:9795-9992 GCA_005888315.1 Actinomycetota bacterium | reverse complement strand
CTCGTAGACCTCCTTCTTCCAGAGCGGCACCGTCTGCTTGAGCGTGTCGATCGCGTCCCTGCACGCGGCGAGCGCGTCCTGGCGGTGCGGGGCTGAGATCGCAATCGCGACGCTCGCCTCGCCGATCTCGACCCGGCCGACGCGGTGGTGGATTGCGACCGACCACAGGTCGTAGCGCTGCTCGAGCTCCGCCGCGA
>VAWH01000061.1:0-9719 GCA_005888315.1 Actinomycetota bacterium | reverse complement strand
CCGGGTCGTCCCGATGAAGGTCGCGACGGCGCCGGCCTGGTCGGTCCGGACCTCCTCGACGACCGCCGAGGGATCGAGCGGCTCCTCGCTGAGCCGGAACGCGCCGCCCGAGACCGGCGGGATCAGCGCCACCTCGTCGCCGTCGGCGAGGTCGTGCTCGGGCTCGGCGTACCGCCTGTTGACCGCGTAGAGCAGGCCCTCCGGCTCGTCGCCAAGCCCCAGCGCCGCCCACACGTCACTGACCCGTGTGACGCCCTCGAGCTCTCGCTCGGCGAAGCCCGCCCGCTCCCGTAGGCCGGCGAACAGCCGTACCTTCACCCGCATCGCTCGGAGCCTAGCCCCGCAGGACTAGCATCTCCTTATGAGCGCCGAACCGCCCGCGCCGCGCCCAGCAGAGAACAAGCAGTCGAGCTCGCCGCCGGCGCCACGCGGATCGTCGCCGGCTCCGAAGCCGCCGGGTTTCCGCCCGAGCCGCCGTTGGATCATCTTCGCGCTGGCACTGCTTGCGTTCAACTTCTATCTCGGCTCCCGGGCGAACCAGCCGCCCTCGCGCGTGCGCGTCCCCTACAGCCCGTTCTTCCTCGACCAGGTGCGGGCGGGTCACGTCAAGCAGATCACCTCGAAGGGGACCGCGATCCAGGGCACGTTCACGCAGAAGGAGCGCTACGCGAAGTCGAAGCCGACCACGCGGTTCCGCACCGAGGTTCCCGCCTTCGCAGACAACAACGCACTCTCGCGGCTGCTCCAGAGCAAGGGCGTGATCGTCAACGCCCAGCCGCTGGACACCGGCGCACCGTGGTGGCAGAACCTGCTGCTCGGGTTCGGGCCGACGATCCTCTTCGTCTTGCTGCTCTTCTGGCTGATGCGGCGGGCCGGCAACGTCCAGAACGTGCTCGGCTCGTTCGGGCGTTCGCGGGCACGCCGCTACGAGCCGACCGGTGACCGCGTCACCTTCGCCGATGTGGCGGGAATCGACGAGGCGAAGGCGGAGCTGACGGAGGTAGTCGACTTCCTACGCCATCCGGACAAGTACCGCCGACTGGGGGGTCGCATCCCGCATGGCGTGTTGCTGTCCGGCCTCCCCGGCACCGGCAAGACGCTGCTTGCCCGGGCAGTCGCCGGCGAAGCGGACGTTCCCTTCTTCTCGATGGCCGCCTCCGAGTTCGTCGAGGCGATCGTCGGCGTCGGCGCCTCGCGCGTCCGCGACCTGTTCACGCAGGCGAAGGAGGCCGCACCGGCGATCGTGTTCATCGACGAGCTCGACGCGATTGGGCGCTCGCGCACCTCCGGCGTCGCCGGCTTCAGCGGCGGCAACGACGAGCGCGAGCAGACCCTGAACCAGATCCTGACCGAGATGGACGGCTTCGACTCCTCGACGGGCGTGATCGTGATCGGCGCGACCAACCGGCCCGACGTGCTCGACCAGGCGCTGCTGCGTCCCGGCCGCTTCGATCGCAGGATCGCCGTCCAGCCGCCCGACCGTGGGGGCCGCGAGGCGATCCTGGGGGTGCATACGCGTGGCGTGCCGCTCGACCCCGACGTGGATCTCGGCCGGATCGCGGCGACGACCCCCGGCATGGTCGGCGCGGACCTCGCCAACCTCGTCAACGAGGCGGCGCTGCTGGCGGCGCGGCGAAATCACGAGCTCGTGAGCGAATCGGACTTCGCCGACGCGCTCGAGCGGATCGTGCTGGGCGCGGAGCGGCAGGTGATGATCTCCGCGGAGGATCGGCGGCGTACGGCCTATCACGAGGCCGGCCACGCGATCGTCGGCATGCTCACGGAGGGCGCCGATCCTGTCCGCAAGGTCTCGATCATCCCGCGCGGGGTCGCGCTCGGCGTCACCTTCGCTGCACCCGAAAGCGATCGTTACAACTACCGCGAGCCGGAGGTGGAAGCAAAGATCAAGGTCGCGCTCGGCGGGCGTGCAGCCGAGGAAGTCGTCTTCGGCGAGACGAGCACCGGGGCGGAGTCGGACATCCAGCAGCTCACCGAGATTGCTCGTCAGATGGTGGGGAGGTGGGGCATGAGCCCCGCGATTGGTCCTGTCGCGGTGATCCCTCGCGACGGTGCGGGACCACTCTTGCCTGGCGTAGCGGAAGTCTCGCCGGCCACGCAGAAGCTCCTCGACGACGAGGTGCGGCGCATCGTCGACGAAGCCCACGACGAGATCCTCGCGCTGCTGCACGAGAACAGGGACAAGCTCGACTCCCTCGTGACCGCCCTGCTCGAGCACGAGACGCTGGACGAGGACGACGCCTACGCCGCCGCAGGGGTCGAGCGCGGCGCGGCGCCTGCCGCCGACTCGTACTCGGCCGCGGCTCGCTCGCGCGTCTAGCCTTCGTCAGATGGCGACCACCGAGGATCGGCGGGAAACGGACTCGGGGATCGAGGTCAAGCCGGTCTACACCGAGGAGGACGTCGCCGGGCTCGAGCTCGAGCTGCCCGGGGAGTTCCCGTTCACGCGCGGGCCCTACGCGGACATGTACCGCGGCCGGCCGTGGACGATCCGCCAGTACGCGGGCTTCGCATCGGCCGAGGAGACGAACACTCGCTTCCGCTATCTGCTCGAGCGCGGGCAGCACGGGCTCTCGGTTGCCTTCGACCTGCCGACGCAGCTCGGCTACGACTCCGACGACGAGCGGGCGGTCGGCGAGGTCGGGCGCACTGGCGTCGCGATCGACTCGCTCGCCGACATGGAGCTGCTCTTCGACCGCATCCCGCTCGGCGAGGTTTCAACCTCGATGACGATCAACGCGCCGGCATCGCTGCTCCTGCTCCTCTACGAGCTCGTCGGCGAGGCGCAAGGCGTACCCGGCGAGCGCCTCCGCGGCACCGTCCAGAACGACATCCTCAAGGAGTACATCGCCCGCGGGAACTACATCTTCCCGCCTCGGCCGTCGATGCGGCTGACGACCGACCTCTTCGCCTACTGCGCGGAGCGATTGCCCAACTGGAACACGATCTCGATCTCCGGCTACCACATCCGCGAGGCCGGCTCGACTGCGGTTCAGGAACTGGCCTTCACGCTCGCGAACGGGATCGCGTACTGCCAGGCCGCCGTCGACGCCGGCCTCTCACCCGACGAGTTCGGCGAGCGGCTCTCGTTCTTCTTCAACGCGCACAATCACTTCTTCCAGGAGGTGGCGAAGTTCCGGGCGGCACGCCGGCTCTGGGCCCGGATCATGCGCGAGCGGTTCGGTGTCGCGAACCAGAAGGCGCAGGCGCTCCGCTTCCACGCGCAGACCGGCGGCTCGACGCTGACGGCGCAGCAGCCCGAGAACAATGTCGCGCGCGTGACCGTCCAAGCGCTCGCCGCGATTTGCGGCGGCGCGCAGTCGATCCACACGAACGCATTCGACGAGGCGCTCGCGTTACCGAGCGAGCGCTCGGTACGGATCGCGCTCCGGACGCAGCAGATTCTCGCGCACGAGGCGGGCGGGACCGACACCGCCGATCCGCTCGGAGGGGGGTTCTTCATCGAGGAGCTCACGAACGAACTGGAGCAGCGGGCGCGCGAGCTGATCGAGCACGTGGACGAACTTGGCGGCGCGGTCGCCGCGGTCGAGCAGGGATTCGTCCAACAGGAGATCGAGCAGGCTGCCTTCGCGCACACGCAGCAGGTGGAGGCGGGGGAGAAGGTGATCGTCGGCGTCAACAGGTATGCGGAGGTCCAGTCCGAGGAAATCGAGCTGCACCGGCTCGACCCGGAGGCCGAGCGGCGCCAGCTCGAGCGGACGGCGCACGTGCGCGCCGAGCGAAACGCCGGCGAGGCGGAGACCGCGCTCGAGCGGGTGCGCGAGACCGCGCGCGGCGAAGCGAACGTGCTGCCGCCCATGCGCGAAGCGCTCCGCGCCCGCTGCACCGTCGGGGAGATCTGCAACGTGCTCCGCGAGGAGTTCGGGCTGTACGACGCGCAGCACACGTAGACGGACGGCGAGGCGGACGACTCACCTCGAACGCGTACAAGGTTCACGCGCGCGCAACCCCCACCCTCAACTGGGTGGGGCTCATCCCTCCTCCCTCGTGCTTGACGATAAGGGTGTGGTCCGCGCGCGTGGGTAACGCCTTTGGGCCGAAAGCGTGAAAACCGGCATAGGCGGGTCCCTGGAAGACAGGCTCTCTCGGAGCAACGCCGAGAGACCATCGTCTTCACGCCGTAAGCGCCTAAGCTCGCGCTCGGGCCTCCCCAACAACGCCTTGCCGGCGAAACCGCGAAACTGCCGCGCGGTGCGGATCCTGCTCGTCTCGCAGATGTATCCGGGCGCCGAGGAGCCTGCCTACGGCGTCTTCGTGCGCAGCCTCGAGCAGGCGCTCGCCTCACGCGGGCACGCGATCGAGCGCGCGGTCCTGACGAGCCGCCGCGGCGGCAAGGCGAAGTACGCACGGCTCGCGGGCCGCGCGATCGCCGCCGCCAGGCGCTTCCGGCCCGACGTCGTCTACGCGCACTTCCTCGTCCCGACCGGGTTGATCGCCGGCCTCGCCTCGCGCGCACCGCTCGTCGTCACGGCGCACGGGCAGGACGTCGCGAACGTCGGCTCGCTTGCGGGCGTCCGCGCGGCGACGAGCGTGACCGTGCGCCGCGCCACCGCCGTGATCGCTGTCTCCGACTACCTCCGGCGAGAGCTCGAAGCGAAGGTTCCCGCCGCCCGCGGCAAGACGCAGGTAGTCGACTGCGGCGTCGACCTCGAGCGCTTCCGCTCCTCGCCGCCGCCTGACGGCCCGCTCTCGTTCCTGTGCCTTGGCTCGCTGACCGAGCGCAAGAACGTCGTCAGGCTGGCACGTGCATTCGAACGTCTCGGCGAGGGAACGCTGACCTACGCCGGCGACGGGCCGCTACGCGCCGAGCTCGAGGGACGGAACGAAGTGCGCGTGCTCGGGGCCGTCCCCTATGAGCGAGTCCCCGCGCTGATCGCCGAGTCCCACGTCGTCTGTCAGCCGAGCCTCGTCGAGCCCTTCGGCCAGGCGCTGCTCGAGGGGATGGCCTGCGGCCGCTCGGTTATCGGGCCGACGGTCGGCGGTCCGCCGGAATTCGTCCCTCCCGAGGCGGGCATCCTCGTCGACCCGCTGGACGAAGAGGGGATCGCGGTGGGCCTCCGTGCCGCGGCCGAGCTTCCCAGCCCCAACGCCGCCGCCCGGGCGGCGGCCGAGCGGCACGACGTCAATGAGCAGGCGCGCCGGGTGGAGGCGATCCTCCTCGCAGCCGCTCGAGATCGGCAAGCCGCAGCTCGACCAGCGGCCTGACGGACTCCTCGAGCCCGGCCTCGCGCGCCACCGAGAGAGCCTGCTCGTAGCTCTCGCGCGCCTTGGCGGCGCTGACGCCCTGCTTGAGCCGGTTGTCGCCTGTGACCAACAGCTTTTGAATGCGTCTGCGCGCGTCCTCTGTGTCCACCGGCGAAGCCTAACCAGGTCAAGTTTCGTTTAAAGGTCAAGTTTCGTTTAATGAGACGATGAGAGCCGCCGCCGCCAAGCTGAATAATCCGATTCGCGTCCTGATCGCGGACGACCACCGGCTCTTCGCCGAGGCGCTCGAGGCCATCCTCGCAGGCGAGAGCAGCATCGAGGTGGTCGGGAGAGCGCGGAACGGCGCCGAGGCCCTCGAGCTGGCTTTGCAGCTGGATCCCGATGTCGTTCTGATGGATATCAGCATGCCCGTCATGGACGGCGTCGAGGCGACCCGGCGGATCCGCGAGGCTCGACCGAACGCCTGCGTCTTGATGTTGACCGGCTCTAATGCCGCCACGGATATCGACCGCTCCCGTGACGCCGGCGCTGCCGGATACGTGACGAAGGATCGGATCGCCTCGCAGCTCGTCGAGGCGATCGTGGAGGCGGCCGGTCGATGATGTTCTGAGCGCTCGGCTATCCTGGCCGAGCGATGTTGCAGCTGTTTGCGGTCATCCACGTCATCCTGTCGATCTCTGTCGTGGGGCTGATCCTGATGCACTCCGGTCGCGACACCGGTTTCGGCGGTATGGGCTTCACGCCCGCTTCGCAGGGCGGCACGCACATCGTCGAGCGCAACCTGACCCGCCTCACCGTCGTAGTCGGGATCCTGTTCTTCGCGAACACGATCGCGCTCTTCCACCTCCTCAAATAGCTCCTAGATGCCGGGCGGCCCGCCGATCCCGGTTACGTCGAAGCGCGCGGTTGCAATCGCCGGCACCAGCGCCCCGTAGGCGAACCGCTCGTCGTAGAACGCCGCCTCGTTCGCGAGCGTCGTCTCGCGCGTCAGGCCGGGCACGTCGGCGAGCACATCCGGGACGGCCACGGTGAAGCGCAGATTGACGAGCGGCTCGGCGAGCTTCCCGTTGCGGATGCGAAAGGTCCCGTCCCGGGTCATACCGGTCAGGATCCCCTGGCGCGGCTCGACGATGCCGAGGTAGTGCAAACGCGTCACGTAGATGCCGTCGTCGACGAGCTCGACCAGTTCGTCTACCGACTCGGCTTCGCCGCCGGCGACCGAGATCGCGAACGGCAGTGGTCCCCAGCGGCGCTCCGCCGGGGGCGGCGCATTGCCTGTGGATTGGCGCGACCCTCCGGCGCGGGCTGCGCTCGGCAGGTCCCAGACGGCGCCGCGCAAAACGCCGTCCTCGACGAGCGGGACACGTTGTTTCGGGACGCCCTCGAAGTCGAACCGCTTCGGCAGGCCGCGCGGGTCGAGCGCGTCATCCGCGATCGAGACCTTCTCGTCGAAGCGGCGCTCACCCAGCTTGCCGGAGAGGTAGCTGCGCTCCTCGAGCAGCGCTAGACCGCTGAACGTATCGAAGGCGAAGTACTGCAGCAGCTCGCCGAGCGCATAGGGGCCGAGCACGGCTCGATACGAGCCGGGCGCGAGTTCGCCGGCGTTGGCAGTCCGCCGCGCGATCTCGACCGCCTCACGGGCGACCGCGCCCGGGTCGACGTCTCGAACGGCCCAGGCCGTCTGCTCCGCGTAACCAGAGGCGCCGTCCGTTGCGGCAAGCGCGAGTGCCACCGCGTCCGTCGAAGTTTGCTCGCCACTGAAGCCACCGGACGTGGCGACCGCGAGCGTTACCGCGCCGCTCGTGAAGAACCCGTACACGGGCATGTCACCGGCCGCGGCGATCGCGTCGGCCGCGAGCCGCGCCTGCTCGGCAGGGCTCAGCGCAGCAGTCTCCTCGTCGTGGCCCTCGACCTCCGGGAGCTGCGAGGGGCCGGCCACGCCGGCGAGGCTCGGATCCTCGGGCGAAGCGTCGGCCGCTGCGCCCGCGCGAGCGGCGAGCTCACGGAGGCCCTCGTCGTCGAGCCGGTTGCCGGCGGCCGCGCCGGCGCGTTGACCGCGGACGACCCGCAGGAAGACGCTGACGTTCTCGATCAGCGTCGGTTGGTGCACCTCGGAACCGGCGAAGCGCGCGAAGCCCGAGCGCTCAGCCTGGACGACCGCCTCGACGCCGTCGCCCTCCGCCGCGGCGACCGCACGCTCCGCGAGCTCGAGGACGCTCGTCACGAGGGGGCCACGCCGACCTGGACGTTGCGAAAGCGCCCCGGCGCGGCGCCGTGGCTGACGTGCGCATGCTGGCCGGGCTGCCCCTTGCCGCAGTTCGTGAGCCCGTAGAGCACCCACTCCTCGGGGCCGGCGACGCCGTCGAGCGAGCCCCAGAAGACAGGGGTGACGCCCGTGTAGGTCGCGTCGCGCAGCATGCGGCCGCGCTTCCCGTTCTTGATCTCCCAGGCGACCTGAGTGCCGAACTGGAAGTTCAATCGCTTGTCGTCGATCGACCAGGACTTGTTCGTCTCGAAGTAGACGCCGTCGTCCACGTCGGCGAGCAGGTCGTCGAGCGTGCCTTCGCGGGGCTCGAGGTGGAGGTTCGTCATTCGCACCAGCGGCATTCGGCTCCAGCCGTCGGCCCGCATCGAGCCGCCGTGACCGCTCCCGATCTGAGCGGCCGTCTCGCGCGAGGTCAGAAAGCCGCGGAGCACCCCGGACTCGACGACCGGCGCCCGGGCGGCCGGTACGCCCTCGTCGTCGTAGCCGAACGTGCCGAGGCCCTGGGGGGTCGTGGGATCGGCTGTGACGTTCATCCACTCCGAGCCGTAGCGCAGCGACCCTAGATCGGCCGGTCTGAGGAAGCTTGTGCCCGCGTACGCCGCCTCGGTGCCGTAGACGCGATCGAGTTCCGTCGGATGGCCGGTCGACTCATGGACCTGGAGCGCCATCTGCTCCGCGTCGATCACGACCGTCGTCGTCGCGGGTGGGCAGAGCGGCGCGCGGAGCAGAGCGGCAGCCTGCTCGCCGACCCGGGGCGCCTCCCGCTCGAGCCCGAGCCCGAGCACGTACTCCCAGCCCGCGCCGGCGCTCGAGCCTCCGTGGGCGCTCGGGTAGCTGCGCAGTTGCGAGACCTCGCTGTTGGCCGCCATCGCGTCGATGCCGCCGCCGCACTCGACGAGATCCTGGTCGACCGAGATTCCTTCCGAGGAGACGAGCACCTTCCGCTCGCGCATCGCCCGCACGAACGCGGTCGTGACCTTGACGTCGCCGTTCTGCATCCCCTCCTCGGCGGCGAGGCAAAGCGCGATCTTGTCCCCGAGCGGAACGTCGATCGGATCCTGCTCCCGCGGTGTCCGGTACTCGTCCTGCACGGGCTCGACCGGCGCAAGCGCGCGCTCGTGCTTGCCCGGCGCGGCCTTGGCGAACGAGGTCGCGCGGCCGGCGGCCTCACGCACGCCGGTTTCGTCGAGACGCCGGTCGCAGGCGAAGCCCCAAGCGCCGTCGACGAGCACGCGGACGCCGATCCCCTCGCTCTCGATGTCGTCGACCCGGTCGACGCGACGGTTCCTGGTCGAGACGGCTTGCGAACGCCGCACGATCGCGCGCGCGTCAGCGTAGGACGCACCTGCCGCGAGCGCCGCAGCGACGGCTTCTTCGCAGAGCGCTCGCACGCGCCCAACCCTAATGCCAGCGCTCGAATCACCGTCGCTACAATCCCCCCGCGCGCTGGTGGCGGAATTGGTAGACGCGCAAGGTTGAGGGCCTTGTGGGGTTAACACCCCGTGGAGGTTCAAGTCCTCTCCAGCGCACTCTTTATTTCTATTCGCGAACTGCCGTCTCCCTCTGCGGGGTTTAGCGGCCGTGCCGCACTGGTCGGCACGGCCTCTTAAGAGGGCATCGCAAGCGATGCCCTCGCAGCGCAAACCGCCGTGTTCATAAATCTGTGACTCCACCGTCCGGACCGTGAGACGTTGTCGGGGGTCGCAAGCCATGCCGTAGCGGCGCACAATGGCTTTATCCAAAAATCGCTTGTGATGCTGGTGGTTGGACTTCTCGTTGCTGCGGCGGGGGTTGCGGGCGTGGGGTTGGGCGCCCGCGCGTCGAGGACTCCCGTTGTGCCCTGCGACGATGTGATTCTGCAGGCGCGGTCCGGTACGCGGACGGTTACCGCGTCGTCCTGGGAATCGTCTCGGTCCCACCCGTCTACCTGCCCCAGGTAGTGCGCAGCACCAGTCGCTCGTGGCCATTTTGGCGCAACGCTGGTCTTGCCGTCCGTTCGAGCCATATGCCGGTCACAGTCAGCGTGCCGAGGGCGTGGCGTCGCCGGGTGGCGATCACGTGGGGGAACGAGACGCCGATCGTCAGCTCGCTCAGGATCGCCGCTTGTCCATCGACGCCGGCCACTTGGAACGCGTACGCGGGCGGATTCCGCCTGCGCGTGCGCGCGGCGTGCGTGCCGCTCGTGTTCAAAGTCGGCAGTCGAGTCGCG
>VAWH01000041.1 GCA_005888315.1 Actinomycetota bacterium | reverse complement strand
CAGCCAGACGACGATCGCCACGACGGTGAAGAAAGCCAGCAGGCCGCCGACACCGGCCATCAGCGGCGTGATCAGCATTCGCTCGCGCGGATGACGGACCCAGCCGCGCGGCACGCCCGGGGTGCCTGGGCCAAGGTCGGCCGGGTGCTCTTCGCGTTCCCGCTCGCCCATTAGTGCTCCTTCCAGTAATGCCGCCGAGCTTCTGGGTCGCGAGCACCAAGCCAGAGGCCGCACTCGCTCGCGGCCAAGGCTGGCAGCCTTGGCAAGAGCGAGGGTGGGCTCTGGCGCCGCGTGATCACGGGCCAGAAGCCGGCATGTATTGCTGGACGGGGCACTACCCCGTCACCGGCGGCGGCGCGATCGCCTCGGCAACCTGCAGCGTCTCGAGGCGGCGGCGCTCAGCCGTGTTCGTGAAGATCGTCATGCCGATGTTGACGATCTGGACGATCCCCGAGAGCACGATCATCGCCCCGAAGATCCCGCGCGCGATGTAGTACGCGTGCAGCTGCGGCAGCACGTTCACCTCGGGAATCCCGTCCTGCCAACTGAAGCCTTGCTGGAACCCGGCCAGCGTCAGGACGCTGAAGAAGCCGGTGAAGCCGACCGTGACAAGCCAGTACTGCCATTCGCTGAGGCTGCGGCTGAAGAGCGGCTTCGCGTAGATCTGGGCGACGATGTAGTCGATCACGCCCATGCCGAGAATCGTGAACGCGCCGAGCAACGCGAGGTGGGCGTGCGCGACGACGAAGTTCGTGAAGTGCGTGAGCTTGTTGAACGGCTGGATCGCCTCGATCGCTCCCTGGATGTTGACCAGGAAGTAGAAGAAGAAGGCGGTCATCGTGAACCGTAAGGGCAGGTTCGTGAAGAACCGGTCCCAGTTGCCCTTCATCGTCCCGAGGATGTTGATCGTGAACGCGAAGACCGGGACGAGCAACATCCAGGAGGAGACCTCCGCGATCGTCTTCAGCCAGGCCGGCGTCGGCGACTGGAGGATGTGGTGGTCGCCGACGCCGGTGTAGAAGAACGCCATGCCCCAGAAGCTGACGAGGGAGAGGGTGTAGCTGTAGAGAGGGGTGTTGGTGACCCGAGGGACGATGTAGTACGTCAGCGCCAAGAGCATCGGCGTCAGCCAGAGACCGAAGAGGTTGTGCGCGTACCACCAGTTGAGGATCGCGTCAGAGAGGCTCGAGGGCAGCGCGCCCGAAGGCGCTCCCCAGACGTGCCCGGGCTTCCAGATCACGTTGCCGATCGCGTAGTCGACGGCGAGCCAGAGCGGGCTGGCGATGAAGAACCAGACCGAGACGTAGATCGGCCTGATCGTCCGGATCGCGACCGTCGCCAGGATGTTGACGACATTTGCCCCCCAGATGATCAGGAGCGCGATGTCGATCGGCCAGATGAACTCGGCGTACTCGCGGCCCTGGCTGTGGCCCGTCAGCAGCCCGATGATCCCGAGCAGGTACATCAGGTTCCACGCCCAGGCGCAGATGACGCCGAGCCGCTCGCTCCACATCCCGCGGGTGCCGACGAGGCGCGGGAGCATGTAGAAGAGCGCACCGAAGTACATCATCGTCAGCCAGGCGAGGATCACCCCGTTGACGTGCGAGGGCCGGACGCGGCTGAAGGAGAGCCACGAGTAGTGGCTGAACGCCTCGGGCGTGACGAACTCGGTCGCGAGCACCAGTCCGAACAGGTCGACGACGGTCAGCCAGACGATCGAGGAGAGGATCCAGTGCTTCGCCGCCGCGTCCGGAAACGGCGACGCGCCCGTCCCCCGGGCCCGGCCGGTCAGAGGCGCCGGCGCCTCCGCCGTCAGGGTTGCCGGCTCGAGCGTCCGATCGCGCTCGGCGTTCTCCCCCATGCGAGGCGGAAGTTACGAACTGATGGCGTTTCCTCGCCAGGCAAATGACGAAATTGTCATTCGCAAGTCATCGCAACGTCAGCAACAGGTGCGTTAAGGTCGCGCTCGCAGGGAGCAGGTGCGGATTCTCGTCATCGAAGATGAGCCGAGGATCCTGGACTTCGTGTCGCGCGGGCTCGAGGCCGAAGGTTTCTCCGTTCTCGGAGCGCGAGACGGCCAGGAGGGGCTCCGCCTTGCCGAAGCGGTCGGCTGCGACCTCGTCATCCTCGACCTGCTCTTGCCGCGGCTCGACGGGCTGAGCGTGCTCCGCACGCTCGAGACGAATCAGCCGGCCCTGCCCGTCGTGATCGTCTCGGCGCGCGCCGACCTGACGACGAAGCTGAACGGTTTCGGTCTCGGCGCGCGCGACTATCTGACAAAGCCGTTCTCGTTCGACGAGCTGCTCGCGCGAATTCGCGTCCAGCTGCGGCGTCCGGAGGAGCGCGACAACGGGTATTTCCTGCGCGCCGGCGCACTCGCGCTCGATGTGGCGCGCCGCCAGGCGCAGCTCGGCGACCAGGTGGTCGATCTCTCCGACCGCGAGTTCAAGGTCCTTCACCGCTTGCTCGAATGCGCCGGCGAGGTGGTCAGTCGCGAGCGGCTGCTTTCCGAGGTCTGGGGCTATCACTTCGATCCCCACTCGAACGTCGTCGACGTCTGCATCCGCCGCCTCCGCAAGAAGCTCGGGCCCGATTCTCCGATCGAGACCGTCCGTCATGCCGGCTACCGCCTGGCTGAGGCGTAGAGCCGTCGAGCTCGGCTGGTTCGCGTTCGCGATCGCGAACCTGCTCGCGATGATCCGCTGGGAGCGCTGGGAGACGATCCCGTTTCATTTCATCTGGGTCAGCCTGACGCTCCTCTATGGCTTCCGTATCTGGCGACCGAGCTCGACCGCGCTGACGCTCGCGTTCGTGATCGTCTCGACAGGAGTGCTGATCCTGATCGACGCGGCGCGCGGCACACAGGAGTGGGGCGAGTTGTTCGAGGTGCCGCTCATGTCCGCCATGTTCCTCGCCATGGTCTGGCACGCGCGGCGGCGCCAGGACGCGCTCGGGATCGCCGAGCAGCACTCTGCACGGCTCGAGTCGCTGCTCGAGCGGCAGGAACGCTTCCTCCACGACGCCTCGCACGAGCTCCGGACGCCGGTCACGATCGCCCGCGGCCATCTCGAGGTTCTCGAGCGGACAAACGGAGGCGCTGCCGAGACAGGCGTCGCCCTCGACGAGCTGGCCCGGATGGAGCGCATTCTCGAACGCCTGCTGCTGCTCGCACGCGCCGACCAACCGGACTTCGTGGAGCTGGAAGAGGTGGAACTCGATCGTTTTCTCGAGGATGTCTTCCTCCGCTGGTCGGAAGTCGCTCCACGGACCTGGCGGCTCGGAATGCTTGCGCGGGGAACGCTCCGCGCCGACCCGGAGCAGCTTCGGATCGCCCTTGACGCGTTGCTCGAGAACGCCGTCAAGTACAGCGAGCCCGGAGACCGGATCGAGCTCTCCAGCCGCGCGACCGGCAACAAGGTCGCGATCGAGGTCGCCGACGCGGGAATCGGCGTGCCCGACGAGGCGCACTCGCGCATCTTCGAACGCTTCGCTCGTGCCGACCCGGCTCGCACACGAAGCGCAGGGGGCGTCGGGCTCGGTCTCGCGATCGTCGACACGATCGTCAAGGCCCACGGCGGCCGCTGCCAGGTCAGCCGCAAGGCGCGCGGCTCCGTCTTCGGCATCCAGCTGCCGGGCTTCTCGGCCGTGTCGCCATCGCTCCAGTCCGCAGTCGTCCACGCCGCCGGCGCCAGTCTTAACTGATTTTCACCGAGCTCTCAGGTCGACTTTAAGGCGATGCGTTTGGGTGGTCTCGTGAGCGCAATCCGGCGCTCGACGACAAAGGAGCGAGACCATGAACCAGCCTGCCACCCGGCTCGTGAGCGAATCCCCGGCATTCGACCGCGGCATCCGCGCGCAGATGGAGATGACGCGGCGCGCCGTCGCCGCCGGCGAGGACAAGCACCTGCAGGACGCCGTCCACCCGGCCCGCTGGGAGCGCCGCGGCCTGTTCGGGAGGCTGCGGCGACGCCCGGGCCTCAGCGAGGTGGCCTAGGGCGGTTAAGTGAAAAGAGTGGAGCCAGCCGGGCTCGAACCGGCGACCTCGTGCATGCCATGCACGCGCTCTCCCAACTGAGCTATGGCCCCAAGTTGCTAGCGAATTCTAGCGGCGAAATCGAAAGCGTCGTTCCCAGGGACTGTCCCCGAACAGGGACTGTCCCTAAAAACGGATCGCGCTTCGGTGCGGCTACAGGGACAGTCCCCTTCGGGGACAGTCCCTCAGATTACGCCGTAGCGGACGCGGCCTCGACGGACACTGAGGGAACGTCGCCCCACAGCTCGTCGAGCCGATAGTAGCCCCGCGCCTCCGGCGTAAAGACGTGCAGCACCGTGTCGAGGTAGTCGCCGACGATCCAGGTGCCTTCGCTCGCGCCCTCGACGTGTTGGGGCAGCACGCGCTCGTCGTGCTTCAGCCGCTCGTGCACCTCGTCCCAGATCGCCTTCGTCTGGCGGGCGTTCCGGCCCGTGCAGATGACGAAAAAATCGGTGTAGCTGCACGCCGGCCGCATGTCGAGAATCACAACGTCCTCCGCCAGCTTCTCCTGGGCGAGGCCGGCGATGCGACGGGCTTGTTCGATAGGCGTCAGGGTTTGGTCGGTTCCGTTGCTCAGCGTTCTCAGTCTAGCCACGGTAGAGGCCACGTTCCTCGATTAGACGAGCCACATCGGACGGCACGAGGTCGTCGATCGGCTCCCCTGCGCGGATCCGCTCGCGGACGACGCTGGAGGAGATCGGCGGCGAGCCGAGCTGGAACGGGATCACGCGGTCCCCGTAACGCCCGAGGTCGGGCGGCGGGTAGCCGGAACGGGTCCCGACCGCGAGCCTGACCCAGCGGAGGATCTCGTCCGGCTCCTTCCAACGAGGAAATGCCTCTCCTTCGTCGGCGCCGACGACGAAGACCGCGTCGCCGAAGCGCCCGCCTCTGACGGCGTCCACGGTGAAGGGGTTTTCGTCACGCTCGATCCGGGTGCGAGGCATGCCTGCGAACGCCGCCGCCGCGAGCTGCAGCCGGATCTCGGCATCCTCGTCGCAGGAGCGGTGGCCGGGGTTGGCGACGAGCAGAGCGACCAGCTCGTCGAGACCGAGCTCGCGCAGCGCTGCCTCGGCGAGCGCGACGTGGCCGTTGTGCGGCGGATCAAAGGTGCCGCCGAGGATGCCGATCACTGAAATTCCAAGACTTCGTCCCCGACCTCGACCTCATCGCCGCTTTTGGCCCCGGCGGCGCGGAGCGCCTCGTCGAGCTCCTCGGCTTCGGGGACGCGGCCGGTGACGCGAAAGCCTCGGTCGGTCTTGAGGATCTTGAACGCCCGCGCGCTCGGCGTCGGCCGGTAGACGAGGAAGTCGGCGAGAGCATCGTCCTCGCTTGGACGCTCCTCGGTCTCGGGGACGAGACCGAACAGAGCGCGGCGGAACTCGTCGACGCCGGCGCCCGTCGCGCACGAGAGGCCGAAGACACGCTGGACGCGCTCGTCGGCGAGCTCGAACGTGGGCTCCTCGGGCAGGAGGTCGAGCTTGTTCAGCACGAGCAGCTGCGGCCTCGTCTCGAGGCCGGCGCCGTAGGCCGCGAGCTCCCGGTCGATCGTCCGGAACTGCTCCGCCGGATCCCCCGCCGCCGCGTCGATCACGTGCACGAGCAGCCGCGCCCGCTCCAGGTGCGCGAGGAACTCGTGGCCTAGGCCGACGCCCTCGCTCGCCCCCTCGATCAGCCCCGGCACGTCGGCGGCGACGAGCTGGCGGCCGTCCGGAGCGTCGACTGTCCCGAGCACGGGCTCGAGCGTCGTGAACGGGTAGTCCGCGACCTTCGGCTTCGCGTTCGAGATCCTGGCGAGCAGCGACGACTTGCCAGCATTGGGCAGGCCGACGAGCGCGGCGTCGGCGAGAAGCTTCAGCCTGAGTTCGAAATCGGCCTCGTCGCCGGGCGAGCCCACCTCGGCGAAGCGCGGCGTCTGGCGCGTCGGCGTCGCGAAGCGGCGGTTGCCGCGGCCGCCCTGCCCGCCTCGGCCGAGCACGGCCTGTGCGCCGGGGTGCGCCAGGTCGACGATCAGGTTCCCGTCGGCGTCGAAGACCTGGGTGCCGACGGGAACGGGCAGCTCGATCCGCTCGCCGTCGGCGCCGTGCTTGCCGGAGCCGCCGCCGTGGCCGCCGCGGCCGCCCTTGAACCAGCGCTCGCGGCGAAAACGCGACAGGTCTCGTAGGTCGGAGTTGGCGACGAGGACGACGTCGCCGCCGCGGCCGCCGTCGCCGCCGTCGGGGCCGCCCTTCGGCACGTACTTCTCGCGCCGAAAGCTCAGCGCGCCGTCGCCGCCGCGCCCCGCCTGCACGTGAATGCGGGCGCGGTCGCTGAACATCGGCCCTATTCGGTTACAGAGACGGTACGGCGCTCACCACTCGTCTTGAACGTGAGCGTGCCGTCCCGTTTGGCGAAGATCGTGTCGTCCTTGCCGATCCCCGTGCCGGGACCCGGGCGGAAGCGCGTACCGCGCTGGCGGACGATGATCATCCCGGCCCTCACGACCTGCCCGTCGAACAGCTTGACGCCGAGGCGCTGGGCGTTCGAGTCGCGGCCGTTGCGGGAGGAGCCAAGACCTTTCTTGTGAGCCATTAGTTCTTCTCCGATGACGTCTTACGGGTTGCAGGTTTTCTTGCTGGAGCCTTCCGCGCCGCGGGCTTCTTCGCCGCCGCCCTTGGCTTTGCCGCGGCCCTGGGCTTCGCCTCGGCTTTGGGCTCCTCCTTCTTGGCGGCGGCCGCGCTCGAGCGAGCCCCGATCGACTGGATCTCGATCTCGGACAGCTTTGCGCGGAAGCCCGTGTGCCGGCGGTAGCCCTTCTTCGCCTTGTACTTGCCGATCCGGATCTTCTCGCCGAGCGGCGAGCCGACCACCTTCGCTGTCACCTGAACTCGCGGGGAGAGGTTCGGCTTGCCGTTTCCGCCCGTGAACAGGACGTCCGGGTGGAACGTCTTGCCCTCGCCGGTCGGGAGTCGATCGACGAGTAGCCGGTCGCCCTCGCGGACGCGGTACTGCTTGCCGCCGAGTGAGATGATCGCGTAGTCAGCCATAGAAACGCGGGCGCTTTCGCCCGCGAGGAGGCAGTTTAGCCGTGATTCCCGCTCGGCTGCAAAGCGCGGGACTGCGCGAGGCATCGCTTGCGATGCCGATGTGGAGGGTGTGGCGGCTTTGCCGACGCGCCCGTCTTAACCCGGTCGCGAAATGAGACTTTCGTACGTGCGTCGAGCACGATCCCTAGGCGAGATCTACGTGGTTTGGTTGCTGTTCTTCCTCGCCGCCGTGGCCGTCTTCGTGACCTATTGGCGGCTGCCGCCGACCATACTCTGGAAGGTTCACAACACCGGCTTCATCGGCGGAGCCGGCCGCGCCTACGTCTTCCTCAGCTTCTCCGCTGCCCTGGCGGCGATCGGAATCCTGCCGATCGTCCTCGACCGGCTCGAGGACCGGCGCGCCGACCTCGCGGGTCTGGTCGCCTTCGTCCTCTGCGCGACCGTCGCGCTGCCCGGAGTCCAGACCGAGAGCCACCTCGACCCGAAGTGGTCGAACCTGCCCGCCGTTCTCGGCGTGGCACTGGCCTTCGGCCTCACCCTCTGGGCGAGCCGGGCCGGACGGCGGGACTTCCCGCGGACGAGCCGCAAGGGTGACATCGCGCGCCTCGTCGTCGGCGGCCTCTCGCTCTTCTTCGCAGCGCCATACATTGCCGCAGAGCTCGGCTTCTTCCTCGACAGCGTCCCGGTCCTGGGCTCGATCTTCCTGACCGGCGCGATCCGGCGAGAACCCGGCGCCGGCTACTCGCATGCGGCCGTGCACCACGGTCACCACCACGGGATGGACGGCTTCCTCCTCGCCGTGACGGCTCTCCTGCTCTCGCGGCTCGTCGGCTCGATCAGGCGGCCGGTCCTGCGCACGCTGACCGCGATCTATCTGGCGCTGCTACTCGTCTATGGCCTGACGAATCAGGTCCAGGATCTGTGGACGGAGCAGATCGTCAAGCGAGGCTGGACCAACTGGGACATCCCCAACGTGCTGCATCCCTCCCTGTCGGCAGCCTGGGCGGCGATGATCGCCTGCGGGCTGGTGATCTATGCGCTTTTCCTACGGCCTCGGCAGCGGCTCATCGGCAGAAGCAGCTAGCGCCTTTCTACTTCGTCGATCCACTCCGACATCGGCACGTACTCGTCGGAAATCGGCTCGGCCTCTTCCGTGGTCGAGGCTCGCTCTTCGTCCCCGTTGGCGCTCGCCGCTGCCGGCTTCTTGCGCCGGTTGCGGCCGCCGCGGCTGCCGCGCCTCGTCTTCTTGCGCGGCTTCGGCACTGCCCCGTCCTCGGATTGCGACTCGCCGTCCGCCAGGCTCGCCTCCGCCGCCGCCACCTTCGGCTCCGGCTCCTCGCCGAGCGTGGGCTCGGGCAAGTGGATCCTCGCCGCGGGAACGGTGCCGCCGCCGTCCTGCGCGGCCGGTGTCTCGCCGATCGGCTTCTTCTTCCGCCCCCGCCCGCCACGCGAGCCGCGCCTCGTCTTCTTCTTCGGCTTCGGCTCCTCGGTGCTCTCGTCGGTCAACTGCGGTTCGGGCACAGCGTCGGCAGCGGGTTCCTCGGACACCGGCTCGTCCACCGTCTCGGCCTCGGTCTTTTCCGGGGGCACGGACGGAGCGGCGGCACGCTTTGCGCGAGGCTGCCGCGTCGGCTTCTCCGCCTGACCTTCCGCCGTGATCGGCTCGGGAGCCCTCTTCGTCCTCGAGACGAGGGTCGCATAGGCAGTTCCGTCCACGAAACGCTCGATGCGGACACGCACGGCCTTGCCGACCATTCCGGCAGCGCCGCCGACGCAGACCGTGTAGCCGTCGCGCGATGCCATCGCCGCGTGGAGGTCGTGCTTGCCGACCTCGACGAGCTTGACCTGCAATTCGGTGCCCTCGGCCACGGGCGTCTCGCCCTGGAGCTTCTCGAACGTGCCCTGGTCGAGGACCTCGAAGAAGTCGTGGGGGACGCCTTCCCGCGGCTCGAGCACGAAACGGCGCCGCGCGTGGGTCTCGATCTCGGTAAGCCGGCTTGCACCCGAGCCGATCAGGACGTCGGCGACGTGGTCGTTCACTGCGACCTTGAACGCCTTGTGGCGGGACCTGGCGGCCAGCCCGCGCAGCTTGCGCTCGATGTCGATCGCCACCGACGCGTCGGAGACGACGATGCCGTCGCCCTCGCAGACGGGGCACTTGCGCGTCAGGATCTCGCGAGGCCCGTCCGTGACGTTCTGGCGGGTCATCTCGACCAGGCCGAGCGGCGAGATCTCGACGACGTAGGTCTTGGTGCGATCGCGCTCGAGCTCGTTCTTCAACGCCTCCTCGACGGTCGCGCGGTTCTTCGGATTCGCCATATCGATGAAGTCGATGACGATGATCCCGCCGATGTCGCGCAACCGGAGCTGGCGGACGACCTCCTTGACGGCCTCGAGGTTGTTCTTTGTGATCGTGTCCTCGAGCCGGGCGCCTGAGCCTTTGCCGCGCGAGCCGACGAAGCGGCCGGTGTTGACGTCGATGACCGTGAACGCCTCGGCGTAGTCGAAGACGAGGTAGCCCCCGGAAGGCAGGTCGACCCGGCGCGAGAGCGTCGAGCGGATCTCCGCGTCGACCCCGTAAGCGTCCATCAGCGGCGGCTTCTCGCGGTGGCGGACGACGCGTTCGGCCATGTGTGGCGAGGTCTTCTTCAGGTAACCGACGATCCGCTTCTGCG
>VAWH01000071.1 GCA_005888315.1 Actinomycetota bacterium | reverse complement strand
ACTGGGGCGAGAAGATCTGGTTCAGCACGCGTGAGTGGGACGGCGAGATCACCGACAAGCGGCAGAACGACCGCATCGCGTGGAAGTCCGTCAGCGGCACGCAGCACTCGGGCGTGATCAGCTTCCACCGGCTGGAGAAGAACCTCACGCGGGTGCTGGTGACGATCGACTTCGTGCCGTCGGGGATGATCGAGAAGATGGCCTCGGGAATGCGCTTCGTGAAGCGCGCCGTCGAGGCCGACCTGGCGCGCTTCAAGGCCTACGTCGAGTTCGGCGATGCGGAGGGACTCGAGTATCGCTCGCAGCCCGAGGAGATGGAGCAGCACCGCGACGGTGACGAGGAGAGCGACAAAAACGATGCTCAGAGCCGCAGCGAGTCGCGCGGCGACAAGGATGAAAGCTCCGAGGACGATGATCGAGATCGCGACTCCGAGCGGCGCGAGCGGGAGAACCGGCGCCACGAGCGACGCGAGGCGCTCACGTCGAGCTGAACGATGGGCGCCGCTCTCACAGCAGCACGCGTGCTCGGGAAGAGCCGCACCATCAGCATCTTCGGCGGGCTCGTTGCGCTGGCCGGGCTAGCGAACGAGATCCGACGGCGTCGGGAACGGACGGAAGGCTGATCCATGGCAATCGCAACCCAAGGAACCGCGAGCAACTACCTGCAGCGTGCGCCCAGCCCGAGTGGGCTGGCCGACGTGGTCGAGCTGATCCTGGACAAGGGCTTGGTGATCGACGCCTACGTGCGGATCGCGGTGATCGGGATCGAGCTGATCACGATCGATGCCCGCATCGTGATCGCCAGCGTCGACACCTACCTGCGCTTCGCCGAGGCGGTCAACCGGCTCGACCTCACGCAGACGGAGCTGGCGGGTCTGCCGGAGCTCACCGAGAAGGGAGCGGAGAAGGCGACCGAGGGCGCGATCGAAGGAGTCGAGGAGAAGGTCACGCCGGACAGCTCCAGCCTGCGAACGGCCGCCAAGGGGGCGGCCGCCGCGGCAGCGGTGGGAGCGGCAGCCGTGGCGGCACGCGAGCTCGCCTCGCGCGTGGGCGGAGACGGAAAGTCAGACGACGACACCGGAGACGAGGGATGACACATGGCGAACGAGACGTCGGCCGCTGCTGAGCAAAGCCGCGGAAAGGGTTTCTTCAGGGAGCTGTCGAGCGCGGCCGCAAAGAAGGCGCTCACGCCTCTGCTGGCGACCGCCGCGACGGCAGGCACGACCTATCTCACGCGCAAGTCCACCGAGATCTGGCGGGAGAACGTGCTGCCGAAGGTCCGCGAGAAGGGTGGCGGCAAGGCCGTTGCCAAGGAGGCGCTGGAGAAGGTCGCCGGTCGTCTGAGCGGTCGTTACGCGCAGATGGTCTCCGAGTTTGCCGAACGGTTGGGGAACGGATCTGGAGGCGGCGAGGACCGCCAGAAGGAGGCCGGCGCGGACGACGAGCCCCGCGCAGAGCAGGCTTCGACTGAACCGGCGAGCGCGACCGAGTCGGACGACCAGCGCGAAGAGGAACGCAAGCAAAGACAAAAGCGTCGACAGCAGCGTCAGAGGGCGCTCCAGAAGTCGGCTTCGACCTAAGGAGAACCATGGCTATCGCAACCCACGGAACCGCCAGCAACTACCTGCAGCGTGCGCCGAGCCCAAGCGGGCTGGCCGACGTCGTCGAGCTGATCCTGGACAAGGGCCTCGTGATCGACGCCTACGTGCGGATCGCGGTGATCGGGATCGAGCTGATCACGATCGATGCCCGCATCGTGATCGCGAGCGTCGACACCTACCTGCGCTTCGCCGAGGCGGTCAACCGGCTCGACCTGACGCAGACGGAGGCGGCCGGGCTGGCGGAGCTCAGGGACGGCGGCGGTGATGGCAAGGCGAAGGGCATGGTCGAGGGCGCGAAGGACGCGCTCTCCGGTGAAGGCGACCGCAAGAAGGAGCGCGCGAAGCGCGGTTGAGGGTGGCTCTCCAGAGTCCCACCGCAGGAGGCACTGACGCCTCGGCCGCGACCGCTCTCTATCTCTACGGGGTTACGTGGGCGGACGTTGCGCGGCCCCAGCCGGGCGCAGGCGTTCACGGAGAGTCGGTCGAAGCGGTTCCCTATCGCGAGCTCGCAGGCCTGACCAGCGCCGTCGAGTCGACGAAGGTCCCCGCGAAGCGGCGTGACCTGCTCAGGCACGCGGAAGTCCTCGGGACCGCGCTCGTACACGGAACCGTGCTCCCCCTTCGTTTCGGCGTGGTCTTCGAGAACGGCACGACTCTCGTCGAGGATTTCCTGCTTCCGCGTTACGCCGAGCTGACCCAACTTCTGCGCAAATTCGAGGGCCGCGTCGAGCTCAGCGTCAAGGCCTTCTTCCGGGAAGAGGCAATCCTCGCCGAGGTCGTTCGCGCCAACCCGCGGATCACCCGGCTGCGGGAAGCCACGCGCGCCGCCTCCGACGCCTCGACTTATCCGCTCAGGGTCGAGCTGGGCGAGCGGGTCGCGGCCGAGCTCCAGGAACGGACGCTGCGCGACCGGCAGGCGCTTCTCGATCGGCTGTCTCGGCTTGCCGTCGACGTCCAGGTCGATCAGCAACCGATCGAGCATCAGGTCCTCGGGGCTTCGTTCCTCGTCGAACGCGAGCGGGTTGCGCTGTTCGACGACGCCATGAACGAGCTTGCGCAGGAACAGGCGGAGCGGATGCATTTCAAGTACCTGGGCCCGCTGGCGCCGCACAGCTTCGTGGGCCTCACGGCGGAGGCGCGCTAATGGGTCTTTTTACCGGGTTGCTGACGCTGCCGCTCGCCCCCGTGCGGGGAACCGTTTGGATCGCCGAGCAGCTGGCCGCGGAGGCCGAGCGCGAGCTTCGGGATGAGCGATCTGTGCGGCGACGGCTCGCGGAGACCGAGCGGCAGTTCGAGCTCGGTGCCATCACGGTCGAGGAGTACGAGGCGATCGAGGACGAACTGCTCGCACGCCTCGAAGAAGAGGAGGAGTCCTAAGTGGCCGAGCCGACAGAAGCGCAGCGAAAACGGTCGCAGGCGCGCGAGCGGCGCCGTGGTCAAGCCGCTCCTGCGGAAAATCAGCCGGGCGACGGCGTAACCGAGGGCGGCGAAGAGCCGCTCGAAGCCGTCAAGCACGCGGCCAAGGTCGCAGCCGCAGGAGCGGCAGTGGGCGCGGCCGCCGCGGCAGCCCGAGCGCTCACCTCCCGGGACGAAGAGCACGAGTCCGAGCGTGCGGCCGATGCTGAGGAGACGTCGGCGGCCGAGCAGGAGTCGCCGAAGGCCGATGCCCGCCGGACCAGCCACGAGCCCTCGCAGGAGGCTGAGGAGGCGCCGGCCGCCGAACAGGAGTCGCCGAAGGCGCGGCGCCGCGAGAGCGGGGACGAGGCCTCCGAAGAGGTTCCGACATCCTCCGCGGACGGTAGGCGTGAAGAGCCGGTCCAAGGTGCGTCGCCCGACGAAGCTACGGAGACGGTCCAGCGGGCTCGCCGGCAGCTTTCGGCTTTGTTGGAGCGCCCGGTCGAGTCAGTCTCGGCGTTCGAGCGCATGCATGACGGCTGGCTCGTAACGCTTGAAGTTGTCGAAGTTTCGAGAATCCCGGAATCGACCGACGTGCTCGCGTCCTACGAAGTCGAGCTCGACGACGACCGGAACCTCAGGCGGTATGCACGGGTGCGCCGCTACATCCGTTCACAGGCCGATCGCGGGGACCAGCGGTGAGCAGCCGCGAGCTCGAGGGTTATCGATCCGGCCAGCCGGCACAGCTCGCCGATGTGCTCGAGCGCGTGCTGGACAAGGGGATCGTGATCGCGGGTGACATCCAGATCAACCTGCTCGACATCGAGCTCCTGACGGTGAAGATCCGCCTGCTGATCGCATCCGCGGACAAGGCACGCGAGATGGGCATCGACTGGTGGGAGGGCGACGCCTTCCTCTCGAAGAGAAACGGCCAAGGCGAGCTCGAGGAGCGCTTGCGGAAGCTCGAGGAGGCAGCGGGTTTACCGACATCACCGAAGCAGGAGTCCGGTTGACCACCCCTGCCGCGACCGCCCCGCTCCGCCGAGACGGCCTCGGTTGGTATCTCTACGGTGTCGCCGCCGCTGACGAAGCCTCGGCGCGGCTGGGCGCCGGGCTCGCGGCCGGTGCCGTGCAGGGAATCGATCTCGTCGCGGAAGGGCCGCTCGTCGGGGTTACGAGCCGGGTTTCGCTGCAGGAGTTCGCCGAGCCGGCGCTGCCCGAGCGGCTGAGGGACACAACCTGGCTCGAGCAGATGATCCGGACCCACGAGCAGGTGCTGGAGCGCGTGCTGGAAGACGCGTCCGTCGTGCCTTGCCGCTTCTGCAGCGTCTACCGCAGCGAGGCCGAGCTCCGGCGCTTCCTCTCGGAGCGACGCGAGGTGCTTCAAGCCGCGCTCGATCGTGTTCGCGGCAGGGTGGAGGTCGGCGTCAAGGCCTTTATCGACCGCGACCGCTTTGCTGCGGGCCGAGCAAGACAGAACGAAGACGTTCGGCAGCAGGAGACCCAGGTCTCGAGTGCAGAGGGCGGGCGAGCCTACCTCGAGCGCCGCCGATTCGAGCAACTCGTCGCCTCGGAGCTCGAACGTTTCCGCGGCGAAGCCGCCGACCGCCTTCACACCCGCTTGCTAGCCGCCGCCGAGGACGGGCTCGCTCTGCCGCTGCAGGCGCCCGAGCTTTCGGGGCGCGAGGAGGAGATGGTCTTCAACGGCGCCTACCTCGTGACCGCCGACCGAGGTGCCTTCGAGCAGGCGCTTGCCTCGCTTGGCCGTGACTTCCGCGACGACGGCGTCGAGCTCGAGCTCACGGGTCCATGGCCTGCGTACAACTTCGTCCCGGAGGAGCTCGGCGCCGAATGAGCATGAGCGAGCAGCAGACGTTGAGGCAGCAGGTGACGCTGATCGAGCTCGTCGACCGCGTGCTCAACAAGGGAGTCGTGGTCTCCGGCGATATCACGCTCTCGGTCGCGGGCGTGGACCTCGTCTACGTCGGGCTCCGCGTCCTGCTCTCGTCCGTGGCGACTCTCGAAGAGCCGCGCGAGCGAATCTCTGCCACCGGAGCGACGCCGTGATCCATCTCTACGGCGTGGTCGATGAGCTCGAGGGGCTGCCGCCCGTCGCCGGCGTCGACGCCGGGCGGCTCGAGCGCCGCCGCATCGAAGGGCTCGAGCTGGTGGTCAGCCGGTCCGCGCTCGAAGGGAGAGATGTCACCCAAGAAGCGGTCTTGTCCCACGCCCACGTGGTCGAGGAGCTGCTGGCGCGAAGTGGCGCCGTGCTGCCCGCCCGGTTCGGCAGCGCCTTCTCGGACGAGCAGGAGCTCGCCGATGCGGTAAGGACGAAGGCCCCCGCGCTCGCTCGCGGCCTGAACCTCGTGCGCGGCTGTGTCGAGTTTGGTCTTCGGGTGCTGGCCCGCGACGGTGGGGCAGAGAACGCCCCCGCCGGGCTCTCGGGCAGCGACTACATGCGGACCCGGCTCGCGGAAGAGAAGAGCCGCCGACGGCTCGCGGAGGAGCTCCACGAGCCGCTTGCCCGCCTGTCGCGAGCGAGCACTCGGTTTGGGGGTGCCTCCTCCGACCTGCTTCAGTCCGCCTATCTCGTGCCCCGTCAGGACGTCTCGGCGTTCGGCGAGCACGTGCGCCGGCTCGAGGTTGCGCACCCTGACTTGACGATTGTCTGCACCGGGCCGTGGCCGCCGTACACGTTCGCGGCCAACGGGGAGGGCGGCGACGCGTGAGCGCGCGGCACGAGCCCATCGACAGGCTGCTGACCGGTGGCGACGACCTCGGCCGAATCGCCGGCGACCTCGAGCACCTGCCGGAAGCGTTTCCCCGCCGCGTGAACGCGGATCCGGAGCAGGTCGAGCGTGGCCTCGCACAACTCGTGTTGACGCTCGTCGAGCTGCTGCGCCAGCTGATGGAGCGTCAGGCGTTACGGCGGATGGAGACGGGCACGCTGACGGACGACGAGGTCGAGCGCATGGGGGAGACGTTCATGAAGCTCGATCAGCGGATGCAGGAGCTCAAGGAACATTTCGAGCTCGAAGATCGTGACCTCAACATCAATCTCGGGCCGCTCGGAAACCTGCTGTGAGGTCGGGAATGAAACCGGGCGTGATGGGGATAGTCGGAACCAGACATCGACTGAAAGGAGAGCAAGGATGGCTTCACTGAAAGACGTCGAGCAAGTCGCCGATGATCTGTCGACCCTTGTCGACCAGCTGCGCGGCGAGATCAAGAACAACGCCAGCTTCGACAGGCTCGTGCAGCTCGCCGATGAGATCAGCGAACACGCCGACCAGGCCGCCGGCACCTTCAGCACGGTCAACGATGCGCTCATGAACCGGCTGCAGGAGCTCAAGGGCGGCAGTAGCTCGGGCAGCAGGAGCGCGTCCGGCTCAGCCCGCGTGAAGGCACGGTCGTAGCGAATGAAGGAGGGATGATGGCAGTCGAGGATCAACAGCAGGAATCGCAGCAGGAACGAGGCAGTGACGGTCCCGGCAAGGGCACCGCGGTCAAGGCGGCCGCCGCCGCGGCGGCGACGAGCGTTGCGGCCCTGGCGGCGAAGAAAGCCCTGTCGCACCGTGGCTCGGACCACTCCGGCAACGGACGCTCATCGTCGGGTGGGGACGCAGGCTCCGTTCTCAGCTCGGTTCTGTCGGGCGGATGGGACGCAGCGCGCGACGCGCTGATCCCCGCCGCCGAGGACGCAGCCGCGGCCGCCGGCGAATACCTCGCCTCCAAGGGCCCCGAGGTCGTCCGCGATCGGATTGTCCCGCGCTTCATCGAATCGTTCAACGAAGCCCAAAGCGGGAGCTGAACCTGAAAACGAGGAAATGGAGACCGAGATGGACAACGAGAACGAGAACGGGAACGGGAACGAAAACGAAGGCATGTCGACCGGCAAGAAGGTCGTTGCCGGGGCAGCCGTCGGCGTAGCCGTTCCGGCAGCCGTCGGCGTCGCGAAGAAGCTCTTCGGAAACGGTGGGGACGAAGAGCAGGACGGCGGGGACGGCGGGGGTCAGCGTTCACGGCAAACGGGACGCAAGTCCGCGAGTTCCGCCCGAAGCCGGTCGTCGCAGGCGACGCGACGAGGCAGTTCGGCGTCGAAGCGGTCGAGCGGCAGCAGCAGGTCGGCATCGAAGCGCTCGAGCGGCAGCAGCAGCGCGAAAAGCAGCCGTAGCCGCAGCGGTTCGTCCGGCGGGACGAGCCGGGCACGAGCCGGCCGCAGCTCAGCGAGCGGTAGGTCCGGCAGCTCGTCCTCCGGCGGTAGCAATCGGACGAAGGAGCAGCTCTACAATCAAGCGAAGCGCTTGAAAATCGAAGGCCGCTCGACCATGACCAAAGCGCAGCTCGAGCGGGCGATCAGTCGAGTACGATCGTAGGGACGGAGAGGGGCCGGTGCGGTCGGCGCGCCCGGCCCCGGACCGTTCGATCTAGGACGTTCCGAAGCTTGTCGAGTCCAGGGGGAAGTTGATCGTCTTCGCCACGGTGGAAGGCGCTTGGGGCGTCACCCGATCGAGTGATCGTACGCAGGTTCGCGGGTCCTTCGGCACCTCCACAGGCATGGGAGTCACCCTCTTCCGCCGCGGCTCGCAGACCGACGCGGAGGCGGAACGGCAGGCGGAACTTTCCGCAGAGGACCTGCGAGTGCTCCTCGAGATCGAGCGCGGCCAGCGGCTGTTGCTCGAGGGCGCCTACGAAAGCACCGTTGTCGCCCTCGCCCGTGCACTCGAGTCGAAGGACAGCGGCACGGGGGCCCACTCCGAGCGCGTGCGGCAGTACGCGCTCGGGCTGGCCGACGCCGTGGCGCCCGAGCTCCTTGGCGACACGAGCGCCGAGCACGGTTTTCTGCTCCACGATGTCGGCAAGATCGGGATCCCGGACAGCGTGCTCCGCAAGCCGGGGCCGCTCGACCCGGACGAGCGGCGGCTGATGGAGACGCACACCCTGGTCGGCGAGCGGATGCTCTCGGACGTGATGTTGCTCCATGGGGCAGGTCTCAAGGTCGTCCGCTCGCACCACGAGCGTTGGGACGGCCGCGGGTATCCCGACCGGCTGGCGGGAGACGAGATTCCGGTCGGCGCGCGAGTGTTCGCGGTCGCCGACACGCTCGACGCGCTCACGAACGATCGCCCCTACCGAGCCGCCGGCAGCTGGAAAGACGCTCGCGAGCTAATCGTCTCGGAGGCCAGTCAACAGTTCGATCCGGAGGTCGTCGAGGCCTTCCGGGAGCGTGAGCAGGCGTTGCGCTCCCTGCAACGCGAGTTCGCCGGTAACGCAGCGCTCAACTAGTCGCGGCCGACTGCTCCGCTCGACCAAGCCTCGCTACGATCGAGCTGTGGCGGGCCACGGGCATCACCACGCGGCGGACCGCTGGAGGCTGGCGGGGGCGCTCGCACTCATCGCGGGTCTGCTCGTCGCCGAGGTTGCTGTCGGGATCGTCGCCGGCTCGCTCGCGCTACTCGCCGACGCGGGGCACATGCTCACGGATGCGGCCGCGCTCGCGCTCGCGCTCGTTGCCGCCGGTGTCGCGGCTCGGCCGCCGGGCGGTCGCTGGACGTTCGGGTTTCGTCGCGTCGAGATCCTCGCCGCGCTCGCGAACGGGACCACGCTCGCGCTCGTCGGGATCTGGATCGTCTACGCCGCCGTCCGTCGGCTCGTCTCCCCGGCGGACGTGCACGGCGGGCTCGTGCTCGTCCTCGCCGGCGCCGGAATCGCGGTCAACCTCGCGGCCGCGGCGCTGCTTCTCCGGCCGAGCCGCGAGAGCCTGAACGTCCGGGGTGCCTTCCTGCACGTCGCGACCGACGTCGCTGCCTTTGCCGGGACAGCCGTTGCCGGCGCGCTGATCCTCCTCACCGGTTGGGACCGCTTCGACCCGCTTGCGAGCCTGGCCGTCGCGGCGCTGATCTTCTGGTCGAGCGCGAACCTCCTGCGGGAGTCCTCGCGGATCCTGCTCGACATCTCGCCCGGCGAGATGCCGCCGGAAAAGGTCGCCGACGCCATGCTGGCCGTCCCGGACGTCGTCGAGGTACACGATCTCCACGTCTGGACGGTGGGCAGCGGATTTCCTTCGCTCTCCGCGCACGTGCTCGTGCGGCCCGAGGGTGACTGCCACGACGCGCGGCGCGCTCTGGCAGAGATGCTCTCGCAGCGCTTCGGCCTCGAGCACACGACGCTTCAGGTCGAGCACGCGAGGCAACAGCGGTCTGTGGGCACGGAGCTGCCGCTGGCGCGAAGCTGAGACGTAGCCTCCACTCCGCCCTAGACTCAGCGCATGAACTGCCCGGTTTGCGGCCAGGAGAACCCTGCCGGCTTCAAGTTCTGCGGCGCCTGCGGTGCGGCGCTCGACGCCGCCGTCGCGCCGGCGCGCGAGGAACGCAAGGTCATCACGGTTCTGTTCGCCGACCTGGTCGGCTTCACGTCGCGGGCGGAAAAGCTGGATCCCGAGGATGTCCGCGGCTTCCTCTCGCCGTACTACGCGAGGCTGCGGCACGAGCTCGAGCGCCATGGCGGCACGGTCGAGAAGTTCATCGGCGACGCCGTTGTCGCGCTCTTCGGCGCACCGGTGGCCCACGAGGACGACCCCGAACGGGCCGTTCGCGCCGCGATCGCGATCCGCGAAGCGATCGTCGAGCTGAACGAGGCCGATCCGACGCTCGAGCTCGAGGTGCGGATCGCCGTCAACACGGGCGAAGCGCTGGTGGCGCTCGGGGCCAAGCCAGACCTCGGGGAAGGGATGGCGTCCGGGGACGTCGTCAACACGGCGGCGCGGCTCCAGACCGCGGCCCCCGTCGACGGGATCCTCGTCGGAGAGGCGACCTATCGCGCCACCAAGCACGCGATCGAATACCGTGACGCGCCACCGGTCGGGGCGAAGGGCAAGGCGAATCCCGTTCCAGCTTGGGAGGCAGTCGCCGCGCGCGCCCGCTACGGCTTCGACGTCGAGCAGCGTCCCCGCACGCAGCTCGTCGGCCGTGAGCGGGAGCTTGACGTCCTGACCGGCGCTCTCGACCGCGTTCGGAAGGACCTCAGCCCGCAGCTGGTGACGCTGGTCGGCGTGCCCGGGATCGGCAAGAGCCGGCTGATCGCCGAGCTGTTCCAGATCGTTGATGCTGATCCTGAGCTGATCGTCTGGCGCCAAGGTCGGTCACTGCCCTACGGGGAGGGCTTGAGCTACTGGGCGGTGGCGGAGATCATCAAATCCCAGCTGGGCATTCTCGAGACGGACTCGACAGAGACGGCCGAGGCGAAGCTGCGGCAGTCGGTGAGCGAGGCGATCGAAGACCCTCAAGAGGGCGGCTGGATAGAGCGCCATCTGCGACCCCTCGTCGGGCTCGACGTTGCGGTTGCCGAGGGCGCAGATCGCCGGGCGGAGGCGTTTGCGGCCTGGCGCCGCTTCCTCGAGGGCGTCGCCGAGGGGAGCCCGATCGTTCTGGTATTCGAGGACTTGCACTGGGCCGATGACGGCCTGCTCGACTTCGTCGACTACCTGGCCGACTGGGCCAGCGGTGTCGCGCTGTTGATCGTCGGTACGGCGCGTCCAGAGCTACTCGCCCGCCGGCCGGGCTGGGGTGGCGGCAAGCGAAACGCGTCGACAGTCACCGTTTCTGCGCTGGCGCCTGACGAGACAGCGACTCTCCTCGGGGCGTTGCTCGAGCAAGTGCTGCTCCCGGCAGAGATCCAGACCGCCGTTCTCAAACGCACCGAGGGAAACCCGCTGTTCGCCGAGGAGTACGTCCGCATGCTCCAGGACCGTGGCTTCCTCGTCCAGACGGGAGGCGGCTGGCAGCTCGAGGAGCGAGAACAGCTTCCTCTACCGGAAACCGTGCAGGGCATGATCGCTGCGCGCCTCGACTCCCTCGAACCTCCCGACAAAGAGTTGGTCCAGAACGCAGCGGTGCTCGGGAAGGTCTTCTGGACCGGCGCGCTGGCCGCCCTGACCGGCCGCGAGCGGTTTATGGTCGACGAGCAGCTGCACGGCCTCGAGCGCAAGGAATTCGTCCGCCGCGAGCGGCGCTCGGCCGTGGCCGGCGAGACACAGTACGCGTTCCTGCACCTGCTGCTACGGGACGTTGCGTACTCGCAGATCCCGCGCTCGGAGCGCGCCGACAAGCACTCAGGCGCTGCCGCCTGGATCGAGTCGCTGTCCGCGGACCGCTCCGAGGACCGGGCAGAGATGCTCGCGCACCACTACCTCGAGGCACTGGCGCTCGTCCGGGTCACCGACGGAGACGAAAGCGCGCTTCGCGAGCCGGCGCGGAAGGCGCTCACGGAGGCGGCGGAGCGATCGCTCGCACTTCATGCGCCCGGAGCCGCGGTTGGTTATCTGCAAGCGGCCTTGGACCTGATCGAGCCGGAGGATCCGGATCGCGCGCGTCTCCTCTTCGCGTACGTCAGGACGAAGTGGGACCTCGGCGAGAGCGAGTTCGAGCTCACCCAGCGCGTGCACGACCTCGCGCTAGCGTCCGGGCAGCGCGAGCTTGCAGCCGAAGCGCTCAGCTTGCTCGCGGATCAGCGCTGGACGCTGGGCGAGATCGATCTCGCCAGCAAGCATTCGACGGAGGCTTTCGCGCTTGTCGCCGACGCGCCTCCCTCGCGGACCAAGGCGCACACCCGAGTGGGGTTGGCGAACCGGCTCTGGATCTCCGGGCAAGAAGAGGAGGGTCTGATGCTCGCCCGGAAGGGGCTCGAAGAGGCGGAAAGCCTTGGCGCCGAGGACGTGGCGGCAAACGCACTTCGCGGGATCGGCACCGTTCGCGCGGCCCGTGGCGACGAGGGCGGCTTCGATGACCTCGCCCGCAGCGCCGAGCTCGGCGAGAAGCTCAGTGATCCGCTGGTGATGCACCAGGCGTACAACAATCTCGCGAACATGCACTGGCACTTCGGCCGGATCGCCGAGGGGGCTCGCTATCTGAAGGTCGACAGGGAGATTCAGGAGCGATTCGGGCTGACGCCCGAGTCCGCGAGGATGAGATGGATCCAGGGCGAAGAGGTGTTGCTGCTCGAGATGTCGGGCGCCTGGAAGGAGTGCCTGAGCGCGGCGCGCGAGTTCCTGACGGAGATGGGAGCCGGAAGCCACTACCTCGTCGGCCCAGTCCTGTTGATGTCCAGTAGCGTTCACTTGGCCCTGGGCGACGTGCGCGCGGCCCTTGCGGACTCCCAGCGCGCGTTCGAGCTCGCGCGCGAGGTCAAGGACCCCCAGGCGGTACACGCAGCCCTGGAAATCCGTGCCAAGGTGCTTCTGCTCGACGGACAACGGCGCGAGGCCGAGGAGCTTGTCGACGAGCTCCTCGCGCTGAAGCCTCAGCTCAACGAGTGGTTCGTCAAGGACTTACCGTGGCTCCTGCTCGACCTCGGCCGCGAGGGTGAGTACCTCGAGTCGGCCAAGGGCATGCCTGCGACGCCGTGGCTCAAGGCAGGCATCGCGATTGCGGAGGGAGACTTCGCGGCCGCTGCCGCGATCTACGAGCCAATCGGCGCGAAGGGCTCCGAGGCGATCGCGCGCCTGCATGCAGCCGAGGACGCTGCCGGCGCGGGGCGCCAATCTGAGGCGGACGCGCAGCTCGCGAAAGCACGGCCGTTCTTCGAAGCGCAGGGAGCTAAGCCATACCTTCGGCGCTGCGAAGCTCTACTGGCCGCGGCAAGTTAACCTCCGCCGGATTGTGGCCGCGCTCGAGGGAAAGACCGCGATCGTTACGGGTGCCTCGAGCGGGATCGGCGCCGCCACGGCGGTTGCGCTGGCACGCGAGGGCGCTCGCGTCGCCGGCGGAGCGAGGCGAATCGACCAGCTAAAGACGGAGATCACACTCGAGCTCGACGTCACCGACGCCGAGAGCTGTGAGAGGTTCGTCGACACTGCGATCGACGAGCTCGGCGGACTGGACATCCTCGTCAACAACGCCGGCCTCGGCCTTGGCCGCGACCCGTTTTGGGAATCGAGCGAACAAGATGAGGAGACGGTGCTCGAGACGGACGTCCACGGCCTGATCCGGATGACGCGCCTCTGCCTGCCGCACATCCGCGACGGCGGGCACATAGTCAATATGGGCTCGATCGCCGGGCGCCAGGCTTACGAGAACGCGGCCGTCTACGTCGCTTCGAAGTTCGCCGTGCGCGGCTTCACCTACGCGCTCCGCGAGGACCTGCTCGGCCGCCCGATCCGCCTGACTACCGTCGATCCCGGACTGGTCGAGTCGAACTTCTCCCGCGTTCGCTTCCGCGGCGACGAGGAGAAGGCGAAGGCGCCGTACGAAGGCGTCGACCCACTCCGTCCCGAAGACGTGGCCGAATGCGTTCTCTTCGCGGTCACGCGTCCCCGCCACGTCAACATCGACGAGCTCGTCGTCAAGGCCCTGGCCCAATCGAGCCCGGTGCGGATCGCCAGGAGCTAAGTGCCCCATCCAGCAATACATGCCGGCTTCTGCCCCGCGATCACGCGGCGCCAGAGCCCACCCTCGCTCTTGCCAAGGCTGCCAGCCTTGGCTGCGAGCGAGTGCGGCCTCTGGCTTGGTGCTCGCGACCCAGAAGCTCGGCGGCATTACTGGAAGGGGCACTAGTGCCGCAGCTGACGATCCTCGAGGGCTCGACCTTCTGCATCTGCGACGACGTCGGCGACATCGACCGACGCACGCACGGTTTCTACAGCGAGGACACGCGCTTCCTTTCGGCGCTGCGGCTGAGACTGAACGACGCGCGGCCGCTGCTGCTCTCCTCCGGCAAGGTCGAGTACTTCTCGGCCGCGTTCTTCCTGCGGAACCCGCTCGCCGGCGGGCTCGAGCAGGACGTCGTCTCGATCCTGCGCGAGCGCTTCGTCGGCGAGTCGATGCAGGACGTGATCGTGGCACAGAACCAGAGCATGGAGCCGCAGTCGTTCGAGCTCGAGCTCGAGCTCGAGGCCGACTTCGCGGACATCCTCTCGGTCAAGTCGCATGACTTCGCGCTCGGCGATCCGCTGCGCGCCAAGCCGCTGCCCGAGCCGGTCCCGATCCGGTTTGCGGAAGAGCACAACGAGTTCCTGCTCGAAGACCGCGGGGACGGCGCGCAGACGCAGGTGATCTTCTCCGAGCGCGGCGAGATCGACGGCGCAAAGGTGCGCTGGAAGATCGAGCTCGAGCCGCGAGAGCGCTGGCATCTGCGCGTCGACGTGATCCCGTCGCTCGAGGGCGACCATGTCGTTCCGCGCCAGGCCGAGCGCCGCTTCGGGGACGAGATGACCCGCGTGCGCGAGTCGCTCGCCGCGTGGCGGCTGCGCGTGCCGCAGATCCGCGCCGACTGGGACGATCTCAACCGGTCCTTCTTCCAGTCCGTCTCGGACCTCGCCTCTCTGCGGATGCAGCGGGGCGGACGGATCGGACGGCTGCCCGCGGCCGGAATGCCGTGGTTCATGACCGTCTTCGGCCGTGACACGCTGATCACCTGCTACCAGACGCTCCTGTTCGGGCCCGAGCTCGCGCGGAGCGGCCTCGAGGTGCTTGCGGAGCTGCAGGCAACGGAGGACGACCCGACGATCGACGCCGAGCCGGGGAAGATCGTCCATGAGGTCCGGGACGGCAAGGCCGCGACGACCTGGTTCCACACCTACTACGGCACCGTAGACGCGACGCCGCTCTACCTGATCCTGCTGTCGGAGGTCTGGCGCTGGACGGACGACGCGGCGATGGTCCGCGACTTGAAGGAGCCTGCTCTGAAGGCCCTCGCGTGGATCGAGGAGTACGGCGACCGCGACGGCGACGGCTTCGTCGAGTACGAGCGGCGAACGGAGCGCGGGCTGGAGAACCAGTCCTGGAAGGACTCGGGCGACTCGCAGCGCTTCCACGACGGCTCGATCGCCAATGGCCCGATCGCGCCGTGCGAGGTTCAGGGCTACGTATACGACGCCAGGCGGCGGACGGCCGAGCTCGCGCGGGAGGTGTGGCGCGACCGGGCGCTCGCCGACCGGCTCGAGCGCGAGGCCGAGGAACTGCGTCGCGCCTTTGACGAGAAGTTCTGGACCGACCGTCGCGGCGGGTACTACGTGCTCGCCCTCGACGGCGAGAAGCAGCAGGTCGACTCGCTCTGCTCGAACGTGGGCCACCTGCTCTGGAGCGGCATCGTCCCCCGCGAACGCGTCGATGCGATCGTCGACTCGCTGATGGGCGAGGAGCTCTGGTCGGGCTGGGGCGTCCGCACGATGTCGAGCGGCGACGCGGGCTACAGCCCGCTCTCGTACCACAACGGCACCGTCTGGCCCCACGACAATTCGCTGATCGCCGTCGGCCTCGCGCGGTACGGTCGCTGGGCCGAGGCGCAGCGGATCGTTCGCCGGATGCTGACTGCGGCGGCGCATTTCGGGTACCAGCTGCCAGAGGTGTTCGCCGGACTCGCCAGGCAGGAGACACCCTTCCCGATCGCCTACCCGACCGCGGCGCGGCCGCAGGCCTGGGCGGCGGGAACGCCCGTGCTCCTGCTCCAAGTGCTGCTCGGCCTGCGGCCCGACCGCGCGCGCCACGCGCTCGAGACGCTGGCGCCGCCGGAGCTGCCGTCGTGGGTCGGCCGCTCGCTCCGGCTGACCGGCGTCAGGGCCTTCGATCGCCAGTGGGACGTCCGCGTCGAGGACGCACGCGTCACAGTTGAGGAGGCATAGGAGCTCGAAATGCGGATCGCGATCCTCAGCCCGGTCTGGTTCGCCGTCCCGCCGAGCGGCTACGGCGGGATCGAATGGGTCGTCTCGTTGCTCGCCGACGGGCTCGCCGACGCCGGCCACGACGTGACGCTGTTCGCCTCCGGCGACTCGCATAGCAAGGCCAGGCTCTCCTACATCTTCGAGCTGGCGCCGAGCGAACAGATCGGCAAGTCGCTGCCAGAGCTTCGCCATGCCCTCGCCTGCTTCGACCGGGCCGGCGACTTCGACGTGATCAACGACCACTCGGGCCCGCTCTCGATCGCGCTCGGAGACCTCGTCGAGACGCCCGTCCTACACACGGTGCACGGCCCGCTCGACGGGGACCCCGGCCGGGTCTACGAGGGGCTCGCGCAGCTCGCCCCGGGCGTAGGGCTGATCTCGATCTCGCTCAACCAGCGCCGGCCGAAGCCCGAGCTCAACTGGGCGGGCAACTGCCCGAACGCGCTCGACTTGCAGCTCTACCCCTGCAAGCCGCACCGCGGTGACTACCTGCTTTTCCTCGGCCGGATGAGCGCGGACAAGGGCGCGCACAGGGCGATCTGGGTGGCGAAGGAGACCGGGCTCCCGCTCAAGCTTGCGGGCAAGAAGCAGGATCCCAAGGAGCACCGCTACTTCCACGAGCTCGTCGAGCCGCACCTCGTCGAGGGGATCGAGTATCTGGGCGAGGTCTCGCACGGCGAGAAGGTCGAGCTGCTCCAGAATGCGCGCGCGACGCTGTTTCCGATCGAGTGGGAGGAGCCGTTCGGGCTCGTGATGATCGAGTCGATGGCATGCGGGACGCCCGTGATCGCAACGCGCCACGGTGCCGTGCCCGAGGTGATCGAGGACGGCGCCAGCGGGATCGTCGTCGGCAACTATCGCGAGATGCCGGCCGCCCTCGACCGGGCGGACGTCCTCGACCCGCTCGAGTGCCGCCGCTACGTCGAGGAGCGTTACGCGCCTGAGCGGATGGTCGAGGACTACCTGCGGGTCTACGAGGCGGCGGTGGCGCGGGCCTCGGCCTCGGTGTAGCCCGCCCGCGTTCGGCGGAGGGTGCGGACGTCGCCGACCGCGATCATCGCCCGCGTGCAGAGGAGGACGAGCACGCCACATCCCCAAGCGTCGGCCGCTCGGCGAGCGGTGCTAGCGCCAGCCTCACGCGCGCGTTCCCGAGGTGTCGGCCTCCACGGACGAGAGGTAGTTCTGGCGCACGTACCGAGGCTCGAAGCCGGCGCGGACGAGATTGCGGTACGAGCCTTCTTGCCGCCCTTCCAACGGCTCGCCGGTCTCGGTGACGAGCGTCTCGCAGCCGACCTCGCGGCCCGCCTCGATCCGCGCGGCAAGCAGAGCACCCTGCGCGCCGCGGCGCCTGAACTCGGGCAACGTCCCGGCGGCGCCGAGCCAGCCGACGCCGCCGGTGACGAATAGCCCGCCGACCGCGGCGGGCGTACCGCCGTCGAAGGCGGCGAAGCAGCGCCAGCTCTGGTTACCGGGGAGCCGCTCGAGCAGCGGGCGCGTGACCTCGGGCGTCCCGTACGCGCGGGCGAACACGTCGGCGAAGACGTCGGCTCGATCGTCTCCGAGCTCCTCGACACGGAGGTCGCTCCCGATCCGCGGCGCCGGCTCTGGGCCACGGGCGAATTTCGTCCAGGCGTAGCCGCGGTGGAAGCCGCGCGCTTCGAGCCACGCCGGCAGCTCCGGCGGCTGCGCGTCGGGTGTCAGCGGGATCCCGTAGGCGAGGCCGCGCTCGATGAAAAAGGCGTCGATCTCCTCTAAGCCCGCCTCGGTCGCCGCCTCGCCGAGCCCGAGCCCCAGGGCGCGATTGAACAGCGCCGAGCCCGGCGTCCTCTCGAAGCCGAGGCAAACCGCTCCCCCGATCTCGGCCTGCGCTTGGCCGGCGAGCAGGCTCCGGAACGCCTCCAGCTCGCCGAGCTCGGTCGGCGGAATCACGCGGCCTCGCGACGACGGCATCGGGTCGAGGACGTTACCGAGGATCACTTATCGGCCAGCGACAGGCGCCGCACCGCCGGGAATCGGCTCGCTTCCGTGAGGCGGTGTCGGCCGCTCTGCGTCGGCGAGCGGATGATCGTCGACATCCGCCGGCTGATCGCGCAGGTCGCGGAGCGGTGAAGGCAGAGCGATCAGCGGCGACACGAGCATGCCGACGGCGAAGACGAAGAGCGCTGCCCTGACGCCGACGACGGAGCCAAGGCCACCGCTGGCGACGGCGCCCAGCGCGCAGGCGCCGTAGACCAGGAAGCGATGGCCGGCGGTCACGCGCCCAGCCAGACGGTCGGGCGTCACCACCTGTCGCAGCGTCCACTGATGGATGTTCGCAGCGGCGTCGGTGATGCCGCCGAACCACTTCCCAAGCATCAGGATTGCGACGATCGCAGCGGTCGGTCCGACGGCGAGTGGTACGAGCAGGGCAGCGAGGCCGGCCAGCGCGTAGCCGCCGATGATGGTTCGGCCAACGCCAAACCGCGCGCCCGAACGGTCGGCGAGAATCGCGCCCGGAATCGCACCGAAGCCACCGGCGGCGAAGATCACACCGATCAGCACCGGGCTCAGGTGCAGATTCCGGGTTGCGTACAGGATGTAGAGCGCGAGCAGCCCGGACTCGAAGAAGCCGTTGGGTACGGAGATAGCGACAATCGGCCGCAGCAGTCGGTGGCCCAGAAGCATCCGCAGTCCGTCGCGCACGGCGGAGAGCATCCCTCCGGCCTGATCCTGAACATCGACCGGCGGTTCCTGCTTCCGTATCGCCCGCAGGAGGAGCGCCGAGAAGAGGAACGAGACGGCGTCGGCGAGAACGGCGATCGGCGCCGAGAGCAACTGGATGAGGAGACCGGCCACGCCGGGACCCCCGGCTGCGGCTGCCGAGTGGCTGATCTGGAGGCGACTGTTGAACTTCGTCAGCTGACCGCGCCCGACGAGCGCCGGCACGTAGGCATAGTGGCCGAGGTCGTACAAGAGGGCGAAGGTTCCGATCCCGAAGGCGACCACACACAGCTGCAGATACGTCGGCCCGCCGAAGATCGTCGCGATCGGAATCGAGAGAAGGAGCAGCGCCGATCCCACGTCGGTGGCAATGAGCATCGGGCGGCGAGGCAGCCGGTCGACCCAAGCTCCTGCCGGAAGGCTGAAGAGCAGGAACGGCGCCTGTCCGACGCCGGCGAGCACGCCCATCTCGAATGCCGTCGATCCAAGGGTGCGTGCCGCGATCAGGGGCAGCGCCAACATCGTGATCTCCGAACCGACGAGCGAGATGCTGAGCGCCGTCCAGAGCTTTGCGAAGTCCGTGCGAAGTGGGTTCCTGGTCATCGAATCGGCTTGTCTTACCACCGTAATTCTCTTTACCAGTTTCGCGGATCTTACTCCTAACTAAGATATGGGCAGTAAGATGAGGTGATGACGCGCGGGATGCCGGCCTTCCCGCGGCTGCTGGGCGGCCGCCTCTGCCTTCACTTCGCTAACACGATTGAAGGCCCGATCAACCCGGAGCCTGAGGATTTCCTGCACGACTACGACGACCTCCTTCGCTGGAGCTGGCACGTCGAAGCTGTCGACGACGCCGAACTCAAGTCGCTGCGCAAGCTTGCGCGAGCCACCCCTGACCGGGCGCGCGAAGTCTTCGAGCAGGCAATCCGCTTGCGGCAGTCCGTCGATCGGATCTTCCGCACCATTGCCGCCGGTGGCGAGCCACGCGGCGCGGATCTCCGATCAGTCCAACAGCGGTATCTCGAGGGCCTCGGCGCCGCTTCGCTCGGTCGTGCGGATCAGGCCTTCAGCTGGTCGTTGCGGGGTATCGATGATCTGCGTCTCCCCGTCTGGCGCATTGCCGCCTCAGCAGTAGAGCTCCTGACCGAAGGGAACCTGACCCGCGTCAAGCGGTGTCCTGGCGCCGACGACTGCGGCTGGCTCTTCTACGACACGAGCCGCAACGGCACGCGGCGCTGGTGCAGCATGGAGGGTTGCGGCAGCCGGATGAAGATGCGGCGCCACTACGCGAGGCACAAGCAGCGCAGCCTGCGCTATCACGGTCGGGTGCGACCTTTCTCCCAGTAGCGCGCAAGCCCCGCATAGGACTGCCAGAGCGGCATCGCCTGCTCGTATGGCGGCGCGTCCTCGCCGAGTTCCTTGGTCGCCGAGGCCTCAAACTCCTCCTTGCTCGCGCCGTCCCCGACCAGCGCCGTCCAGGCGCGCAGGCGCCGCCGCAGCTCCGCCAGATGCTCGCGCGGCTCGTCCGCGATGCCGAAGTGGATCAGCGCCAAACGCGCCGCGCCGCGCCGCTCGAGCTCGTCGAGCGTCGACTCCCAGGCCTCGAGGTCGAACTCGGGCGGTGGCGTCGGCGGCAGCACGAACCGGCTCGGCTGGATCCTGACGCCTGCCGCGTCGCCCGCGTACAGCGTCCTGTCGCCATCGACGTAGCAGACGTGGTGTGAGGCGTGGCCGGGAGACGGGAAGCACTCGAGACCGAGCACGCGGTCGCCGGTCTCCCGCACGTTCTCCTGTGGCACCGGCGCCAGCTCGCCCCAGAGCGTGTCGAACTCGTCGCCGTAGAGCCGGCGGGCGCTCTGCTCGAGCCGGCCCGGGTCGATGAGATGCGGCGCCCCGACCGGCGAGACGTGCACCTGCAGCTCGGGGTGGTCGCGTACGAGCACGCCCGCGGCGCCGGCGTGGTCGAGGTGGATGTGCGAAAGCAGCAGGTGGCGTACGTCGTGCAGCTCGAGTCCGCGCTCGCGCAGCCGCCCCTTCAGCACCGGCACGCAGGTGGCCGGCCCGCAGTCGAAGAGCGCCGGTCCCTCGGGTGTCTCCAGCAGGTAGCTGCCGATCACGCGCTCGCGGCCGAGGTGCAAAAGGTCGAGCGGCTGCGGCTGCACGCCGGGGCTGTTCGGCTATGCGCCGGTGGTCGCGGCCGAGACCGCCAGCGCGACCTCGAGGTCGGCAAGCAGGTCCTCCGCCGACTCGAGGCCGACCGAGAGCCGGATCAGGTTCGGCGGCGCCGCGAACGGCGAATCGACGGTCGACGCATGCGTCATCCGCGCCGGCACCTCGATCAGGCTCTCGACGCCGCCGAGGCTCTCGGCGAGCTTCCAGATCTTCGTCCGCGCGACGAGCGCGACCGCCTCTTCCTCGGACTCGGCCAGGAACGAGATCATGCCGCCGAAGTCGCGCATCTGGCGCGCGGCGATCGCGTGGCCGGGATGGTGCGGCAGGCCCGGGTACAACACCTGCTCGACCTGCGGGTGCCGCTCGAGGAAGCCGGCGATCGCGAGGGCGCTCGCGCAGTGCTGGCGCATCCGCACGGCGAGGGTCTTCAGGCCTCGGAGGATGAGCCAGCAGTCGAACGGCCCGGGAATGGCGCCGAGCGATTTCTGCAGGAAGTAGAGCCGCTCCGCGATGGTCGGATCGTTCGTGGCCAGAAAGCCGCCGATCAGGTCGGAGTGCCCGCCGAGGTACTTCGTCGTCGAATGGAGGACGACGTCGGCGCCGAGCGCGAACGGCTGCTGCAGGTAGGGGGTTGCGAACGTGTTGTCGACGACTACCAGCGCACCGGCCTCGTGCGCGGCCTCGGCCGCGGCGCGGATGTCGATCACGTTCAGGAGCGGGTTCGTCGGCGTTTCCAGCCAGACCATCCGCGTTCGCTCGTCCAGGTGGTCGGTGAGGTTCTGGTTGATCTCGGGTGCGTCGATCCAGTCGAACGCGTAGCCCTTCGGCTCGTAGACCTGCGAGAACATGCGGTAGACGCCGCCGTAGACGTCGTTGACGGCCACGATCCGGTCGCCCGGGTTGAGGAGATGCATGAGCGTCGTCGTCGCACCAAGGCCCGAGCCGAAGGCGACGCCGTGCTCGGCCCCCTCGAGCGATGCGAGACAGGTTTCGAGCGCCCTGCGCGTCGGGTTCGAGGCGCGCGAGTAGTCGTACCCCTTGTTCTCGCCAACCGCCTCTTGGACGTACGTCGACGTCTGGTGGATCGGCACCGTGATCGCGCCAGTCGTGGGGTCGGGCTCCTGTCCGGCATGGATCGCGCGAGTCTCGAAATCCATGCTTTCGATTCTAGTTGTGCCGGTTCGAGACGCCGGCGCAGTTGGAGCAACGGCAGCTAGCTGCAGGCGGCAATCGCATCGACGAGCTTCCGCCGCTCGTCTGCTGACAGGCCGAAGCGGGTCCGGAACTCCACATCGACGCGCTTGAAGTCGCTGTAGGGCATCGTCTTTTCAAGCTGATCGAGGACACAGCGGCACCTGCTCTCGGTCGCGCCTCGCTGCGCCGTGCACGATTCCATGAAGGTCGCGACCGCATCGGAGGGGTACTTGCGGCTACCGCCGCCGCACCCGGCGACGATCATCACGAGCGCGACCAGTAAAACGACGGCGCCGACCGCGCGGGTCATGCGCCCATCTCGCCCGACCTCCTAGTAACTGAACGGCTTGACGACCATGTCGAAGACGATCAGGAACATCAGCGCGACGTCGACGCGGACGACGAACAGGATCCGCCGCAGCCTCGCCTGCACCTCGGGCGCCTTCGGGCCGTGTTCAGCCGCGGCCTTGTTCAGCCGCTTCGATTCCGGGCCGAGGAACGCGATTCCAGTCGCCGCGGAAAGCGCCCACGCGACGAGACCGAAGATGATCCAGAACTGGTTGTAGGGGATGTCGCCGTTCATGGTCATGGCAACCCCGAAACCGAGCACGACGAACGACATCACCGGAAACAGGCGACCGGCGACGGTCTCGGCCCAGTGGCCGATCTGGAGCAGCTGGTCGTCGTTGTCCGCGAGCTCCGCCAGCACCGCGCAGATGGTGATGAACAGGCCGCCGCCCACCCAGACTACGGCCGCGCCGACGTGGAGCATCTTGAAGACGAAGTACCAAGGAGCGCTCGCCGCGAAGACGATCGAAGCGGCGACGAGGGCGACCGCGATGGACGCGGTGACGATGATCGACGTGCGGCGACGGTTCGCCGCGCTCGGTGCAGCGACTGCTTGTTCCATGACCTCTCTCTACGACGAAATGACTCGGACCGCGCGGATCTTATCGCCGTTAGGCGACGGCGACTACCCTCTCGGCCCCCGCATTTCGGTAGTCGGGACCCAGCTTTTCGGTCAGCGTCCGCTCCAGCTCGCCATTCTGGGCGAGTTCCTCGACGATGTCGGCGCCGCCGACCAGCTCGCCGCGGACGAAGACCTGGGGAATCGTCGGCCAGCTCGAGACCGCGGAGAGCTCCTGGCGGATCCGCGGGTCGGGCAGCACGTCGACGGCGGTCACCGGTGCCCCGGCTCGGCGGAGCGCCTCGAGGGCCCGCCTCGAGTTCCCGCACATCACCAACTGCGGCGTGCCCTTCATGAATAGGGCCACGTCCTCCGAGTCGATCACATTCTCGATCTGGTCGCGAAGCTCGCTCACTGGGTTCCTTTCGTCTTGATCCGTAGTTCGTGAATCGTGCCATCGGCGAGTGGGGCTGCGAGGGCGTCGTTGACGAGCCGGTGCTGCTCGAGCAGCGGCAGGCCGTCGAAGCGGGAGCTCGAGACCGTCACCTGGAAGTGGTCGCCGCCCCCGGTGCGGTCTTCGACGGCGAGCTCGGTCGCGTCGGGGAACGCCTGCCCGAGCAGGCCGCGAAGGCGGTCTACGGCCATTTCAGCTCTTGGAGTTCCCCCGCTGGTGCGCGAGGTACTCCAGCAGGTCGGAGCGCGTGATCACCCCGACCGGGCGGCCTTCGCGGGCGACGACGACGGCATTCGTCCGGCCGGTGAGGGTGGGGAAGACCTCGTCGAGCGAGTCGCCGATGTCGATCGTGGCGAGCGGCGGCTGCATCGCGTTGGCGACGTCCTCGTGCAGCGCGTCCGGGTTCTTGAAGACGCGATCGAGCAGGTCGCGGTCCTGAAGCGAGCCGACGACATCCGCGAGCGACTCCGAGGCGCCGTCACGGACGACGGGGAGCTGGGAGATCGAATATTGCTGCATCAGCTCGATTGCCTCGCCGACCTTCTGGTGCGAGCCGATCACGATGAACTGCGGCACGCCGGGCTCCTCGCGCGTCTTGGCGCTGAGGACCGCCTCCACGGTCGGCGCCGGCGCATGCCGCTCGAGGAAACCGTGGTCGAGCATCCAGTTGTCGTCGAAGAACTTCGAGAGGTAGTTGCGGCCGGTGTCGGGGATCAGCGTCAGGATCCGGGCCTCCGGCCCGAACCGCCCCGCGATCCCGAGCGCCGCCCACACCGTCGTCCCGGCGGAGCCTCCGGCGAGGATCCCCTCCTCGCGCGCCAGCCGCCGTGCGAGCAGGAAGGAATCTCGGTCCGAGACCCGGATCCACTCGTCGACGACCTCGGGGTCCATCGTCTGCGGCCAGCTGTCCTTGCCGATTCCCTCGACCAGATAGGGGTGGACGTCGGCCTCGTCCTGCGCGGTGTAGACCGACCCCTCGGGGTCGGCGCCGACGATCAGGACCTCGGGCTTCCGCTCCTTGAAGAAGCGGCCGACGCCCGAGATGGTGCCGCCGGTCCCGACCGAGATCACGATCGCATCGAGCTCGCCGCCGGTCTGCTCCCAGATCTCCGGCCCCGTCACCTCGTAGTGGGCGCCGGGATTCGCCATGTTCGAGTACTGGTCGGGTTTGAAGCCGCCGGGGATCTCTTCGGCAAGCCGGTCGGAGACCGAGTAGTAGCTCTCGGGCGAGTCCGGCGGTACCGCGGTCGGGCAGATGACGACCTGGGCGCCGTACGCACGCAGGAGCGCGATCTTCTCCTGGCTCATCTTGTCGGGCATCACGAAGATGCAGCGGTAGCCCTTGATCGCGGCCGCGATCGCGAGCCCGACGCCCGTGTTGCCGGAGGTCGGCTCGACGATCGTGCCGCCCGGCCTGAGCCTTCCCTCCCGCTCGGCCCGCTCGATCATCGGCAGCCCGATCCGGTCTTTCACCGAGCCGCCCGGATTCAGGTACTCGAGCTTCGCGAGCAGGGTCGGCGCGACGTCGCGTCCCAGCTTGTCCAGCCGGACGATCGGCGTCGCGCCGACGAGGTCAAGCACGGTCGGGTACTCCCGAGCCATCGCCCCAAGCTTAGATCGCGACTCCCGCAGCTTCGCTCTCCCTCACGTCTTCCGCGCGCACCCCGCGAAGCAGCACGAACCCTGCTGCCGCGCCGGCAAGGGCCAACGCGAGGAGTGCCCAGAAACCGTGCTGAAAGCCCGTGGTCAAGAAGCCGTGCGCTTCCGCCTTCGAATGTGGGTGCTTGCCTGCAGTCGCCGAGGTGAAGATTGTGGTCACGATGGCCACACCGATCGCGCCGCCGATTTGCTGGCTCGTGTTCAGCAATCCCGAGGCGAGCCCGGCCTCGCGCGGCGCGACGCCGGCGAGCGCCGCAATCGAGACGGGGACGAAAGCGAAGGCGAGTCCGACTGCGAACACGAGATAGGCCGGTAGCAGGTCGGGCCAGTAATTGCCGTCGACTGGAATGCGCGTATACCAGTAGAGAGCAGCGGCGAGGATGATCAGGCCCGCGGTCATCACCAGCCGCGGTCCGATCCTCGTCGCCAGCGCCTGCGCGACGCCGGCCCAGATGACCGTCGTGCCGGCGGTGGCGAGAAACGTGACGCCCGTCCTGAGCGCCGTCCAGCCGAGAACCTGCTGCACGTACAGCGTCAGTAGGAAGAAGTTGGCGAAGATCACCATCCCCATCAGGAAGCCGACGACGTTGGCCCCGCTCAGCGACCGGTTTCGGAAGATCGCGAACGGCATCAGCGGCGCTTTCCCTCGGAGTTCGATCGCGAGGAAGGCTGCGAGGATCGCAACCGAGGCGATGATCAAGAGGATCGTCCGGGCGGAGCCCCAGCCGACGTCCGGCGCCTTCGAGATCGCATAGACGAACAGCGCCAGGCCGCCCGTCACCGTCACGGCGCCGGCCACGTCGAAGCGGCGGTGGCCGACGTCGGCGCGGCTCTCCGGGACGATCCGCTCCGTCAAGCCGAAGACCAACGCCCCGACGGGCACGTTCACGAAGAAAATCCATTCCCAGCCGAGGTACTTGACGAGGATGCCGCCGAAGAGAACGCCCGCGGCAGCGCCGGAGCCGCCGAGAGCGCCCCAGATCCCCAGCGCCTTGTTGCGCTCGGCCCCTTCCGTGAAGGTCGTTGTCACGATCGAGAGCGCCGCGGGCGAGATGATCGCCGCGCCGAGACCCTGGACAGCGCGCGCGCCGATCAGCACGGCGGCGCTGCCGAGCGCGTGCGATAGCCCGCAGGCCAGCGAGCTGAGCGTGAAGAGGATGAGGCCTGCAACGAAGATCCGCCGGCGTCCCAGCAGGTCGGCCATCCGGCCGCCGAGGAGCAGGAAGCCGCCGAAGGTGATCGAGTAGGCGATGATCACCCACTCCACGGTCTGCCGTGTGATGTCCAGGTCGGTCTCGATCGACGGGATCGCGACGTTGACGATCGCAACGTCGAGGATCGTCATGAAGAACGCGGTGCCGACGACGGCGAGGATCAGCCAGCGGCGCGGGTTCGGTTCGGCGGCTACGTCGGTCAAGTCTTCCTCCCTCTCTGTTCGTTGGAGCGGCAAAACGCGATCCGGTCGCGCCCTATTCCAGCTATCCAGCGGAAAAGATTCAAGGCCGCCTCAGTGCCGGAAATGCCTGCGGCCGGTGAAGACCATCGTCGCGCCGGCCCGCTCGACCGCGGCGATCACCTCGGCGTCCCGCTTCGAGCCGCCGGGCTGGATGAACGCCGAGACGCCGGCCCGCAGAGCCAACTCGGGGCCGTCCGCAAACGGGAAGAACGCGTCCGAGGCGAGCACCGCGCCGGTGAGATCGTGGCCGTGCTCGCGCGCCTTCTCGAGCGCGATCCGCACCGAGTCGACACGGCTCATCTGGCCCGCTCCGATGCCGAGTGTCTGCAGGTCGCGGGCGAGCACGATCGCGTTCGAGGTCACGTGCTTGCAGACGCGCCAGGCGAAGAGGAGGTCCCCCCAGAGCGTCTCGGTCGCCTCGCCGCTGACGACCTCCATTCCGGCACGGTCCTCGATGTCCCAGTCTCGATCCTGGACGAGCAGGCCGCCGAGGACGCGCTTGAAGTCCCGCTCGCCCGGCGCGCCCCGGCGACGCTCGCGATCGACGAGGATGCGCGTTGCCGGCTTCTGCATCAGCGTCTCGAGCGCGGCCTCGTCGTAGCCGGGCGCGAACAAAACCTCGACGAACTGCCCGACGAGCAGATCGGCGAGCTCCTCAGAAACCAGGCGGTTCAGGATCACGACGCCTCCGTACGCGGCAACCGGGTCAGCGGCCAGCGCGCGTTCGTACGCGTGCTCGATCGAGCCTGCGACCGAGACGCCGCACGGGTTCGCGTGCTTGACGATCACGCAGGCGGGCAGCTCGAACTCGCGCAGGCAGAGCCGCGCCGCGTTCAGGTCGTTGAGGTTGTTGTAAGAGAGCTCACGCCCGTGCAGCTGCTCGACCTGCGAGAGCAGGTGCCGTCGGGCGCCGATCTCGGCGTAGTAGGCCGCGCGCTGGTGTGGGTTCTCGCCGTACGAGAGATCGAGCGCCTTCTCGAACGCTGGGATCAGCCGGTCGGGAAACGTGTCTCGGTCCATGAACCACGCCGCGATCGAGGCCTCGTAGGCGGCGGTGACCGAGAACGCCTCGGCGGCGAGCTCGCGGCGCGTTTCGAGCGACAGCTCGCCGTCGCGGCGCAGCTCTTCGAGGACGCGCTCGTACTGCGGCCCCCGGCAAACCGGCGCGACGTGGGCGAAGTTCTTCGCGGCGGCGCGGAGCATGGCGGGGCCGCCGACGTCGATCACTTCGACCGCGTCCTCCTCGCGCACGCCGTGCCGGGCGACCGTCTCACGGAACGGATAGAGGTTGACGCAGACGAGGTCGATCGGCTGGATCTCCTGCTCCTCGAGGGCCGCGAGATCGTCCGGCTGGTCCCGCCGGGCGAGAATCGCGGCGTGAATTCGCGGGTGCAGGGTCTTGACTCGGCCGCCGAGCAGCTCCGGCACCTGCGTGATCTCCTCGATCCGCGTCACCGGGATGCGCATTTCCTCGAGGTACGCGCTCGTGCCGCCGCTCGAGACGATCTCGACGCCCAGCTCGACCAGCCCCTGCGCGAACTCGTCCAGGCCCGACTTGTCGTGGACCGAGATCAGCGCGCGCGTGATCATCGGCCAACCTGTTGGCCGACGACGATCACGCGGAGACGGCGGCCGTCAGCTTGCCGTCGAGGAAGAGCCGGGCCGCCTCGGGCAACAGCCGGTGCTCAACCTGCTGGATCCGGGCGTGCAACGTCTCAGCCGTGTCGCCCTCCCGGACCTCCACCGCTTCCTGGAACACGATCGGGCCGGTGTCGATGCCCTCGTCGACGAAGTGGACCGTCGCACCCGTGACCTTGACGCCATGTGCGAGCGCGTCCTCGACGGCGTGCGCGCCGGGAAACGCCGGCAGCAGCGACGGGTGCACGTTCAGGATCCGGCCGGGAAAGCGCTCGAGGAACGGCGCCGACAGGAGCTGCATGTAGCCCGCGAGGACGACGAGCTCGACGCCTCGCTCGGCGAGCCATTCCGCGAGCTCCTCATCCCGCCGCTCCCGCGACGCGAACTCCACCGCCGGAAAGGCGGCCGCTTCGACCCCGGCCCTCGCGGCCCGGTCGAGCGCCTCCGCCTTCGTGTTGTTGGACGCGACCGCGACGACCGGCAGGCCCGCGTCGAGCAACGCCTGCAGGTTCGACCCCTTGCCGCTGACGAGGACGCCGATCATTGGATCTCACCGATGACGAGCTCGCCCCCGGCGTCGGCGGCCGGAACGACCGCACAGAAGCCGATGCCGAGATTGAAGACCTGCCGCAGCTCCGCCTCGTCTACGTGCCGCCCGAGCCAGTCGAAGACGGCCGGCCGTTCCCAGGCGCCCCAGTCGATCTCGGCCTGGCGACCCTCAGGCAGCACGCGCGAAAGGTTGCCGAGGATGCCGCCGCCGGTCACGTTCGCGAGCGCCCGGACGTCCGCTCGGCCGCGGAGCTCCTGCACGTCCTCTAGGTAGAGGCGAGTCGGTGCGAGCAGGTCCGGCCCGTCGTAGTCCTCCTTCTCGAGCACTCGCCGGACGAGTGTGAAGCCGTTCGCGTGAAGCCCCGAAGAGGGAAAACCGAGGATCGCGTCGCCGGCTTTCACCTGCGAGCCGTCGATCACCGCTTCACGGTCGACGATGCCGACGCACGTTCCGGCGAAATCCAGCTCGTTGTCGCGGTAGATGCCGGGCAGCTCGGCCGTCTCACCCCCGAGCAGCGCGCAACGCGCCTCCCGGCAGACCTCGGCCGCTCCCTCGACCAGTTGCGCTACCTCGTCAAGCTCGATCGCGTTCGCTGCGACGTAGTCGAGCAGGAAGAGCGGCTTGGCACCGGTCGTCAGGACGTCGTTAATGCAGTGGGCTGCAAGATCGTGGCCGCAATCGAGCAGCCGTCCTCGCTCGCGGGCGACGATCAGCTTCGTGCCGACCCCGTCGGTCGAGGCGGCGAGGAACCGGTCGTCATCGAGTGGGTAGAGGCCCGCGAAGGCGCCAAATCCGTTCGTGCCAGTCGACTCGACTGCGTTTCGCAGGCGTCCTACCACGGCGTCGGCCGCCGTCAACGAGACCCCGGCCTCGGCGTACGTTTTTCCGGGCTCCCCCACAGCCGAACTGTAAGCGCCCCGTGCAGCGCCTGGCAGACCCGTACATGTCTGGGATCAGACCCCGGGCTGTCTGCCGACGCAGCCAACCTGGTCGTCAGGGTTTCGGGGCTGCGTTGGCATAGTCGGCGAGCAGCTCGAGCAGACGAAGGCCGACCCGCAACGTCTTGTCATCCTGGTCGCGCTCGGGAGTGTAGGTGGCCAGGGTCGCGGCGCGGATGCGAAAGCGCTCGGCGGTGCCACGCACGATCTCCTCCGCGTCAGCGAGCGACAGTCCGCCCGGCGCCGGCTCGTCGACGATCCCCGGCGCGACCTCGGGAGCGAACCCGTCGAAGTCGATGTGGAGGTAAATGTCCTGAACGCGCCGGGCCAGCTCGTCGAGCGCTTCCTCGACATCGCCCTGGGGCCGGCCGTCGCGCCAGGGCACGACCGCGATGGCCGATCGCTCTAGGCGCTCGCGCTCGGCTTCCGGCCACAGGTCACGGACGCCGAACATGACGATCGTGTCCTCGGCCAGCGGGGCGCTATTGCCGATCTGGGACCAGTAGCTGCGGTAGCAGTGACCGGTGACGATCGCCAGCGACATGCCGGGAAAGAACCCGCTCATGCCCGACTCCGGCGTGTTGAAGTCGGCATGAGCGTCAAGCCAGACGGCACCGCAGCGGGCGTGGTCGAAGCCGGCGAGGACGCCCATTGCCGCGTTGCACGAGCCTGACAAGACCACCGGTAGCCGGCCGCGGTCGACTGCCTGCCGTACGACGTCGGCGAGCCGCCTGTTCACCTGCGCCGCCGAGGCCGCCGTGTCGCGGAACGGGCCCCCGCGGTCGATCGTGTCGAGAGCGACGTCGAGGCCGCGCGCGCTAAACACGTCCACGGCCCCGGCCGCGACGAACCGCCCAGGCCCGTCGCTCGAGCCGTGGCGCTCGTCGCCGGCGTGGTACGGGACTTGAATCAGTGTGACCTCCATGCGCTCCGAGGTTACGTCTCGCGAGCGCCGGTGTGCTCCTTGTTCGCCGCTTGCGCGGGACTGCAGATGGTTTTGAGGTTTGCGCGGCTCGCCAGCCAGCCTTGGCGGCCGATCGCTAGGCAAACAGCTCGCCGTCGAGCTGCGGCCGCCCCGGCGGGCCGCCCTCGACGAACTGCACGAATGCCTCCCCGACCTGGACGCGGTTGTCGTCCACGACCGACTCGAGCAGCTGGGCGAGCGCCGTCGCCTGCGCAGCCGGATTCTCGGACTTCAACCGCAAGCCGGCGAGGCGCATGGTCTCGGCCTCGGCGAGCAGGTCTTCGATCCAGTCGCGCGGCGGGTGGATCTCGACTCGGTAACCGGCGCCGGTGGCGACGAAGGTGCGGCGGCCGGGGTACTCCTGGACCCGCAGCTCCAGCCGCTGCGCCCGTTCCATCACGTCGATGAACTCGTCCTCGTCGAGCGCGAAGCCGACGTGGTCGATGCGCGGCAGGTCCCACTGGCCCGGCTGGACGACGACGTTGACGGCGCCGCGCTCCAGCTCCGATAGGCGCAGCCGAAAGCCGAGCCGGTCGAGCTCGTCCCACGCGACGCCCGCCTCGAAGTGCGTCTGCTCGTCGCCGATCCGGCCGTAGCGCGCGACGAGCTGAAAACCCAGCTTGGCGATGTACCGCGCCTCGACGTCCCGCACCTTGCTCGTCACCAGGTGGTAATGGAAGAGGTGCACGGCATCTACGCTAGACACTGGTGCTGCTGTACCACGTCTGGGTCGGCCCACACGGGCCGTCGCTGCTGACGAGCTGGGCGCTTGAACCCTGGCAACTCGTGCCCGCAGCGCTGCTGGCGTTTCTCTACGGGAAGCGCGCACGCACGCTTCGCCGCCGGGGGACGCCTGTCCCCGCCTGGCGGCGCTTCGTCTTCTGGCTCGGCTTCGCGCTCGTGCTGCTGGCGCTCGTCTCGCCGATCGACGCCTTCGCGTCCGAATTCCTGTTCATGCACATGCTGCAGCACGTCCTGATCGGCGACCTGGCGCCGCTCTGCTTCGTCGTGGGCCTGACCGGGCCGATGCTTCAGCCGCTGCTGCGTTTCCACCTCGTCAACAAGCTCCGCTTCCTGACGCATCCCGCCGTAGCCCTGCCGCTCTGGGCCTACAACCTCGCGCTCTGGCATATCCCGTTCATGTACCAGGCGGCGCTGCACAACCCGAGCGTGCACGCCTTCGAGCACGTCTGCTTCTTCTCCTACGGCGCGCTGATGTGGTCGCCGGTCGTCGAGACGCTGCCGGGGCCGGAGTGGTTCGGAACGGGCTTCAAGCTCGGCTACATCGCGCTCGTGCGGTTGTTCGAGACGGCTTTCGGCAACGTCTTCCTTTGGTCGGGGACGGTTTTCTACCCGTACTACGTGCACGCTCACCCGCGCTGGGGGATCACGCCGCTGCACGACCAGGCGCTGGCGGGGACGGTGATGATGATCGAGGGCTCGCTCGTCACGCTTGCCGCGCTCGCGTGGCTGTTCTTGCGGCTGGGCGCGGAGGGAGAGCTCCGGCAAGAGCTGCTCGAGCGAGGCTTGGACCCGCGGGCTGTGCGGCGCGCCGTTCGGTACGGGAGGGCGCAGGAGCTTTCCGGGCCACGCTGAACCTTGCTTCGGCAGGTTCTGCGTAGAAAGGAGAGACAGCAATGACGACGACTCCGACCGAGCCGGGCGGGACACGTCCCCCGAGCATGGGCGGGATGGCTCCGGGCACGTGGGCCGGCGCGCGGATGCCGATTCCCGGCAACGCAGAGTTCGCGGTCTACTTCCTGATCGAGCTGATCTTCGCCCTGATCTGGATCGTCGCCGACTCCGTCGACACGCGGCAGTGGGTGCTCTACACGACGATCCTGACCGCGTTCTACATCCTCAGTCGCGGCATCGCCAAGGCGAGCCGGGTGCTCGAGCAGTAGCGCGCTCCTAGGCGCGCGTCGTCTCGAACCGAAGCTTCGTGCCTTCGCGCGGGATCGCCGTCGGGTAGTCCCGCGTGAGGCACGCGCGGCAGAACGAGGATTCCGGCCGCCGCGTCGAGGCCTGCAGGCCTTCGAGCGAGAGATAGGCGAGGGTAGTCGCGCCGATGTACTCGCGGACTTCCTCGACCGTCCGCTTCGCGGCAATCAGCTCGTCCTCGTCGGCGAAGTCGATTCCGTAGTAGCACTGCGAGACGATCGGCGGAGAGGAAACCCGCACGTGCACCTCGGCGGCACCCGCCTCGAAGAGCATCGCCACGATCTGCCGGGTCGTGTTGCCGCGCACGATCGAGTCGTCGACGGCGACGACGCGCTTCCCCTGCACCTCGGCGAGCGGGTTGAACTTGAGCTTCACGCCCTGCTCGCGCAGGCCCTGGTCGGGCTCGATGAAGGTGCGGCCGACGTAACGGTTCTTGATCAGGCCTTCGCTGAAGGCGATTCCGGTCGCGCGGGCGAAGCCGATCGCGGCCGGCGTCCCCGAATCCGGGATCGGCAGGACCAGGTCTGCCTCGACGGGCGCCTCCGCGGCGAGCCGCTCGCCCATGCGGACGCGCGCCCCGTGGACCTCGACCCCCGCGAGCCGCGTGTCCGGCCGCGCGAGGTAGAAGAACTCGAACATGCAGAGCGCCCCGCCGTCGGCTTCGGGCACGGCCTGCTGGGCGCGGCAGCCCTCGTCGTCGATCACGACGAGCTCACCGCGGCCGACCTCGCGCTCCAGCTCCGCGCCGACGAGGTCGAGCGCGCAGGTCTCCGAGGCGAGCACCCAGTCTCCGTCGAGAGCTCCGAGGACGAGCGGTCGGAAGCCATGCGGGTCGCGGAAGCCGATCAGCTTGCCCTCGGCGAGGGCGGTCACCGAGAACGCGCCCTCGAGCCGCGCGATCGTGTGCGCGACCGCCTCGTCCAGCGGCGCCGGATCGTTCGCGATCAGCGCAGCGATCACCTCGGTGTCGGAGGTGGTCGTCAGCCTGACGCCGTCCTCCCCGAGCTGCTCGCGCAGCTCGGCAGCGTTGACGAGATTCCCGTTGTGCCCGAGCGCGACCGTGCGGGCACGGCCGTGGTGGACGAGCGGCTGGGAGTTCGTCCAGTGGCTCGAGCCGGTGGTCGAATAGCGGGTGTGGCCGATCGCGACCTCGCCGTGCAGGCCGCGCAGCTTTTCCTCGCTGAAGACCTGCGTAACGAGGCCGATGTCGCGGAGCACGGTCAGTCGTCCATGATCGGAGACGGCGATGCCGGCCGACTCCTGGCCGCGATGCTGGAGGGCGAACAGCCCGAAGTAGCTGACGCGCGCCACGTCGCGGTCGGCCGCGCGGATGCCGAAGACGCCGCACATCAGCCGACCTCGCCGATCTTGACGAGCCGCTCCCAGCCAAGTCCCGGGACCTGGTCCGGGGACACGGCCAGAATCGCCGCTGCGCCGGCATGATCGGCAGGCAACTCGACCTCCGCCTCGGCGCCGCTCCAGGCAGCAGCCTCGGCGATCGCGCGTTCGAGCCCGCCCTCAGAGACGTCGTGCGCCAGCGAAAGGCGGCTTGCCGACCGCCACAGGAACTCAATCAACGCGGCCTGCTCGGCGAGCGACTCGCCTGCCGCAGCCAGGAGGATGGAATCGCCGGAGCGCCAGAGGGACGGGATTTCGCGCACGTCTTCGACGAGCCCGACGCAGCCGACGACCGGCGTCGGCGGGATCGGGCGTCCGTCGGTCTCGTTGTACAGCGAGACGTTGCCGGAGACCACCGGGATGCCGAGCGCCTCCGCCGCCTGGGCGATCCCCTCGATCGCCTGCGCGAGTTCCCAGCCGATCTCAGGCTTCTCCGGGTTGGCGAAGTTGAGGCAGTCGGTCAAGGCAAGCGGCCGACCGCCGGCGCAGGCGACGTTGCGCGCCGCCTCGAGCACCGCTCCGGCACCGGCGGCGAAGGGATCGAGCTCGCCGATCCGCGGTCCGTCGAGCGAGACGGCAAGCCCTCGATAGCCCGGGCGCAGCCGTAGCACGGCGGCATCGAGCCCGGGCCTGCGAACGGTGCGCGACTGAACGAGCTGGTCGTACTGCTCGTAGATCCATGCCGTGCTCTGGTGGTTCGCGAGCGGCACGGGCCGTGCCGCTCGCGCGGGCTGCGGCTCCTGCTCCACCTCGTAGCGCGGGCACTCGTCGGTGAGGAACGAGGCCGGAATCGCGCCCTCGAGGTCCCCCCGGAAGGAGCAGCGCAGCTCGCCTGTCTCGGTGACCGAGCCGATCGCGGCGTGATGCAGCTCCCACTTGTCGAGCACGGCCTCGACCTCGGCGAGCCGCTGCGGTTCGACGACGGCCACCATCCGCTCCTGGCTCTCGGAGATCATGATCTCCCAGGGCTCGAGGTCCTCCTCGCGCAGCGGCACGCGGTCGAGGTGGACGTCGACGCCGGCGCCGTCGCGCGCCATCTCGGCAAGGGCTGAGGCGAGACCCGCGGCGCCGCAGTCCTGCAGCGAGGCGACCAGCCCGCCCTCGACGAGCTCGAGCGAGGACTCGATCAGCTTCTTGCCCGTGAACGGATCGCCGATCTGCACCGACGGGCGCTTCTCGTCGGCTGCGAGGGCGGCCATGCCGGCCAAGCCACCATGGCCTTTCGTGCTCGCCATCGCAAGCGACGGCGAGGCTCCGAGCTCCTGGCTGGCGAGCACGGAGGCGCCGCCGATACCGTCCCTGCCGGTGGTGGCGCCGTAGAGAACAACGACGTTTCCGGTGCCGCGTGCGCCCGCGCGAGTTACTCGCTCGGCAGGAAGAAGGCCGACGCACATCGCGTTGACCAGCGGGTTGTGCTCGTAAGCCTCATCGAAGACCGCCTCACCGCCCACCGTCGGGACGCCGACGCTGTTGCCGTACTGGCCGATCCCGGCCACGGCGCGGCGGAACGACCAATCCGGGGAGCCAAATCGCAGCCCGTCGAGCAGCGCGATCGGCCGCGCGCCCATCGCGACGATGTCGCGCAGGATCCCGCCGACCCCCGTCGCGGCGCCCTGGAACGGCTCGACCGCGCTCGGGTGGTTGTGGCTCTCGACCTTGAACGCGACCGCGAGCCCGTCGCCGAGGTCGACGACGCCGGCGTTCTCTCCCGGCCCCTGCAGAACACCTTCGCCGGCCGAGGGCAGCCGCCGCAGCAGCGGCGCCGAATGCTTGTAGCCGCAGTGCTCGGACCACAGCAACGAGAAGACCGCGAGCTCGAAGTGATTCGGCTCCCTGCCGAGCAGGTCGCAGATCCTGTGAAGCTCGCCGTCCGTCAGCCCGAGGGCGCGATGAAGCGGTTGTTCCGCTACCGGCGTCAGGTGATTGAGTGTACCCGCCTCACAAGACGGCCCGCCGCCCGGGAGTTTCAGCTTCTATGAGCCGGCGCCACCTGGCAATGCTGCTCGTCCTCGCGGCGCTCTGGGGCGCCTCGTTCATGTTCATCAAGATCGGCGACCGCGAGCTGCAACCGATCACGCTCGTCGCCTTTCGGATGGCGCTCGGCGCGCTGACGATCGTGCCGATCGTGCTCATCACCGTCGGCGCGAGACGGATGCTGCTCGAGCTTCGCGCCGCCGCCTGGCCGCTGATCGTGACCGGGCTCTTCAACTCGGCGATCCCGATCTTCGCGATTACCTGGGCGGAGACGCGGCTCGACTCGGGGCTGACGGCGATCATCCAGGCGTCGGCGCCCCTCTTCACGGCCTTGCTCGCCCTGCGTTTCAGCCACGACCAGCGCGTCCGCGGCTCCCGTCTCGCCGGCCTCGTCGTCGGCTTCGCCGGCGTGGCGCTGCTTGTCGGCGGCCGGCCGAGCGGCCAGCTCGTGGCGGCGCTCGCGGTCGTCTTCTCGGCAATCTGTTACGCGGGCGCCGCCCTCTACGCAGGCCGGCGGTTGCGTGGGATCTCGCCGCTCGTCATCGCCCTGGGAACTCTGATCGCCGCGACCCTGGCGACGCTGCCGGTCGGGCTCTTTCAGCTGCCCAGCCACATGACCGGCTGGAAGGTGACCGCCTCGGTCTTGACGCTCGGGATCGCGGGCACCGGCCTCGCCTACATCCTCTACTACGGCCTGATCTCGGGCGCGGGCGCCTCCCGCGCGATCCTGATCACCTACCTCGTCCCGACCTTCGCGGTCGTCTACGGGGCCTTACTGCTCGGCGAGCCGGTGACGGTGGCCGCCCTCGGCGGCCTCGCGCTCGTGCTCGCCGGTGTCGGGTTGGGCACCGGCGCCCTTCGCCTTGGGAAGGCCGCGCGAATAGCCTCGAGCGAGACTTGATGTCCCGTTCGCACTCGCCTTGAGCGTCGTTCCAGGCGAAGGCCTGCGGCTACGCCGCGCCGGCCCGGACGACATCGACTTCCTCACGGAGCTGATGACGCACGAGGAAGTCGAGCCCTACCTCGCGGGCTCGCGTCCGCGCGACCGGGACGGGCTGCTGGAGGAGATCGACCGCTCCCGGCGCGAGCCGGAGCAATTCGGCCGCTTCGTGATCGAGGTCGAGCGTGGGGGAGTCTGGCGCCGCGCCGGCGCGATGGGCTTCGAGCTCGCGAACCGCCGCTCGCGGATCGCGAATCTCGGCAACCTCGCGATCCATCCGGACTTCCGCGGCCGCCACCTCTCCGACGAGGCCGCGAAGCTGCTGCAGCGGCACCTGCTCTTCGACGTCGGCTTCCATCGCCTCCAGCTCGAGATCTACGGCTTCAACGAGCGCGCCCAGCGCCATGCCGAGCGCGCCGGCTTCATTCGGGAAGGAGCTCGCCGTCGCGCCTACTGGCGCCACGGCGAGTGGGTGGACGGTGTCATCTACGGCCTGGTGCGAGAGGATCTCGAGCCGTGAGCTGCAGGCCGCAGCTCGACTCCGGCGAGGAACGGCTCGGCGATCGGAAGCTCGAAGCTGAACGTTGCTCCCCTTCCCGGCGCGGACTCGACCCAGATCCGGCCGCTCATTGACCGAACGAGCTCGCGACAGATGTACAGCCCGAGCCCGCTACCGCTCACACCGCGGAGGTGATCCGGGTCGAGGCGGTAAAATTTGTCGAAGATCCGGTTCTGCTCGCCGCCGGGGATCCCGAATCCGTCATCCCGGACCGAGAATCGAATCGATTCCCCCTCCTGCTCGGCCGTCACTTCAATCCGCGCTTCGGGGGGCGAATACTTGATCGCGTTGTCGATCAGATTCGCGAGCACCTGGTGTGTCCGCATACCATCGCCGACGACGTGCGGCAGGACTTTCGTCGCTGAGATCGCAACAGTTGTCCCGTCGGATACACGGAGGCGCGCTTCCTCCACTGCAGCGCGCACGAGCTGCTCGGGATCGAAAGGCTCGCTCGCGATGCGCAGGGACCGCGCGTCCAGCTGGCTCGTCAGCAGGATCTCTTCGACGAGTGCCGCCAGCCTCGTCGATTGCGCGGCAATCATGTCCAGGAGCTCGACTTGGGTGTCGGCATCGAGGCGTTCGTGCCGCTGCCTGAGGGTCATCGCCGCACCGTGAAGGGACGCCAACGGCGTGCGCAGCTCGTGTGAGACGGTGGCGACAAACTCGCTTCGGATCGCCTCGAGCCGGCGCTCGTCCGTCACGTCCCTGAACGCGTAGACCGTCCCGTCCGTGAACGCAACGCCTGCGATCGAAAGCCACAGCTCCCGCCCGTCTATGTCGAGCGGGACCGTTTCCGCTCCCGAGATCTCGCGTTGGTCCCCGGGCCGTGACGCCACAGGGATGAGCGGCTCGACCTCCCGCCAACCAGAAATCGCGCCCTGCGCGGGGCTCCCGCAGACGCTGTTGGCCGCGAGTCCGGTGATCGCCTCCGCCGCCGTATTCCACAGACGGATCACCCCCTCCGAGTCGATCAGAAAGACTCCATCGCCGACGTGCGAGAGCACCCGCGCCGCCTGTGTTCGCTGGTGCTTTGCGAGCCGATTTCGGGCAATGAGCGGAGCGAGCGCGTAGCCGGCCAGCAACACCGCGACAAGCACGCCGAAGCCGACCACGATGACGCGCCAGCGATCTCCACTCGCGTCGCCCGAAATCCCCGCCGTCGGAGCGAGCGCTACGAGCTTCCTGGCCTGCGGCCCAGCGCCCAAGAAGGTCGCGATGGCTCGGTAGCGCTCCCCGCCGGTTACGAGATCGACTGCCCGGTGGACGGAAAGCCTCGCCTGCGATTCGGTGCCGCCGGGCCCGAAAGTGAGCCTGTCACCGCTCGCGAAGGCGAGTCTGGCGCCGTTCGGAAAACCGGATGCGCGTTCGAGCCGCGCGAGGAGATCGGCGTCGAACGGCACCTTCACAATCACCCGGCCCAACGTCCGGCCGCTCGCGACCACTTCGACGCTGCGGCTTACTGCGCCCGGCGTTGCGGACTCGGCGGATCGTCCTAACTCGAAGGAGAGGTTCGGGCCTGCGAGGTGGGCAAGCTGGCGCCGGTCGCGACGGGCAAGCGCGCTTTGGACACGCGGCGATGAACCAAGCTCAGCCGCTCGCTGTTCGGCGTCCCGGAGGATTCGACTGTAGTCGGCGACGGCGGTCTGCAGCCAGCCCTGCAATCGCGCATCGGTTTTCGCTTGCTGCTTGCCTGAGTCCCACCCCGCATACGCCCACAAAGCCACTGCCAGTGGCAACACGAGGAGCATGAGCGCGCCCGCCAGGCGGAGCTTGCCGGTCAGCGGCCCGTTGATTTCTTCTCTCCGTTCTGGACGGGGCCGTGCTGGGGGGTTGCGGCGGCTACCGGCGGTTGCGGCGGGGCGGACTTCGCCTGATTCTTCAGGCCGCTCGATCCCTTGCCCGGCGATCCAGTGGATTTCTTCTCTCCGTTCTGAACGGCGCTCGGCTGAGCGACCGTGGCCACTAGCGGTTCTGCCGGGGCGGGCGTCGGCTGCTTCTTCCGGCCGCTCGCTCTCCTACCCGGCGGCCCTGTGTGAACGTGATTGCGGTCTCCGTGCCCCCATCCCGGCTTCACCGGCTCGGACGCGGTTCGGATCGTCACCGGCGGCGCGGGCGTCGTAACCGGCGGTGCGGGAAGCGTGCTTGGGGTCGGATGCGGAGGCGCCGCCGGAGCTCCAACCCGGCTGACCTGCTTCCGGGAGTGCTGCGAGGCCGGCGCCGACGTGGCTGAGCTGTGAGCCGGGAAGGCCAGCCGGCGACGGTCGCGCGGGGGCGCCAGCGGCCCGCGGCCGCCCGGCAGCACTTGCGCCGGAGGCGAGAGGGAGGCGACGATACGGCCGCTCTCTCTCGTCATCGGCGGTCCGACAAACCGCGGCCCGAACGTCAGCGGCCCCGTCGGCAGGAGGAGAAACGACGCGCAGACGGAAGCCCCCACGGTTGCGAAGGCGGGTACAAAAGGACCGATTCGTTCGACCGCCTGCTTCACTCTCCCTCCGGCAACTCGGCCACTGGCGTTTTCGACACCTACGGTGTCTTCGGCGCAATCTGACCTTCACTTGAATGCAATCGCGCCGCGGCTCCAAGACCCGCCCTGAGCGTCGAGTTCGGCGCCGCGCGGCGAGCTCGAGCGACGCCGCGGCGTGCGCTTCGCCGCTGCCCGGCGCGGCCCGCAGGAAGACCCGCGGCGGCGCCGCGCCCGACGCCGCGTAGGACAACGACGTCTCTACAGCCTCTTGCGCGAAGATGTCGCGCATGAGCTCGCTCGACCGCTACATCGAGGCCCACAACGCCGCCGTACGAAGCGGCGACTGGGCCGCGTTCAGCGCGTGGTTCGCCGAGGACGCCGAGGTGCGCTTCGAAGGTGCTCCGGTCGGACCTTTCCGCGGCCGCGACGGGGTCCGCGCCGCCTACGAGGCGCGCCCGCCCGACGACGAGGTCGAGATCCGCAACGTGCGACGCGACGGCGACCGCACCGTCGCCGACTACGGCTGGGTGGCGGATTCCGGCGCGCGAGCCGGGGAGCTCCGCGTCACGTGGGACGGCGACCTGATCCGCGAGCTCGTGATCACCTTCGAATGAAGATCCTCGGGCTTACGTGGCTCGGGACGCGGGCGGCCGATTTCGACGCGACAGTCCGCTTCGCAGAAGACGTGCTCGGGCTGAGCCGCGCATTCGAGCACGAGGGCCTTGTGGGTTTCGGGCTTCCCGACGGCAGCCTCTTCGAGATCTTCGCACCGGGTGTCCCGGCGGGCGGGCATCCGCCCGAGGGTGTTGTCGGCGGCTTCGAGGTCGACGACCTCACGGCGGCACGTGCGGAGCTCGAGGCAGCAGGGATAGAGGTCGGTGAGCTGCACACCGCGAGCGGCGGTGTCTGGTTCTACTTCCGGGCCCCGGACGGCAATCTCTACGAGCTGGTGGGCTCGGCGTGAGGGCCGCCAAGCACTGGGCGGAGGCCTACGAGCGGGCCTGGCGCGCCGGCGACGGCGAGGCCGCAGGGGCGCTGTACGCGGAGGACTGCGTGTTCCGCTCGCACCCCTATCGCGAGCTCGAGGACGCGCGGGCGTATATGCGCAGGGTGGTCCCGGAAGCCGAGGCGCCCGAGGTCTGGTTCGGCGAGCCGGTGGAACAGGAGGATCGCGCCGCGATCGAGTACTGGGCCCTCCTCTTCGAGCCGAACGGCGACGAGTCGACGATCGCCGGCTGCCACGTCGTCCGCTTCGGCGACGACGGCCTCGTCGCCGAAGCGCGCGACTACTGGCACCTCGAGCCCGGGCACCGCGAGCCTCCGCCAGAATGGGGCTGTTGATGGAGCTGATCCACACCTGTTACCGGATCACCGATCCCGCGAGGTCGGTTGCTTTCTATGAGGCGCTTGGGTTCGAGAAGCGCCGGGAGCTTCCGATCCGCGACGAGGCGATCAACATCTTCATGGGCCTGCCGGGCGACGGCGAACGGCTGGAGCTGACCTACAACTTCGGTGTCGACTCCTACGAGCTCGGCACCGGCTACGGCCACATCGCGCTGACCGTCGACGATCTCGACGCGACGCTGGGGCTGCTGGCAGCCCAGGGGATCGAGCCCGAGCGCGCGCCGTACACGGTGCGCGAAGGCGGCTCGAGGCTGTGCTTCGTCCGCGATCCCGATGGTTATCGCGTGGAATTGATCGAGCGGGGCGGCTAGGAGGAACTAGCCCTCCTCCATGACGACTTGCCGCTTTCCGTCGCGGCAGATCGCGTGATGGTGTCTTCGACGATTTGAGCAGCGTGACCGTGGCGCCCCGCGAAAAGAATAGTGACGAGCTACCGGTCATCTGACAGAATGGGACCCACTGATTTTCCGACCCCTGGTCGGGGGGAGAGGAGGGGGAGCAGGTGACCGCTCCCACCACAGATGGTGGCGCAGATCCGGTGCTCGCTCGCCGCGAGCCCGACATGAAGCTGCGCCGGCGGCGATCCGGCAGCCTGGCGCGTTTATTTGAACGGAAGGTCATCCGGTCGGCAGCCTGTGCGCTCTTCGCGATCGCTGTCGTCCTGGGGATGGCACCACAGCCGCCCGCGCTGGCAACGAGTCCCGCGACGCTCTACGTCGACGGCTCGAACCCGAATTGCACGGACACGGGCACGGGCACCCAGAGTCTGCCGTTCTGCACGCTCGGCGCTGCAGCCGGGAAGGTCGTTGCCGGACAAACGGTTCAGGTAGCAGGCGGCACCTATACCGAGAAGGTGACGATCTCGCAGTCGGGGACTTCGAACGCGCCGATCGTCTTCACGGCTGCGCCGGGCGCGACGGTGACGGGCCAGTCGAACGGCTTTGTCCTCTCCGGGCGAAGCTGGGTCACGATCAACGGGTTCAGCGTTACGAAAACCTCCGACTACGGGATCAACGTCTCCAGCTCGTCGTCCATCACGATCTCGAACAACCACGTCAGCTACTCCGGCTCCCAGGTCAGCGGACTCACGCGTGGAGGAATTCGCCTCTCCGGCTCCACCGATTCTCTGATCGTCGGGAATACCAGCGACCACAACACCTACGCGGGAATCATGGTCGTCGGCGGGTCGACTCGAAACGAGGTCCGTGGCAACACGACCTTCAACAACGCGCAGGGTTTCGAGCGGGCCGCACCCGGCATTCGCCTTTACGCCTCACCGGGAAACGTCGTCGACAACAACATCTCGCACGACAACGAGGATTCCGGTATCGAGGCCTACCCTGGCTCGAACGACTCGCTCATCTACAACAACGTCAGCTACAACAACGGCGACCACGGGATCGATGACTACGGCACGACGGGGCAGCGGGTGATCGGCAATACCGTCTACGACAATGTGACCGCAGGAATCAATCTCGAGGGAAGCTCGACCGGCGGCACGATCGAGAACAACATCTGCGTCGACAATGGCATCAACAGCCCGCGCACTCACAGCGACATCCGTGTCGAGAACGGCTCGACCGCCGGCACCGTTGTCGATCACAACGTCGTCTACCTGACGACGCCGGACACGCTGCTGATCTGGAGCTCGGTCAGCTATAAGACGCTCGCCGCGTTCCAGACGGCGAGTGGACAGATGCTCAACGGCATCAACGCCGATCCGAAGTGGCGCAACCCGGCGAGCGCCGACTTCCACCTCACCGCCGGGTCACCGGCGATCGACTCGGCCGATTCGGGTGTCAGCGGCTGGCCGGCCACCGATGTCGAGGGGAACAGTCGGTACGACGAACCGAACACGCCGAACACGGGCGTCGGCCCCAGGACCTACGACGACCAGGGCGCTTACGAAGTCCAGCCCGCTTCCGGCGACCAACCCCCGCGCGCGCTCCTGAGCGTCAGCCCGTCGTCTGGCGCGGCGCCGCTCCTGGTCAGCGCCGATGCCTCGGGCTCGAGCGATACCGATGCGACGCCGATTGCCAGCTACAGCTTCGACTTCGGCGACGGCTCCGGCTCGACCGGCCCGCAGACGGGAGCCACTGCGAGTCATAGCTACAGCAGCCCCGGCAGCTATACGGTCACCGTCACCGTCCGGGACAGCGCAGGGCTCTCCTCGAGCGCCACCGGACAAGTCACGGTCGGCGGCCCGCCTAGCGAGCAACCGCCGAGCGCGCTCCTGAGCGTTAGCCCGTCGTCGGGCGCGGCGCCGCTCCTGGTCAGCGCCGATGCCTCGGGCTCGAGCGATACCGATGCGACGCCGATTGCCAGCTACAGCTTCGACTTCGGCGACGGCTCCGGCTCGACGGGCCCGCAGACGGGAGCCACTGCGAGTCATAGCTACAGCAGCCCCGGCAGCTATACGGTCACCGTCACCGTCCGGGACAGCGCAGGGCTCTCCTCGAGCGCAACCGCCCAACTCACGGTCAGCACGAACCTCGTCACAAATGCCGGATTCGAGACCGACCTTTCCGGTTGGAGCACATCCGGCTCGGACGCGAACGTCACCCTCACCCGCGTCGCGGGCGGTCACACGGGTGGCTGGGCCGCTCAGCTCCTGAACGCAGGCAGCAAGGCCGGCAAGATCGTCCTCGACGACTCGCCGAACTGGGTGCCGACTACGTCGGCCTCCTCCTACGTCGGCAGCATGTGGGTTCGCTCGGACACGCCGGGCGCGACCCTGACGCTGACGTTCCGGGAGTACGTGGGCTCGACGCTCGTCCGGACGACGACCAAGTCGGTGACGCTGACGGCCTCCTGGGCTCCGGTCTCCCTGACGCACGCGACTTCCTCGCCCGGAGCTTCGACTCTCAACTTCAGCGCCTCTATCAAGACTGGGCCGCGCACGGGCTTCTACGCCGACGACATAGCGATCTACTCGCCCTGAGCTCGGGCGGCGTCTACCGCGCCTCGTACAGAGCGCTTGTGGCTTGGAAAACGACGGAAACAGCGAAGTCGCCGCTTTCGGGTTACAGGTCAATTCGCGTAGCCTTCCCGCGTCACCGGCCACGCGTAGGGCGCGCCTGAACCTTCCCACTGCTACCCGGCGCCGCAGGGTGCCGACCCGCGTACGACGGCACCTCGCCCTCACCAACGACCGAAGAGGTTTTCGTGCAGAGAATTCTGATCGGGATCATCGGAGCGGCAGCAATCGCCGTTGTGGCGTCGACGGCGTTCGGGTCGCATAGGCCATCGTTCGACCGCGCGGCTCTTCCCGGGGATGAGCTAAGCAGCCACCCGGGCAACCTCGGAGTGCTCGAGTACTCGCACCGTGGCCGGATCAGCGCTCGAGTGTCGATGTCGCGGGCGGCGCGGCGCAGTCCGGTCGTCGCCGCGGCCGGAGACATCTGTGGTTCGCCGACCGACTGCGCACCGACTGCGGCGGTGATTCGCCGCATCAATCCGACCCGTCTCCTGCCGCTCGGCGACAACGCATACCCCGACGGGACACGCTCTGATTACGCGGACTTCTACGCACCGAACTGGGGCCGATTCAAGGGCAAAACGAGGCCCGTTCCCGGCAACCACGACTACCACGTCACGGGTGCGGCGGGCTACTTCGCTTACTTCGGCGCGCGGGCGCCGGCGTCGTATTACTCGTACAACCTCGGCGCCTGGCACCTGATCGCGCTCGACAGCGAAGTCAGCGCCGATCAGGGGTCGCAGCAGGATCGGTGGTTGCGAGCCGACCTCGCCGCGAACAGACGGCGCTGCACCCTCGCGTACTGGCACAAGCCGCGGTGGTCTTCGGGCACGACGCACGGCAGCGATTCCGACTTCGATCGATTCTGGCGTGATCTGTACGCAGCCCACGCCGATCTCGTCCTGAACGGCCACGAGCACAACTACGAGCGGTTCATCCCGCAGAACCCACGCGGAATCGCCGATCCGAAGGGAATCCGCGAGTTCGTCGTCGGCACTGGCGGCGACAGCCACTACTCATTCGGCGCGCCCCTCCGCACGAGTCAGGTCCACGACGACAAGACCTTCGGCGTTCTCAAGCTGACCCTGCGCCCCCGCGGCTACACCTGGCGGTTCGTTCCCGTGGCGGGCGCGACATTCAGCGACTACGGCTCCGCCGCCTGCCGCTAGCTCGGCAGCGCGGACATAGTCGCGGCTGCGGGAGCGGCGCCAGAGGCTACTGATGACTTTTGCCTAAAGTCGCCTCGGGGGGACCGCTGTCCCTGGCTGGGTCATTTACCCGAGGCGCTCCTTCGGAAAGATCGCGCCGGGTACCTAGACAGAAGCAGGGTCGGTTGCGATACTCCGACTAGGGAGGAGGGGAGGTTGGAGTGGCTGCGGCAACGCATGACGGTCGTTTTGTGCTCGTCGTCGACGACGACGACACTTTCCGGTCGCTCGTTTCTGAGATCCTCCACCGTGGGGGTTATCGGACGCGCGGGGCCGCGACGGGGGAAGAAGCGCTGCGGGTCGCGCGGAAGAAGCGACCGAGCTTCGTCCTCTTGGACGTCAATCTCCCCGGAATGAGCGGTTACGACGTCTGCCGCGAGCTCCGAGCCGAGTTCGGGGAGCAGTTGCCGATCGTGTTCGTCTCGGGTGAGAGAACCGAGCGGTTCGACCGAGTCGCGGGTCTCCGTCTGGGCGCCGACGATTACATCGTGAAGCCGTTCGACCCATCCGAGTTGCTTGCGCGCGTCGACCGCTTTGTCGGACGTGCGCAAGCCATATTCTCAGAGGCGGCGACGTCGCCTTTTCGCCTCACCAAGCGCGAGCTGGAAGTGCTGGACTACCTCGTCCGGGGCTTCACGCCCAAAGAAACTGCTCGCGAGCTCACAATCAGCCGGAAGACGGTTGCGACGCACATCCAGAACATTCTGACCAAGCTCGACGTGCACAGCCAAGCTCAGGCAGTTGCAGTCGCCCTCCAGAGCAGCCTGTTCGATTTCTCGAAACGCGACAGCGAGTCGGGCGAACGTAACCGGGCTCACATCCGCTGATCGACCCGCTCCGCCGAGACTGGCACCTCTGAAGCCTCCAGATCCCGGGTGAGGTGCGTATGCCTGACCCTTTGAAAGCGGCCACTCGGCCAAACGTCTTAGCTTGATCGGTCAGTCGCCCCTGTTGGCACGCCTGCAGCCGCCCATGTGAAGAGCTCGGGCGCTTGTCTGGCGACGCAGAGGGGCCATCGCAAAGGCGCCGCCGGCAAGTAACTGCACATAGCGCTCGGCAGCCGACCCTGATCGCCGAGGTCGGTCCCGCCGGCCGACGCCTGATCAACGATACTCGGGCGATGAGGTATCCGGATCGCGGGGGCGCTCGTTTCGCAGCGTTTCGAGCACGTTGCGCCGCACTGATCGCGACTGCGCTGGTTGTCTCTGGCTTGACGGCCGGGTCGGCCTCCCGAAGCGCGGCCGCGTCAGCTACGGCGAGGGCCGGAGCGCCGCCCTACAGGTTCCTCTACGACTCGGATTCGGCGCCGGCGAAGGTGGCTTCCTACGGCTGGAACCTGATCGACGTCGGCTCGAGGTGGTCGGCCGATCAATTGCAGAGGGGCGCGAAGGGGCTGGTCTGGGTGGGCGACTACGACAACAGCAACTGCGCCTGGGAGGTGAGTAATCCGACCTTGACGAAAGAAGTCAAGGCCGCCGTTCGAGACGCCAAGGTTTTCGGCTACTTCATCTCGGACGAGCCGAACCCGTACGCCTGCCCGAACGCACCTGCCCAGCACAAGGCGCGCAGCGACCTGATCCACTCGATCGACCCGGCCAAGCCGACCGTGATCGTCCTCGACTCGAACGGCTTCAAGGGCCTGTTCACCCGGGACGCGCTCGACCAGATGCCGCTCTGGAAAGGCACCGCCGACTACATCGGTCTCGACCCGTACCCCTGTCGCCAGGGCTCCGGCTGCCACTTCTCCTGGATCGACAAGACGATCCAGGCGGCGAACGCCGCCGGCCTCAACTACTGGGGCGTCGTGCAGGCCTTCAACGACTCCTCTTGGCGCTGGCGGACCGCGGACGAGTTGTCGCACATGCTCAACCAATGGGGCGCGTCCAAGCAGACGGGCTACATGACCTTCGCCTGGACATGGAGCGGAAACAACCTCAGCAGCAAGGCGGCCCTCCTCGCCATCTTCAGGCGCTTCAACACAGGCGCCGCACCGCGGCGGTGCGTGGTTCCGAAGGTGCTGGGGTTGACACTGGCGCGAGCTCGTGTCGCGATCGCTCGCGCAAACTGCCTCGACGGGAAGGTCTCGACGCGCTACTCAACGCGCCGTAGAGGACACGTCATCGCGCAGCACCCCAGACCGGGGAAGCGGCTCGCAAACGGAGGTCGCGTCAGTCTTGTGATCAGCAAGGGTCGCCAGCGATGAACGCAAGCTAAAAACTACGGCGCTTTTGGAGCGCGGCCAGACCGCCAAATGGGGCCGGCGGAGTACCGGCGCGACGAGCTCCCCGCCCTGAAGATGCTTTCAGGCCTAAACCTGCCGGGTTCGGAGCCGGGTGGCGGGACTAGGCCGCTGCGGAGGGTGCTGCTGCGATCACCCTAGGAAGCGTGTAGGTCAGAAATCAGTCAAGCGCCCTTTTTGAAATCAGGCAAGTGCCCCTGTTGCCGGAAGGTGTTCGTGTTTAGAACTGGTGAACGACCCGGCGTACGCGTCGGTAATGCGGTTGTCGAGTTCTGGGGAGAGCTCTGTGAAAAAGGTAGACCATGATCGCCCCCTAGAGGGGAACCCGTCGCAGCGGAAGACGGCTGTGACGAGCGCGGCGTTGGAAACGGCAGCGCGACTGCTGGACATTCTCGTTGCAGGCTCCGCACTCCTTCTCCTGCTGCCCGTGTTCGGCGGCGCGGCGTTGGCAATCAAGCTCGAGAGCCGAGGGCCGGTCTTTTACCGGTGTCGCCGCGTCGGCTTGGGAGGGCGCGAATTCTGGATGCTCAAGTTCCGCAAGATGCGCACCGGCGTCTCCGGTCCAGCTCTGACAGCAGTCGACGACGAACGGTTCACGCGCGTCGGAAGCATCCTCGCGAAGTCGAAGCTCGACGAGATACCGCAGCTCTGGAATGTGTTCACCAGGAGCATGAGCCTCGTCGGCCCGCGACCTGAAGACCCGGCATTCGTCGCGCTCCGCGCCTCTGAGTACGAGCAGATCCTCCGGGTGAGGCCCGGCATCACCGGCCTCTCGCAGCTGGCGTTCGCCCGCGAGATGGAGATTCTCGATCCGGACGACCGTATCGCGGACTACGTACGCCGGGTGCTTCCCCAGAAGATGCGCCTCGATCAACTGTACGCGGCGCGGCGCTCGCTCCTCATGGACGTCCGGGTCTTGTGGTGGACGGTGGCCGCAGTCGTCTTCAAGCGCGAGGTCGCGGTCGACCGGTCGACCGGTCGCCTGAACCTACGCCGTCGTCCCCGGAGCTTGGGCTCGGAAGGGCTCCAAGTGGAACGGGCGGTGCCTTAGCGATGGCGGCGAAAGGGATTAACAACGGGACTGGCCTGCCGCTGAGCGCCCGTAACGGGAGAAACGCGAACGGTGCCCCCAACGGATCCGCGCGCGCGATCATCTTTGCCGGCGGTCGCGGTACGCGGCTTGCTCCGTACACCTCAGTTCTGCCGAAGCCCCTGATGCCGATCGGCGATCGGTCGATTCTCGAGCTCGTGATCAACCAGCTCGTCGAGTGCGGGATTGTCGACGTGACGCTTTGCGTCGGCTACCTGTCACACCTGATCGAGGCGGTCATCGGCGACGGCGCCGCGCACGACGTCGCCGTCACGTACGTACGAGAGGAAGAGCCACTCGGCACGGCTGCCCCGCTTCGCCTCGTCGAAGGTCTCGACGACACCTTCATCGCCATGAACGGCGATGTCCTGACGACGCTCGATTACGCAGAGCTGCTTCGCCATCACCGTGATGCGGGGAACATGGTGACGATCGCGACGCGACAGCGCCCGATCCAGATCGACTACGGCGTCTTGCACATCCGCGCGGCCGGAGATCGGGTCTACAAGTACATAGAGAAGCCGCAGAGGACTTCCACGGTGAGCATGGGCATCTACGTGGTCGAGCCGGAGGCCCTGGCGTACATCCCGCCGGACGGACACTTCGACTTCCCTGATCTGGTGAAGGCTTTGTTGCGCGCGGAGCAGCCGGTGGGCGCTCTTCGTTTCGAAGGTCTCTGGTTCGACATCGGGCGTCGGGACGACTACGAGGAAGCCGTCGATGCTTGGTTCGCTGCATCGATGAGCGAGAACGGCTACCCGTACGGCGCAGACGTCAACGGAAACGGCGGACCGAAGCATCTCGACCACGAGACGGTGGGCGAGATGGACATGGACATGGACGTCGGCAATCTCGAGTAGAGGACGGAGGATTCATGGAATTGA
>VAWH01000040.1:9894-15736 GCA_005888315.1 Actinomycetota bacterium | reverse complement strand
CGTGCGACTCGTACATCAGGCGCCCCAGCTCGATCGCCGCATGCGGCTCGTCGGCCAGGACGCCGAGCAGCTCGGCGAAGCGCCGCACGCGCTCGTGTTCCCGCACGGGGTGCTCGGTGGCCCGCCGTACGGGGTAGCGCCGCTCGGGACGGACGTGGGTCGCGATGTCGGTCAGGCCGTCGTACCGCTCCAGAAACTCCGCGCCCGACATCTCCTCCGGTAAGGCGCGGCCGAGCTCCGCGAGCTCCGGTGCCGTGACATTCGCGAGATACCCGCCCCAGCGGGGATCCTCGATGCGTACGCGCGTCCCATCGCGCACCGCCGGCAGCGCCGCCGCGGCGGCGAGCATCCGGTAGCCCATGAATGCCGCGGTACGAACCGTGCCGTAGTCCGCACCCGCGACCGCGTGGCTGATACCGGAGTCGATCCCGTAGAAGCGGAATCCCTCGGGAATGGCGACGTACCCTTCGATGGTGCCCGGTTGGCAGCACAACTGGAGCAGGCGGTCGCGCCGGCCACAGGCGCTGGTCATCTGATCCATGATGCCGCACGGTGCGCCGACCACGTGGTTCTCGACCGCCTGGCAGGCCGCCGCCAGCTCCGCTGCGGGCATGGGGCTGCCGCAGACGGCGGTGACCGCCGCGGCGGCGGCGAGTTCGAGCGCCGCGGACGACGCAACGCCTCTGCCCTCGGGCACGGTCGAATCGATGATGATGCGGAGGCCCGCGCCGGCGCGGGACAAACAGTGCTGCACCACGCCCACGACATAACTCGCCCACCGGTCGCTGTCCCGTTTGGCGAACCAGGCGGCCAGCAAGGCCGGGGTGGCGAGCGGCAGCTCGATGCGGAAGAAGTGCCACCGCCCTGCGCGGTGCGTTGCGATGTCGCAGCGCGGCGCCTCCTGCGATTGCAACAGCGCCGCCGTGGCGCATGCGAGCGGCAGCTCGAGCACCCGCCCACCGCTGTAGTCGGCGATCCCGCCCATGACGTCGAGCCGCCCCGGCGCTCGGGCGATGTAGATCGGGGCGTCGTGCGCGAAGAAGGCGCGCAGCTGCGAGGCCGGCTCCTGTCGCAACGCTCGCAGGCGGTCGAGGGCGGGCCGGAACCAGATCAGATCCCCGGCGGCACGGACGTCGGAGAGGCGGCGCAGCGGGATCACCGCATCAACCCGCGCCTCCGCAGCGCGCCCTGCAGCACCGGCTCGACCAGCGCGCGCAGCCGCTCGTTCGCGTACCCGACCCACGCCACGTCGGCGACCACGTCGAACGGCGCGTCGATCGGTCCGCCACCCGGGTCGCGCAGCACTACGCCCGCCTCCTCGGCGATGAGCGCCGTGCAGAGATCGTAGGGATGACAACACAGCCCGGGAGGCAACCCCTGGGCGGCGCGGACCGGCTGCATCAAAGGGCGCAGGTCCGCGACCAGGCGGTCGTGACCCGCCATCAGCTCGTACAGCTCGCCGCCGGTCGACGCGTACTGATCTTCGAAGCAGGCCGCCCGGCCCGGCGCCGGAGGAACGAGCGCGTGCACGACTTCATCATCGATCGCGGCCAGGGTGTCCCGGGCACCCGGGAAGAAGCGCACCACGGTCGCGAACCCGTGCGCGATGGTGTCCGCCTGCGACGGTCGCAACGTGAGGCCGTCCCGCGCGCCCGACAGGCGATTGACCCGGCGGGCCTCCATCCCGCGGCCGCGCAGCGCCCAGAGCTGGTCCGACAGATGCTGCTTGAGGAGCGGAATCTCGGTCTGCACGGCCAGGACGATGTCGCGCAGGCGCGTCCCGGCGCCCCGGTTGGGCGCGACGCCCGTGAGGATCCAGGCGCTGCGCTTCTGATACATCAGGCCGCGCGTGCCGTCGATCGGGTCGACCAGCAGGCGCCAGCGGCAGTCCTGTTCGCGCGCTCCCCCCCCCCGCGGCAGCACGAGGCCGTCGCCGGGCAGTCCTTCGGCCATCAGACAGAGCGGCTCCTCGCGCGCGACATCGGCGAGGCCCTGCACGAGCGTGTCCTCGCCTACCCGGTCGATGGCGTAGATCGTATCGCCGTCGCCTTCCGCGTCGGAAGCCACGGCGGCGAGCAGCTCCGACGTCTGCCGGGTGCACGCCGCGACCACCGCGTCGCGGATGCGCTCGTGCAGCGCCCGGATGGGCTCGAGCAGGCGCGCGGCGTCCGTCACCTCAACCACCCTCTGTGTAGTGCACGCTCGCGACCGCCTGCAGCTCCGCCGCCGTGTCTTCCGGGGCGGCGTCGTTCAGGAAGTTGCCGCCGCCGATCTCCGGGCCCGCGAGGTATTTGAGCAGGCCCGGCTTGCGCAGCGGTGGGTGGATCTGAATATGAAAATGGAATCCCGTGTGGGGCGATCCGTCCGTGGGCGCCTGATGCAGCACCATCACATACGGAAACGCCATGCGCCACAGGTTATCGAAGCGGATCAGGGTCTCCCGCAGCACCGCCGCGAAGTCCACGAGCTCCGCGGCCGAGAGGTGCGCCAGGCTGGGGTGGGTGGCCCGGGGCGCCACGAACGTCTCGTACGGGTAGCGGGCGAAGTACGGGATAAAGGAGAGCGCCTGGTCGCGGCGGACCAGCAGGCGCCGGCCGTCCGCTTGCTCGGCGGCCAGGATGTCCTGGAACAGGGGCCGTCCATGCTCCGCCAGGTGCTCCGCCTGCGCCGCGGCTTCGACCTCGATGGTCTTGAACACGAAGTTGGTGGCGTAGATCTGGCAGTGCGGATGGGGATTGCTCACGCCGACCACCTCCCCCTTGTTCTCGAACACGAGCACGTGCCGGACGTCGTCGCGCGAGCCGAGCTCGCGATATTGTGCCTGCAGCGCCTCGAGCAGGTGCACGATCTCCTCGGCGGGCAGGCGGGCGAGGGTGAGGTCGTGGCGCGGCGTAAAGCAGACGACACGGGCACATCCGCTGGCGGCCCGGTTCCGATAGATTCCCGCTGGTGCCGTGAGCTCCGTGGGTGCCCCGGGGCCGACGCACGGGTGGTCGTTGTCGAACACGAAGACGCCGGTGTAACGGTCGTTTCGCCGGCCCGAGCTGCGCACGTTACCGGGACAGAGGTAGCAATCCTGGATGTAGGGCGGCAGCGCGCGCGAGGCGTCGCCTCCCGCCACACGCTCGCCCAGCCAGGGTCGCTCGTTGCGGTGGGAAGACACGACCACCCACTCGCGCCGCAGCGGATGCCAACGCTGTTCCCAGACCATGCCCGTTAGAGCGGCAATCTAACCGGCGATTCGGGGAACTCACCACATGAGTCCGAAGGCCACGCAGGACGCCTACACACCCCGGCCGGAGCACCGTTTCACGTTCGGGCTCTGGACGGTGGGCAACCCGGGACGCGACCCGTTTGGGGATCCCGTGCGACTCCCCCTCGCTCCCGTGCACATCGTCCGCAAACTCGCGCAGCTCGGCGCGTACGGCGTCAATCTGCACGACAACGACCTCGTGCCGCGGGACGCGAGTCCCGCGGAGCGCGATCAGATCGTCCGCGAGTTCAAACAGGCGCTTGCCGACACCGGGATGCGGGTGCCCATGGCCACCACGAACCTCTTCTCCGATCCGGCGTTCCGCGACGGCGCCTTCACGAGCAACGACGCGCGGGTCCGGGCGTACGCCCTCCAGAAGACCATGGCCGCCATCGACCTGGCCGTTGAGCTGGGGGCCACCACGTACGTCTGCTGGGGCGGTCGGGAAGGGGTGGAGACCAACGCCGCCAAGGATCCCCGCGCGGCGCTCGGCTGGTACCGCGACGCCATCAACTACCTGTGCGAGTACGTGCGCTCGCAGCGCTACGACCTGCGGTTCGCGCTCGAGGCCAAGCCCAACGAGCCGCGGGGCGACATCTTCCTGCCCACCACCGGCCACATGCTCGCTTTCATTTATACGCTCGATCATCCCGATATGGTGGGTGTGAACCCCGAGGTGGCGCACGAGCGCATGGCCGGGCTCGACTTCTCGCACGGTGTGGCCCAGGCGCTGGAAGCGGGCAAGCTGTTCCACATCGACTTGAACGGGCAGCTACCGGGGCGCTTCGACCAGGACCTGCGGTTCGGGAGCGACGATCCTAAGGCGGCGTTTTTCCTCGTCAAGCTGCTCGAAGACTCCCGCTGGCCCGGCATGCGGCACTTCGACAGCCACGCGTACCGCACGGAGGACGAGGAGGGCGTGTGGGCCTTCGCCGCCGGCAGCATGCGCACCTACCTGATCCTGAAGGAGAAGGTGGAGCGCTTCAAGCACGACGCGGAAATCCAAGCGCTCCTGAAGGAGCTCGGCGGCCGGGGCGGGCCGGCGGGCGAGCGCGTGACCTTCAGCGCCGAGAGTGCGCGCACGCTCAAGGGCAGAACGTTCGATCTGGCGGCGATCCGCGGTCAGGGCTACGCCTACGAGCGGCTCGATCAGCTCACGATGGAGCTGCTGCTGGGTGCGCGCTAAAGCGGACGACTCGCTGCTCCTCGGCCTGGACGTCGGCACGAGCGGGGTGAAGGCCATTCTCGTGAGCCCCGAGGGAGCCGTCGCGGCCGCCGCGACCGTTCCGCTCTCGCTCGACACCCCGCGCCCCGGCTGGGCCGAGCAGGATCCCGAGGCGTGGTGGGAGGCGAGCGGGGCGGCCATCCGGCGCGTGCTGCAGCAACGCCCGGCCGCGCGTGTGGCCGCGGTCGGCATCTCGGGTCAGATGCACTCGTCGGTGTTTCTCGACAAGAGCGGCACGGTAATTCGACCCGCGCTGCTGTGGTGCGACGGGAGAACCACCGCCGAATGTCGCGAGATCGTGGAACGTGCCGGCGGCGAGGCCCAGCTGCGCGAGTGGGTGTGCAATGCCGCGCTCGAGGGCTTCACGCTCCCGAAAGTGTTGTGGCTGCGCCATCACGAGCCTGCCGCGTTCGCCCGGCTCGCCACGGTACTGCTCGCCAAGGATTTCATCCGGCTCCGTCTCTCGGGCGCGGTGGCGTCCGAGCCATCCGATGCGTCCGGCACCCTGATGTTCGACCCGGCGCGCCTCCGGTGGAGTCGTGACATGCTCCATGCGGTCGAGCTGCCACTGTCGCTGTTACCCGATGTCGGGGGATCGGCGGCAGTCCTCGGTCGTGTCACCGCGCGGGCGGGCGCGCTCACCGGTCTCGCCCCCGGCACGCCGGTGGTGGGTGGCGGCGCCGACAACGCGTGCGGCGCCGCGGGCGTCGGTGCCATCTCGCCCGGGGAAGCCGTGTCGAGTTGGGGCACGTCGGGCACCGTGCTCGCCCCGACGGCCGAGCCGCGCGTCGATCCCGGGCTGCGGGCCCACACCTTTTGTCACGTGGCGCCCGGCGTCTGGTACGTGATGGGCGTGGTGCTCTCGGCCGGGGGTGCGTTCGCCTGGTACCGCGATCAGCTCGCGCGTGAGCTCAGCGACACCGATCAACGGGACGCGCGTCTGGTCGAGGAGGCGGCCGGCGTGCCGCCCGGCGCCGAGGGGGTGACGTTTCTCCCGTACCTGCAGGGCGAGCGCACGCCCCACCGGGACGCCTCGCTGCGCGCCGCCTTCGTCGGTCTGAGCCTCGCGCATTCGCGCGCCCACCTGACGCGCGCGGTGCTGGAAGGCGTGTGTTTTGCCATGCGCGACTGCGTGGCTATCCTGCAGGAACTCGATATGACGCCGAAGCACCTCCTGCTGACTGGCGGGGGCGCGAAGAGCGCCTTCATTCGCCGCCTGCAGGCGGACATCTTCGGCCTGCCGGTGACCACGGTGAACCGCGAGGAGGGGCCGGCCTACGGCGCGGCCCTGCTCGCGGCAGTCGGCGTCGGCGCGTTTCCGGATCTCAAGGCGGCGGTGCAGTGCACGTTGACCCGGTCGCCGC
>VAWH01000040.1:0-9857 GCA_005888315.1 Actinomycetota bacterium | reverse complement strand
CCGGACCGCGACGTGCACGACGCGTATCAAGCGATTTACGAGCGTTTCCGCGCCGGCCATGCCGCCGCCGTGCCGCCGCGCTCGTGACGGCCGAGTTCAGGCGGGCGCCACGCCGACCTCCGCGGCCGCGGGGTGATCGAACTCATACGCAGGTAGGAAGGAGACCGGGCATGAGATCCGCACGGTGGATTGCGAGCGCGACCGTCCTGTCCTGTAGCGGGCTCTTGCCGCCCGCCATCGGGTGGGCACAGGGGTCGCCGGCCGACTATGTTCGCGCCGAGTCGTTCCGGGCTCTCGGGCCTGAAGGACTCGTCATCGATGCCCCCGATTCCGCGGTCTGGCTCCCGACCGGGGACCGGTTCTGGTATCGCAAGACGACGGTGGACAGCGGGCAGGCGTTCGTGCTCGTCGATGCGACCACCCTGACCAAAGGCCCCGCGTTCGATCACGAGCGCCTCGGCGCCGCGCTCACGACCGCCATGGGGAAGCCGATCACCGCCGTGAACCTCCCGTTCCGCCGCTTCACCTTCACCGACAGTGGCCGGTCGATCGAATTCACCGAGGGGAGCGGCCGCCCCGACAGCACGGCACGCGAGCGGCGCGTGTTCGGCGGCGGGCTGTTCGGCGCCCGGCGCCCGGCGGTGAACCGGGCGCAGCGCTCGCCGGATGGCAAGTGGGAAGCCTCCATCCGAAACTACAACGTGTACGTGCGGCCGACCGGCGGCGGAGAGGGGGTGCTGCTGAGCACGGACGGGTCCGAGGGGGACTCCTACGACTCCGAGTCCATCACCTGGTCGCCGGATTCCCGCCACCTCGCCGCGTACCGCGTGCGCCCGGGCTACCAGCGCGAGGTGCACTACGTCGCGTCGTCGCCGGACGACCAGCTCCAGCCCAGGTACTCGACCATGCTCTACAACAAGCCGGGCGACGTGCTCGACCGGGACACGCCCGTGCTGTTCGACGTGGCGGCGCACACGGAGACCATCATCGACAACACGCTGTTCCCGAATGCATACAACATGACCCGGATCGAGTGGCGCCACGATGGGCGCGCCTTCACGTTCGAGTACAACCAGCGTGGACACCAGATCTACCGCGTGATCGAGGTCGATGCCAAGACGGGGAAGGCCCGCGCGATCATCGACGAGGAGATGCCCACCTTCTTCGACTACTCGGGGAAGGAGTTCCGCTACGACATCGATGACGGAAGGGAAATCATCTGGATGTCGGAGCGCGACGGGTGGAACCACCTGTACCGCTACGACGGCCTCACGGGGAAAGTGAAGAACCAGATCACCAGGGGGGACTGGGTGGTGCGCGGCGTGGACTGGGTGGACACCACGAAGCGGCAGATTTGGTTCCACGCGAGCGGCATGAATCCTCGCCAGGATCCCTACCTCGTCCACTACTACCGCATCGACGTCGACGGCACGGGGTTGACGGCGCTCACGGACGCGGACGGGATGCACATGGTGGTACTCTCCCCAGATCACCGGTATTACGTGGACCGTTGGTCGCGCGTGGACGTCCCGCCCATCATGGAGCTGCGGCGCGCGAGTGATCGGAAGGTGGTCATGCACCTCGAGCAGGCGGACGCTTCGGCGCTCCTGGCCACCAGGTGGAAGCCACCCGAGATGTTCGTGGCGAAGGGCCGCGATGGGAAAACCGACATCTGGGGGATCATCGTCCGTCCGACGCACTTCGATCCGCACCAGAAGTACCCGGTGATCGAGAACATCTACGCCGGCCCGCAGGGGTCCTTTGTCCCGAGAACGTTCGGCACGCTCGCCGGCATGCAGGCACAGGCGGAGCTCGGCTTCATCGTCGTCCAGATCGACGGGATGGGGACGTCGAACCGCTCCAAGGCCTTTCATGACGTGGCCTGGAAGAACCTGGCCGATGCCGGGTTTCCCGACCGCATCCTCTGGCACCAAGCCGCCGCAAAGAAGTACTCGTGGTACGACGTCACCCGGGTCGGTATTTACGGCACCTCCGCCGGCGGGCAGAGCGCGCTGGGCGCCCTCCTGTTCCACCCCGAGTTCTACCGGGCGGCCGTCGCGGCGGCCGGATGCTACGACAACCGGATGGACAAGATCTGGTGGAACGAACAGTGGATGGGCTGGCCCGTGGGCCCCGAATACGCTGCGTCATCCGACGTGGTGAACGCGTACCGCTTGCAAGGGAAGTTGCTCCTCGTGGTCGGGGAGATGGACCACAACGTCGATCCCGCGTCCACCTTCCAGGTCGTGAACGCGCTCATCAAAGCAAAGAAGGCGTTCGACCTGCTCGTGCTGCCCGGCATGGACCATGGCTCGGGCGGTGTCTACGGTGAGCGTGAGCGCTGGGACTTTTTCGTGCGGAACCTGCTCGGCGTGGAGCCGCACGATCGGAACAGCCCGTCGTTCATGGCCGCGAGCGGGGATCGATGAGGTGGATCGTGACCAGTGTGACGTCCAGAGCCGAGTCGTAGCGCTGTGAGGCGTGCGCGCCGTGGCGCGCACGCGACGACGGCGTAGCCATTCTGCTCGACCCCCGGCTGACCATCGGCCCTCCCCGTGCGGTTTTTCGAGAATCCACAACATGTTGCGGCAAGGAACACTGGGTGGGGCTCTCGTCCCTCGAACCGGCACACGCCTTGCCGACTGATATATCAGGCAACGAGCCGTGGTCCTTCTCCTCCGCCGTCGGAGGGCCGCCATGATAGCGATTGCCCCAGCCTCGAAGCGCCGTCCGCCACAAGCCCCCCGCTGGATGAATTGCGCCTTGGGCGTGCTGGCGGTCATGGCCGGTGATCTCGAGGCCGGAGCGCAGCAACCTGCCGCAGCACCCACCGGGACCGTGATCGGACAAGTGGTGAACGCGGAAACTAAGGCGCCGCTCCCGGCCGCCAAGGTGGTCGTAACGGGGACAGCGCTGGGTGACACCACGAACGCGGGGGGCCGGTTCATCATTCGCGAAGTGCCCGTGGGGGTGCGCATGCTGCGCGTGCGGTTCCTGGGCTTCGCGCCGCAGGAGCAATCGGTGACAGTTGCCGTCGGCGACACTGCGACGGTGAATTTCGGGCTGAAGGCGGTGCCGTACGCCATGGCGCCTGTCGTGGTGACGGCGCTCGGCCTCGAGCGCAAGGAACGGAGCCTCGGCTACGCCGTGCAGTCGATCAACACAGGCACGCTGGAGAAGGTACCCGAGACGACGATGATGCAGGGCCTGGCCGGTCAGTCCCCGGGCGTGCAGGTGACCAGCGCGAGCGGTCGGCCCGGCGCTGGCGCGCGGATGACGATCCGTGGGGAGGCCTCGTTCTCGGGGAGCGGCCAGCCGCTGTTCGTGATCGACGGCACGCCCGTCTCGACGGCCACTACCGGGCCGAGCAATGCGCTGGGGGAGGGCTCGGCGGGCAGCCGTCAGATGGACCTCGACATGGAGAATGTCGAGGAGATCACCATGCTGCGGGGCGCCGCGGCGACCGCGCTCTACGGATCCCGCGCGGCCAACGGCGCGATCATCATCAAGACGAAGCAGGGGCGCCCGGGGCAGCCGCTCAAGTTCACCTATAATTCGGAGCTGCGCGTCGACCGGCCGATCATCGAGGGCTACATCACCAACTGGGCCGCGGGCGACGCCGGCTACTTTTGCAATGGCCGCCTGCTGAGCCAGGGCGGGTGGTGCGAGCCCGGCTACCCGGGCGCGAACACGGCGACCCAGCTGAACTGGGGACCGAACGTGGACAGCATCCCGCGGAGCGTGCTCGACGCGGTGGGGCCGTTGCGCTTCCGCGATGCGCGGTCCGATTTCTACAAGGCCGCCTTGACGTCGGACAACTCGCTGCGCGGCTCGGGCGGCGTGGGCGATTTGGGCACCTACACGCTCGGCGTGTCGTATCTCGCGCAGCACGGCGTGAATCCGGTGGAGCAGCTGAACCGGCTCAACCTGAACGCCAACGTCAACCTGACGTGGAGCAAATGGTTGACGTCCACGACCAGCATCCAGCGGATCCGCAGCAACAATCCGTACTCCGATGACTCGTTCAACGGCGTCGATCACGCACTCATCAACCTGCCGCCGACGACGGACATCCGGCGGGGTTACATGCCTGACGGCTCGCCGATCATGCTCGGCAACACGCAGCCTTCCGTGCAGTGGGTGCTGGACAACGAACACAACACCGAGACCACCAACCGCTGGATCGCGTCGCAACAGTTCCGGCTGACGGTCGGGCCCGGGATCTACCTCTCGAACAACTGGGGCATCGACACGTACGTCAGCGAATACGGTCGGTTCTTGAACCAACGGCCGTGGCTCGCCGCTCAGAACATGCCATCGGGCTCGACGCGGCAGCGCAAGAGTACCAGCACGACGATCAACGACGACCTGCAGCTCATCCTGGATGACCGGGCCATCGGTAGCGGCGGGGTGACGGTCAGCGGGCTCATCGGTGGCAACCTCTACTCGGAGGAGGCGGCCTTCATCCAGGGAGAGGGGACCGGGATCATCATCCCGGGCTACTACAGCCTGTCCAACTTCAGCTCGCTGACTCTGGGCGCGAATCTGCCCACGCGACGCCGGATCCTGGCCGCGTACACCTCGCTCACGGGCTCGTATCGCGATTGGGCGTTCCTCACCCTGACGGGCCGCAACGACTGGAGCTCCACGCTCCCCACGAACGCGAACTCGTACTTCTATCCCTCGGCGTCGCTCGCCGTGGTGTTCACGGACGCATTGAACTGGCATCCCCGATGGCTCGAGTACGGGAAGCTGCGCCTGTCGATCGCCAAGGTGGGGAATGACGCGCCGGCGTACTCCCTGTCCACGCGCTACGTGACCGGGGCGCTTGGGAAAGGGGCCAACAACGATCAGCAGCAGTTCGGCGGTCCCGCGATCCGGTTCCCGTTCCGAGGGATCGCCGGGTTCACGTCCTCGTTCCAGCTGGGCAATCCCGCGTTGAAACCGGAGTTCACGCTCGAGGACGAGGTAGGCCTGGAGCTGCGCTTCCTCGACGGCCGCGCCCGGGCCGACGTCTCCGTCTATCGGAAGTCGAGCTACGATCAGATTTTCAGTGTGCCCTCCTCGTCCGTCACCGGCTTCACCAGCATCACCCGCAACGCCGGCGACCTGCGCAACAACGGCGTCGAGCTCTCCCTGAGCGGGCGCCCGCTCCAGGTGGGGCGCTTTTCCTGGGACGTGAACCTCAACTGGGCGAAGAACAAATCCAAAGTGCTCCGGCTGGCGCCCGGCGTGACCTCTATCTACCTCGCCGGCTACTCCTGGCCGCAGGTCCGCATCATGGAAGGGCAGCCGTACGGCGTGATCTGGGGCTATGGCTGGAAGCGCAACTGCGTCGCCAAGGACCCGTGCTTCTCCGGCGTGCCGCGGAACACGCTGCTCATCGGGAACGACGGTTTCCCCATCCGCTCCGACGAGCTGCGCAACCTCGGTACGGTGATGCCGAACTGGATCGGCAGCGTTTCGTCCGAGATCCGCTTCAAGAATCTCGGCCTCTCCGGGCTCGTGGACGTCCGGAACGGCGGACGCATCATCAATTTCGAGACGCAGTACGAGACGGATAACGGGCGGTCCATCCTCACGGCCGACCGCTACACCTGGACGGTGCAGCCGGGCGTGAACATCAACACCGGCCAGCCCAATACCGTCCGCGTCTTCAAGGACCGGACCTACTACCGGCTCATGTACGGGTTCGACCGCCACGAAAACCAGATCGAGCCGGCCGGGTTTGTGAAGTTGCGCGAGGTGACCCTCTCGTATCGCCTGCCGGATCCCGTCGCGGCGTGGATGCACATCAGCGGGGCGACCGTCTACGTCACGGGCCGTAACCTGGGTGTCTGGAGTGATTTCTCGCTCGGCGACCCGGAAGGGGACGTGTACGGCGGCCAGAACGCCGGCGGGCAGTACTTCCGGCAGTTCAACGCGCCGCAGACGCGCAGCTTCCTGGTGGGCATCCGGTCCTCCTTCTAATGCCGCGACCCATGGCCAACAGGCACACCATGCAACGGCTCGTCCGCGCGGCGCGGGTGCTCCCCCTGCTGCTGATCCTCGGCGTGGGCGCGTGCCAGGCCTTCTTAGACGTGAATCAGAACCCGAACGCTCCGGAGAATGCGGCGGTGGACGTCCGTCTGCCCGCGCTGATCACGGAGTTCGTCCACTCGACGTACTACGGTGAGAACGCCCTGTGGGGCGCCGAGTGGACCCAGCAGTTCTCGTTCAATAGCGACAACCGGTCGTACTCGCAGGTCCAGCGCTACGAGCTCTCCGAGACCGACGCCTCGACGGCCTGGGACTACTTCTACGCCCGCACCGGCAACACGGCCTACGGCATCGTTCGAGACGCGTCCGCCCCGGCGGACGTGCACTATCGCGGACTGGGTCGGATGTTCTACGCGTGGACCTTCCAGATCATCACCGACCTGTGGGGGCCCGTGCCCTACCGCGAGGCCTTCCATCCGGAGATCCGCGAGCCCGCGTACGACCAGCAGCAGACCGTGTACCAGGCGCTACTCGCCCAGCTCGACACGGCGGTGACCGAGCTGAGCAGCGCCACGGGTCGTCCGCCGACCGGCAACGACCTGTTGTACAGCGGCGATCTGTCCAAGTGGATGAAGCTCGCTCACCTCCTCCAGGGGCGAGCGCAGCTCCGCCTGGCACACGCGCCCGGTGAGGACTCCGTCGCCCGCGCCAACAATGCCCTCGCGGCGCTGGCAGGGGCGTTTACTGGTAACGGCGACGACGCCGACTTCATCTATCCCGGCGGACAAGACGCGCGCAATCCCCTGTACACGTTCCAGGAGCTGCGCAATCAGTTCGTGGGGTCGGAATACCTGATCGAGATGCTGAAGGGCCGCAACGATCCGCGGCTGCCCATCATGTTCACGCCGATCGTGTACGACTCGGTCCGCGGCACCACGCGGTATCCCGCGACCACCACGAGGTACGTCGGTCATCCCAATGGCGGGGCGACGCTTCCCGACTCCACCGTCTCGTGGATCGGGCCGTTCTTCTCCAATGAAAACGCTCCGCTCAGCGTGGCCAGTTACGCCGACCAGAAGTTCACCGAAGCGGAGGCGCGGCTCATCATGAGCGGTGCGGCGGCGGCCGACGTGCCGTACCGGGCGGCGATCCGCGCCAACATGACGAAGCTCCGGGTCGATACCGCGGCCATCACCGCCTATCTCGCGGCGCGGCCGAACCTGAGCGCGGTGACCAATCCGCTCGAGGAGATCATCACGGAGAAGTACATCGCCAACTTCCTCAAAGTGGAGCCGTGGGACGACTGGCGCCGGACGGGCTACCCGCGGATTCCGAACCCCGTGCCCAACGCCGTGCTCCCCGGCATCCCCCAACGGATCCGGACCCCGGGGTCCGAGCTCAGCAACAACATCAACCAGGTTACCGCGACCGGCATCCCGATCGGTCTGGAGGGGATGTCCATCAAGGTCTGGTGGGCGGGAGGTTCCCAATGAAGCCCCGTCTGGTGCTCGCGGCGGCGGTGGGGCTCTCCGCCTGCGCCGAGAACCCCGCGGAGGTGCGCAGCACGGCGGGGCAGTTCCCGGTGAGCGCGGTGTGGACAGCCACCGTCGCCCCGGTGGGGACCTCGACCGTGTCGGGGAGTCTCACCATCCAGCAGCACCGGGGCTTCCGGATGGACGCGGGACTCACGATTGCCGGGACGCGCGACACGATCTCGCACACGTACCAGTGGCGCATATTCCGGGGTGACTGCGCCACAAACGTCCCGGCCGCCGCTCAGGACCCCAGCGGGCCATCTCCGACCGGGCTTCTGCTGTTCGCGACCATCCAGTCCTACCCGAATATCACGGCGGACACGTCTGGGGTGGGGGCGGTCGCTGCCGCGATCGCAGGCAATCTGGATCCACTCACGGCGTACAGCGTGCGCCTCCGCCCGTCGCAGACGGCGACCAATTGGAACGGCACGGATCCGATCGCGTGCGGCGACCTGCAGCGCAATTGAGAGCGTGATGAGCTGGCGCCGTGCCGCCGGAGCGCTCCCAGCGGGCGTGGTCGCCCTCAGCGGGTGCTACGGCTTCGAGGCGGTCTCGCCGGCCTCGCTCGCCCCCAATGCTGAAGTGCGGGTTCGCATTACCAGGGACGCGGCGGCACGGTTGGCCGGCGAGTTGGGGGCCGCACTCACGCAGCTCGATGGCACGCTGGCGGCACGGGGGCCGGATTCCCTGACGCTGACCGTGCCGATCAGGCGCGAATATCGCGGCGTGACTTTGAACTCCGCGGTCCAGGTGCTGTCGCTTGGGAGGTCGGACGTCGTGGACGTGCGCCGCAGTCGGTTGGCGCGCGGCCGCACGATCGCCGCCGGCGCCGGCATACTCGTGGGGTTCGCCCTGCTGGCTGCCGCGATCGTTCAGCTGACCGATCCCAACCCCGGCTCTGATCACCAGCCGCCGCCGCCGCCGCCCCCATGAAAGCCTTGCTCCTGATTGCCACACTGCTAGCGGCGTGCTCCAGTGCAACGCGGCAGCCCGGGGAGCTCCGCGGCCGGGGGACGACCGTGACGCAGGACGAGCTGGCAGCGACGAACTCGGGGAATCTGTACGACGCCATCGCCAAGCTCAGACCGGAGTGGCTCACGAGCCGCGGGCCGACGTCCGTAACGGACCCGACGCCGACCGCTGTGGACGTGTACATGAACGGCATCCTGCTGGGCAATGTCGACCACTTGCGCGAAGTGCGCGTGCTGGACGTCAGCCAGGTACGCTATTGGCCCGCGGGAGAGGCGGCCGCGCGATTCGGGATGGGCCACCCGCGCGGGGTCATCGAGCTCATGCTCAACATCAAGCCTTGAGTAGTAGAGAGGTCGAATGCGATCAGCACCGTTCCTGACCATGCTGCTGCCGATATCGTTGTGCGCACAGCAGCGCAGCGATTCGACCAGGCCGCCCCAGGACCCCTTCCGCTTCGAGTACGTCGGCCCGCCGAGCGCCGGGCGCATCGCCTCGGGAGCGGGCGTGCCGGGCGATCCGTCCGTGTATTACGCGGGCGCGGCCTCGGGCGGCATCTGGAAGACCGCCGACAGCGGCCGGACGTTTACGCCGATCTTCGACCACGAGCCGGTGCAGGCGATCGGCGCCCTGGCCGTGGCGCCGTCCGACGCGAAGATCGTCTGGGCCGGCACGGGCGAGGCTTGGGCCATCCGCGACGCCGACATCATGGGCGACGGCGTCTACAAGTCCACCGACAGCGGCGCCACGTGGACCCACATGGGGCTCACCGAGACCGGGCGCATCGGGCGGCTCGTCATCCATCCCACCAATCCGGACATCGTGTTTGTGTGCGCGCTGGGCCGCACCACGGGGCCGCAGCAGGAGCGCGGCGTCTACCGGACGCTCGACGGCGGCAAGACGTGGCAGCGCGTGCTGTTCGTCAACCCGAACACGGGCTGCTCCGGCCTGGCGATGGACGCGCACGACCCCAGCGTGTTGTTCGCCGGCACGTGGCAAGTCGTGATGCACACTTGGGCCATGTTCAGCGGCGGTGCGGGGAGCGGCGTGTACGCCTCCCGGGACGGCGGCACGACGTGGACACGTCTGACCCGCGGCCTGCCCACGCCGCCGGTGGGCAAGATCGACGTCGCCATCGCGCCTTCCGACTCCAAGCGCGTGTACGCGCTGATCCAGACGGCCAACCAGGGCTCCCTGTGGCGCTCCGATGACGGCGGGACGTCATGGAAGGTGGTGAGCTGGGACCGCAGGTTGATCGGGCGCGCCGGCTACTACATCCGCCTGGCCGTGAATCCGCGCAATGGAGACGAAGTGATGGTGGCCAACTCGAGCTTCCACCGCTCGACCGACGGCGGTCTCACCTTCCCGGACACG
>VAWH01000070.1 GCA_005888315.1 Actinomycetota bacterium | reverse complement strand
CGGCGATCCAGGCGCCTTCGCAAGGAAGCATATATCGGTCGCGGCGCTCGGGACCTCGGGCGTCTTGCAGCTCTCGGTCACCGACCGCAACCGCGAGGTTGCCGCTTCTGTTGCCAACGCACTCGCGGCTTCCCTGATCCGAACGCGTCTCAACGTCACGAACGGAGAAACGCAGCAGGTCCTCGCAGACCTGGACCGGCGAACCGCAGCGCTCAGCCAAAAGATCTCGAACGCTGACGAGTCGGTCAACACGCTCAGCCTGCAAAT
>VAWH01000039.1:13869-20217 GCA_005888315.1 Actinomycetota bacterium | reverse complement strand
GTGGCGCCGCTGCCCTGGTAGTCGCCGGCCATCGAGCTCCGGCCGGGCAAGTGCCACACAGTCTCATCCATGAGCTCGGTGAGCGTGTTCATGTCGCCGGTATTGAACGCTTCGTAAGCGCGCTGCATGATCGCTACGTTTTGATGCGGTTCCATGGTTCTCTCCTATCTCGCTGTTAGTCGGGGTTGGTTCCTTGCAGAACCCTCTCCTGCTCGAATCAGACGCGGATATCGCTGGAGCCTCGGGAAGGCCCTCGCGCACAACCAGCACAGTTCTTGTGTCGTCGCCGCAGCACGAGGCTGATCTGCTGCGGTGACCATGGCCGACCGCTCTCTGCCCCTCTGACCGAAGACGTCGCTCGAAAAGCGAGAAGAGCTGAAGGCTCACCGAGCGATTACGACCTTAACATCTTTCCGAGCGCCCCACTCGTAATTCGTGGTCGGTGAACTCGCTTGCGGGCGCCGCACGCGCCGTGGACGCTGGTGGACGCTGCGCGCACGCGAAAGAGCCAGCTGGCGTCAGCCCTGAAACGAAGCGACTGCTTAAGCAGGGAGAAAGCTGAAGCCCTCTGACGGACTCGAACCGTCGACCCCCTCCTTACCATGGAGGTGCTCTACCAACTGAGCTAAGAGGGCAGCGACCCCATCGTAACTCGGCTCGGCTGAGCTCGGGCTCCGTTATTCGGCGGAGACGGAATGTCCGATCTCTGCGCCACATGAGGGGCACGAGAAGGCGGCTCCGCCGTCGCCGTCGGGGGACCGGATCAGGTCCGAAATCGGACCACGCCAGTGACAGTTGCGGCACTCGAGCGCCCTGATCCCGCCGCGCGCGGACGCCACAAGCACGCGTCGAGGTAGGCGCACCTCCCGGCCCGTCGCGTTCAGCAACGCGAACGTTCCCCACAGAGCCGCTGCGAGGCCGAAGGCCACCGCGACGGCGATCGCCGCTGCGGCCCAACTGAGCCCGAAGGAGTACCGAAAACCGACCAGGGCGACCAGGGCGAGCAGGATCAGCCGCGGTCCACCGATCCACCAGACCCACGGCGTCCCGTCCTTGTTCCGGAACTGCACGGCTGGACTTTAGGGCCACTAACGGCTGTTTTCCGCAGGAAATCAGCCGCGTGCGTGCAATCTTTTCCTCCTCGGCGTACAGTCTGTCGGGGGCACCTTGCCCCGGGGGGTGGCAGTTGAAAATAGCTGTGGAGATTTTGCGCTACGTCAGCCTCGTGGCTTACGTGGTGCTTGCGCTTGCCACGATCAACCAGTGGCGGCGACAGCGAGACCGCGCGGCGGCCTGGGCGGCGCTTGGCTTCGGGACGCTCGGGATCGTCGTCGTCCTGGCGCAGATCGTGCCGAAGCATCCGCACGGGTTCGTGGAGAACTTCCTGCAGCGGCTCGACATTGCCTTCCTACTGCTCTTCCCCTACCTGCTGCACAGGTTCACGACCGTGTTCAGGAGCGCGACCTCGGCACTGGAGCGCGGGCTGGGGTTGATGACCGTTGCCATCCTCGTCTGGACATTCGCGCTGCCTCACATCCCCGAGCCGGGAGAACCGCGCTCGGGCTGGTTTATCGCCTACCTGACCGGTTTCCTGATCCACTGGACGGTGCTCTCGAGCGTCGCCGCGATCCGGCTTTGGCGGGCGGGCCGCGGGCAGCCGAGCGTCGCGCGACGTCGGATGCGCCTCCTCGCGTTCGCGGCGGCGCTGCTCACGATCGCGTTGTTCGCGGGGGCGGCGACGAGCCAGTCGTACTCGGCCCTCTCGCTCGCGAGCTCCGCGCTCGGGATCGCGAGCGCACTCGCGTTCCTGCTTGCGCTCGCTCCGCCGACGATCGTGCGAATGGTCTGGCGGCGCCCGGCCCAGGCGCGGGTCCAGGACGCGATCCTCGACCTGATCACACTCAGCCGCACACAGCGGGAGGTCGCCACCCGTGTGCTCGAGCCGATGGCCGACATCGTCGGCGCGCGGGCCCTCAGTCTTCGCAACGACGAGGGCGAGTTGATCGGTTCCTATGGTCTCCCCGACGGCGAGGCGGAGCCCGAGCCCAGCGATGCGCAAATCTTCGAGGTCGAGATCCCTTCCGGGTCGCTCATGGTCTGGGCCTCACCCTATGCGCCGTTTTTCGGCCGCGAGGAGCTGCGGATGCTGGAGACCGTCGGCGCTCTCACCGGAGTCGCGCTCGATCGCGTCCGCCTCTTCCAGCAGGAGCACGAGGTGCGGCTCGCGCTCGAACGGGCAGACGAGATCAAGACCAACTTCATCGCGCTCGCCTCCCACGAGCTGCGGACGCCCGTGACGACGATCCTCGGCCTCGCGACGACTCTCAACCGCCGCGGCGACGAGCTCGACGAACGCCAGCGCCAGGACCTTCGTGACACCCTAGAGCGCCAGGCCGATCGGATGGCGAAGCTCGTCGAGCAGCTCCTTGACCTCTCCCGTCTCGACGCCGACGCGATCTCGATCACGCCCGAGCGGATCAATCTCCGCGACCGGATCGAGGAGATCGTCGCTTCGGTTGCAGCCGAGCGCAGGGACGACGTCCGGATCAGCGTCGACCCCGAACTCGAGGCTCCCGCCGATCCGGGCGCGCTCGATCGCATCGTCGGCAACCTGGTCGCGAACGCGCTCCGGTATGGCTCGCCTCCCGTCAGCGTTGACGCCGTGCATCACGACCGCCACCTCCGCGTCTTTGTCGAGGATCGCGGCGACGGCGTGCCGCCGCAGTTTGTGCCCGAGTTGTTCGAGCGCTTCACCCGCAGTGGTCGTGAACGTGTCGGCGGCACCGGGCTCGGGCTGGCGATCGCCCGCTCGTACGCGCGTGCGCACGACGGCGACCTCGTCTACGAGGAGGCGGAGCCGCACGGCGCTCGGTTCCAACTCGTCCTGCCGGTGAAGAACACCGTCTCCTAGCGCCAGATCGCGCCGATGCGCTCGCGGAGCCCTTCCGGCAGCGGCACGGCCTTCCCGAGCGCATACCGCGTGGCCGTCCAGGCGGCGACGGTCGCATCGAGCACGTCCGGCTCGGCGATTCGCGGAACCGATGCCGGGGGATCGATTCCCGCCTGCTCGAGCAGCAGGCGGCGCTCGGACAGGCCGTCCGCTCCGTGCTTCGAAGGGAGCGGCCTGTGGGCGAGCTCGCAGAACGAGACCTCTGGATGAACCTCGATCACGCGCTCGTCCTCGTGTGCGTGGTCGTCGACCTCGAGGATCCGGTGACGCAGCGCGTAGGACTGTGCGGAGATCGACCTGCCGGTCAGCTCGAGCGCGACGTGCCGGGCTTCGGCGTAGCTCGGGGCCTCCAGGACGGGGCGCACCGGTGTGGCGAAGACGCTCGACGCGCGCGGCCCCACGAAGCGCCGAGCGGCCACGTCTGCGAGTCGCGCGCCCTGGTCGGGAATGCCAATCGGGATGTCGACGGCGATCACGCTCGCCTCGGTGACGACTGCTTCCGCGAACGTGTCGCAGCGGAAGCTCTCGACGACGCCCTTCTCCTCGAGCACGACAACGGCCCAGCCACCGCGCGCGAGATCGACGCCGACTACCACCTCACGCCGCCGCGCCCGACCTGCGCGGGCGCGGCTCACCAACGTCGAGGGAAACGCAGAACCGTTGGAAGTCGTCATGGCCGCGAAGCGGCCGGACTTCCGACGGTGATGATGGGGGCGGGAGGATTCGAACCTCCGTAGGCTGAGCCGACGGGTTTACAGCCCGTTCCCTTTGGCCGCTCGGGCACACCCCCGGATCGGCAATTGTAGCCGTCGGTTTATCGGAGTCAGTTTCGGCTCCTAGCAGCGGCGGTTTACGATCACGTTCGTGCCGCGCTACGACGCGATCGTCGTCGGCGCCGGGCCGGCTGGCTCGACGACGGCCTACCGCCTCGCGCGCGCGGGCGCGCGCGTGTGCCTGATCGACCGCGCGCGGTTCCCGCGGGACAAGCCCTGCGGCGGCGGGCTGACCGTGCGGGCCGTGCGCGAGCTCCCGTTCTTGGTTGAGCCCGTCGTCGAGGACCGGGTCGACCCCCTCGAGCTCGGCGTTCGCTACCGGCGCCGCTGGAGCCGTCGGGCGGACGAGCCGCTCGTGCTGATGACGCAGCGGCGCCGGCTCGATGCGTTTCTCGCCGAGCAGGCGTCGGCTGCGGGCGCCGAGTTCCGGGAGGGCTCGAAGGTGACCGGCGTCGATCCCGCGGGATCGGTGACGATCGACGGCGAGCGTCTCGAGGCCGACGTCGTGGTCGGCGCTGACGGCGCAAACGGGATCGCGGCGCGCTCGCTCGGCCTGCCGGCGCACGAGCACGGCGTCGGGCTCGAAGGGAACGTCGGCTACGAGCACGTCTCCCGGGAGCGCTTCGGCGGCCGGGCCGTCGTCGAGCTCGGGGTCGTCCGAGGCGGCTACGCCTGGGTGTTTCCGAAGGGCGACCATGTCAACGTCGGTGTCGGCGGCAGCCAGAGCGAGGGCCCCCGGCTGCGGGAGCGGCTCCAGGAGCTCTGCGCCGCGTTCGGGATCGACGAGGCCGAAGTGCGCGGCTTGCGGGGACACCGGCTCCCGATGCGCGGCGCCGCGCGGCGGCCGGTCGAAGGGCGCGTCTTGCTCGTCGGCGACGCGGCCGGGCTCGTCGACGCCCTTTCCGGAGACGGGATGTACGAGGCGTTCGTCAGCGGGCGGCTGGCTTCCGAAGCCACACTCGACCTGCTCCACGGCCGGGCGAGCGATCTCGCCCCCTACGCGGACCGGTTCGCAGCCACGTTTGCGCCGCTCGAGAGCGTTTCCTGGCGCGCCAAGATCGCCTTCGACCGCTTCCCCGGCCTGGCCTACCGGCTCGCGGGGACGAACCTCTCGTGGCGCCTCTTCGAGGCGGTCGTGCGCGGCGACCGGAAGGCCTCGGACACGCACGGCCTTCGAGGCGCGCCCCTGCGCGTACTCCAGGCGCTCGGCATCTAAAGCCAACTCGGCACCCTGCCGATGTGCACGTCGTGGAGCTGAATGCGGTCCTTCGGCGTGCCGTGGAGCAGGGTGCGAGCGACGTCCATTTGAAAGTGGGCCAGCTGCCCGTCGCGCGATGCGACGGGACGCTGACGCCCTTCGCCGACCATCCGGCGCTCACGGATGCCGACCTCGAAGCGGCCCTCGCGATCGTCTCTGAGCTGACCCCCGCCAAGCGCGAGTCCTTCTACGAGACAGGCGAGCTCGACATTGCCTACACGAGCGGAGACCTGCCGCGCTTCCGAGTCAACGCCTTCCGCCAGCGTGGCTCGATCTCCTTCGCCTTCCGCGTCATCCCGAAGCACGTACCGAGTTTCGCGGAGCTGCGAATGCCCGCGGGCGTCGAAGCGATGGCTAACGAGCACCGCGGGCTCGTGCTCGTCACCGGCGCGACCGGTTCCGGGAAGACCACCACGCTCGCGGCGATGATCGACCACATCAACAAGACGCGCCGGCAGCACATCGTCACGATCGAGGATCCGATCGAGATCCTCCACGACGACCACGGTTGCATCGTCAACCAGCGAGAGGTCGGCATCGATACGGACTCCTACCTCGCCGCCCTGCGCCGGGCTCTCCGTCAGGACCCCGACGTGATCCTGATCGGCGAGCTCCGCGACGCCGAGAGCGCGGAGACAGCGCTGAAGGCGGCGGAGTCCGGCCACCTCGTCTTCTCGACCATGCACACGATCGACGCGGCCGAGACGCTCGGCCGGATGATCGAGTTCTTCCCCGGAATCAAACAGGCGCAGATCCGGTCGATTCTGGCCGGCGTCCTGCAGGGGATCGTCAGCCAGCGGCTGCTTCCTCGCAAGGACGGAGGGAGGGTCGCGGCCGTCGAGGTGATGGTCAACAACGCCCGCATCTCCGACCTGATCCGGGAGAGCAAGACCGAGGAGATCCCGGACGCGATCGCCGAAGGTGCGTTCTTCCAGATGCAGACCTTCGAGCAGGCGCTGATCGGGCTCGTGATCGCCGACGAGATCGACCACGACGTTGCGGCGAACGCCGCCACCAACCAGCACGATTTCATCGTCGCGCTCGAGCATGCTCTCAAGCGCCAGGCTGCAGGTGTCACCAAGGCAGACGAGCTGCCGCAATCCGCCGCCCTCGAAGAGGAGACGGCGATGCCGAGCCTGCGGATCGCGCCGGCCGAATGACGAAGCACGTTCTGCTGGGTCTCGCGTTGGCGATCGCGAGCGTGGCGGGCACCGCCAGCGCCGACACGTTTCGGGCGGTCCCGTCGGTGCCGGCGAGCTTGCCGAGCGCAGCGGTACCGAACCAGCCCGGCCAGATCAGTGTGCCAACCCCGATCTCGTCGCCCCCGGCAACCCCGCAAGCCTTGTCCTTCCAGCAGCTCGTCGCGC
>VAWH01000039.1:3660-13850 GCA_005888315.1 Actinomycetota bacterium | reverse complement strand
TGGGAAGTGCTCGCCTCGATCAACAAGGTCGAGTCGAACTTCGGCCGCAACATGGGTCCGAGCTCGGCCGGCGCGGTCGGCTGGATGCAGTTCATGCCGAGCACCTGGGATCGCTGGGGTCTCGACGCGAGCGGCGACGGCGTCGCCGATCCGTGGAACCCGCAGGACGCGATCTACGCGGCCTCGCGCTACCTGGCCGCCTCCGGCGGCGCGCAGGACATCTCCCGAGCGGTGCTCTCCTACAACCACGCGCAGTGGTACGTCGACGAGGTCCTGCAGCTCGCGCACACGTTTGGCAGCGGCGGGCTGGATACGACCTTCAAGCTCGACCGGCTCCAGGTCTCTCTCGACGGCGCCCGCAAGCAGGTGGCTCAGGCGAACCGCGAGCTCGTCGCGGCGCTGCAAGCTCAGCGCGTGCTCTCGAAGCAGGAACGTTTTCGCCGCGCTCGCGTCGACGGGGCCCGCCTGCTCTCGGAGAGGCTCGAACTCGAGAAGACCGCCACCCAGGTGGGGGTCCGCGAGCATGCCGCCGAGGTCAAGGTCAGCCGGCTCCGAGCCGCGCTGCAACGGGCCACCGATACGCTCGCGCGGGCAAGCACACAGGTGCAGAGCACCGAGACGACGCCCGCAACCGGGTCGCTCTTCGCCTCGGCCGTCTCGAACGACTCGGGGTATGTCTTCCCGGTCGGGGGCGGCCCTTCGGTCGTCTCGGTCTCGCATCACCACCACGACTACCCGGCCGCCGACATCGCGGCGCCCGAGGGCTCGCCCCTCTACGCGCTCGCCGACAGCGTCGTGCTCAGGGCTTGGGCACAGCCGGATCCGGCCTGCGGAATCGGCCTCTCGCTGCGAGCGAGCGACGGGCAGGAGTGGACGTACTGCCACCTCTCGTACCTGGATCCGGCGGTCGTCCAGGGAGCGGTGCTGAATGCCGGCCAGCCAGTGGGCCTCGTCGGCCATACGGGTGACGCAACCGGCCCGCATCTCCACCTCCAGATCGACCCGGCGACGCACTATCCGCAGGTGGAGCCCTGGTTCGAGCGTTTTGCGGGCACCGCGTTCCGCTGGCAGGACGCGCCGACCCCGCAGCTCGGCGCCACGGCCAGCGCGAGCGTTCCCGTCTTCGCCAAGGGGCCGACTGCGAACGCCGCTTCAGGCAGTGGCGTGATCCGATTCACCCGCTAGGGGGATAACTCCTTGGCTCAGCCCGCCGACGACTAGGGTATGGCGGCTCGCTTCGCTGCGGTTGTTCCACGCATGGCCGTGATCGGCCTCGTCTGGCTGTTCGCGACGGCGACGTTGACTTACGCCGCCGGAGAAAAGCTGACTACGACGCCCGCGAAAGCTCCGGCGGCAGTCGCGACGCCGCGTCCGACCCTCGTCGTCCCGGACATCCGCGGCCAGGCTTTCGTCTTCGCCAAGGGGATCCTCGCGGACGGCGGCTTCGGCTGGCGCGTCAACGGAAGCGTCCAAGGTTATGCCACCAACGTCGTCGCCTCTCAGCAGCCCGCCCCGGGGACGCGTGTTCAGGACACCGGCGCACCCACGTTGACGCTGACCATGCAACGGGGCACCTATCCGCAGGATGGGACGCCCGAGAACGTGTCTCCGTACGTGGGTACCGCGATCGTGCTCACGAAGAGTCCGAGCGCGCCGGCGAAGAAGCTCTCACCGCGGACCGTCTCGACCCGAGCGAAGGTCGTGGCGAAATCGACAGCAAAGCGCGTCCACGCCGCGGCCAAGCCGAAGCGGAGAGTTCCTAGGCGCAAGATCCACGCCGCGCGATCACGCCCGCCCGCTTTCATCGTGTCGGGCGCGCCCAGGGAGCCGCTGAACGAGATCCCGCTGACAGTTCGCGCTCAGCGGCTGAACGCGTGGCTGACGCCCTCTCGCCGCGCGACGGCGTCGAACCAGCGCTACTGGCTCTACCAACATGCATGGATCGTCGCGGGTGCGAAGTTCGGCTGGTGGCACGGCGCCGCCGCCCTGCGGCTGCTGATCGCCGTCGACCGCCGCGTGGCTTCCCAGTGGGGCATCGGTCATGAAAGTGAGTCGGTCGCCCGCCGCGCCCTCGCCGCGGTCGAGGCACAGGCGAAGTGAGGTTGGGCAGGCGCGTACCGCGATGCCTCCGCGAGGAAGGGGGCTACACGGTGGTCGAGATGCTGACGGTCCTTTTGATCCTGGGAGTCGTGATGGGAGGCCTCACCACCGTCTTCGTATCAGCGACGAGTGCCGACAACGACATGAACAATCGCTTCCGAGCGCAACAGACGGCGCGGCTGGCGCTCGACAAGCTCCGCCGCGAAGTCCATTGCGCCTCAGCGGCGACCCCGGCCGGCTCGGCCACGTCGTCGATCACGCTCACGCTGCCGAGCTACTGCAAGACCTACTCGGGAAACGCCTCCGTCACCTGGTGTACGCGAAGCGTCGCGACGAACAGCTATGCCCTCTTCCGCGTCGACGGGGCCACGTGCACCGGCGGCGTCAAGTGGGCGAGCAATTTGACGCCGACTTCAACGGCGCCCGTCTGCAGCGGCGCGCTCTGCATCTTCAACTACTCGGCACAGTCGACCTCGAGCCTTGCGAAGTTGCAGGTCGACTTCCCGGTCAACCCGAAGCCGTCGAGAACTGTCGACACGTATGAGCTGACCGACGGCCTGGTGCTCAGGAACAGCACGCGATCATGAGGCCGAGGAAGCTGAGCCTCGCAACCGTGGCCGGCCGCACGCCGCCGGACGACGAGCGCGGTATCGCGCTGGTGATGGCTCTCGGGATTCTGGTCGTTTGCGCGATCATGGTCACGACCGTCGTCGCGTACACCAGCTCGGGCCAGCGAACGTCGTACTTCAGCAAGGCGCGGCTGACCGCTTTCGACGCGGCCGACGCCGGGATGAACAATGCGTTCTCGGTCCTGAACCTGCCCACCAACAACTCGCTCGACGCGGGCATTCTCCCGCCGTGCCATACGGCGAATCCGGACACCTCGACGCCGGGAGCGACGAATCCGACCTGGTTCACGAGCTCGACGAATCTCACCGCGCTGACGACCTGGAACAAGAACCTTTACGGCACGGCGACCGCTTACTGGTGCGGGGACTTCGACCGTTACGGCGCCCAATGGTTTCTACGCTCGATCGGCTCGATCAGGAACCCGACCAGCCAAAATCCGGGGACTACGACTCGCACGCTCAGCTCAAGGGTCACAATTCAGCCGACGCTTACCCAGCCCAAGAACAACCCGGTCTGGGACTACCTTTACGCCGGCCACACAGGCAGCTCCTGCGATCAAACGCTGAACAACAACATCAGCGGCGCCTCGCGCATGTACGTCGCCGGCAACCTCTGCCTGAGCCCGAACGTCAACCTCGCGCAATCGACGGTCATCGTCGGCGGAAACCTCGACGTGGCGAACAACGCCGCAGTCGGCGCCAATACGAGCATGAGCACTCGGGTGGAGACGTACGTCGGCGGTAACTGCCGCTACGGCAGCAACAACCCGCCGTGGGTGGCCTGCAGCGGCAACCAGGACGCGAATCACATTTTCAGCAAGCTCGCCGATGGGGCGACGGTCGCCGTCAACCACACCGCTCCGATCGTCGCGCCCCCGCTCGCCGATTTCGCCGGTTGGTACCAAAACGCGATTCCGGGGCCGGCTCAGTCCTGCACGGCCGCGAGCGGCACAACTCCAACGTTCGACAACAACTACTCGACCCGCGACAACAGCGTCTCGACAGTCTTCGACTTGACTCCTTCGACCTCCTATACGTGTCGCGTCGGCAGGGGTGCATCGACGACCCTGGGCGCGGCGATCACCTCGTCCCAGACGTCGGTCACGGTTGCGTCGGCCAGCGGCTTTCCGACGAGCGGGAACTTTCGGATCAGGATCGACGACGAAGACATGACCGTCACCGGGGGCCAGGGCTCGACGACGTGGACGGTGACGCGCGGCGTCAACAGCACGACCGCCGCCAACCACGTGAACGCGCAGACGGTCGAGCAAGACGATGCAGGCACCAGCGGCGAGCTTTCCTGGAACGCGACGACGAAGACCCTCACCGTCTCCGGAACGATCTTCATCGACGGAAGCGCGAAGGTCTCCAACGCCGCGCTCAACACGTACAACGGCCAGGCGACGCTCTATCTCTCGGGGACGTTCTACGCGAACGGGTCGCTGTGCGGAGCGGTTTCGGGAACCAGCTGCAACTTCGCGGGCTGGAATCCGGACAAGGAGCTGCTGATGATCGTCGCGAACGGGAGCGGGGGGCAGATCAATCCCGGCGACGGCATCTACATCGCCAACAACTTCTCTTACGAGGGCGGCCTCTACGCGACGAACGCGGTCGAGTTCGGCAACAACGTCAACATCGACGGGCCGGTGGTCGGCAGCCAGATCCTGCTCAGCAACAACCTGACGACGAACGCGTTCCCGACGATCTCGACAGTTCCAGTCGGAATGCCGTCGAACAACGACGTGTACGCGCAGCCGAACCCGCCGCAGAGCTTCTCCGGCTAGTAGGCCGAACCCTCCTGCGCTCAACTCTCACCGGAGCGCGGCCGATAAGGGGAAGATGAACGCTGCGCTCGCTGCGGTCGCGTTCGCTCCGGGCTTGGCGGTCGGCAGCTTCGTGAACGTCGTCGCGGCACGCCTGCCGCTGCGGCGCTCGGTCGTGCATCCGCGCTCGGCCTGCATGAGCTGCGGGAGCGAGCTGGCCTGGTACGACAACGTGCCGCTGCTCTCCTACGCGCTCCTGCGCGGCCGCTGCCGCTCCTGCGGCGTGCGCATCAGTCTCCTCTACCCGGCCGTAGAACTGGCGACGGCGCTGCTCGTCGTCGGCTGCTTTGTTCGCTTCGGGCTGTCGGGGAGGGCCGTGGTCGCCGCGTTCTTCTGCGTCGTCCTCGTCGCGATCAGCGCGATCGACCTAATCCACCGGATCATCCCGAACCGGATCGTCGTCCCGGCCGCCGCACTCGTGCTCGTGGCCCAGACGGCGCTGCGGCCGAGCCCGGAGTGGGCGCTCGCGTCTCTCGGTGCCGCGCTCTTCCTGTTCGTCGCCGCGCTCGCATACCCCGCGGGCATGGGCATGGGCGACGTCAAGCTGGCGCTGCTGATGGGCGCCGCCCTCGGGCGGTCCGTCTCAGTGGCGATGATGGCCGGCATGCTCGCAGCGCTCGTGCCGAGCCTCTACCTGCTCGCGCGCCACGGCGGCGCAGCTCGCAAGATGGCGATCCCGTTCGGCCCGTTCCTCGCGCTCGGGAGCGTCGTGGCCCTCTTCGCGGGCGGGTCGCTGCTGCACGCCTATTGGGTGCTTTTCGGCCACTAGCAGCGGCCAAGTTCACCCTCACGGTTTCTGCCGTTTCGGCCGATACCTCGTTCGAGGGATATGGATATCGAACGTCCCCCGAATCTCCGCGCCGCCGGTGAAACCGGCGGAGAGACCGCGTCCAGCGGCCGGCTTTCGCCTGCCTCGGCCGTCAACGCGGTCGCCGAACTCGTTGCCGACCTGCTCGCGGCGACGAACCTTCTTTCCGAAGACAAGCTGAACGTCGTCCGCGGTCTGGCCGGCCAGGGGTCTATCGCGAAGGCGATCGTGGACGAGGGCTACGCCGCCAGCGAGGGCGTTGCGCGAATGCTGGCGAGCAGGCACCACATGCCGCTCGTCGACCTGCCGCTAACCGGAGTCGACAAGCAGGCCGCGGAGCTCGTGCCGCTACACGTGCTCGAACGGCTCGTCGCTATTCCATATGCACTCAACGGCGAGACCCTCCGGGTCGCCGTCGCCGATCCCGCCGACTTGCACGCGCTCGACGAGCTGCGCTTGGCGAGCCGGCACCAGCTCGAGATCGGCGTCGCCGCCAGCGAGGACATCCTCACCGAGCTCCGCCGCCTCTCGCGCGCCTCGGAAGCCTTCGGCGCCCGCGCGGCGCTCGCCGAGGAGGAGGCGTTGCTCCAGGAGGAGGAGCCCGACGACCTCGAGGTCGAAGACGGCATCTCCGAGGCGCCGCTCGTCCGGCTCGTCAACTCGATCATCTTCCAGGCCGCCGAGGACGGTGCCTCAGACGTCCACTTCGAGCCGCAGGAGGACGCCCTTGCGGTAAGGCTCCGCATCGACGGCGTCCTCCACGAGGTGCAGCGGATCCCCAAACGAATGATGGCCGGAGTCACGACGCGCCTGAAGGTCCTCGCGAAGCTCGACATCGCCGAGCGCCGAAAGCCGCAGGACGGTCGCATTTCGCTGAACGCTGCCGCCGCCGGGCGGATGCTCGACATCCGCGTTGCGACGCTGCCGACGGTCGAAGGCGAGTCGGTCGTGATGCGGCTGCTCGACAAGTCGAAGCGGCCGCCGACGCTCGAGGAGCTTGGCCTCTCGGACGCGATGCGCCAGACGCTGGAGGAAGTCGTTTCGCGGCCGACCGGAGCCCTGCTCGTCACCGGACCGACCGGCTCCGGTAAATCGACGACGCTCTACGCGGCGCTGGCCGAGATCAACAATCCCGAGATCAACATCATCACCGTCGAAGACCCGGTCGAGTACCGGCTGGGCGGGGTCAACCAGGTGCAGATCAACCAGCGCGCCGGCTTGACGTTCGCGGCCGCGCTGCGGTCGATCCTGCGCTCCGACCCGGACGTGGTGATGGTGGGCGAGATCCGCGATCCCGAGACGGCCAAGATCTCGATCGAGGCCGCGCTCACGGGGCACTTCGTGCTCTCCACCCTGCATACGAACGACGCCCCTGGCGCCTTGACGCGCCTGAACGAGATGGGCGTCGAACCGTTCCTGACGGGCTCTGCGGTCACGGGCGTGCTCGCTCAGCGGCTGGCACGGAAGCTCTGCACCCACTGCTGCGAGATGTACACGCCGTCCGTGGACGAACTGATCAAAGCCCGCGTCTCGCCCGACATCGCTGCGCAGGCCGACGGGATGATCTTCTACCGTAAGCGGGGCTGCCCCCGCTGCAATCAGACCGGCTACAAAGGCCGGGTCGGTGTCTTTCAGCTACTGACGATGAGCGAGAACCTGGAGACCCTCGCCGCGACAAAGGCCAGCCGGGAGGAGCTCGAGAGGGCCGCGATGGAAGAAGGCATGCGAACGCTCTGGGACGACGGCATCGCCAAGGTCGCCGCAGGCCTGACCTCGATCGAAGAGCTCGCGCGCGTCACCATCTAGGGCCGGGCGCGACCGCTGTGATACGAACGTCGCATGGGGCGCCTCGAACGCTCTATGCGAACAGCGGCGACGTTTAGCTCGCTCACCAGGCGACGGTGTCGGGCCACGGCACGTGGTGCTCGTGCTCGACTGGGCCAGCCATCGCGTCACCGGGCGACGTCCTCGTGACGCGACGGTGCGCGATCTCGTCGCCGCCTCGGGAATCGCGTTCGACGATAGCGGGGAGCACTCCCTGAAAGGCGTCCCCAGAGAGCCCAGGAGGCGCCTACTGAGCCTGCACGTCGCAGCCGAGGTACATCAGCGCCTCGACGGCTTCGGTCACGAACGCCGTCGCCTGCTGCGAGTCGGCGAACGTATAGGGCCCCGGCTGCGTCGGTCTCGAGTTGCGGGCGCCGACGGGAAAGACCTCAGCCTCGACGATGCACGAGTCGCCGTAGTCGACCGCCTTCAGGATTGCCACCGAACGTCCGTCCTTCTTTGCGTGCCGGACGAAGAGCTCGCGCGCTTCGGCGGAGTTCGCACCGATCACTAGCTCGCCGGCAGCGGCGCCGCGTTGATTGCAGCCTGCTGGATCGTGTTCGCGTCCGCGTATCCGTTCAGCCGTACGTAGAGCGCCTGCGGCTTCTGGAAGACGAGCACGGCGGGATCGTCGAGCAAGCGATTCTGAGGATCCGAGCTCGAGCCCACGAGACCCGAGAGCGCCTCGACCTGCGCGTTGTTGGCGACGTTGATCGCGACGAACCCCGCGCCCGCAGCGGCGGCGCCGGCCTTGGCTTCGCTGAGCGTGAGCTGGTCGACTGCTGCTTTCGGCGCTACGAGCGCGAGCACGACGACCGAATGGCGCTTCAGTGCGTCCGCGAGCGGCGTCGGAACACCGGCGATGACGGCGGGCCGCCGAGCAGCCTTCTTCTTCGCTGCCGCCTTCTCCTTCGCCATCGCGACCTTCGGCGGCGCGAGGGCCACCTTCGCCTTGGCGCGCGGGTGCAGGGGTTTGATCTGGTGCACCGACGCGGCCGAAGAGGCCGAGCCGCCACCGAGGACGAGGAAACCGCCTGCGCCAAGAACGAGCACGCCGAGGGCCACGAACGCAGAGACGCGAAGCCGCGAGTTCACAGTTCCTCTATCGGCACCGAGCGGTTACGGCTTTACCACCTTGCCGGAACAAAACGAAGAGGCGCGGTCTCCCGCGCCTCTTCGGCAAAACCGAATACCGGGCCCGCTTCTAGCAGTTGCCAGGATTGATGTCGCCCGACGGGCCGGTCTTGTGGTAGAAGACCGTCGTCGGGCTCGTGTTCACGATGCAGTAGCTCGTGTTGTTCGCGACCGAGATCTTGATGTTCTTGATGCCGGCGTCGTACGAGGCCTGCAGCTTGGCGAGGGTGACGCCGGTGTAGCCGCTGGCGTGGTCGGCGTTGAACGCCTCCATGCCGGGCACGGCCGCGCGGACGTTGGCCTGGGCGGCCGACTTGTTGGCGCGCGTCCGGAAGCTGAGGTACGAGGGAATCGCGATTGCGAGCAGGATTCCCAGAATGATGATCACGACGAGAAGCTCGATCAGGGTGAATCCCTGATCGGAGCTCAGCCGCTGGCGCATCTTCGAAATCATCTGATGGTGCTCCCTTCCAATCCGTTGTAATTGCGGTGGCTTGGGCGGTATCGGCGCAGGTGAGGGCGCTGGTGACCCTCGATCGGGGGAGACAAAAAAGGGCGCGGTCTCCCGCGCCCTTTCACTGCTTGATTCGAACGAGCCGCCGACTAGCAGTGGCCCGGATTGATGTCGCCCGAGGGACCGGTCTTGTGGTAGAAGACCGTCGCCGGGTTCGTGTTCACGATGCAGTAGCTCGTGTTGTTCGCGACCGAGATCTTGATGTTCTTGATGCCGGCGTCGTACGAGGCCTGCAGCTTGCCGAGGGTGACGCCGGTGTAGCCGCTGGCGTGGTCGGCGTTGAACGCCTCCATGCCGGGCACGGCCGCGCGGACGTTCGCCTGCGCGGCGGACTTGTTTGCCCGCGTGCGGAAGCTCAAGTACGAGGGAATCGCGATTGCGAGCAGGATCCCCAGAATGATGATCACGACCAGAAGCTCGATGAGGGTGAAACCCTCCTCGCGCTGCACCGGGCCGCGCTGGTGCAAAAGCCTTGCGAACATGCTTTGTCCTCCTTGAGGGGTTGGGTGCGCAGGTGGCTTGTCCACTATCGGTGCCGCGAGGCCCGCCTACTCATCCCCATTTAGGGTGAAGCCAAGAGGGCGCGACGGCAGTGCAGATCCCCCTCAAGAATGGCCTTCTCCGTGCCGATAGCTCGCCCAGCGGCAATGGCGGAAGCTCTCTACTCCATCGATGCTCTGCTCGAGCGCATGGTGGCGCGCAATGCGTCAGACCTGCACATCACGGTCGGCACGCCGCCGGCCATGCGCGTGCACGGGAGCCTCGAGCGCTATACGGACATCCCCGAGCTCACTCCCGAGGACACACATCAGATGCTCTACCGCATCCTGTCCACGGAGCAGCAGAAGCTGCTCGAGATCAACCGCCAGATCGACTTCGCGCACTCGATTCCCGGGCTCGCGCGGTTCCGCGTCAACGTCTTCTTCCAGCGCGGGACGCTCGGTGCGGCCTTCCGGTTGATCCCCGCCGACATCAAGACGCTCGAAGAGCTCGGCATTCCCTCCGCCCTGCACTCGCTGACCGAGAAGCCACGGGGCCTCGTGCTGATCACAGGCCCGACCGGCTCGGGCAAGTCGACGACGCTGGCGGCGTTGATCGACGAGATCAACCGCAAGCGCTCGGAGCACATCCTCACGATCGAGGATCCGGTGGAGTTCGTGCACAGACACAAGCGCTGCATCGTCAACCAGCGGGAGATCGGGCCGGACGCGCAGAGCTTCGCCGAGGCGCTGCGGGCCGCCCTGCGCGAGGACCCCGACGTGATTCTCCTCGGCGAGATGCGCGACCTCGAGACGATCTCGACGGCAATCACGGCAGCCGAAACCGGCCACCTCGTCTTCGCGACCCTGCACACGCAG
>VAWH01000039.1:0-3624 GCA_005888315.1 Actinomycetota bacterium | reverse complement strand
TCGCCGCCACGCTCCAGGGTGTCTGCACGCAGGCGCTGCTGCCGACCGCGGGCGGCGACGGCCGTGTCGCCGCGCTCGAGATCCTGTTCCCCGACGACGCGGTGCGGAACCTGATCCGCCAGGGCAAGGTCGAGCAGGTCTACTCCGTCATGCAGACCGGAACCTCGAAGGGCATGCAGACGATGGAGCAGGCACTCGCCGACCTCGTGCTGCGGAAAGTGATCGTCCTCGACGACGCGCTCAGCTGCTCGAGCAGGCCCGAGCAGCTGTTTGGCCTGCTGGAGCGGGCGGGCGTCGACGTCAGCTCCTACGAGGGTGTTGGCTCGGAGACGCCGTCGCTCGCAGGCGGCCTACGGATCGCGGGGGCCTAACCGGCGATGGTTGACTGGAACAAGGAAGTCAAGCTTTCCGATCTAGTCGGCCGGAAGAAGAAGGAGGCCGAGGAGACGTTCGTGCCGGCGCCGGAGGTGCCGAGCGCGGACGAAGTTGAGCCTGCGGCCGAAATTTCCCCAGCGCCTGCGCCGACGCCAGCGGCTCCGGTCGCGGTCTCTCCGGCTCCGCCCGCCCTCCTCGTGCCAGAGCCGGAGACGCAGCTCGACCCCGAGCTCGAGGCACCGGCCACCGAGAGCGTGCCCTGGTACAAGCGAGAGCTCTCGTTCGGCGGCGGCAAGGGCGACAAACCGCCGAAGAAGACAAAGCAGCCGAAGGCGAAGAAGACAAAGCAGCCGAAGGCGAAGAAGGAGAAGCGGCCGAAGGAGAAGCAGGCGAAGGGGGAGCGCGTCCCCTTCTACAAGCGCGAGCTCTCGTTCGGCGGCAAAAAGGGCGACGAGCCGAAGGCCAAGGCGCCCAAGGGTAAGGCCCAGGACGCTTCGGCCTCGAAGCGCCTGAAGCGGGTGACGGGCCTCAAGATCGGCGGCTCGCAGCTCGCCGCGGCTCGGGTCCACAACAACGGCGTTCCGGAGCTGATCCAGGTGGCGCGCGAGGAGCTCGAGCCCGGGGTCGTCGTCGGCGGAGAGCTCCGCGACCCGGAGGCGCTCGCCGCCTCGCTGAAGGACTTCTTCAAGCGGCACAAGCTGCCCCGACAGGGCGTGCGGCTTGGAATCGCGAACAACCGAATCGGCGTCCGGACCTTCGACATCGGCGGCATCGACGACGTCAAGCAGCTCGAGAACGCGGTTCGTTTTCGCGCCCACGAGGCTCTGCCGATCCCGATCGAGGATGCCGTGATCGACTGGCAGGTCCTGAGCGAGCGCGAGGAAGAGGACGGCAGCACCACGCGGCGGATCCTGCTCGTCGTCGCCTACCGCGACCTGCTCGACCGCTACGTCGATGCGTGCAAGAAGGCCGGGATCAAGCTCGTCGGAATCGACCTCGAGGCATTTGCGCTCCTGCGGGCGGTCGCTGAGCCGCTGCCTGTCGAAGCCGGACCCTCGAGCGCCGCGATCGTCGTCGTCGCGGTAGGTCACGATCGTTCCACCTTCGCGGTTTCCGACGGCCGGGCCTGCGAGTTCACCCGCGTCCTCGACTGGGGCGGGGCGGCCCTGAATGTGGCCATCGCGCGCGAGCTCGACATCGCTCCCTCGGAGGCCGAGCCGGTCAAGCGCACGCTCTCTTTAAGATCGCACGACACCCCGGAAGGCCTGACCGACGACCAAGCGAACCGAGCACGGGAGGCAATCCGGCGGCAGCTGCAGAGCTTCGCCCGGGAACTCGTCTCCTCGCTCCAGTTCTACCAGAACCAACCGGGTTCGCTGGGCATCGGCGAGATCGTCCTCACCGGCGGCTTGGTCCACCTGCGCGGCCTGGCCGAGGAGCTCCAGGCGCTGATCGGCGTCAGCGTCCGCCCGGGAGACCCGCTCGGACGGGTCAAGGTGGGCAAGAAGATCAAGGACGCGGAACAGGTGGGCTCGCTCGCGATCGCAATCGGACTCGGAATCGAGGACTGACTCGTGAGGGACGACCGGCGCCGCAAAGGCCCTTCGATCCCGACACCGGTCGCGGTCACGTCGATCGCCGGATTCACGCTCGTGGCCGCCCTGCTCGGCCTGCTTTTTGTGAGCGCGCAGGGGACGCTGAAGTCACGCCGGCTCGAGCTCGCCCAGAAACAGCAGGAGCTCGCGGCGATCCCGGTGCCCGCTCAGAATCAGGTCCAGCAGCAGGACGCTCTCGTGGCCGACAAGAAGGCGCGCGTGACAGCGCTCAATGCAGCCCTGTCGAAGCGGATCGCCTGGGACCGCGTTCTGCGCGAGTTCGCTCTCGTGCTTCCCGACGACGTCTGGCTACTGAGCCTGTCCGCGCGCGCCCCGACTTCCGCGGCGACAACCGCCACCACGACCTCGACCGGCACTGCAGGCTCGACCTCCGGCACGTCGACTTCGTCCGGATCGCTGGCGGTCGGCGAGCTCGGCTTCACCATCGACGGATACACGTACTCGCACGAGGCCGTGGCCCGCCTGCTGACGCGGCTCTCCGTAATCCCCGATCTGGAACAGGTTCAACTCGAGAAGAGCGAACAGGCAGACCTTGGCGACCGCTCCGTCGTCCACTTCAAGATCGAGGCCAATGTTCGTGCGCCGGGAGCGACCTCGTGAGCAAGAAGAAACTGCCTCAGTCCGCGCAAATCGGGATCGCTGTGGTCGTGCTCCTCGTGCTTGCGGCGATCGGCTACTTCGGCCTGGTCAAACCGCAGAAAGGTAAGGCTGCCGACCTCTCGACGCAGATCGCCGCGCAAGAGAACCAGATCGCCGATGCGCGCGCCCTGCTCGCAAAGTCGAAGGATGCACAGAAGGTTCGCGTCGCAGACCTCTTCAAGCTGACCAAGACGATGCCCGATCAGCCCGACGAGGCGGGGATGGTCCTCGAGCTCACGAACGTCGCGCGGCAGAGCGGGATCACATTCGATTCGATCATGCCGCAGGGGTCGACTCCGCTGAGCGGGTATCAGGTCGTGCCGATCACCGTCATCTTCGACGGCAACTTCTTCCAGCTCACCGACTTCCTCTTCCGCTTGCGCAACCTCGTCGACGTTCGCCGGGGCGCGCTCGCGGCCGACGGCCGCCTGTTCACCGTCGACAGCATCCAGTTCGGCGAAGGGAAACGGAAATTCCCGCAGGTCGAGGCCACGCTGACGGTCGACGCCTACATCTACGGCACGGGTGCGACCGTGAGTGCGCCGCCGCAAGCGACGACCGGCACACAGGGCGCGGCCACGCCCGGGACCACCACGCCGACGACTGCAACCACCACCACGACTCCCGCGCCCACGAGCCCGGCGGCCACGGGCGCGGCCGGAGCGTCGAACTGATGGCGAACAAGAAGTTCGATCCCAAGGCAAAGGCCAAGCGGCAGAAGATCTTCCTCGCTGTCGGCAGCGTATTCCTGCTCGGGCTGCTGGCCTTCCAGGTACCGCGGACGATGAAGATGATGAACCCGCCCGCTGAGAGCTCTTCGTCCACGACCCCGCCGGCGACGACAACGATCGCGGCCGGCTCCACGCCGCTCGCGCCGCCGTCTCTGGACGGTTCGTCAACTGCAGGGACGGGCGCGTCGAGCCCGGCCTCCGCAGTTGCTCCGACGGCCACGACCGCCGACGGCGTCTCCGACCCCAGCAACCCGTTGCCCCCG
>VAWH01000060.1 GCA_005888315.1 Actinomycetota bacterium | reverse complement strand
CCCTGGTAAATCGCCGTTTTTCGGTCGATCCGAATTCGCCGGAAGGGCCATTGAGTGCGGGCTCCGACGTTGCTATGCTCGCCCTTCTTTTCGGTCGAGCAAAGGAGCGTCCCGACAGGGTGGAGAAGCCAATCGAGCTGACTGCGGAAGGGGTCTGGAACGAGATTTCGGGTCGGCTCCGGGAGGCACTCAACGAGAACACGTTCTCGACCTGGTTCGGCCAGGTCCACGCCACCGCGATTACCGAGAACGAGTTCGTTCTCACCGTTCCCAACGACTTCACGCGCGAGTGGATCGACGGTCATTTCCTCGGCCTGATCGGCGCCGCGCTCGCTGAGGTCGCCGGCGAGCG
>VAWH01000059.1 GCA_005888315.1 Actinomycetota bacterium | reverse complement strand
AGAGCACCCCTGTGGCCGATTCGAAGCCGCTGGCGCAGGCGCAGATCGGCTTCGGGATGAACTCGAAGTACACCTTCGACTCCTTCGTGATCGGCTCCTCGAACCGCTTCGCTCACGCAGCCGCGCTCGCCGTCGCAGAAGCCCCCGCGCAGGCATACAACCCGCTCTTCATCTACGGCGGTACCGGACTCGGCAAGACGCACCTCCTGCAGGCGATCGCCCAATACGTCGGTGAGCACGCGGGCACCCTGTCCGTCCGCTATGTGACCAGCGAGACGTTCATGAACGACTTCATCAACTCGCTGCGGGACAAACGGATCGAGGGCTTCAAGCAGCGCTACCGCACCTATGGCCTGCTACTGGTCGACGACGTTCAGTTCTTCGAGAACAAGGAGCGGATCCAAGAAGAGTTCTTCCACACGTTCAACTCGCTCTACGAGAGCGGCAGCCAGATCGCGATGTCCTCCGACCGGCCGCCGCGCGACATCGCGACCCTCGAAGAGCGGCTGCGCTCCCGCTTCGAGTGGGGACTGATCACCGACATCCAGCCGCCCGACCTGGAGACGCGGATCGCGATCCTGCGCAAGCGTGTCAAGACCGACAACATCAATGTGCCCGACCCGCAGGTCCTCACCTTCATCGCCGGCCGCGTTTCGACCAACATTCGCGAGCTCGAGGGCGCACTGACGCGCGTGGTCGCCTTCTGCTCGTTGACCGGGCGGCCGATGACCGAAGCGCTTGCACAAGACGTCTTGAAGGACGTCTTTCCCCAAGGCGACCTGCCGCAGGTCACGATCGAGCGGATCCAGGAGATCACCTCGGACCGCTTCGGGCTCTCCCTCGACGAGCTCTGCGGCGACAGACGCTCGCAGAACATCGTCTACCCGCGCCAGGTCGCGATGTACCTCTCGCGCGAGCTCACAGACTCTTCGCTGCCCAAGATCGGCAAGCAGTTCGGCGGGCGCGACCACACGACCGTCATCCACGCCACCTCGAAAATCGCGCGCATGATTCGCGAGGACCGCTCTGTGTACAACCTCGTGCAAGAGTTGACCGCTCGGATCAAACAAGTCCGGTGAAGTGTGGAGTGTGCCGAGCGCGCTTCCCAAGCCTGTCGAAGAGTGCGTCTTCTCCCCAGCGACCGTCCCCCGACGAAACCGCGCAACTGAGCGGCCTGACACCGTCGTCCCCGGCATCCACACTCCCTATGACTTCTACGAGAGGATTTATCTAAATGCTTGATGCAGAAACCGTGGTTAGCTCCGGGACGATGAAGATCACCTGTTCGCGCGAAGAGCTCACTCAGAAGCTCGCCGTCGTTTCACGCGGCGTCTCGACGCGCACGGCTGTGCAGATCCTTGGCGGGATCCTCCTCAACGCCGAAGGCGGCCGTCTGACGCTGGCAGCCACCGACATGGAGCTCTCGCTGCGCGCGTCGTTGGAAGCCCGGGTCGAGGGTGAGGGCGCGGTCGTCGTGCCGGGCCGGCTGTTGGTCGAGCTGGCGCGACTCCTTCCCGACGCGGAGGTCTCGATCGAGCAGCGCGCCGACGAAGGGATTATTCACGTCGCCAGCGGTGCCTTCGAATCGCGGCTCAACACCTACACCGCGGAAGACTTTCCGCGCCTTCCCGACGCGGAGGGCCTGGAGCGGCATGCAGTTGATCGCGATGCGCTCCTGGAGACCATCGGCCGCGTTGGCCGCTCGGCCTCGCGCGACGAGTCGCGGCCCGTCTTGACGGGCATCCTCGTCCGCTTCGAGCCGGGCAAGCTCGTCATGGCGGCGACGGACTCTTACCGGCTCTCGGTCAAGGAGACCGCGCTCGAGGGAACGGTGCCGGAACTGGAGGCGATCGTGCCGGCACGCGCTCTCGCCGAGCTCGCGCGGATCGGGCAAGGTGCGGAACAAATTGAGCTGGGGCTGCACGAGAACCAGGTCGTCTTCGGAGTGGATGGCGTCTGGCTGACGACGCGGCGCATCGACGGCCAGTTCCCGAATTACAGGCAGCTGATCCCTGAGAGCTTCGAGCACGAGGTGGCGCTGCCGCGGGACGAGGTCCTCGACGTCGTCCGCCGGATCGCGGTGATGGCGCAGCGCAACTCGCCGCTTCGGCTCCGCTTCGCCGAGGGTGAGTTGACCGTCTCCGCGCGGACGCAGGACGTCGGCGAAGCGCAGGAGTCCATCCCGGCTTCCTTTAGCGGCGAGCCGCTCGAGATCGGCTTCAATGCGGAGTTCCTCCGCGACGGGATCGAGTCGGTGACCGGCGAGACGGTGCGCTTCCGGCTGATCAGCCCGCTGCGGCCCTGCGTGCTCCAGGCCGAGGGCAGCGACGACTTCCTGTACCTGATCATGCCGATTCGGCTTGCGGGCTGATGGCGGCGTTCAGGTACCGCGGCATCACAGAATCTGTTGGTATGGACGGGCGCACGGGCAAAGCCTGGACGCCCTCTAAGCGGGCGTCGTCAAGCGACGCCCTTGGCGCAGGCTGATCGTCGACAAGGTCTCGCTCAGAGATTTCCGCTCGTACGCTCGGCTCGAGCTCGGGCTGAAGCCGGGGCTCGTGCTCGTGGTCGGTCCGAACGGCGCCGGCAAGACGAATTTGCTCGAGGCGCTGCACGTCGGCACGCAGGGGTTCTCGCCGCGGACGCGGAACGACGCGCGCCTGATCCGCTTCGGCCGCGAGGGAGCGCGGATCGCGCTGACCGGAGACCGGGCGGGTTCGCCGCTCGAGCTGAACGTGATCCTGCACGCCGGCGCCGCCAAGCGCGCGAGCCTGAACGGCGCGCGGCTGCAGGCCGCCGAGCAGCTTCGCAGCGAGGTTGCAGCGCTCGTCTTCACGCCGGACCGGCTCGTGGTCGTCAAGGGCGGGCCCGCGGCGAGGCGCGCCTATTTCGACCGCGCGCTCGGCCGCGGCACGCCGGCGCAGGCCGCACTGCCGGCCGAATACGGCGCGGCGCTGGCGCAGAGGAACGCGGCCCTCCGCGGCATCTCGCTCGGCTACAGCACGCGGGAGGCGCTCCGGCCCTGGACGGAGCGGGTCGCAGACCTGGGAACGCAGCTCGTCGCTGCGCGGGGCGAAGTCATCGCCGCACTCGAGCCGCTGTTCGCGACGCATGCCGGTGAGCTGGGGCTGGCCGACGCCGCTCTTCGCTACGAGGCCGAGACGCTGTCGGCAGAAGTGCTCGAGGAGCGGCTCGACCGTGACCTCGAGCGGGGCGCAACGGGCACCGGCCCGCACCTCGACGACGTCGAGATCCGCGCCGGCGGGCGCGATTTGCGCGCCTTCGGCTCCCAGGGCGAGCAGCGCCTCGCGGTGCTGGCGCTGCTCCTCGCCGAGGCGGAGCTCGTCCGCGAACGGCGCGGGTTTCCACCGCTGCTCCTGCTCGACGACGTGCTCTCGGAGCTCGACCCGGACCGCCGCCTCATCCTCGCCGAGCGGCTGCGGACGTACGGGCAGGCGCTGATCACGAGCACGAGCGCGGCCGCGTTGCCGGCCGAGCCCGACCAGCTGGTCGAGGTCGAGGCCGGAGACGCCGGGACGGTGCTGCGATGAAGCACCTTGGCGACGAGGTCAAACGTGAGCTCGGGCGTTTCGGCCCCGAGGGCGGGATCGGGGAGGTCGTCGAGGCGTGGCCCGCGGCGGTCGGCGAGACGATCGCGCGCAGTGCGTGGCCCGCCCGCGTTGCGCGGGACGGAACGCTCCACGTCAACACGGCCGATTCGATTTGGGCCTTCGAGCTGACGAGCCGGGCGGCGGACATCGCGAAGCGGCTCGGCGTCGATCGCATTCGCTTCGCTCCCGGGCGAGTCCCCGAGGCCGTCGAACCAGGCCCCGAACGACCGTCGCGGAGGCCACTCGAGCCCTCCGAAAGCCTGCGCCAGGAGGGCGCCCGGCTAGCCGCCGGAATCGAGGACGAGAATCTGCGCAAACTCGTTGCACGAGCGGCCGCGGCGAGCCTCGCGAAGGGCATTTCCGACCGCTCTGTCTGCTAGACTTGTTGAGCGCCCAACCTGGCCCGTTTGCAGGGCTTTTTTATTGACTGAAGCTTCCTATACCGCCAAGGACATCACCGTGCTCGAAGGCCTCGAGCCGGTCCGCCTGCGCCCGGGCATGTACATCGGTTCGACGGGCTCGCGGGGCCTCCACCACCTCGTCTACGAGGTCGTCGACAACTCCGTCGACGAGGCCCTCGCAGGCCGGAACGACCACCTCGAGGTGATCCTTCATCCGGACAACTCCGTGACGGTGAAAGACCAGGGATCGGGCATCCCGGTCGACGTCATGCCGGAGCAGGATTTGCCGGCACTCACGGTCGTCCTGACGAAGCTCCACGCCGGCGGCAAGTTCGGTGGGGACGGCTACAAGGTGTCCGGCGGACTGCACGGCGTCGGTGTCTCGGTCGTCAATGCCCTGTCCGAGTGGCTGCGGGCGGAAGTCCGCCGCGACGGCAAGATCTACCGCCAGGAATTCGCGCGCGGCGTCCCGAAGACCGAGCTCGAGGTCGTCGGCAAGGTTCCGAAGGGAGAGTCCGGGACGACGATCTCGTACATGCCGGACGCCGAGATCTTCGAGGAGCTCGAGTTGTCTACGGACACGCTCGTGCAGCGCCTCCGCGAGACGGCGTTCCTCACCCGTGGGCTACGCATCGTCCTCACTGACGAGCGCGCCGGCGGCGCGACCCAGGAGTTCCTCTACGAGGGCGGCATCCGCGACTTCGTCGGGTACATCAACGAATCCAAGGACCCCGTCCACAAGCACATCGTCTACTTCGAGGGAGCCAACGGGGAGGGCCAGGTCGAGGTGGCGATGCAGTGGAACACGAAATACGTCGAGTCCGTCTTCTCGTTCGCCAACAACATCAACACGCACGAGGGAGGCTCGCATCTCTCGGGCTTCAATGCTGCCTTGACGCGGACCTTGAACAGGTACGCGCGGGAAAAGACGCTGCTGAAGGAAAAGGACGACAACCTCGAGGGCGAGGACGTCCGGGAAGGTCTTGCCGCGGTGATCTCCGTGAAGCTGCAGGACCCGCAGTTCGAGGGCCAGACGAAGACGAAGCTCGGCAACCCGTGGGTTCGCGGTTTCGTCGAGCAGACCGTCAACGCCCGCCTCGCGGAGTTTCTCGAGGAGAACCCGACAGACGCGAAGCAGATCATCCTGAAAGCGATCTCCGCCGCCCGCGCCCGGCAGGCAGCGCGCAAGGCGCGCGAGCTCACCCGTCGCAAGGGCGCGTTCGGCGGCGGAATGGCGAAGAAGTTCGCCGACTGCCAGATCCGCGATCCAGAGCTGACGGAGCTCTTCATCGTCGAGGGCGACTCCGCCGGCGGGTCAGCCAAGCAGGCCCGCGACAAGTCGAATCAGGCGATCTTGCCGCTGCGCGGGAAGATCATCAACAGCGAGAAGAACCGGATCGGCAAGGTCCTCTCGAACAACGAGATCCAGTCGCTCGTGCAGGTGATCGGCACCGGGATCGGCGAAGAGTTCGACATCGCGAAGCTTCGCTACAACCGGATCATCGTCATGACCGACGCCGACGTGGACGGCGCGCACATTCGGACGCTGATCCTGACCTTCCTCTATCGGCATATGCCCGAGCTCTTTGACCGCGGCCACGTCTACATCGCCGTGCCGCCGCTCTACCTCGCAAAGGTTGCCGGCCGCGAGACCTACCTGATCAAGGACGTCCAGCTTGAAGAGCTGCTCGTGCGCGAGAAGTTCCCGGAGCTCGAGATTCGCTCGCGCGAGGGCACGCCGGTCAAGCTGACAGAGTCGCGCTACGGCCGTTTCCAGCGCGCGCTGACAGAGTTCGAAGGCTGGTCGGCGCGGCTACGCTCGGACTTCGGCGTGCAGCCGGCCGACTTTGTGATCGCCCACCGCCTCGTCGAGACGGACGCAGCTGTGCCGAGCGACGTTGCGGAGCTGCTCGAGAACGCGCCGAACAACGGCTACGCCTTCTCGATCCTTTCTTCGGACGCCGACGGAGTGCACGTGAAGATGATCGAGGTCGAGACGAGCGCCGCCACCGAGGTCGCGGTCCCCAAGGAGCTCCTCACCTCGCCGATCTACGACCACGTTCGCCGTACCTACGGCCGGCTCGCCGAGATCGCAGGAGGACTGCCTCCCTTCACGCTGGGCTTGGGCAAGAAGCGCGCCGCAGCAGAGACGTTCGAAGGCCTACGCGACGAGGCGATCAACCTCGCAAAGGAGGGTGTCCAGATCAGTCGCTTCAAGGGACTCGGCGAGATGAATCACGGCCAGCTCTGGGAGACGACGATGGATCCAGCCCGCCGCGTGCTCGTCCGCGTCGACGTCGAGGACGCCTCGGCGGCCGATCTTTGGTTCTCCCGTCTGATGGGTGACCAGGTCGAGCCCCGGCGCGACTTCATCGAGCAGAACGCGACCGACGTGCGCTTCCTCGATGTCTGACCTCCTCCCGGATTCGCTTTCCGGCGGGCGCATCGAGTCGCGCGAGCTCGACCAGGAAATGCGGTCGAGCTTCCTGGACTACGCGATGTCGGTCATCGTCAGCCGCGCGCTGCCGGACGTCCGCGATGGCCTAAAGCCGGTTCATCGCCGCGTCCTCTACGGGATGCACGAGGACGGGCTCCAGCCCGGCCGGCCGTACAAGAAATCCGCCGCGACGGTCGGCACGGTCATGAGCCGCTATCACCCGCACGGCGACTCCGCCATCTACGACACGCTCGTTCGGATGGCGCAGCCGTTCTCGCTGCGCTACCCCCTCGTTGACGGCCAAGGCAACTTCGGCTCGATCGACGGCGATCCGGCGGCCGCGATGCGCTACTCCGAGGCACGGCTTTCCCGCATCGCCACCGAGCTGCTGCGCGACATCGACGCCGCCACGGTCGATTTCGAGCCGAACTACGACGAGTCGCGGCGCCAGCCGAGCGTGCTTCCTTCGCGTTTCCCGAATCTGCTCGTCAACGGCTCAGCCGGGATTGCCGTCGGGATGGCCACGAACATCCCGCCCCACAACCTCGGTGAGGCGATCGACGGGATCGTTGCGATGATCGACGACCCGAGCATCGACGTCGAGCGGCTGTTGCGCCACGTCAAGGGGCCGGACTTCCCGACCGGTGGGTACATCGTCGGACGCTCCGGGATCCGGGACGCCTACCGCTCGGGTAGGGGCCGCATCGTCATGCGGGCCCGTGCCCACATCGAGGAGCTGCGAGGCGGCAAGAACGCGATCATCGTCACCGAGCTGCCCTACGGCGTGAAGAAAGGCGGCGAAGGCGGTGTGATCGAGAAGATCGCCGAGCTCGTCGAGAGCAAGGTCCTGAACGAGATCCCGATGACCGACGACGCGCTCGCGGATCACTCCGACAAGGACGGGATGCGGATCTACATTGAGCTGAAGCGCGAGGCGGTGCCTCAGGTGGCGCTGAACAAGCTCTTCAAGCACACGCCGCTGCAGACGTCGTTCGGCTACAACGCGGTCGCGCTCGTCGACGGCGTCCCCAAGACGCTTTCGCTGCTCGAGCTGATCCGCCACTACCTGGACTTCCAGCGCGAGGTCGTCACCCGGCGTTCGAAGTACGAGCTGCGCAAGGCCGAGGACCGCTCGCACGTCCTCCAGGGCTACCTGACCGCGCTCGACAATCTCGACGCGGTGATCGCGTTGATCCGCGGCGCGCCCGACACCGACACCGCGCGCGACGGCCTGATGGAGCAGTTCGACCTCTCCGAGATCCAGGCCCAGGCGATCCTTGACCTACGCCTCGCCCGGCTGACCGGGCTCGCGCGAAAGGAGATCGAGGACGAGTTCAACGACGTGCAAGAACGGATCGCGGAGTTGCGCGCGATCCTCGGCGACCAGTCTCGAATCGACGGTCTGATCAAGGAAGAGCTGCTCGAGATCAAGCAGATCTACGGCAAGAACGACAGTAGGCGCACAGAGATCGTCGCCGCCGAGGACGAGCTCGAGCTCGAGGACCTGATCGCGGAAGAGGACATGGTGATCGCGATCACGCGCTCCAACTACATCAAGCGGTTGCCGGTGACGACGTACCGCGAGCAGAAGCGCGGCGGCCAGGGCGTGATGGGCATGGACTTGAAGGAGGACGACTACATCGAACACCTCTTCGTCGCCTCGACGCACGACTATGTCCTCTTCTTCACGAACGTCGGCAAGGTCTACCGCCTGAAGGTGCACGAGCTGCCGCTTGGCTCCAGACAGTCGAAAGGCCGCGCGATCCAGAACCTGCTCCCGTTCCGCCAGGGCGAGCAGGTGCGCGCCGTGATCCAGACCCGGGACTTCGAGGAGTCGAAGTACCTCGTCTTCGCGACGAAGAACGGAATCGTCAAGAAGACCGAGCTGGCCGCCTACAACACGACGCTGAAGGCCGATGGAATCATCGCGATCAAGATGCGGGACGACGACGAGCTCGTCTCCGTCCAGCACTCGACGGGTGAGGACGACATCCTGATGGTCTCGCGCATGGGTCAGGCGATCCGGTTCAGCGAGAAACAGGCGCGCCCGATGGGCCGCGACACCGGTGGAGTCAAGGGCATGGGCCTGCGCAAGGGGGACGAGGTGATCTCCTCCGACGTCGTCGGCGTCAACGAGGGCGACCTGCTCGTGGTCACCGAGAACGGGTACGGCAAGCGGACGAAGCTCGCCGACTACCCGCGCAAGGGCCGCGGCGGGCTCGGCGTCAAGACGGCGCAGCTCGTCGAGGGCAAGGGCCGGCTGGTCGGCGCCCGCGTCGTCCGTGAGGGATATCAGGTGATGCTGATCTCGACCGCCGGCACGGTGATCAAGATGGCCGTCGACGACATCAAGCGCTCTGGCCGCTCCACGCAGGGTGTGATCGTGATGCGTTTCAAGGCCGACGACGAGCGCGTCTCGGCGCTGGCGCCGGTCGTCGAGTCGGACGAAGACGCCGCGGTCGGTGAATCCGTTCCAGAAGTTGCTTCTAGTAGTTCAGAAGCGTAGGTTCTGGTAGAAGGACGCGGATTTTGCAATAGTTTCTTCGCTCCACCCTTTCCAAATTGGAGTTAGGGCGCTATACCTTCAAAGTAGGAAAACCAGCCGCAAGGAGAGGTGAGATGACATACAGCAAGAATGTGGACCTCCTCGAGCCGATCGACCTCTCCGAACATCTCGACAAGGTCGAGCTCTATCTCGGCCAGGTTTGCCAGATCGCGGGCATCTCGAAGATGCAGCTCGACTACTGGACGAACAAGGCGCAGATCCCGACCAAGGGCAAGAAGCAGCGGATCTACGACATCGATGCGCTCGAGACCGTGATGCTGATCAAGCAGGCCAAGGACAAGGGCCTCAACCTCGGCGCGGCGATCGATGCCGCCCGGCGCTTCCGCGAAGCCGGCGCGAAGACACTGGCGTAAGCGTCCTCTCGACCCGGGTCAAAACGGACGCCCGAGCAGAGCCCGGACGTCCTCTGGGTCGGCGTCGCAAGCGACGCCTCGGCGCGAGGCCGGCGCGAAGACACTGGCGTAAGCGTTCTCTCGACCGGGTCGAGACGGACGCCCGGGCTAAGCTCGGACGACTTCCAGGCGCATCGCAAGCGATGCCTCGGTGAAAAGCCGGCGCTAAGACGCTGGTCTAGGCACCGCTCTTTCGCAAGGCCGCGGCCGCGTCCTCGGGCGCGAGCGAGTTGACGTAGATCCCCGCGCCCAGCTCGATGCCGGCGAAGACCGTCAGGCGGGGCAGCACCTCGAGGTGCCAGTGGGCGCGG
>VAWH01000058.1 GCA_005888315.1 Actinomycetota bacterium | reverse complement strand
TCCATGTTCCTCCCGCAAGTTCGACGTCATGACGAGCCCGCGAGCGGCCGGCGCGCGCGGGCTATGCGAAGACGGGAGGCGGGCGGCTTTCGAAGGCCAGCCCGAACAGGCGGCGCGGAGGGCGCGCGTCCGTCGTCCGGCGGCTCGGAAGCGTGTGCAAGGAACGGACGGCGCGGTAGGCATGGGCGACGGTTGCTTCGGCGAACCGCTCGTAGTCGGCGAGCCAGCCCGCGACGGCACCCCAGAGCACGGCAACGAGCACCGCGAGCACGGCGAAGACCGGGAGCGCCGACGTATGCAGCCACGGCGCGAGCAGCGGCCAGCGACCGCTCGAAAGCTGTTCGGCGTCGGTTTGGACGAGATAGAAGAGCGCGGTGACGAGGAACGAGGCGAGCCAGAGGCGAGGCGAGAGCACAACTCGGATGCGGGGCGCCTGCGAGGGCCGCGAGCCGACCGTGTCGAGCAGGCGGCGGGCGGCCCGTGCCGAGGCGTGGGCGCGCGCGAACCGCCAGGCGAGTCTGGCCAGCAGCAGCGCGATCCCGCCCTTGACCGCCGCAAGCAGGAACGGGTAGTAGTCGGTGCTCGAGTAGGCCGGCGCGGCGACATGCCTGCCGACGTCGAGCCGGTGGGTCAGGCTGCGGCCGACAAGCTCCGCCACGAGGGCGAGCAGCCCGAAAGCGAGCGCCGAGAGAAGGCGCTGATGCCGACGCGCCCTGTCCATGGCTTGATGGTACTCCGCGGAGGTGCCGCTAAACGAGGTCAGCCAACCGCAGTCAAGGTCCAACCCCCCGGCGTGGAGCCGTCGAAGCCGAGCAGAAGCACCCGCTGCCATCTGCCGAGGCAAAGCTGGGCGTCGCGAAAGGGAATCTGCTCGGTTCGTGGACCGATCAAAAACCTGACGAGGCGCTCCCGCTCGGCCAGTTCGAGCGGCACCAGGCGCTCGAGCAGGTCCTCGAGGTCCTCGAAGAAGCCCGTCTCTCGCTCGTTGACGCGGACGATCCCGGTCTCGTCAGCGGGCGAGATGTAGGCGATTCCATCGCTGTGGCCGTTCCGCTCGAGCTCGTGCGAGACGTCGTTCGTGATGTCGATCACGGTCAGCGACGGGAGGGCGCAGGCAATCGAATACGGGATCTCGACGGAGGTCACGTCGAAACGACCTCCCGCGGCAGGCGGAAATGTACGTCCTCGCGCGCGACCTCGACCTCGGCGAGCTCGTCGTAGCCGGCGGCGGCGAGCCCGGAGACGACGGCTTGGACGAGCTCCTCGGGCGTCGACGCGCCCGCGGTGAGCCCGACAGTTGTGTGGTCGTCGAGGAGATCGCGATCGAGATCGCGCTCGCCGTCGATCAGCGTCGCGGGGGCGCCGTGAAGGCGCGCAACCTCGACTAGCCGCTGGGCGTTCGAGCTCGTCTCCGAGCCGATCACGAGAATCAGCGTCGCCCCTTGCGCGACCATCTCCTTGACCGCGTCCTGACGGTTCTGGGTCGCGTAGCAAATGTCGTCTGCCGCCGGGCGTTTGAGATCGCCGAAGCGATCGCCGAGCGCGTCGACGGTCGAGGCGACGTCGTCGAGCGAGAGCGTCGTCTGCGTGATCACGGCGATCGGCTTGCCGCCCGGATCGAGCCGCCTCGCATCCTCGGCCGACTCGATCACGACGGTCGCCTCGGGGCGCTCGCCGCGCGTCCCGATCACCTCGACGTGGTCGGCATGGCCGACGAGCGCGACCACGTGGCCGCTGTCGGCGTAACGGCGCGCCTCGGCATGCACCTTCGAGACGAGCGGACAGACCGCGTCGACAACGCGGAGACCGCGGCGCTCCGCGTTCTCCTTCACCGCCGGGGCTACGCCGTGGGCGGAGAGAACGCAGATCTCGCCGCGCGGAATCTCGTCCTCGTGCTCGACGAAGACAGCGCCGAGGGCCTCGAGCCGGCGGACGACATGCTCGTTGTGAACGATCTGGTGCCGCACGTAGACGGGCGGCCCGTACTGGTCGAGCAGCCGCTCGACGATCTCGATCGCACGGTCGACGCCCGCGCAGAAGGACCTTGGCGCGGCCAGCAGCACGCGCTTGCTCATGCGACTGCCTCCAGGCTCTTCAGGGCGCGGCGGGCATCGCGTGCGGCGCGGGCGGTCTCGCGCGGAGCGCGCAGGAAGCCTCGAGCGAGGCCCAGGTAGTCGACGTCCCCGTTCAAGCGAGCGCCTTCGGCGAGCCCGGCGAGCTCGCGACCAGGCGCGTCGCTGATCGCGCGGATGCAACCGGCCAGCCGGCCGGTGCGCGCGAGCGGACCTGATTCCATGTCGACCGCGTCGGCGCCGCTCGACTCGTGCAGGCGCGCCCGTTCCGCGGGGTCGTCGATGATCCGGCTCGCGCCCAGGATCGTCCCTGTCCTCGCCGACTCGATCCCCAGCGGCGGCCCTTCCCAGAGCACCTCGCCGTCTTCGTCGACCACCCGGGTCGCGTCGATCACGGTCCCCACCTCGAGGCCGGGTCGGAGGGCACCGGCGATCCCGAACGAGACGAGTTGCCCTTCCGCCGGAATGCCGTTGGCAGCGCCGAGACCGAGCCGCACGGTCGGGCCGAGCCGCCGGGCAATCCGCTCCTCGACCCCCATCGCGCAGGCGTAGACCAAGCTCAACCCGTGAGCGTCCAAGCCATGCTCCGGACGCCTTCCTTGAGGCTGTCGGCTGCGACGAGCGCCGCCGACGGCTCGAAGCCGGAATGGATCCCGCAGTGCTCGCAGCGCGCGTCGTTGCCGGGGCCGTACTCCTCCCATTCGATTCCCTCGAGCAGCGCGTCATAGGTCGGAAAGATTCCGTCCGTGAGCAGGTAGCACGGTCCCTTCCAGCCGTACGGGTTCCGCGTGATCGAGCCCCACGGAGCGCACGCCAGCTTCCGTTCGCCGGCGAGGAACTCCTGGTAGACGGGGCTCGCGAGCCAGCGGTAGCCGTTCTGCTTCGCCGCCGCCTTGATGATCCTGAACTTCTGCTCGTGCTCGGCGCGGGTCATGGTCAGGTTCGGGTCGATCTGCGAGTACTGGTACCCCGGCGCGACGAGCATCCCGTCGATCCCGACCTCGTTCGTCAGGTAATCCATCATCTGGACCACGTCTTCGACCTTCGTCTCCTTGAAGATGGTCGTGTTCGTCGTCACACGGTAGCCCTCTGCGCGTGCGGCCTTGATCGCGTCGACGGCGAGATCCCAGAGGCCGGGGTAGTCGCAGATGTAGTCGTGGATCTCGCGCATGCCGTCGAGGTGGACGACGAAGGTCAGCCTGGGGTTCGGCTTGAAGACCGAGAGGAACTCTTCGAGCTTGAGCGCGTTCGTGCAGAGCTCGATGTTCTTCTGCATCTCCAGCATCCCCGCGACGACGTCCTCGATCCCCTTGTAGACGAGCGGCTCGCCGCCGCAGATCGAGACGACCGGAGCCGGGCACTGAACACCGGCGTCGACGCACTCCTCTACCGAGAGCCGCGCCTTGTTCGACTCGTACTCGCGGATCTTCCCGCAGCCGATGCAGGCGATGTTGCAGGCGAGCGTCGGCTCCAACATCAGGACGAGGGGGAAGCGCGCACCGGCGCGCTTCTGCTTGGCGACGTAGCTACCGATCTGGATCGTCGAACGCAGTGGGAATTTCATGCGGCGAGCCTTTCTCGTAGACGACCTAGGGCCATGAGCGGGAAGTGGAGACGGTAGAGGTGATAGCGGATCATGAAGTCAAGCGGGAAACCGGTGCCGGTGTAGTGATCTTCCTGCCAGTCGCCGTTGGACAGTTGTTCGGAGCAAAGCCAGTCTGCGGCACGCCTGGCCGAGTCCGAGTCGGCCTCGCCCGCTGCGACGTAGCCTAATAGCGCCCAGGCAGTCTGAGAAGGCGTCGGGTGACCACGGCCACGCCAGCCGGCGTCGGCATACGAGCGGATGTCCTCGCCGAAGCTCCCGTCGGGTTGCTGCACGCTGCGAAGCCACTCGACAGCGCGTTGCATCGCCGGGTGCCCCGACGGCACCCCGCAGGCCTCGAGGGCGGGCAGCGCAGCGCCGGTGCCGTAGACGTGGTTCACGCCCCAGCGGCCGAACCAGGAGCCTTCGCGCTCCTGCTCAGCGAGCAGCCAAGCGAGTCCGCGCTCGACCTCCTCCGCATACCGGGATTCCGGCGCCAACGCCTCGAGCGCATGCGCGCTCACGTCCGCGCTCGGCTCGTCGGTGACCTTGCCGAAGTCACAGAACGGCAGCTTGTAGAGCCAGTGCGCCTCGTTGTCGACATCGAAGGCGCCCCAGCCGCCGCTGCGAGACTGCATCCCGGCAGTCCACGCGAGGCCGCGCTCGACGGCATCGGCGCCGAGGCCGAGTCGGCGCAGGGCCAGGGCGACGACCGCGGTGTCGTCGACGTCCGGGTAGAGATCGTTCTCGAACTCGAATGCCCAGCCGCCGGGTGGAAGGTCGGGTCTGCGGATAGCCCAATCGCCGCGGGCCGCGACCTCTTCTTCGACCAGCCACTCGCCGGCGCGGCGGAGCGCGGGATGCGTGGGCGAGAGTCCGGCCTCGAGCAGCGCGATCGCCGCAAGGGCCGTGTCCCACACAGGCGACTGGCACGCCTCCGGGCGAAGGCGGTCGCCCTCGTCGATGGTGAAGCCCTGCCAGCCCTCGACCGCCGCGCGCAGTGTCTCGTCCTCGAACCCGTACCCGAGCGCGGCCAGCATGATGATCGACCAGACCCAGGGCGGCTGGATCCCGCCCCAGGAGCCGTCGGCCTCTTGGCGGTCGCGCACCCACCGCTCGGCCGTCGCAAACGCGACGCGACGGATCGGGCCAGGCCGCGGCGGCGGCTTCGCCTGGCCGGCGCGCGCTCCGATCTCGCGGAGGTCGATCCTCGCCGCGCGCACCGGCCGCAGCGCCTGGACGACCGAGAGGGGTACCACCGTCTGCCGCGCCCAGCAGGAGAAGTTGTAGACGGAGAACGGCCCGTCCGGCGGCAGCAGGATCACCTCGGGCGGGAGCCGCGCGACCCACTGCCACGGCCAGTGCCCGAGCAGGGCCAGGAAGCTCTTTGTGAACACGCGTGCGCGCGAGACGCCGCCCTCGCTGCGGATGTAGTCGCGCGCGCGCGCGCCGGGATCGAACCCCGCGAGCTTCAGGGCCGTGTACGCCTCGATCGTCGTCGAGAGATCAGGCGGCCCTTCGAACCAGATCGCCCACGTGCCGTCGTCTCTCTGCCGCGCGAGCAGCTCGTTCCCGATCTTGCGGTCGAGCTCGGGCGTGCGCAGGCCCAGGAAGTGATGCCAGAACAGGTGCTGGGCGATCATCGTCGCGTTCGACTCCAGCTCGCCGACCCACCAGCCGTCGGGATGCTGAAGCTCAAGGAGTCGCTCCGTCGCGCGCTCGACCGCGGTGTCCAGGGCCGTTCGCGTCCTGTCGGGCGCGATCGTCACGCCGCCGCCTTCGTCCCGACCTCGGCGAGCAAGCGCCTCGCCGCGGTGCAACCGCTCCGGATCGCGCTCTCCATCGTCGGCGGCCAGCCCGTGGCCGTCCAGGCGCCGGCGCGGACGACGCCTGCCCGCCCGGTTGCCGACCCCGGCCGCTCCGCCTCGCTGCCGGGACGGACCGCGATCGTTGCCGCGGGCTCGCGACTGACCCTCGACCAGAGCAGCTCGGCCGCACCGAGGCGGTCGGTCAGCGCGCCGGCGATCAGGTCGACTAGCTCTCGCCCGCGCAGCGCCTCGAGCTCCGGAGCTCCGCTGGACACGACCGTAAGGTATTGACCGCGCCTTGGCTCGTGCCGTGTCAGCCGGCCGCGATCGAAGACCCAGTGCGCAGGGCTCCGGAGCAGCGCGGCAAGCGGGCGTGGTAGGAGCTCGCGGTCGAAGAGTAGGTGGACGCTCACGATCGGCGAGTCCTCGAGCTCCGGCTCCGGCTCGCCGAGCAGCCGGGCGCTCTCCTGCCGGGGGACGGCGACGACAACCGCATCCGCATCGAGCTCGTCGAGCGACTCGACGCGCACGCCGGTCCGCACGGACGCGCCCGCTTGCCCGAGCGCGCGGCCCGCCGCGTCCCCGTGCATCGCGCCGAGTGGCCGCCTCGGCAGGAGCAGGTCCGAGGCCCGCCGGCCGCCGAGGAGCGCAGTCCGTACCGTGAAGATCCCGGCTTCGGCGCTCGCGCTCTCGGCCGGAAGGTTCAGCGCCGGACGGATGAAGACGTCCCAGAAACGCTCGATTGCCACGTCGGACTGGCCTCGGGCGCGCAACTCGTCGGCGAACGTCGCCTCGTGCGCATCGTCGCCCCAGCGGGCGAGCGCTCTCACGATCCGCAGCCGGTCAGCCAGCGGAACGTGGCCGTAGTGCAGAAGCCACGACACCGCGGGCTTGATCGTCTCGAACCGTCCGCGCTCGTCGATCACCGGCAGGGCGAGCCGCAGCCGCTTTACGGAGCCGGCCTCGCCGATTCGGTTCAGGAAGCGCCCGTATTCGGTGAAGCAGCCGAGCGCGATGTGCTGGCCGTTGTCCGGCGGCGGCTCGGGGTCGCCCTCGCGGTGGGGGAGCGTCTGGACCGCTCCGCCGAGGGTGGGCCGCGCCTCGAACACCGTCACCTCGTGTCCCGTGTCGACGAGCTCGAGCGCAGCAGCGAGCCCGGCAAGGCCGCCCCCGACAACTGCGACTTTCATCGCGCGAGCGCGCCGCCGACGACGCGGAGCTTCCTCACCGGCGACAGGGAAGGCGGTCCGTCGAAGACGTCGAACCCGTTCTTCTCGATCCGTTCGAGCGTTGAGCGGTAGAGGCCGGCGAAGGTCCCGACGCAGGCTGCACTGCGGCGGTCGAGGTAGTCGAGCAGCGTCACGCCGTCCGCGAGGTGCGCCCGGGCCCGCTCGGCCTGGAAGCTCATCAACTCACGCCAGGCCGGGGTGAGGCGGCCCGCGGCGATGTCCTCTTCGCCGACGCCGAACCGGACCAACTCGTCCTGCGGTAGGTAGACACGGCCGAGACGCCAGTCCTCGCCGACGTCGCGGATGATGTTGATCAGTTGCAGCGCGATCCCGAGCGTCTCGGCCCGCGCTGGCTCCTCTGCTCCATACACCGCGACACAGGCGCGCCCGACCGCTCCGGCTACCCGCGCGCAGTACCCGCGCAGCTCGTCGAAGTCGGCGTAGCGCTTTTGCTCCGTGTCCTGGACGCCGCCGTCGATCAGCGCCGTCAGCGCCGGGGCCGGGATCGAGAAGCGCTGCCTGGCATCCGCAAGGGCCACGAGCATCGCGTCCTCGCCGGGCGGGGCTTCGAGCTGACGGCCAAGTTGCTCCAAGAGGGCCCGCTTCTCCTCGTCCGGCAGCGACCCATCGGCGATGTCGTCCACGCGCCGCGCGAAGGCATAGACGGCGGCGATCGCGCGTCGTTTCGGACGCGGCAGCAGCATGATCCCGTAGGCGAAGTTGCGAGCGCGCTGCCGCGTCAGCCGCTCGACCTCCGCGTAGGCGTCTTCGGCGATCACCGCACGAGCGCTCCCACCGCGGTTCGCGCGAGCCGAGCCCGCGACGGCTTCGGCCGGCCCGAGAAGACGTCGAACTCCGCCCGCTCGAGGGCGTCCACGGCCGCGAGCCCTCCGCGCGCGAAAGCCGTCACGGCACGGCCGGTGCGTCCGCCGAGTCTGCGCCCCAGCGGCCGACCCGCGGCGAGCAGGCGGCGGGCCCGCTCGGCCTCGAACTCGAGCAGCGAGCGCAGCGGGTCGTTCGGCCGGTCGAGTTGCATCACGCCGAAGCGCCGGCGATCTTCGGCGGGGAGGTAGACGCGGCCGAGCGCCAGATCGCGCGGCACGTCCTGGAGGAAGTTGACGAGCTGAAGGCCGGTGCAGACCTCGTCGCTCAGAGCGACGGCCTGCGCGTCGTCGAGCCGGCCCAGGACGCCGAGCACGAGGTGGCCGCAGGGGTCGGCGGAATGGGCGCAGTAGTGCTTGAGGTCTTCCCACGACTCGTACTGCGAGATCCGCTGGTCCATTCGATTCGCCTCGATCAGCCGCAGGAAGGGCTCGCGGGGCAGGTCGAACTTACGGATCGTCCCCTGTGCCTCGACCAGCACGGGCCAGGTCGCGGCGCCGCGAAAGGCGGCGTCGACCTGCCGCTCGAGCTCGTCGAGGGCCGCAAGTCTCGCCTCCGGGCCGCCCTCGAGCTCGTCCCCGAGGATGTCGACCAGCCTCGCGTACGCGTACAGCACGCGAATGTGGGGCCTCAGCTCGCGCGGAAACGCGAGCGAGGCGACCGGAAAATTCTCTCCGCGGGCGCGCTTTGCGACCGAGTCGACGTCGAGCACCGCCAAACCATCGCGGTTTGCGGGCGGCCGGCGCAACTCTTCCGCTTTCGGCGCAGTCGCGTATCCCACCCGTGCGCTTTTCGGCGTTAGCCTGAAGCCGGAGGGTGGTCAGCGGCCGGCCCCGAGCTGGGATCGGCTGAAAGTGACAGGTTCAAGCGGATTCCCGGGTGGATTCCGCGACGGTCGGCCTCACCGGCGGGGAGCTCGAGCACGGCCTTGGCGCGCCGCGCAGCGGCCGTCCGCCAGGGCCGGAGGGAGGGCACCACCTTCATGACCTCGCCGTCACGCGCGAGGAAGACGACGTCGATCGCAAAGCGCATGAAGAAGGTGTGAACCGAGGGCGCCGGCCGGAGCAGCAGCCCTTCCCCGCCGTCCAGTCCGCGCCGTCCGAGCAACCCGCGCATCCGCGCCAGCGGCGTCTCGGCAACCATGCACCGCTCGCACACAACGCGACCGTCCGCAGTTCTGAGCACAACCGTCTTCATCACGCGTTCCTCAAAGGCTAAAAGCCAGCAACGAATCAGGCGATCGACAACGCGGCGCCGACGACACGACCCAATGCCTTTTCCTAAGCGTCGCCCAGGGAAAGCTGCGCTGCGTGCGCGGAGGCCGGCTTCGCCGGCCGGGAGCGCTAGCGCGCGTTGGCGTCGTGCTCAACACAACGAGGGGGCACACGGGGGAAACCGGGTTTCCCCCGTGCTCTTTCCCCCACGGGTCAATAGCCGATGTGAATGTGGTCGTAGTGGTTGGCCAGCGGGAAGGACGGTCCGCCGAGCCCGAGGAGGGAGATGACCTGCTTCGGCATCAGCTCGGGCGGTAGCAGGAGCATGTCGCGGACGGCGCGCTCGGTGATCCCGCCCGGCTGCTGATGGCCGAAGATCGGCGTCCCGCCGACCTCGCTGATGTCTGCGGCGAGCCCGTAGATGTGCGCCGAGATGACTCCCGGCCGCGCGTAGAGCCGGTGCCCGCTGATCAGGCAGGACACCGTCACCTGGCCGAACGAGTCGGCTAGGTACTCGATCGCTGCGAGCACGCGGACGTTGACGCGACCGGATTCGATGTCGCCGCGTCCGCCGGCGTAGATCGAGACGCGAGGGTCGTTCAACACCTTCTCGCCAAGGCGAGCCTTCTCGGCGACGAGCCCGTTCACGAGCGCGCGGAGCCCGACGGCGCGGTAGTAGTGCGCGAGCGCTACGGCCCGGTCGGCGAACGAGGTGTCCCGGGAGAACGAGAACATCGCCGCCCACGGGCTCGACTTCTGCATGCCCGCCTCGGGCATGTGAGCCGCGACGTCTCGAAGGCCTGCAAGACCCGCAGGAGCCGCACCGTTGTGGCCCTCGGCCCGAAGGACGCCGAGCATCAGCGCCCAGCTGACGTGATCGGCGCGGGCGACGCTCCTGAGGTGCTTTGCGAACCGCGGATTCAAGCGGAGCGCCGGCGGCGTCGGGTCGGGTAGCAGCCGGTTCAGCCAGACGACCGCGGACGCGGCGCCCTCGAGCTCGGGGGCCGGTGCCCGCGCGGGGCGGGCCCGCTGTGGAAAGTGGTGCGTGCGCGCCCGCGTGGTACCGACGAACTTGCGCTGCGAGGCGCGCGTCGAGGCCGCGGGCTTGCCCGGGCGCGAGGTGGACGCCGAGGCCGAGCTTGTCGCAGCCTGTTCGACGGCGGCTGTTGCGGCGGCCGAGGCGGCAGCGGTCCCAACCGGCGCCGCGGCCGGCGGAACGGCCGTGTCCGGCGCTGCCGAGTCCCCCGAGTCTCCTGTGGCATCGCCGGCGGGCGACGAGTCACTGTCGGCGGCGGGAGTGGGAACAGCGCCCGGATCAGTCACGGCCGGCGCGGTGCCGTCGGCGGTCGTGCCGTCGGTAGTCGTGCCATCGGTGGTCGTGGCATCGGGCGTCGTGGCGTCGGCGGTCGCGCCGTCGCTCGCGGCCGCGCCGCTCGCGGCGGCGCCTTCGAGCGTCGAGCGCACCTCCGGAGAACGCCGCGCCCGCGACGAAGAGCGACGCGAACGTGACGGCGACGGCGACGCGACGACGCCGCGAACGCGGCCTCGTACCCGCGCTTGCGGGAGCCGCCGCAGCCTCTTCCCCGTGGCCCTTCTCGTCCCACTCGTCCCAGGCACGCCCGTGGCGCAACCTGCTGATCAAAGAATTCCTTCGTGGCATTGCCTTCGCTCCGTTGGTCGGGCGCCGAGGCCGCCACTTCGACGCGGATTCTTGTGACTTCGAGATTCCGCGGGCCGTACGGACTGACCTGACTATCGACCGTGGAGGGGACCGGCATTCCCCCGAAGTAGGGAGATCCACGACCAATCATCAAACCGAGGGATACGCCGTCGGCGGGGGCGACACGATGATCGCTGCAACTGAGCCACAAGGCGGCGCGGCCACGCCGAGACCACTACGGAGGTTTTTCCGGCGTGACCGACAATTCCAGCCGCCTGCATTTCAGGCTCGTTTCTACCTCCCACAGGCTTACCCACGCCGCTTATCCAGCTGCAAATTGGGCGACTCCCGTGCGCCCGAGCCCCAGTAGAAGGGAGGTGAACTAGATGCTGAAGCTCTTCGCACTCGCGCAGGTGTTCGCCGCCGAGGCGAGCGAGTCGCTCAAGAAGCGCGAGGAGGGTCAGACGATGGCCGAGTACGGTGTCGTTCTCGCAGTGATCACGCTCGTCGTGATCGGCGCGATCTCGCTCCTCTCGACCCACGTCAAGAACGCGATCACGAACGTCGCGAACATCCTCCCCGGCAACTAATACCGAGGCAGTTTCCTCTGGAAAAGGGGCCCCTCCTTCGGGAGGGGCCCAACCCCCAAACAGAAAGACGAACGAGCAGATTCCCGTGAAGAAGAGAATTCAAATTCGAAGCGAGCAAGGCCAGTCGATGACCGAGTTTGCGCTCGTCTTGCCGGTCCTCGCGCTGATCCTTTTCGCGGTCCTTCAGTTCGGCATCGTCTTCAACAACTACGTGACGCTAACGGATGCCGCGCGCGCCGGAGCCCGGCGGGCGGCGGTGAGCCGCCAAGACCCGAACCGAGACTCCGCAGTCATTACCGCGGTCAAGAACTCAGCAAGCGACCTCGACCAGTCGAAGCTGTCCGTTCCTCCGCCGTCCTCAACGTGGGACCCCGGCAGCGACGTCACCGTTACCGCCTCCTACCCGTACTCGATCAGCCTCCTCGGCCTGGTGGTCAAGTCGGGATCCCTCACGACCAAGACAACGGAGCGAGTCGAATGAACGCACGCAACCCACGCAACGCACGCGGTCAAGCAACCGTCCTCACCTTGGTCTTCCTGGTCGTCCTGCTCGGCATGGCTGCACTCGTCCTGGACTTCGGCTCTTGGTACCGGGCC
>VAWH01000057.1:18765-29582 GCA_005888315.1 Actinomycetota bacterium | reverse complement strand
AGGTTCAGGGCGTGCTCGGCGTCGAGAACCTGCTCCACGCGCCCGGTCAGGAAGCGCCGGCCAAGCGCGAGTAGAGCCGTCAGCCGCGGCCCGTAGAGTCAGATTCGTGGCCGCTGAGAAAACCGAAGCAGCCGTCGAGCGCTGTCTGCGTTGCGGCGCCGCGATGGAGTGGAGACATCAGACCTGGCAGTGCGCACTTTGCGGCTTCAAGCTCGGCTGCTGCGAAGGCGACGACTGCCAACCGAACTAACCAGATCCGGTTCGCCGTTGTGTCGCCCCGCGCGGCGTGCTGATAATCGACGCTGAGTAGTGTCTATTCAGGGCTGCGGCCGAGCCCAGTGCCGGCGTGGACGTGCCAGACGTTCGGCTCGTCGGCGTCCGCAAGGCGTACGGCGACGTGATCGCCGTCGACGGCGTCGACCTCGAGGTCGCCTCCGGCGAGTTCTTCACACTGCTTGGGCCCTCCGGCTCCGGCAAGACGACGACGCTCCGCCTGATCGCGGGCTTCGAGCGTCCCGACGAAGGGCGGATCGAACTCGCGGGGCGTGACGTGACGGGCCTGCCGCCGTACCCGCGGGACGTCAACACGGTCTTCCAGGACTACGCGCTCTTCCCGCACATGACTGTCGCCGAGAATGTCGCCTACGGGCTGCGGGTGAAGGGCGTGCCGCGCCGGGAGCGGCGGCTGCGAGTGGAGGAAATCCTGCAGATCGTGCAGCTCGCCGGGCTCGGCAATCGCAAGCCAAGCGAGTTGTCGGGTGGCCAGCGGCAGCGCGTGGCGCTGGCGCGCGCGATGGTCAACCACCCGCAGGTCCTGCTGCTCGACGAGCCGCTCGGCGCCCTCGACCTGAAGCTGCGCCAAGAGATGCAGATCGAGCTGAAGCGGATCCAGCGCGCCGTGCGCGAGGTCGGAATCACGTTCGTCTACGTCACGCACGATCAGGAGGAGGCGTTGACGATGAGCGACCGCCTCGCCGTCTTCAACGACGGCAAGGTCGAGCAGATCGGCACGCCGGCGGCGGTATACGAGCGGCCAGAGAACGCCTTCGTCGCCGGTTTCGTCGGCGCCTCGAATGTCCTTCAGCGGTTCGGCCGCACCTTCACGGTCAGGCCGGAGAAGATTCGGATGAGCGCGGACGGCGGCACGCGCCGCGACGACGACAACGCCGCCACGGGACGGATCCGCGACGTCGTCTACGCCGGCATGTTCACGCGCTACGTCGTCGACCTCGACGACGGCGGCGAGCTCGTCGTCGTCCGCCAGAACCTGGAGACCTCCTCGACGGAGGCACTCGATGCCCGCGGGCGCCGGGTGCTCCTCGAGTGGAGAGCGGATCATGCGATCGAGACGAAACCCGAACGAGAGGAGAATCATGACTCAAGCTCGTAAGCGCTACCTGGCGTGGGCGGTCGTCGCCCTTCTGACCGGAGCGCTCGCCGTGGCCGCGGCCGGCTGCGGCGGCGGCGGCAAGTCGTCCAAGAGCAAACCCACGAGCGGGCAGGCGTCGATCGGCAAGGGCGAGGGCGCGCTCAACCTGATCGAGTGGCCGTACTACTCGGACCCCAAGTTCGCGAAGAAGTTCGAGCAGCGGTCCGGCTGCAAGATCCACCGCAAGGACGCCGGCTCCTCGAACCAGATGGTTTCGCTGATGCGAACGGGCGGCGGTGGCGGCGGTGGCCAATGGGATCTCGTCTCGGCTTCCGGGGATGCAAGCCTGCGCCTGATCAGGGGCGGCGATGTCAAGCCGGTCAACATCAACCTGATCCCGAGCTGGAACGACTTCATCCCGATCTTCAAGTCGCCGGCGCATAACACGGTCGACGGGAAGCACTACGGCGTCTCGCTCCAGTGGGGGCCGAACGTCCTGCTCTACAACGCGACGAAGATCAAGCCGGGCCCGACGAGCTGGGCAGCGCTCTACGACCCGAAATACAAGGGTCAGATCACGATCCCGAACAACCCGATTCAGATCGCCGACGCGGCGTTCTACCTGCAGCACTCTCAGCCGGACCTCGGGATCAAAGATCCTTACGAGCTGAACAAGAAGCAGTTCGACGCCACGATCGCGCTGCTCAAGAACCAGCGCAAGCTCGTCAAGCTCTACTGGAACTACGACACCGACGGCCGCGCGGCGTTCGCGAACGGCGACGTCTCACTCGGCGCGATCTGGCCCGTGGACACGCTCGCGCTACAGGCCAAGGGCGTGCCGGTCAAGGAGGTCATTCCTGCGGTTGGTGCCACCGGTTGGGCCGACACGTGGATGCTGGCCAAGAAGGCGCCGCATCCGAACTGCGCCTACCTGTGGATGAAATACGTGACGACACCGCAGGTCGAGGCTCAGCAGGCGCTGATCTTCGGCGAGACGCCCGTCAATCCTAAGGCGTGCCCGTTCATGAACAAGATCGAGGCCGGCTCGTGCGCGAAGTACCACCTCAATGAGCCGCTCAACTACTACAACACGATCAAGTTCTGGAAGACGCCGATTCCCGACTGCGGCGGCGGTAAGAACGACTGCATGAACTACAACGCCTGGCAGACGGCTTGGACGCAGGTCACGGGGTAAGCGGGTGACCCAGCTGGTCGAGGCGGGCGCTTCTCTTCGGAGCGCCCGCCTCCGTCTCTCGGCCGCGCTCTGGCGGCGGCCCTGGCTGAAGCTGGCGCTGCTGCTGGCTGCGCCCGTGCTCGTCTTCGCGGTCGTCTATCTCGGCGCGCTCGCGTCCCTTTTCGTCTCGGCGTTCTGGCAGATCGACTCCTTCACGGCCGCCGTCGTTCACAAGTGGACGCTCGACAACTTCAGGACCCTGTGGCACGACCACACCTACTGGCGAATCACCGGCCGGACGATCGGCCTCGCTGCGGCGGTGACCGTCACCGACGCGGTGCTCGCTTTCCCGCTCGCGTACTTCATGGCGAGGATTGCGCCGCCGCGCTGGCGGGCGCTGCTGTTCGTCGCCGTTCTGCTGCCGCTCTGGTCGAGCTATCTCGTCCGTATCTATGCCTGGCGGACGATCCTGGCCAAGAACGGCGCTCTCAACTGGGTGCTGAACGGCATCGGCCTGCCCGACGCCGGCCTCGCCTACACGAACACGGCGATGTGGATCGTCTTCTCGTACGTCTGGCTGCCGTTCATGGTGCTCCCGGTCTACGCGGCCCTGGAGCGGATTCCGGACAACTACCTCGAGGCTTCTCAGGACCTGGGCGCGAAGGGATCGCGCACGCTGCGGTCCGTGATCCTGCCTCTGGCCATCCCCGGAATCGTTGCGGGCTCGATCTTTACCTTCTCGCTGACGCTCGGCGACTTCATCACGCCCGCGCTCGTCGGCGGCGCGGGCTCGAGCTTCATCGGCAACATCGTCGAGGACAAGGTCGGCCAGCCGGACATTCCCTTCGCCGCCGCGTTCGCGACGGTGCCGGTCGTCGTAATGGGTATCTACTTGCTGATCGCCCGGCGACTCGGGGCCTTCGAAGCCGTCTGATGGAAACCCGGGGCACACGCATCGGCCTGGGTGTCGCCACGGTGGCCGTGATCGCGTTTCTCTGGCTGCCGCTGCTGCTGATCATGGCCTACGCCTTCAACAGCTCGACGATCCAGAGCTGGCCCATCTCCGGTTTCACGCTTCACTGGTTCCGGGAGGCCTGGCACGACCCGGAGGTGCGCCGCTCGGTCGAGCTCTCGCTGAAAGTCGGGCTCGCGGCAACCGCGATCGCGCTGGTTCTCGGGACCGCGGCGGCCGCGGCAATCTACCGGTTCCGCTTCTTCGGCCGCGAGGCGGTCTCGTTTCTGCTGCTGCTACCGATCGCGCTACCCGGGATCATCACCGGTATGGCCTTGAACTCGTTTTTCAACTTCGGCGGCGTCCAGCTCTCGATGTGGACGATCGTCGCCGGGCACGCGACCTTTTGCGTCGTGATCGTCTATAACAACGTGCTTGCGCGCCTACGGCGGAGCTCGCCGTCGCTGATCGAGGCGTCGATGGATCTGGGTGCGGACGGCTGGCAGACCTTCCGCTGGGTGATCTGGCCGGCGCTGTCGACCGCACTCGTCGCCGGCGGCCTCCTGGCCTTCGCGCTCTCGTTCGACGAGGTGATCGTGACCACATTCACCGCGGGCGCTCAGACGACGCTGCCGATCGTGAACGCGATTGTTTTCGTCGTCATCCTCGCGACCGTGATCCCGGTCACGATCGCGCAGCGCTTGACCGGCGACACCGGAGTGCTGCGGCGGGGCGCGGCAGCCTCGAAGGCCGCCGCGGCCGCAACGGGTGGCGGCGCGGTGTAGTTTGGACGTGGTTAACCAAGGAGGGCATTCATGAGCGTGACAATCTCGAGCTACAAGAACATCATCGGCGGGGAGTGGATCGACTCGTCTTCCGGCGAGACGATGGAGGTTGTGAACCCGGCGACGGGCGAGGCGATCGCCGAAGTCCCTCGCGGTACAAAGGACGACGCGGACCGGGCGGTCGAGGCGGCCAAGAAGGCACTGCCCGAGTGGCTCGAGACTACGCCCGGCGAGCGGGCGGAGCTCCTGCTCAGGCTCGCCGACCTGCTCGACGAGCACGCCGAGGAGCTGGCCGAGCTTGAGTCGCAGAACGTCGGCAAGCCGCTGCCGGCCGCGCGCGATGAGATGCCGGTCTCCTCCGACAACATTCGCTTCTTCGCCGGCGCGGCTCGCCTGCTCGAGGGCAAGGCCACGGGCGAGTACATGCGCGGCTACACCTCGATGCTTCGGCGCGAGCCGCTCGGCGTGGTCGGCGGGATCACGCCGTGGAACTACCCGTTGATGATGGCAGTCTGGAAGTTCTCGCCCGCGCTGGCCGCGGGCAATACGCAGGTGCTGAAGCCGGCCGAGCAGACGCCGCTGACCACGCTGCGGTTCTTCCAGCTCGCAATGGAGGCTGAGATCCTGCCGCCCGGAGTCCTGAACGTGATCACCGGGGACGGCGTGCCGGTCGGGGAGGCGATCGTCAAGCATCCCGATGTGCGCTTGGTCTCTCTCACTGGCGACGTCGAGACCGGCAAGATCATTGCCCGGACCGCGGCGGACACGCTCAAGCGCGTGCACCTCGAGCTCGGGGGCAAGGCGCCGGTCGTCGTCTTCGACGACGCCGATCCGGCCGCGGTGGCCGAGGGGATCAAGGTAGCCGGGTACTGGAACTCCGGCCAGGACTGCACGGCCGCCTCGCGTGTCGTCGCGGGCCCGCGGATCTACGACAAGCTGCTGGAGGAGCTCGTCCCGGCGGTCGAGTCGCTCGCGGTTGGCGACCCTGCCGACAACGAGGAGCTCGACATGGGCCCCGTGATCTCGAAGGACCAGCAGGACCGCGTCTTCGGGTTCCTGGAGCGGGCCAAGAGCGCGAAGGTGCTCACCGGGGGCGAATCCAACGGAGCCCGCGGCTTCTTCGTCAAGCCGACCGTGATCACCGACGTCGGCCAGGAGGACGAGATCGTCCAGCGCGAAGTCTTCGGTCCGGTCGTGACCGTGCAGCGATTCGCCGACGACGACCAGGCGATTGCGTGGGCCAACGACGTCGACTACGGGCTTGCAGCTTCCGTGTGGACGCGCGACATCGGCCGGGCGCTGAACGCCGCTCGGAAGCTCCAGTTCGGAACCGTCTGGATCAACGACCATATTCCGCTGGTCAGCGAGATGCCGCACGGCGGCTACAAGCAGTCCGGGTACGGGAAGGACCTGAGCGCCTACTCGCTTGAGGACTACACGAACATCAAACACGTGATGGCCAAAGTCGATTAGCTCAGCTCGGACCGGTTTTAGGGACAGGCACCCTCGCGGGTGCCTGTCCCTGCAAGCCTCGGACGCTTTTTAGGGACAGGCACCCTCGGGTGCCTGTCCCTGTAGGCGTTGGAACCGAGCTAAGCCTTCTTCAGGTCCGCCAGGATTTCATTCGCGGCGGCGACACCCGTCGAAGGCCGCCTTCCATGTACCCCTGGAAGTCCTGCGAACAGTGCTCGCCGGCGAAGTGGATGTTGCCCTGGCGGTGACGGGTCTCGATTGACGCAATGCGAGGCGATCGGCGAGAATCGGCTCGCATTGCGCGGTGAGCACAATCGGGGCGCCGTCGGGCCGGCGCGGGGGCTCGACAGGGTCGACCAGAGCATCATCGAGGCGCTGCAGAAGAACGGACGCGAGTCGTTTCGTCGCATCGCGGCCGAGGTCGGAGTCTCCGAGGCGACGGTTCGCGCGCGGTACTCGCGTCTCTGCGACGGAAACATCCTGCAGGTCACCGGCGTTACGAACCCGCTCGAGCTCGGCTTCGACGCGCAGGCTATGGTAGGCATCCGCACCACCGGGGCGCCGGAGCCCGTCGCCGACGAGATCGCCAAGTGGGATGAAGCGGGCTATGTGGTCGTCACAGCCGGCCAGTACGACATCCTTGTCGAGCTCGTCTGCGCGGATCGGCGCCAGCTACTCGAGCTGACGAACAAGATCCGGTCGCTCGCCGGCGTCGCGTCAACCGAGAGCTTCCTCTATCTGGCGCTTTGGAAGCAGCTCTACGACTGGGGCGCGCGGGTGGATGGGCGCTCCGTCAAGCGGAGCGCCGTCAAGGAGAGCGTCGGCTGATGGCGGTCGAGGAACGCATTGAGCAATCGCCCGAGCGCGCCGCAGAGCCCTCCGGCACACCGGACGTCCGACTCGAGCGTGTGACGAAGCGCTTCGACGACGTGGTCGCCGTCGACGACCTCTCGCTGGAGATCGAGCGCGGCAGTTTCTTCGCGCTGCTCGGCCCGTCCGGGTGCGGCAAGACGACGACGCTGCGGATGATCGGCGGCTTCGAGGAGCCGAGCGCCGGCGTGATCTACCTCGGCGACCACGAGGTCAGCGGGACACCGCCGTACAAGCGGGACGTCAACACGGTCTTCCAGAGCTACGCCCTCTTCCCTCACCTGTCGATCTTCGAAAACGTCGCCTTCGGCCTGAGGCGAAAGGGCACGCGGGGAGGGAACCTCAAAGGCAAGGTCGAGGAGATGCTCGATCTCGTCCAGCTGAGCGGCTACGGCAGGCGCAAGCCGCGTCAGCTCTCGGGCGGCCAGCAGCAGCGGGTTGCGCTCGCGCGCGCGCTCGTCAACAGTCCGCGTGTCCTCCTGCTCGACGAGCCGCTGGGCGCGCTCGACCTGAAGCTGCGCAAGGAGATGCAGCTGTTCATCAAGCGCCTTCAGCACGACGTCGGGATCACCTTCATTCACGTCACGCACGATCAGGAGGAGGCAATGACGATGGCCGACCGGATCGCGGTCATGAACCGCGGGAAGATCGAGCAGCTGGGGGGCCCGGACGATCTCTATGAGCGTCCGCAGACGGCTTTCGTCGCGGGCTTTCTCGGCATCTCGAACCTGCTAACCGGCGAGGTCTCCGGACGCGATACGGTCCGGCTCGGCGACGGGACGACGATCCGCGTCCGCGCCGACGCGCTGGACGGCCGTTCGGGCAGGGTCGCGGTCGGGATCCGCCCAGAGAAGATCCGCCCCGACGATCAGGACCCGAATGCGCTCCAGGGAGTCGTCAGAGAGCGCGCGTACATCGGCGTCTCGACGCAGTACATCGTCGAGACGCGCTACGGCAACGTCACCGTCGTAGTCCTCAACGACCGGCCGGGCTCGATCCCACACAGCCCGGGCGACCATCTCACTCTCAGCTGGGACCCGGAAGCCACATTCATCCTCGATCCGATGGAGGAACCTGCATGACTGATCAGTTAACCCGCCGCCAGCTACTTCAGCGCGCCGCCGCAGGCAGCGCCGTGCTGACAGTCCCAGGCCTGCTTGCGGCCTGCGGCGGCAAGTCCAAGGCAGGGGCGGGCTCGACGACGAGCCACAAGCTCGCCAAGACCCTGAACTTCTCCAACTGGACGCTCTACATGGACACCAACAAGAAGAAGCACACGTTCCCGTCGCTCCTCGAGTTCCAGAAGAAGTACGGCGTCCATGTCAACTACACCGAGGACATCAACGACAACGCTTCGTTCTTCGGGAAGATCCAGGGTCCGCTCTCTCGCGGGCAATCGGTCCATCGCGACATCATCGTCCTCACGGACAACGACCGGTACCTCGCCCTCGTGATCAAGAAGGGCTGGGCCGAGAAGCTCGACAAGTCGGCCATCCCGAACATGAAGAACCTTGTCGATGTCCAGAAGCACCCGAACTTCGACCGGAACCGCGACTACTCGTTGCCGTGGCAATCGGGGATGACCGGGATCGCGTACAACGACACGCTCACCGACCCCGTGCTCTCGGTCGACGAACTGCTCGAAAGCCCGAAGCTGAAGGGGAAGATCACCTGCCTGAACTCGATGGGCGACGCCCTCACGATCGTGATGCTCTCGAACGGCGACGACCCGACGAACGTGACGGACAAGTCGTTCAACGCCGCTTTCAACCGGATCAAGAAGGCTGCCGACAGCAACCAGATCCGCCAGTTCACGGGCAACGACTACGCGCCGATTCTCGCGAGAGGCGACCTCGTAGCAGCGATGTCGTGGTCGGGCGACATCGCGCAGCTCGGCAACAAGCACATCCACTGGAACGTGCCGAAGGACGGCGGCGCGCTCTGGACGGACAACATGCTGATCCCGAAGGGGGGCGACGTCTACACCGCGTCCTTCTACATGAACTACGTCTACGACCCGAAGGTCCAGGGCCTGATGGAGGCAGGCGACCCGAAGCGGGACATCACGGGCATCTACTACATCCCGCCGGTGGCGGGAGCGGGCGAATGGGCCAAGAAGTACGACCCGACCGTGGCGAAGAACACGCTGATCTTCCCGACGAAGGAGATGCTCGACAGCGTGAAGATCTTCGACAGCAAGGCGCTCAACAACCAGAAGTACCTGACGCAGTGGCAGAACCTGATCTCCGGCTGACGCGTCCGTGAACTTCTTCCATCGCCATCGTGGGCTGACGCCATACCTGCTGCTCGCGCCCGGCGTCGCGTGGCTCGCGGTGTTCTTCCTCGTCCCGCTGGGCTTCCTCGCGTACCAGTCGCTGCAGTCCGGCAACATCGACTTCGGGTACGCGTTCACCTGGGCGTGGGGAAACTACTGGCACGCGATCCGGGACTACCGCACCCAGTTCGTCCGCTCGCTCGAGTACGCGGGAATCGCGACGTTGCTCGCACTGCTGATCAGTTATCCCGTCGCCTACTGGATCGCCTTTCGCGGCGGACGGTGGAAGAACCTCTTGCTGCTTTTCATCGTCGCGCCGTTCTTCGTCACCTATCTGATCCGGACGCTCGCCTGGGAGACGATCCTCTCGGACAACGGGTTCGTCGTGAATACGCTCCAAAGTCTCCACGTGCTCGGGCCGAGCGGGCGGCTCCTCGCGACCTCGACGGCCGTTGTCACAGGCATCACCTACAACTTCTTGCCGTTCATGGCACTGCCGTTGTACGTCTCGCTCGAGCAGATCGACGAACGAATGCTCGAGGCTGCGGAGGACCTCTACGCGAGCAAGCTCCATGCCTTCCTCCGCGTGACGCTGCCACTGTCGCTACCGGGCGTCGTCGCCGGCACGCTGCTCACGTTCATTCCGGCCGCGGGTGACTTCATCAACGCCCAGCTCCTCGGTTCCCCGGACAACCACATGATCGGGAACGTCATCCAGTCGAAGTTCCTCGAACTGACCGACTACCCGGCAGCGGCGTCGATGTCCTTCATCCTGATGACCGGCATCCTCGTCGCCGTGGCCGTGTATGCCCGCATCGTCGGGACCGAGCAATTGACGGGGACGGCGGCATGAGCTCGATCGCGGTCCCAAGGCAGCGCGAGCGCAACGTCCTTGCGGCCGCATTCGGGTTCGTCCGCTACCACGTCCTCACCGTCTACTCGCTGCTCTTCTTCGCGTATCTGCTACTGCCGATCGCGATCGTGGTCGTCTTTTCGTTCAACCACCCGGTGGGCAAGTTCAACTTCACCTGGCAGGGATTCACATGGGACAACTGGCGCTACTGGGACGGCATTCCGGGGATCCGCGGCGCCATCATCCTGTCGCTCGAGATCGCCCTGATCGCGAGCGTGATCGCCACTGCGCTCGGCACGGCGATCGCGCTCGCGCTCGTCCGGTACGGCTTTCGTGGGCGAGCCACGACGAACATCCTGATCTTCCTGCCGCTGTCGACCCCGGAGATCGTTCTCGGCGCGTCGCTGCTGACGCTCTTCCTCAACCTCAACGTGGTCTTCGGCTTTTGGACGATCCTGATCGCGCACATCATGTTCTGCATCAGCTTCGCGGTGGTCACCGTCAAGGCGCGCCTCGTCGGCTTCGACCGGCACCTTGAGGAGGCGGCGATGGACCTCGGTGCGAACGAGTGGACGACCTTTCGCAAGGTGACGCTGCCGTTGACTGCGCCGGCGATCCTCGCCGCCCTGCTGCTCTGCTTCGCCATCTCGATCGACGACTTCGTCGTCACCTACTTCAACTCGGGCAGCAGCGTCACGTTCCCACTCTTCGTCTGGGGCGCAGCGAGGATCGGCGCCCCGCCCCAGGTGAACGTGATCGGGACGGCGATCTTCGTTGTCGCTCTCACCGCGATGCTCGCCAATGTCGTCTTCCAACGCCGCCGGGAGGTCCGCGCATGACCGAGATGGCCACGACGCTCAGCTCCGAAGAGCTCCAGCGCGCGGCGCGCGACCACCTCTGGCTGCACTTCACGCGCATGGGCGGTTACACGAAGACCGAGGTGCCCGTGATCGTCCGCGGCGACGGCTGCTACCTCGAGGACGTGAACGGCAAGCGTTATCTCGACGCGCTTGCCGGCCTGTTCGCGGTCAACATCGGCTACTCGCACGGCGAGGAGATCGGACAG
>VAWH01000057.1:15074-18699 GCA_005888315.1 Actinomycetota bacterium | reverse complement strand
GCATCGCTGGCGCCGGGCGACCTGACGCGCGCCTTCTTCGTCTCTGGCGGCTCCGAGGCGGTCGAGTCGGCTTGGAAGCTTGCACGCCAGTACCACGCCGCGCGCGGCGAGCGCCGCTGGAAGGCGGTTTCCCGCAACGTTGCCTATCACGGGACGACGATGGGGGCGCTGTCGCTGAACGGGATCCCGGACTTGCGGACTCCGTTCGAGCCGCTTGTACCCGAGGTCGTCCACGTCAGGAACGCGAACCGCTACCACCGGCCGGTTGAGGAGAGCGAGGACGAGTTCACCGCGTTCCTGCTCGACGATCTCGAGTGCGCGTTGGACGCCGCCGGGCCGGACACGGTGGCGATGGTGATCATGGAGCCGGTGCAAAACGCCGGCGGCTGCTTCACGCCCCCGGCCGGCTACTTCCAGGGCGTCCGCGAGCTCTGCGACCGCCACGGGATCCTGCTCTGCGCCGACGAGGTGATCACCGGTTTCGGGCGGATCGGCTACTGGTTCGCCTCCGAGAAGTACGACATCCGCCCGGACATCCTCACCTGCGCCAAGGGTCTCTCCTCGGCCTACGCGTCGATCGGGGCCGTCCTGACGACCGACCGCGTGATCGAGCCGTTCCTCGCGGACGACACGATGTTCACGCACGGAATCACCTTCGGCGGGCACCCGGTCATGGCCGCGATCGCGCTCAAGAACATCGAGATCATGAAGCGTGAGCGCATCGTCGACGGCGTCGGTGAGAACGAGGCGATGTACCGGACGACGCTCGAGCGGCTGCTGGAGCTGCCGATCGTCGGCGACGTCCGCGGGGCCGGCTGCTTCTACGCGCTCGAGCTCGTCAAGAACAAGGAGACGCGCGAGTCGTTCTCGGAGGAGGAGGCGGAGCGGCTGCTGCGCAGCTTCCTCTCGCCCGAGCTCTTCGAGCGGGGGCTGATCTGCCGCGCCGACGATCGTGGCGACCCGGTCATCCAGATCTCGCCTCCGCTCGTCGCCGGGCAGGCGGAGTTCGACGAGCTCGTGCGCATCCTCGGCGGGGTGCTCGAAGAGGCCTGGGAGAAGATCGAGCACTGAGGCGGTCGCTTGCGACGCCGACTGGAGGCTGGGGCGGCTCTGCCGCCGCAGCCGTATAAACCCGAGCTTGGTTGGGCGTTCACGCTTGAGCCCTGGTGCGGTGTCGAGGACGCCCTGGTGGCTGGACGAGGCACCGCGGCTTGAGCCTGAGCCGCCTCTCGAGGGCGAGCTCGACGTCGACGTCGCGATCGTCGGCGGCGGCTATACCGGGCTTTGGACGGCGCTTTCGGTGCGCGAGCTCGAGCCGTCGGCGCGGGTTGCGGTGCTCGAGACGGGGCTTTGCGGGGAAGGGCCGAGCGGGCGAAACGGCGGCTTTCTGCACGGGTACTGGCCCTTGCTCGCGCGGGCGCGGCGTACGTTCGGGGACGACGGCGCGCTGGCGGTGGCGCAGGCCGCGTCGGCGATCGTCCCCGCCGTCCGCGACTTCGTCGAGCGGCGCGGCTTGGACGTCTGGCTTCGCGAGGCGCCGATGCTCGAGGTCTCGGCCGCTCCGGTGCAGGACGAGGCGGTCGCGGCCGCCGTGGCCGCCGCACACGAGCTCGGCGTCGAGGAAGAGGCTGTCCCGCTGGGGCGTGAGGAGCTGGCGAGGCGGTGCGCCTCGCCTCGCTTCCGCCGCGGAGTTCTCTACCGCGAGGGCGCGACTGTTCAGCCGGGCCGGCTGGTTCGGGCGCTGCGCGAGGTGGCATTGGACGAGGGTGTCGTCTTGCACGAGCGGACGCCGATGCTGCGCCTGCGACGCGGCTCCCCAAATCTGCTCGAAACCCCCGACGGCCGTGTCCGCGCTCGCGAAGTCGTGGTCGCGATCAACGCCGCCGCAGCCGGCTGGCGGCCGCTGGCGCGGCGCCTGACCGTGTTCGGCTCGTTCGTCGTCCTCACCGAGCCGGTGCCGGAGCTGCTCGAGCGGATCGCCTGGACCGGCGGCGAGTCAATCGTCGACGCTCGCATGTTCCTTCACTACTTCCGGACGACCAACGACGACCGCGTGCTGATGGGCAGCGGCTCGGGGCCGATCGGCTTCGGCGGGCGGATCGGCGAGCGGTTCAGTTCGGACGGGCCTTCGGTGGCGCGTGCCGAGGCGGGCTTGCGCTTCCTGTTGCCCGAGCTCGCCGAAGCGCGGGTCGAGCGCGCGTGGGGCGGACCGATCGACGTGTCCGCCGACGGTTTTCCCTTCTTCGGCACCGTCCCGGGCAGCCGAGTCCACTACGGCGCCGGGTACTCCGGTAACGGCGTCGGACCGAGCTGGCTCGGCGGCCAGATCCTCGCCAGGCTCGCGCTCGGGATCGAAGACGGACTCACCGCTCTGCCGCTCGTCAACCGTGGCGTCCGTCCACTACCGCCGGAGCCGCTCAAGCGGCTCGGCGGCGGGGTCGTGCGCGCCGCGGCGCTACGGGTCGAGGAAGCGGAGCAGGCCGGCCGCCGCCCGGCGCTGCCGTTCCGCGGCATCGCCGCCCTGCCGCGTCTGATCGGCTTGCGTATAGGTACCCGCTAGCGCCCCGAACGGGCGTGTCCGGTGCCGGCGCGTAGCGCCTGTCCGCGAAAGCGGACCAGTGGAAGGGGGCTGGGGGAACCGGGAGGTTCCCCCAGCATGTCTAGATCGCTAGATTTTCCCGCGGGCCCTCCACTTGGCGAAGATCGGCTTGAACTCATGCTGGGCCGCTCTCGCCGCCTCGGCGGGCGTCATCTTGCCCTGTGCCACCTGCGCGAACATCTGCGGGATCAACCAGGTGTTGAAGATCTCGTCGATCGCCGCGTTCGAGAAGCCCGGGTAGCCCACGTTGACGGTGTACTTGCGGGCGATCAGGTCGAGCACCTTGTACTTGCCCTTGTGCGGATCGGCCGCGAGCTGCCTGGCATAGTTGTGCACCGCACCCCTGAAGGCGGGGAAGTTGTAGAACTTGCTGTTCTTGAACGCCCCCTGGTAGTTGGTCTCGAGGTCGGCGATGAACCGCTTCGCCAGCGCCTTCTGCTTCGAGAACTTCCAGATCGTGTAGACGCCCATCACGTGCTCGAGCCCGAGCCGCTGCACCGGGCCGCGCGGGATCGGCGCGACCGAGGTGTTCTGCGCCAGCGCCGGGTTCGCATCCTCCGCGCTGCGGATGATCGAGATCGCGTTAACGGCGAGCGACAGTCGCCCTGAGAGATACCCCTGGTTGTTGGACGCAGCCGTCCACGCGAAGACCTCGTTGGTCATCCCGCGCTTGTAGATGTCCCGCATCGTCTTCAGCGCCTCGATCGTGCGCTTGCTGTTGATGGTCGGCTGCGCGTGGGAGTTCTGCATGAAGGCGCCGTAGCACTGCATCAGCGCGATCAGCATCATGTTCGAGTCGAGCTCGTTCGACATCCCGAGCCCGACGGGATGGCCGAGTGCCTTTAGCTTGGGCGCGGCCTTGCGAATGTCGTCCCAGGTCGACGGCTTGATGCCGACCTGACGCCAGAGGTCCTTGCGGAAATGGATCGGGTCCGGGACATAGTTCTCGGGGAACCCGTGCCACTTGCGGGTCTTCGGGTTGTAACAGCTGCGGTACCCGACCCGGCTGACCTTTCCGACCTTCCG
>VAWH01000057.1:0-15010 GCA_005888315.1 Actinomycetota bacterium | reverse complement strand
CCTGGGCCGACAGGTGTCCGAAAATGTCGTGCCCGCTCTGTGCGGCGACCTCCGCTTGGGCGCGGGCGGGTAACTGGGCGAGCGCGATGTGGTCGACCTGCACGTCCGTGTCGTGTTTGGCTCCCCAGCTCTTCGTGTATGTGTTGTCGAACCATTTGTCGTAGGCGGGCACGAAGTTGCTCCACTGAATGATCTTGAGCGTGTTCTTGTACTGCTTGTGGACGTACTTCGGCACCCCGGCTGCCGCCGTCTTCGGTAGCGCGCCCCCGTAGAGGATCAAGAATCCCCCGAGGCTCCGGCGCAGCACCTGGCGGCGCGTCAGGCTCTTCGAGAGACCTAGCTCTTCGAGCCCGTCATCGTTCTCGGCCATTTGCTCTCCTTCCGCTTGGTTTCCAGATCAACGGAACGCACCTCCGGTAAACCCGGCGATGAATCGATTGAGAAAGCTGTTGTAGAGCAGCGCGAGCGGAATGCTCGGGATCAGCGTCGCCGCCATCAGCGACTGCCAGAAGTAGACGTCTCCTCGAATCAGGTCGTTCGGCACCCCCGCGGAGATCGTGTGTTGCTTCGTGCCTGAGATGAAGGTGATCGCGTAGACGAACTCGTTCACGCAGAGCGAGAACGAGAAGATCACTACGGTCAGGATCCCGGGAATCGAGATCGGGAAGATCACCCGGGCGAGCGCCTTGAGCCGCGAGCAGCCGTCGACGAGCGCCGCATCCTCGAGCTCGGCGGGGATCGTCCGGAAGAAGCCCATCAGCAGCCAGGTCGCGAACGGGATCGTGAACGAGGGATAGACCAGCACGAGCGACCACAGGCGGTCCTGCAGCCCGAGCTTCGAGATCACCCGCGAAAGCGGCAGGAAGAGCAGCGTCGGCGGAACCAGGTAGGTGAGGAAGATCCCGACGCCGACGCTCTGCCCCCAACGCCCCGACAGCCGCGCCAGCGAGTAACCGGCCGGGACGGCGAGAAGGAGCGTGATCAGGACGACGAGCCCGCCCACGACCGCCGTGTTCTCGACCCAGCGGAGGTAGTTGGTGTCGCTGAAGATGAAGTTGATGTGCGACGTGGTGGCGTGATCGAACCCGAACGGGAGCCAGTGGTCGTGCTGAAACGTGAGCTTCTCCCCGAGCGCCGGCGGCGACGCGTGATACGTGAACGGGACGTGGTTGAGGTTGTAGAGGTCGCCATTCGTCTTGAAGGCGGTCACGAGCATCCAGTAGAACGGGAACGCGAGCACGATCGCGAACGGGCCGACGATCAGGTAGGAGACGCCGCGCTCCCGGAGCGTCGCCCACATGCCCTACGAGACCTCGACCTTCCGGGCGAAGCGCAGCATCAACACCGTCACAACGAGCAGCACCGGCAGCAGGTAGAGCGAGATGGCGGCGCCCTCGCCGAGATTGCTGGAGACGATCCCGGTCTGGTACGCCCACGTCGTCAGCATGTGGGTGCTGTTGAAGGGCCCGCCGCTCGTCAGGATGTAGACGACGGTCATGTCGGTCGCGGTGAAGACGATTCCGAACAGGAGCGCGACCGTCGCGATCGGGAGCTGCAGCGGCAGGGTGACGTGCCAGAACTTGCGCAGGCCCGTGGCGCCGTCGACCTTGGCGGCGTCGTGCACCTCGGTCGGAATCGACGAGAGACCGGCGATGAAGATCACAGTCGCGAAGGGCAGGATCCGCCAGGCCTGCACGAAGATGATCGCGAGCATCGCCAGGGTCGGTTGACCGAGCCACTGCGGCGGGTTGAGGCGATCGATCTTGCCGACATGGACCCACGGCAGGTGGTCGATGACGCCGAGCACCCAATTGACCGGTTTGTAGAGGTAGAAGTGGCCGCCGCCGGGCAGCAGGTCGTGGACGAGCGTCCAGTTCACGACGCTGAACTGTGAGTCGAAGATCCAGAGGAAGCCGATCGTGCTCACGGCCACCGGCGCCGCCCACGGCAATAGGATCAGCAGCCGCAGGAACCAGCGGCCGCGGAACGGCCGCACGAGCGCGTGGGCGAGGATGCCGGCGCCGACCAGCACGATCGCCTGCGAGGCGAGCGTGAAGACGATCGTGTTCCGCAGCGCCCGCCGGAAGTTGTCGTTGTGCCACGCATCGGTGAAGTTGTGGAACCAGACGAACTTGCCGGTGAGTTGGCCGGCGGTCGCGTCGGTCATGCTCAGGTAGACCGCGAGCACGAGTGGCGCGCCGACGAGCAGGACGATGAAGAGGGCCGCCGGGCTGATCAGGGCGGGCGCGAGGAAGCGGCGATCCTCGAGGAGATCGCGGAAGCGCCGCGATTGCGGCCCGGCCTCCGCCACCGCTGCCACCGCGCGGCGGTCCTACCCCGAAGTAGAGTGTTTTAGTCGCAAGCGGCTCGTGGGGGAGCATGGCCGAGATCAAGCTCGAGCAGCTGACCAAGGTGTATCCAGACGGCACGAAGGCCGTCAAGGAGCTCGACCTGGAGATCGCCGACGGCGAGCTCGTCGTCCTCGTCGGCCCCTCCGGCTGCGGCAAGACGAGCGCGCTCCGCATGGTCGCCGGACTCGAGGACATCACCGACGGCAAGGTCTGGATCGGCGGCCGCGTCGTCAACAGAGTGCCGCCGAAGGACCGCGACATCGCGATGATCTTCCAGAACTACGCGCTCTACCCGCACATGACGGCAGCGGGGAACATGGGCTTTGCCCTGAAGATGCGGAAGCTTCCGAAGGAGCAGATCCGGATGCGCGTGACGGACGCGGCCGGTGTACTGGGGCTGATGCAGACGCTCACCAAACGGCCGCGCACGCTCTCCGGCGGCCAGCGCCAGCGCGTCGCGATGGGCCGCGCGATCGTCCGCGAGCCGCAGGCCTTCCTGATGGACGAGCCGCTCTCGAACCTCGACGCGAAGCTCCGCGTCGAGATGCGGGCGGAGATCGCCCGCCTGCAGCGAGATCTCGGCGTGACCACGATCTATGTCACCCACGACCAGACCGAGGCGATGACGCTCGGCGACCGCGTCGCGGTCATGCGCGACGGAATCCTGCAGCAGATGGCCTCACCCCAGGAGCTCTACCGCGAGCCGCGGAACCTGTTCGTTGCCGAGTTCATCGGCTCGCCGGCGATGAACCTCGTCGGCGCCGACCTGCAGCGGGCAAACGGCTCGCTGGTGGCGGCCTTCGGCGACAGCAGGCTCGCGCTCGACGACTCGAAGGCGCTGGCGCCGTTCGTCGGCAAGCGCGTGATCCTCGGCGTCAGGCCCGAGCACATCGAAGACGCGGCGATCGCCTCCGACGCGACCGAAGGACGCCGTCTGACCGCCGTCGTCGACATCCGCGAGGATCTCGGCTCGGACGTGTACGTCCATTTCGGCGTCGGCGGCCCGCCGGTCCTCGGTGAAGACGTCAGGGCCGCGGTCGGAGACGACGCGGTCGAGACAACCGAGGCGCAGACGCGGCGCAAGGGCAATCTCTGGGTCGCCCGGGTCGGCCACACGAGCCGAGCGCAGGAGGGCGAGCCGATCGAGCTCGTCGTCGACACGTCGCGGCTCCGCTTCTTCGATCCCGAGACCGGCGACGGGATCTACGCGAGCGGCGACTGATCAGTTCAACGCGGCGAGCTCGCGCGCAAAAAAACCGCCGCCGATCACTCGCTCCGCGTTCGCCCCCGCCCGGTCGCGGAGCTCGCGGTCGGAGGTGACGAGCACGTAGGGTTCGTCGAGCTCGGCGGCCCGGCGTGCGATCCAGTCGTCCGCCGACTCTCGGCCCGTGCCGACGACCTCGACTCCCGAGACCGCCTCGGGGGCGGGACCGTCGAACACCGCGATCGCGTCGACGCCTTCGGCCTCGGCCCAGCGCGCGAGCAGCTCGACGAGCCGCTCGGGCGACAGGTTCGGCCAGAGCGACCGGCGCACGTTCGGCGCGTCGACGAGCACGATCACTCGAACACCCTACGAATTCGCGTCCGGCCCGCCCCGTAGCCTGGATGCGTGGCGGCCGAGCATCATGGCGCTTTCGGCCAGGACGCCTTCGGGCGGGGCGCCGAGAAGACCGCGCGCTTCTTCGGCACGCCGCAGTACATCGTCGGTCAATCGATCGTCGTCCTGATCTGGATCGCGCTCAACTCGCTGGCGGTCGCCTTCCAGTGGGATCCGTACCCGTTCATCCTGCTCAACCTTGCGTTCTCGACCCAGGCCGCCTACGCGGCGCCGCTGATCCTGCTCGCGCAGACACGCCAGGCCGATCGCGACAAGGACCACGAGCTGCACCTCGAGCGTGCGCACGACACGATGGAGCGGCGGGCGCAGGAACGAATCGCGGGGATTCGCACCGAAACCGACAAGCTGGCGCAATTGCTCGAGTCGAACACCGAGTTGACCCGTCAGGACAAAGAGCTGACGGAGCAGGTCGCCGAGCTGACGAAGCAGATCCACGCGCTCCTGACCAAGAGCTGATGCAGAGAAGGCGAGCGCGGGCCGGGCCCGCACTCGCCTGAGTGTCTAGACCGCCTGGCGCTGCAATGCCGCCGTGCAGGTCGACCGGCCGCGCTTCTCGAGGTACTGCTGGTGGTAGTCCTCTGCGACGTAGAAGGTCTGCGCCGGCTCGACGAGCGTCACGACGGGATTGCGGTGCCGCGTCTGCTGCTGCGCCTTCGACCGCGTCGCGATCTCCTGCTGCTCGGAATCGTGGAAGAAGATCACCGAGCGGTACTGGTCGCCGACGTCCCAGCCCTGGCGGTTCAGCTGGGTCGGATCATGCTTTGCCCAGAAGACGTCGAGCAGCTGCTCGTACGAGACGCGGTCGGGGTCATAGGTGACCTCGACCACCTCGGCGTGGCCCGTCGTGTGCGAGCAGACGTCCTCGTAGGTCGGGTTCTCGAGCGTGCCGCCCTCGTAGCCGACCTCCGTCTTGGCCACGCCGTCCAGCTGGCGGAACGCCGCCTCGACGCCCCAGAAGCAGCCGGCGCCGAACGTTGCCTTCTTCAAGTTCATTCCTCCTCCAGTTTCAAGGCTGCTGAGTTGATGCAGTAACGCTGCCCGGTCGGGGCGGGCCCGTCCGGGAAGACGTGTCCGAGATGGCCCCCGCAATTCGCGCACAGGACCTCCGTGCGGACCATCCCGTGGGAGACGTCGGTCTCGGCGTCGATCGCCTCCTCCGCGGCGGGCGCGGAAAACGCGGGCCAGCCGCAGCCGGAGTCGTACTTGGTCTGCGAGTCGAACAGCTCGGCGCCGCAGCCGGCGCACCGGTACGTGCCCGGCTCGAAGGTGAAGTCGTACTCACCGGAAAACGGCGCCTCGGTTCCCTTCTCGCGCAGGATCCGGTATTGCTCCGGCGTCAGCTCGGCACGCCACTCTTGCTCTGATTTTTGAATTTTCGTCATCGCTGAACAGTCTCGCAAACAGACGGTTCGTTACGGGCTGCGCAGAGGCGAAAGCCACTGCTCGGACCACCAGTCGAGGTGCGGCATACCGCTCTCGCGCGCGTCGTCGATCACTCCCGAGACGTCATAGGGAGCACGCCGCAGGTCGATCGAGACCCGGCCTTCCTCGGCTGTCAGGATCGCGTACTCGGCCCACGGTGACATCCGGACGGCCCCGTTCGGCGGCCAGCGGTTGAACGGCAGGCCCACGCTCCCGGGGTTGACGATCAGCGTCGAGCCGTAGAGGCGGACGAGCTGCACGTGCGTGTGACCCGCCGTGAGCACGGCGGGCGTTGCTCCGGCGAGCATCTCCTCGAGTGTCGCGTCAGGTGTGGTCGCATAGATGTCCTCCATGGCCGAGCGCGGCGACCCGTGGACGCAGAGGATCTCCGCGCCGTCGAGGCCGATCTCGACGCGAGGCTCGAGAGCCTCCAAGAACGCCCTTTCGGTCTCGCCGAGCTGCGCTGCAGACCAGTCACCCTGGTCGCGCAAGTTCGGCCCCTCCGCCCCCGGCAGCTCCGGCACGCCTTCGAGCAGCCAGGTGTCCCAGTTGCCGAGCACGACCGGGCAGCCGAGCTGCCGCAACCGCGCGATCGTCTTGCGGGGCTCAGGCCCCGCAGCGACGTCGCCCAGGCAGACCAACCGGTCGATTCCGGCCTCGTCGAGCTCGCCGAGAACCGCGTCGAGCCCCCGCAGGTTGCCGTGGATGTCCGAGATCAGGGCGAGGCGCACCGCGGAAGGATACGGCTTCATCCAGCCGTTCGCGAAAGGCCGCAAAGAGCCTCTCGCGCAACCGTCGGAAAGCCCTCGGCGTGGCCGTAGAGCGCGAGCGCGGCCGAGAGCGAAAGCGCCACGACACGCGCGCGCAGCAGCTGCTCCTCGCCGACCGGGCCGTACTCGGCCAAGAAAATGTCGCGTCCTTCCGGTGGTATGTAGCTCCAGAGCATCGACAGGTCGATAGCCGGATCGCTGCGGCAGACGTCGACCCAGTCGATGACGCCTGTCGGCGTTTCGTCGTCGGCGACGAGCACCTGGCGGAAGTGAAGGTCGCCATGGACGATCGCGGCGGCCTCGGACGCCGGGAGCTCCTCGGCGCTCTCGAGCAGCCGCTCCACGGCCGCCGGCCGCTGCCATATGCCGGCCGTTTCCAGTTCGCGGAGCTGCTCGCGCGTCTTCGGCACTCGTGCGCTCATGTCGGCGCGCCGGTTCGCGTCGGCGGGGAGATCGTGCGCGACCTCCGCTTCGTGCAGGCGGCGCAGGAATCGCGCCAGCGAGCGCCCGATCTCGACCCGGGCCGGCTCAGCGAGCGCTGCCTCGCCCAGCTCGCGCCCCGGCAGGAGCGCGCTGCCGAAGAACGGCCAGGGAAAGCCATCGGCGGGCTCACCGACGAAGACGGGCGCCGGCACGGGGAGAGGGAGGAGTGGAGCCAGCTGCGGCAGCACCGCAATCTCGCGCCGGACGCCCGACACCGCGACCTCGCGGCGGGGGAAGCGAAACGCCCACTCCTCGTTGACGAGCCAGATCGTGTAGTCCCAACCCTGCGCGAACGGCCGCAGCGACTCGATCTCGAGCTCGGGAAATTGCCCGAGCAGCCGCCGCGCGAGTTCCTCGTCGACGACGAGCTCAGCGCCCCAATCGGGCATGACCCTAGGCCAACGAGGGCCGGCGGCGCGAACGCTCGAGCTCGTCGGCGACCGAATGCCCGAACCAGTTGACGAGCCAGATGATCACAACCGTGCCGACGTAGGTCCAGAAACCGTCGATCGAAAAGTGCGGAGCCGCCCATTCGGCGAGGGCGATCATTGCGACGTTGATCACGAGCAAGAAGAGGCCGAGCGTCAGGATGATCAACGGCAGCGTGATCAGGGAGACGATCGGCTTGATCACCGCGTTGGCAATCCCGAGCACGGCCGCGCCGATGATGTACGCCCACCAGCCGTGAATGCGCACACCGGAGAAGAGCGCGTTGGCGACCCAGAGGGCGGCAGCGTTGATCGCCCAAGCGAGGGCAAGGCTGATCGCGGTCGACACGGCGATCGGAGCCTATCGCGAGACACACCGCCGGCCGCAATACTGGGCGCGATGGCCTTCATTCCGCCCGCGCGACACCTGCTGCGCGCCAGAGACGTCGTCGACGCCCGCTACTTCGAGCCGCTCGGCGTCGACGACCTGGCAGGCGCTGCGGGACTCTCGCGGGCGCACTTCAGCCGCGAGTTCCGGCGAGCGTTTGGGGAGTCGCCGCACGCTTACCTGCTCACTCGGCGGCTGGAGCGCGCCGCGGCGCTTCTGCGCTCGACGGACCGCACGGTTGCCGACATCTGCTTCTCCGTCGGCCTCCAGAGCGTCGGCTCGTTCACGACCAGCTTCACCCGCAGCTACGGCATGTCGCCGACCGCCTACCGCGTGCGGTTCCCGCCGGCTTCGCAGCACGCGCTGATTCCGACCTGCGTCCTGCGCGCCTATGGACGTCCGCAATACCGCACATTTCGAGAAGACAGCCGTCTCGATCCGGCCTAGCATCGCGCCGACCGTTTCAATCGACTCTGGAGGAACACGATGATCAAGATCGCCAACGCCCAGCTCTGGGTGCACGACCAAGACGAGGCGCTTGCCTTCTACACCGAAAAGGTCGGCATGGAGATGCGCGCCGACGTGACGGTGCCCGAGCTGGGCAACTTCCGCTGGCTGACCGTGGGATGGCCTGGCCAGGACGTCTCGATCGTGCTGATGGCGATTCCCGGCCCGCCCGTGATGGACGCCGAGACGGGCGAGCAGGTGAGAAGCCTGATGGCGAAGGGCTTCACGGGCACGATCTTCCTGACCACCGACGACGTCCACGCCTCGTACGAGCAGCTCAAGGGGCGCGGCGTCGATTTCTCCGAGCAGCCGGAGGAGCGGCCCTACGGGATCGACTCCGCCTTCCGCGATCCGTCGGGCAACAACATCAGGCTCACCCAGGTTCGCGAGCTGGCGGCCGTCTAAAGCCGCGCAGCGGTTGCGGAAGATGCCGGGCGCCGCCGGCGCGAGGGCGTCGGCGGCGAGCCTCGGTGCGAGAGGCGCCGTCTTGTTGCACCTGTATCATGCGGGCGGTTTTCCATTCCCGCTGAGAAGGGAGTCCCGATGAGTGCTCCGGCAGGTCAATCCTCTGGCCCTGCGTCAGCTCTTGATTGGGAAGAGCTCTCCGCCCTCGATCGGATCGCGTCGGCCTATGCGATCGGCGACCACAGTGTCGTCCTCGAGACGACCGACGGGCGAGAGATCCGCATCACCGCTTTGTACGACCGAGCTCGCGACCGATACGTCTCCGAGTACGAGAAGCGGAGCAGCGTCAAGAGCGGAGGCCACGACCTCCGCGTCTGGGCGCAGACGCCCGCCTACAAGCAGTGCACGGCCGACGACGCGGCGAGCTGCCTGGAAGCAGCCGTCTTCGAGGTCGACCGGATCAATATCTACTGACGCGCGGCTAAGTATTCAGGAACGCCGAATCGACAGGATTCGTGCGATCCACTTGCCGCGCGGGGCATCCACGTCGACCGCGTCTCCCACGCAGTGCCCGACTAGGGCGCGGCCGAGCGGCGAGTCGGGCGAGATCGTGCCGTTTCCGCCGAGGCTCGAGATTTCGCCCTGGATGCGGTTGCCCTGTTCGTCTTCGATCTCCACCGCTGAGCCGACACCGATCTTGTCTCGCTCGAGCTCCGACTCTTCGACGAGCACCGAGTGGTCGAGGCGCGAGCGGAGCGTTCGGATGCGCGCCTCCAGCAAGCCCTGTTCGTCCTTCGCGGCGTGGTATTCGAAGTTCTCCGACAGGTCACCGTGCTCGCGCGCCGTCCTGATCGCCTCAACCGCGGCTGTGCGCTTCGGGCCTTCCAGCTCCGCAAGCTCGGCGGCGAGCGCGTCACGCTGACTCGCGGTGAGACGGTCGACTCTCGGCTCGCTCATGCTCTGACAGCATAGGGCCGCCTTCTTCGGAAAAGCGATCTGGGCCGCGAGGGGTGGCGTACGGTGTCCGACACTTGATGTTGTCAAGGGAAACGTGTGTCGACTTTGGAACAATTCGCCGCCGCGGCCGGCCCGCGCGGCCGCTTCGACCAGGCTTGTCGTTAGAAGGTGATCCTTCGCAAGTCGTCATGCTCGCGCGAAGCGAGCGGCGTTGCGAAGGGAGTGGAGCGTACCGGGATCGAACCGGTGACCTCCGGCTTGCAAAGCCGGCGCTCTCCCAGCTGAGCTAACGCCCCGTGCGGGCCTCAGTGTAGAAACAGAACCGGCGGCTTGCGGGCCGCCGGGTTCTGTCAGGGGGAGAAGGGCAGGGATTAAGCAGCGCGAGACAAGCGCTCTTCGTGGCGCGCTCGCTTGATGATCTCGTCGCGGTCGCCGAAGCGGAGGTGGGCTCGGAGCATCCGCTCCTCGTCCCAGAGACGCTGGATGCGGTCCTCGAGCTCTTTGACCTCAGCTACGACGTCGGAATCGTGGCCGGTCGAAAGCACGTGCCAGAGCTCGGCGCGGCGCTCCGTCGCGCGGTCGATCTCGGCCTTGATCTGAGGAAGTGTCTTCATGTTTCTTGAAAACGAACGTGTCGGATTCGTCATTCCAGAACGGAGAGAGCAGGAAGATGAGCACGACGACGAGTCCGACAACGCCCGCCGCGACTGCCAGCCACGTCAGTAGCGTGTCCACTGGTCGACCGCAGGTCGTAAGGGACGTCGCTGCGCGACGACCCCGACCGTCAGGGCCCCGAAAACGAAGCCGCCGACGTGCGCGAAGAAGGCGACACCGCCGCCGGCTTCCGGGTGCAGGACCGAGAAGCCGCCCTCCCAGAGTTGGAACAGAAACCAGATGCCGAGGAAGAGGAAGGCGGGGATCTGGCGCCAGAAGAAGATGAAAACGAAGAAGAAGAGCGTCAGCACGCTCGCGTCGGGAAGCAGCACGAGGTACGCCCCAAGCACGCCGGCGATCGCGCCGCTCGCGCCGATGTTGGGGATGCTCGAGCCGGCCGGGTCGGAGAACTGCAACGTGACGAACGTCTGCGCGAACGACGCCGCCAACCCGGCCGCCAGGTACCAGAGGAAGAAGCGGACGCGACCGAGCGAGTCCTCGACGTTGTTGCCGAAGATCCAGAGAAAGAGCATGTTCCCGCCGATGTGGAACCAGCTCCCGTGCATGAACATCGACGTGAAGAGCCCGTCGTACCAGGAGAGGTGGTCAGGTGGCACGAGCTGCGGTTCGCACGGCCCTGCGAGCGTGCAGGGGTAGTAGCCGTAGTGCATCACCTCCTTGTCGACGCCCGTTTTCCACTCCCAGATCCAGACGAGCACGTTGACCGCGATCAAACCGACCGTCACGACCGGGAAGCTCCGCGTCGGAACGTTGTCCTTGAGCGGGATCACGCGAGCCGGGAGGCTACGGGATCAGGAGATCACGAGCGCCATCAGCGCCTTCTGGGCGTGGAGGCGGTTCTCGGCCTCGTCCCAGACGGCCGACTGCGGCCCGTAGAGCACGTCCTCGGCGATCTCCTCGCCGTAGTGCGCCGGTAGGCAGTGGAGGACGATCGCGCTGGTGCCAGCGACGTCGAGCAGTTCCTGGTCGATGCCGAAGCCGGCCAGCTCTCGGAGCCGCCGCTCGCGCTCCTCCTCTTGGCCCATGCTCGTCCAGACGTCGGTGTAGAGAACGTCGGCGCCTGCTGCCGCCTCGCGCGGGTCTGCCAGCAACTCGACCGTCGCACCGCTTTCTGCGGCGGCCTCGCGCGCGATCTCGACAGCCTCGCTCGACGGCTCGTAGCCGCTCGGCGTCGCCGCGCGGAAGTTCATGCCGAGCTTCGCTGCAGCGACCATCAGCGAGGCGCAGACGTTGTTGCCGTCGCCGAGGTAGGTCACCGTGACGCCCTCGAGCCGGCCGAGCCGCTCGCGGATCGTCAGCACATCCGCAAGCGCCTGGCACGGATGCGAGCTGTCGGTCAGCCCGTTGATGACCGGGATCGAGGCGTTCCGAGCGAGCTCCTCGACGTCCGCCTGCGCGAAGGTGCGGATCATGATCGCGTCGAGGTAACGCGAGAGCACCATCGCCGTGTCCTTGAGCGTCTCGCCGCGGCCGAGCTGAAGGTCGCCGGCCGAGAGGTAGAGCCCGGTGCCGCCGAGCTGCGCGATGCCCACCTCGAAGGAGACACGTGTCCGGGTCGACGGCTTTTGAAAGATCATCCCGAGCGTCCGGCCCGGGAGGAGGTGGTGAGGCTCGCGCCGCTTCTGCTGCTCCTTGAGCTCGTCGGCGAGGTCGAGGACGCGCTCGAGCTCGCTTGCGGACCAGTCCGCGACCCGCGTGAAGCTGCGCCCCTTCAGTTGCGCCGACGCCGTAACCAAGCGGCTTCGATGCTACTCGATCGCAGCCTTGACACTTAAACGCTTAGGTTTTATATTTTGGGGAAAGTCATAGCGATACCGAATACGAAAGGAGGGACAGATGGCGACTCTGGTTCGCTGGGAGCCGTTCCGCGAGATCGCGACGCTCCAGAACGAAATGAGCCGGCTCATGAACACGGTCATGAGCGGCGACGGCGAGACCTCGACCCGGACCTGGGTGCCGGCCGTCGACGTCTGGGAGAAGGACGACGAGCTCGTCTATGCGTTCGATCTTCCCGGCATCCCTGAAGACAAGATCTCCGTCGAGTACGAGGACGGCGCGCTGCTCGTCTCCGGCGAGCGCGAGCGGACGCAGGAAGCCTCGGAGGAGAACTTCTACCGCTTCGAGCGGCGTTTCGGCAGTTTCTCGCGCACCGTCGGTCTGCCGCAGGGCGTGACCGAAGATTCGATCAGCGCCGACTTCCACGACGGCGTGCTCGAGGTGCACGTCAGGAAGCCCGAGCAGCCGAAGCCGCGCCGGATCGAGATCGGCTCCGGCGACAAAAAGACGATCGAGGGCACGGCCAAGCAGAAGTAGTCTCTCCCGCCTCTCTCGATGGCGAAGGCGGCCCGCGCGGCCGCCTTCGTCGTTCTAGCCCGGCCCGAACTGAGCGCGCGCGTCCTCGCCGAGTGTGTCGCGGAGGCGCGCCAGGCCGGTGAACATGCGGCTCTTGATCGTGCCGAGCGGTTGGCCGAGGCGCTCGGCGAGCTCCGACTGCGTGTAGCCCCCGTAGTAGGCGAGCTCGATCGCTTCTCGCTGCTCCGAGGGGAGCTGGCGCAGCGCCTCGCGGATCGTCTGCCGCCGGGTTGCGAGCTCCGCTTCGTCGGCCGCCTCGGCACCCGCGAATTCACTTTCGGGCTGGAGGGGCTCGGTGCGCCGGCGCTCCTCGCGGCGGACGAGATCGACCGCGCGGCGGTGGACGAGCGTCAGCAGCCACGTGCTCGGCTTCGACCGCTCCGCGGTGAACCTGCCGGCGGCTCGCCAGACGCCGAGGAAGGCGTCCTGCACTGCGTCTTGCGCCAAGGCGTCGTCGCGGAGGATCCGGAACGCAAGGCCGTAGGCCAGCCGGCCGAAGCGGCGGTAGAGCTCGGCAAGCGCCTGGTCGTCTGCGCGCGCGATCAGCGCCAGCACCGCCTCGTCCGACAGATGCGCAAGCTCACGTGCGGTCTGCGAACGCTCGCGACGCCGCCCGCGGAGCGAGATCACGCCTCCCTCTCCCCGGTCGCTCATAGGTGCCTCTTCCAGAAACCGGCATGTATTGCTGGATAAGGCACTAGCTCGGCTTCACATCCGCGTGCAGCAGGATCGCGCCCGTCGGGGCGGAGACGCCGCCGGCCTTCTCGCGCGTGACCGCTACCGTCGCGCGCATCGGCACCGACTTCGTCAGCCGCAGATATCTCCGGCCGGCGCCGCCGCGGAAGAGCCCGGCGGGCTGGACGCGCCTCCCGGCGATCACCCACGCCTCGTAGGTCTTGCCGGGGCCGGCCGACTCGAGGTTGTCGACCGCGAGGACGGCCTTACGTGTCGGCGCGATGCAGACTCTGGCGCTCGCGCCCTCGGCAGGCGTCATCTTGCAGTCGGAGAGGATCGAGACGATGGCGTTCTGCGACCTGTTCCTCGACCTCTGCTTGTCCAGTGAATTCGAAAGGTGCACGACCCAGATCCCGAGCACGATCGCGGCGGCCACGCTGGCAACGCTCACGCCTGCGGCGGGGATCACCCAGCGTCGCGGCAGTGGAACGACGTTCGGGCGCTCGGCCCGAGCCGACTCGAGGATCCGGCGCTCCAGGGTCTCGGGCACCGGCGGCAGGTCGACGTCGTAGGCGAGCGCCCCGGCGGTCTCGCGGAACGAGGCCACGTCCGCGCGGCAGCGCTCGCAGCCGGCGAGATGCGCCTCATAGGTCTTGAGCTCGTCACCGTCGAGCGCGTCGAGCGCATAGGCGGCCGAGAGCTCGTGCAGCGAACCGTCGTCCATTCGGTTTCGCGTCAGGGATACCACAGGACTCTCAGAGGTAGTACGGCGCGAGGCTGAGCGCCGCGAGCGCGTACCAGACGCCGAAGGCGAGGCTCGTGCAGCCGAGCACGGGAGCGAGCCGCCCGAGCGAGGTCCGCATCGGGGAGGAAGCGAGCGTCAGCCCCCAACCCGTCGAGAGTGCGGCCATCGAGACTGCTGTCGAGAACGCGAAGAGCCCAAGGGCGACGACTGCGATGCCGCGGTCGTGGATCGACGCCAGCAGCAGCACGCCGACACCGGCGCTGCCGCCCATCCCATGCACTAGGCCGATCCCGAACGCCTGCAGCGGCGAGCGGGTGCGGAAGCGCCGGCGGGCGCCGTGGGCGTGGGCGCCGCCGTGGTCGTGATGCAGGTGGAAGAGTCCCCGGTGCCAGCGGAAAAGCAGCCAGAGCGCGAGCAGCGCGATCATCACGCCCACGCTCGTCTCGGCGGCCGCCTGCACGCCCGCCGGGAGGTATGCCTTGAAGACGACGATCGGCAGCCCGAAGGCGAACAGGCTCGTCGCGTGGCCGATTCCCCAGGCGAGTCCGAGGCGCGCCGCCGTCCGGGCGGCGCGGTCGCGACCGGTTGCGATCAGCGTCGTCACCGCGGCCAGGTGGTCGGGGTCCGCGGCGTGGCGAAGGCCGAGCACGACGGCGACCACAACCACGAGCCCGAGCGTCGCCCCGTCCGAGAAGTGCGCGAGCCAGGTGTCGAGGCCGAACATCTCAGCTGACCTTGGGGAGTGCTCTCACGGTCATCGCGAGCCCGGCCGCGAGGATGACGAGGGCGCTGGCGGCCGGGAGCAGGCGCACGAGCCGCCCGTCGAAGCTCGCCCGCTTGAAGATCTGCTTGGCGAAGACGGCGACGAGGCCGATGCCGGTGATGCTCAACGCGAGCCCGGCGCTGAAGGCGACGATCAGCAACATCCCGAAGGCGACTCGGTGCAGCGAGATCGCCGCGAGCAGCACGACGAGCGCCGAGGGGCAGGGCAGCAGGCCGCCGGAGATGCCGACCGCGATCAGCGAGCCGCGGCTCGGACCTGTCTCGGGACCAGGTCCCGAGGCATGGCCATGGTGGTCGTGGCCAGGGCCGTGGGTGTGGGGATGCCGGTGCCGGAAGCGGCTGCGGAAGACCGTGGCGCCGATCGCGACGACGAGCACACCCGAGACGAGGTTCAGCCAGGGATAGAGCTGGTCGGGGACGATGAACTGCGAGAGCGCGAGCGTGACCAGGC
>VAWH01000010.1:394-20447 GCA_005888315.1 Actinomycetota bacterium | reverse complement strand
CCGCAGCTCCGGCATTGGCGGAGCGCCTTCTGGATCGGCGAAGTATGCAGGCCACACGAGCCGCATCCCCTCGAGTGCGAGGGCATCATCGGCGTCGCCCTTGGTCGTTAGCTCGTCGAGCGCGCGCGCGCGGTCGCGCACCGACTCGGGCGTCCGCCGGAAGATTTCCTCGTCGAACTCCGGCCAACGACCGTCGCCGACCGCCCCGAGCGGATCGACGCTGAGGACACCGAGGAGGCGGTCGGGCATCGCTTCGGCAACGTGCAGGGCGAGGTGGCCGCCCCAGGAGTGACCGACCACGTAGGCTCTGTCCCAGCCCAGCGCGTCGAGGACGCGTTGGGCGTCGTCGACGTCGGTCGCAACCGTGTGCGGCCCATCGACGGCTGACGGGGCCTGTCCCCGCTGCTGGTACCACGCGACGTCATTCTCTTCCGCGAGCTCCTCGGCGAGATCGCGCAGGTAGTCGAAGCCGGGGCCGGGCCCGCCGTGCAAGAGGAGAACCGGCGGCCCGTTACCCGCGCGAAGGCCGGCGATCGGCGCGTCGTCGTCCTTCGTGAACTCGGCCCAGCCCACGGGGTACTGATCCTCTCACGCCCTGACGGAATGACGAGGGCACGCTCGCCGCTTGCGCTACCGGCGAGCGAGCGAGACGATGACCGGATCGCCGAGTTCGTCCTCGACACGCCGGTCATGCGGGGGTTCGTTGCCGAAGTGCAGGCGGCAATCGCTGGCGTTACCTCTCCGCAGGACGCCTGCGCGGCGATCGAGCCTCGGTTCGCCGAGTTGCTCGCCGACTCGAGGTGGCTCCCGGACGAGTATCAGGCCGCGGCGCCGGCAAGCGGTATGGGCGGCGGGATCGGCCAATGGCTCCTCTATCGCGGCGACGACGGCTCGCTGTCGTTGTTCTCGCTCGTGGTGCCGCCGGGCTCGGAGACGCCCATCCACGACCACCTCGCCTGGGGGCTAGTCGGCCTGTATCGCGGGACCCAGGACGAAGAGATCTACGCGCAGCGCGGCGGGGCGCTCGAACTCGTCGAGCAGCGTTCGCTCGAGCCGGGCGACTTCTACGCCCTGATCCCACCGCGCGACGACATCCATCGCGTACGGACCACGTCTGCGGAGACCTCTGTCTCGATCCACCTGTTGACGAACGACACCGGCTGCGTCTGGCGGCATGCGTGGGACACGGCGTCCGGTCAGGCAAGGCCGTTCCGCTCCGGCTACGTCAACGTGGCTTGCGACGACGACTGATCATTCGACCGTAGGCTCGGCTGATGTCGTCGGTCGCCGACCTCAGAGTCCCGTGATCGCATCCGATGACACGGCTACGAGGCGGCGCGCGGCACCTTCAACGGAATGCTCGACCGGCGGCCGGAGCTCGTCACCCGGCCCCTCGACGTCGACGGCGTCGAGGCGTCCGTAGGCACGGCATGGCCGGGCACTGCGTGGGCGACGGCAGCCTGGCGCGACTTACGCCTTAACTGCCTTAACTGCAGCCGGTGTTAGTCCCGCAGTCCCGACACGTGTAGCAGCTGCCAGTCCGCACCATCCGCCCGCCGCATTTGGCGCACTCGACGGCGTCCTCCCAGTTGTTGAACAGGGCGGTCTGGCCTGGCGGGGCCGCCTCGGAAGCACCGGCCTCCGTAGCCGGCTTCTCCTCCCCGCCCGCGTATGACGCCGCTAGCCGCGCCCGCACCTCCGGCGAGAGGATCCCGACCTCTTCCTGCTGCTCGACGTCCAGGAACTTCTTGCCCATCCACCTGAACACATAGTCGGGGATCGACTTCGCGATCCGGATGTCGGCGTCGTTCGTCATCCCGCTCGGCTCGAAGCGCATGTGGGCGAACTTCGAGACCCAGACCTCGAGCGGCACGCCGTACTGGAGGCCGATCGAGACGGCGATCATGAAGCAGTTCATTAGGCCGGCCAGTGCGGTGCCCTCCTTGGCGATGTCGACGAAGATGTCGCCGGGCGTTCCGTCGTCGTAGAGCCCCACATGGATGTAGCCCTCGTGATCGCCGACTCGGAACTTGCGGCCGACCTCGGTGCGCTCCTCGGGCAATCGCCTCCGCTGCGTCAGCGGCACGGGCGGCGCGGAGACCGCAGGCGCGCCGACCGGCAGCGTCTGCGACGCGTCGGCCTTGCCCGACAGCGGCTGCGCGACCTTGCAGTTGTCGCGGTAGATCGCGATCGCCTTGACGCCGAGCTTCCAGCTCTCGCTGTAGAGCTGCGCCACCTCGTCGACCGTCGCGGTCTCGGGCAGGTTCACCGTCTTCGAGATCGCGCCGGAGATGAACGGCTGGACGGCGCCCATCATCTTCACGTGGCCCGTGTAGTGGATCGCGCGGTCGCCGATCGCGCAGTCGAACACCGGGTAGTGCTCGCTCTTCACGTACGGCGCGCCGACGATCGTGTTGCGCTCGTCGATCAAGGCCTCGATCTCCTTGACCTCGTCCGGCGCGTAGCCGAGCTTGTCGAGCGCCATCGGCACGGTCTTGTTCACGATCGTGATCTCGCCGCCGCCGACGAGCTTCTTCGACTTGACGAGCGAGAAGTCGGGCTCGACCCCGGTCGTGTCGCAATCCATCATGAAGCTGATCGTTCCGGTCGGGGCCAAAACGGTCGCCTGGGCGTTCCGGTAGCCGTGCACCTCGCCGAGGTCGAGGACGTCGTCCCAGGCCTTCCGGCAAGCGCCGAGCAGGTCGGCCGGTACCGACTCGGTGTGCTCGATGTTGCCGACTGCCGCGCGGTGCATCGACATGACGCCGAGCATCGGCGCCGCGTTCGGCTGGTGGCCGGCAAAGGCGCCCATTCGCGCCGCGATCTCGGCTGACTTGCGGTAGGCGCGGCCGGTCATCAGCGCCGTGATCGCCGCCGCGTAGGCGCGACCCTCGTCCGAGTCGTAGGGCAGGCCGCGCGACATCAGCAACGCGCCGAGGTTCGCGTAGCCGAGGCCGAGCTGGCGGTAGGCCTTCGCGTTCCGCTCGATCTCGGGCGTCGGGTACGAGGAGTAGCCGACGGCGATCTCCTGCGCGAGGAAGACGGTGTCGACCGCGTGCTCGAAGGCCTCGACGTCGAGCTCGCCGTCCTCGCGGCGGAACTTCATCAGGTTCAGCGAGGCGAGGTTGCACGCACTGTCGTCAATGGACATGTACTCCGAGCACGGGTTGGACGCGTTGATCCGGGCCGTGTTCGGCAGCGTGTGCCACTTGTTGATCGTCGTGTCGTACTGGACGCCCGGGTCGGCCGACTGCCAGGCCGCCTCGGCGATGTCGCGCATCAGCTTCCGCGCATCGACGGTCTCGACGACCGCGCCGTCGGTGCGCGCGGTCAGGTTCCACTCGGCGCCGTTCTCGACAGCCTCCATGAAGGCGTCGGTGGCGCGGATCGAGTTGTTCGCGTTCTGGTACTGGATTGAAGCCCAGTCCGGTGAGTCGAGCGACATGTCGTAGCCGGCCTGCTCGAGGACGCGCGCCTTCTGCTCCTCGCGCGCCTTGCACCAGATGAACTCCTCGATGTCCGGGTGGTCGACGTCGAGGACCACCATCTTCGCGGCGCGCCGGGTCTTGCCGCCCGACTTGATCGTGCCGGCGGAGGCGTCGGCGCCGCGCATGAAGGACACCGGCCCGGAGGCGTAGCCGCCCTTGGAGAGCTGCTCCTTGGAGGAGCGAAGCTTGGAGAGGTTGACGCCGGAGCCCGAGCCGCCGCGGAAGATGACGCCCTCGCGGCGGATCCAGTCGAGGATCGACTCCATCGAGTCGTCGATCGAGAGGATGAAGCAGTTATGGACGGCGACGTTGTTGGAGAGGTACTCGCCGGACTCAGTCTGGATGTCGTAGACGTCCTGGACGCCGCACTCTGAGATCGAGACGATCTCTTCCTGGGTGAACGATTCCGTCCATTCCAGACCAGCTGCGTCGGCTGAGCCGCCTACTCCAGCGAGTTCTCGAACTCGCAGGGGGAAGTGCTGCATCTTCATGCCCGTCCGCAGCTGATCGACCCGGAGCCATGAGAAGCCCACGTCGCTCGCGGTTTTCACGACGTGGTCAGGCGTAGCCTCGACAAAGCTTCCGTTGCTCAACGAGACGCGATAGACGGGCTTACGGCCGTTGTGCTTGACCGCGACAATGCGAGTCGTTCCGCTCGCGTCGTAAACCTCGCGACCGACCTGCTCGCCGTCGACGAGTTCTCCGATGGGAACCATTCCCTCTGGCGTCGACACCAAGGCGTGATATGGCTGGCAAGCCGAGCACTGAGGCTTCTCCTCGAAGCCGACGTTGAACCAGACCGGCGAGTTGAAGGCGGCGAGCTGGTTGACCAGGATGAACTTGAGCTCGGCCTCGAAAGTCTCTGCCTCGTCCTCGGTCGCGAAGTAGCCGCCGTCGCGGCCCCAGCCGGCGATCGTGTCGACGACGCGGCCGATCATCTGCTTGACGCTCCGCTCGCGCTCGGGCGAGGACATGCGGCCGCGGAAGTACTTCTGGGCGACGATGTTCGTCGCAGTCTGGCTCCAGAACTTGGGGAACTCGACGCCCTGCTGCTCGAAGGTCGGCTTGTCCTTGCCGGCGATGAAGGCGTCGCGCAGTTCCCATTCGAGCTCCTCGAACGGGTCGCGGCCGGGGATCGTGAAGTAGCGCTTGACGGCCGCTCCCGCGGTCCTGTCAGCGACTGTGTTCACGTACTGCTCGGTCGCTACTGCTGCGCTCTCAGTGCCTTCTGCCGACGCCATCTTCCCCTCCTAAGGTTAGTTGTCTACGCCGGCCTGCCGCGTTCGGGCGACAGTCGAGCGGACCGATCAGATTAGGACGCGGATCGGACGGAATCGGGTGCTAGGAACGGTCCGCTTGCGGCGCCGGCCGCGGTCCCGCGAAGCGCGCCCGGACCCGGTGAACCACCGGTGGCGAGGCGGCGGCGAGCAACGCCGCGAGCGTGACGGCGGCCAGGATCAGAAGGGGGAGCGGGAGCGTCCGCGACCTGTCGGGGATCGACTCCGACTTGCCGGCGTGGGGCACGGCCAGCTCCGCGCGTCGCTTCGCTTCGGACGCGCCCAGCTTGCCGCTGTTCGTCCCGTTACCGGCACCGCCGTTCGGGCCGTTCTTGGTGGTGCCGCCACCGCCGCCGATGAGGGCGGCGCTGATGTCGTCCAGGATCGACGAGTAGTCCGCGAGATCCGGTGGCACTTTCCGATAGGCCTGGCGCAGGCAGTGCCGCGAGTAATGGCCGTTGATCTGACCGTCCTTCGTCCAGTCGGTGATGACGTTCCGCCAGCACGGGGTTCCCGCATGGGCGGCGGCGGGGCTCGCGGCTAGCAGGCAGACGGCAGCGGCGAGCGCGACGAGGAGCAGACGGCGCATTTCCAAAGTTTTGCGGACGGGAGTTAGCCGTTTGTTAGGACGACCAAACCGCCAGGAGGTTGCGGTAGCCTCGGCCACGATGCGCAACGCCCCCGAGCGCCGGGCGAAGAGGCTCGACGTCTCGAATCGGCCGCAAGCGCTGTTCGCTCCGCTGCCGCTACTGGCCGGGTTCTCGGCAGCAGTCGTCGTCTCGGCTGTGCTCTTCAGCAACGGCTCTTCGGACGATCCGCTGATCTGGATCGGCGGGCTCGCAATCGCGTTCGCCGCGGCGGCCGCCGTCTCCGCGACGGTGGGGACCCTGGCGGTGCCGGAGCTGACCGTCTTGGGCCTGGCGACGGCGAGCTGCTTCGCCGCCTTCGTCGGCTGGCAGGGGCTTTCGCTGCTCTGGTCGATCGAGCCCGATCGGACCTGGAACTACGTCAACCGTGCGCTCGTCTACCTGGCCTTCTTCGTGCTTGGGCTTGCCGTGGGGTCGCTGCGGCGGGCGCCGAGGTTCGCGGCGGGATGGCTGGCGCTCGCGACGGCGGCGGCGATCGGCACCGCACTCGGGACGAAGATCTTTCCGCGGCTCTCCGCGGAAACCGAGCGCGTCGCGCGCCTGAGCAGCCCGATCGGCTACTGGAATGTGCTGGCGCTGCTGACCGTGTTCGCGCTGCCGCTGGCGCTGTGGATTGCGGCGCCGCGCTCGCGGCCGGACTGGCTGCGCGGGGTGGCTGTCGTCTACCTCTACGCCGCGCTCGTGGCGCTGCTGCTCACCTTCTCGCGCGGCGGCGTCGCGGTCGCGATCGTTGCCGTTGCGGCGTGGCTCGCGATCGGCCGGCCGAGGACCGAGAGCGCAGCGGCGCTGGGGGTCGCGCTCGTGCCGACGCTGGCGGTCGCGGGCTGGGCGTTCTCCCGGCCGGGGCTGACCAAGGACGCGCAGCCGCGCTCGCTGCAGGTGCACGATGGGCGCTGGTTCGGGCTCGCGCTTGTGCTCGGCGGCGTCGGCGCGTTCGTCGGCGCGCTTTGGCTCTCTCGGTACGAGCGGCGGCGGCCACTTGCCGAAGCCTGGCGGGTGCGGCTCGGGCGGGCCGGCGTCGCGGCCGCCGTGGCCGCGGTGGTGGTCGGGATCGGCGGCCTGATCGCCGCCGGGATCACGCCGAAGAAGATCTGGCACAAGTTCAACGAGCCGGCGGCCTCGCCGGCCGCGGTCAGCGGGCCCGGTCACCTCGGCTCGTTTGCCTCGACGAGCCGCTGGAACTGGTGGCAGGAAGCGTGGAAGGCGTGGCGCGCGCACCCGGCGGTCGGCACGGGCGCGGGCACGTTCGAGCTCACGCACCGGAAGCTGCGGGTGGACGGGACGGTCGCGACCGAGCCGCACAACTTGCCGCTCCAGTTCCTGAGCGAGACCGGGATCGTCGGCTTCATCCTCTTTCTCGGGATCGTGCTCGCCGGCGCCGGCGCGCTTGTCGAAACGCTGCGCCGGCTTGAGGGAGAGGACCGGCTCGCGGCGGCCGCGCTGGTGGTCGGATTGTTCGCCTACGCCGTGCACTCCGTGGTCGATTTCGACTGGGACTTCGTCGCCGTGACCGGGCCGGCGTTCGCCGTGCTCGGGGTGCTGCTGGCGGCAGGGCGTAGGGCGCGCGTGCGGGTGCGGGCACAGCGCGGGGTGCTCGCGGTTGCCGCGGGCGCTCTTGCAGCGGCGGCCTTGTACTCCCTTGCCTCGCCCTGGCTGGCGTCACGCCGCGTCGACGACGCCTACTCGGCACTGGACCGCCGCGATTACGCCGCTGCCGTGGCCGACGCCCGCAGCGCACACGATCTGAATCCGGTCTCGGTTGAGGCGCTGCTCGCGTGGGGGACGGCGGAAGCGGCGCGCGGCGACACCGCCGCGGCGGGGCGGCTCTTCTCGAAGGCGATCTCGATCGAGCCGGACAACTGGCAGCCGTGGTACTACCGGGCGCAGCTGCTCGAGCGGATCGCCGGCCCGAAGCTGGCGCTCTTCGACGCCCGGCAGGCGGCGGCTCGCGACCCCCTCGGGCTGGCCGGGGCCTACGCCGCCTCGCTCGCTACGGAGAAGTAGCCCGCAGCCAGGTCTGCGTCCAGAAGAGGCCGAGGGCGCGGTAGACGAACGGCTCGGCGAGGTGGGCGGCGATTTCGCCGGGCCGGTTCGAGAAGAGGCGCTTGCGGTTGTTGTGGAAGCGGGTGATCTCGGTGAAGCCGGCTTCCTTGAGCAAGCGCTTGAGCCGGCGCGGCGAGTAGCCCATCTCGGTGACGCCGTACTCGTCGCTCGCGTCGCGGCCCTGGAAGCGGTGCTTCCAGTTCGGCTCGACGAGCAGGAGACGACCGCCGGGGCGGAGCGCCTTGCGGGCGGTCGCGAGCACGAGGTCTGCATGGCGGCTGTGGTGCAGGGCGTCATAGAGCAGCGCTCTGTCGAAGCGTTGCTCGAGGTCGAGCGTCTCCATGTCGGCGACGTCGAACTTGGCTTCGATGCCTTCCTGGGCCGCGAGCTCACGGGCGATCGCGATCATCTCCGGCGCGATGTCGTAGCCGTGGGCGTGGAGACCGTGGCGGGCGGCGAAGCGGGTCATCCAGCCGGAGCCGCAGCCGAGCTCGACCAGGCTCATGCCGGCGTGCAGGTCAAGGATCTGGAGGATGTGGCCGAAGTCGATGAGCAGCCGCGCCGTCATCCGCGGCTCGTGGTGGAACGGCTTGTTCTTCAGCCAGGCGCGCCCCTCTTCGCCGATCGCGGCCGGGTAGTCGATCTCGGCTTGCTTGGGGTCGTTCACGGCGACCGATGATGCACGTCGTGGCGGAGGCTCGCGGCGATGCCGCGCCGTCATCCTTTGAGGACTGTCCCCACGAACTGGCGCGCACGGACATGGCAACTGCAACAAATCCGCCGCAATTTGCGAACGAGACGTTGGGCCACGGCCTATGAGGACGCGTCTACGAGGAGCCGAGCACGATCACCAGCTGCGCTCGCCGGAGGCTGCTCGGCTTGAGGCCGTCGAGGGCGGTGACGAGGCCGATGCCGGCGTCGCGGGCTAGGCGATGCGCCTCCGCGGCGAAGCCGGGGCGGTACATGACGAGCGTCGGGCCCTGGGAGGGCCGCGGCGCGTTGCCCACGGCGTTAATTTTGTACCCGCGCGCGCGGACGGCGGTCGCCTCGGCCGCGGCGGCGCCGGCCTCGCCGTTTCCGTTCAGGACGACGATGCGCGTTTTCGCCCGCGGCAGCCGAGCTTGAAGCGACGGCTTCGTCGTCGCGGGCTTGCTCGCGGCCGGCTTCGCCGCAGCTCGTGCGCCGTGGCTCACCACGGAATGTCCGAGCAGCACGGTCCCCGCGACGATCAGCGCCAGCAGCTCGAGCGCGGCGACTCCGCTCGCGAGGATCGCGGCGGTTCGCCACGGCCGGACGGCCTCGAACGGGACTGCGTGCTCCACGGGAGCGTCGAGTTCGCTACCCGGCCGCGGCCTCCTGCAAGGTTTTCCAGGTCAGCCTGAGGCCGTCCTCGAGCGACTGCTCGGCTCGCCAGTCGAGCTCGCGCTCGGCCAACGCAGGGTCGGTCACGCTACGGCGGACGTCACCCGGCCGCGCCTCTGCGTATGCCGGCGCGCGGTTGACGCCGGTCACTCGGCGGCAAACGGCGTGCAGCTCGTTGATCGACGTCTCGACCCCGGTGCCGATGTTGTAGACGCCGCCGGCGTGGCCGATCGCGGCCAGCACGCCGCGAACCACGTCGCCGACGTAGATGAAGTCGCGCCTCTGCTCGCCGTCGCCGAAGATGGTCGTCTCCTCGCCGGCGGCGAGTCGCTCGAGGAAGATCGCGATCACGCCTCCCTCGAGGCTCGCCTCCTGCCGCGGCCCGTAGACGTTCGCGAACCGCAGCGAGACGTGCCCGGTCTCGAAGAGCCGGTTCCAGCCGCCGACGTACTCCTCACCTGCGAGCTTCGAGATGCCGTACGGCGAGATCGGGCGCCGCGGTGCATCCTCCGCCGCCGGGCCGTCGCATTCGCCGTAGATCGCCCCGCCGGTCGAGCTGAAGACGACGTGCGTGCCGTGCGCCCGCGCCGCCTCGAGCACTCGCACCGTCCCGAGCACGTTCACCTCGGCGTCGTAATCGGGCCGCTCGACCGAGGTGCCGACGTCGGCCTGGGCGGCGAGGTGGACGCAGAGCTCCGGCCGCACCGACTCGAACAGCGCCCCGGCGTCCGTGCGGATGTCGCCGACGTGCAACTCGGCGCCGGCGGGCACTTTCTCGCGGCTGCCCGTGACGAGCGAGTCGAGCACGTGCACCTCGTCGCCGCGGGCGAGCAGCGTCGCCGCGACATGCGAGCCGATGAAGCCCGCCCCGCCTGTCACCATCGCCCGCAAGGCTCCGTATCCTAGGTTGTGGATGTTCATCACGTTCGAGGGCCTCGACGGCTCGGGGAAATCGACCCAGACCGAGCTGCTCGCCGAGGCGATCCGCGGCACCGGCCGCGACGTGGTGACGACGCGGGAGCCCGGCGGGACACCGCTCGGTGAGCACGTGCGCGAGCTCCTCCTCAACGGCGACGGGATCTCGGCCTGGGCCGAGGCGGCGCTCTTCGCGGCGGCCCGCGCCGAGCTTGTCGACCAAGTGATCGCCCCGGCGCTGGAAAACGAGGCCGTTGTGATCTGCGACCGCTACCTCGACTCCTCGCTGGCGTACCAGGGGGTCGCCCGCGGCCTCGGCGTCGAACGGGTGCTTCAACTCAACCTGCCGGCGATCGGCGACCGGCTGCCGGACCGCACTTTCCTCCTCGAGATCGACCCGGTCGAAGCGGCGCAACGGGTCGGCGGCAACCGCGACCGGATCGAGCAGGAGGACGAGGGGTTCCGGCGTGAGGTCGCTGTCGCCTATCGTCAGCTCGCGGAAACCTTCCCGCAGCGGATCGAGGCGGTAGACGGGAGCCGCCCGCCCGCCGAGATTGCCAAGGAGATCTTTGGACGCGTTCGAGAAAGTCTCTGAGCAGCCCGAAGCCAAGCGCCTGCTCCGCGCCGCGCTCGACGACGGACTCGCGCACGCGTACCTCTTCCACGGGCCGCCGGGTGTCGGCAAGCGGGCGTTGGCGACGGCGTTCGCCGCGGAGCTCCTGGGGGACGCGCGGCGAGTGGAACGCGGTTCGCACCCAGACCTCTACGCCCTCGAGCCGCTCGGCGACCAGATCCGGATCGACGCGATCCGAGCGCTCAGGCACGACCTGCACATGCGGCCGTTCGAGGCCGACTATCGCGTCTACCTGATCTTCGGAGCACATGCAATGAACGAGGAGGCGGCGGACGCGCTGCTCAAGGACCTCGAGGAGCCGCCGGCCTACGCTGTGATCGTGCTCGTCGCCGACGAGCTTGGCTCGCTGCCGGAGACGGTTCGCTCGCGCTGTCAGCCGATCCCGTTTAGGCGGCTGTCCGAACGCACGGTTCGCGAGGCCATCATGGCCCAAGCGCCGGAGCTGCCGGCCGACGAGGCGACGGCGATCGCCCGCGTCGCCGCAGGCAGGCTCGACCGCGCGGCGCTGCTGCTCGACGACGCCGCCGCGAAGCGCCGCATCGAGCGGCTGCGGCTGGCTCGCTCGACCTACCTCGCGCCCGAGTTCGACGCCGCCGCAGCGGCGGAAATCGTTGTCGCGGGCTCGCGCGCGCGCGCGAAGCAGGCGCGCGAAGCCGCCGAGGGCGGCCTCGAGGGGCTCGAGCTGACGGAGCGGGAGACGGAGCAGCGGCTGCGCCGCGCCGCGCGCGGCGCCGAGCGCGAAGAGTTGCTCGCGGCGCTGGAGGAAATCGCTGCTTGGTACCGCGATCTCGTCGCCTTCGCGGCGGGCGCCGAGACGGCAGTCCACTGCGACCACACCGACGAGCTGCACGAGGACGCCTCGCTCGAGCGCCTCGCCGGCGCGGAGCAGGCGGCCGAGCTCGCCCGCGAGGCCTGGCGCAATTTTGCCGAGTTCAACGTCAATGCGCCGTTGGCGCTGGAGGCGCTCTTCGTCCGCCTGCGCCGGTCGTTTGCGGTCGCAAGGGTCGCCGTTTGACACTTGTAGTTGTGACTCCCGTCCGACCGAGTTAGGCTGCCGCGGGTCCAGTGTCTCAATCGAGGTCGTTCACCTCGCGTCCATGGTTCGTGGCCGCCGTCTGTCTGATCGTGACGGCTGCCGTCACGGCGCCCTTCTTCTTCGTCGGGCGCCTCGCCCTGGAGCTCGAGATCGCGGCTGCGCTCTCGCTGGCGGTCGCGCTAATCGCGGGCTTGCTGGCGAGACGACTCGATCGTCGGGAGGCGGATCGCCTGGCCGCGCAGCGTCGAGTTCACGAGGACCTGGCCGACGCCGACCGCAAGTACCGCGACCTGACGGACAGCCTTCCGCTCGTGACCTGGATCTATGCGGTCGGCGATCGCAACGATACGCGGCTCGTCAGCCCGCAGATCGAGCCGAAGCTCGGCTACCCGTCCGACCAGTGGAACGGCGAGCTGCTGGCGAGGATTCTCCATCCCGACGATCGCGACCGCGTCCTCGACGAGATCGCGCGCGCCAACGAGAACGGCACGCCGTTTGAGACTGAATACCGGGTGCTCGCTCGGAACGGCGAAGTCGTCTGGCTGCGCGAGCACGCAACGACGATCGCAAGGCGAGACGGTCGCCCGCTCTTCGGAGAGAGCTTCCTCGTCGACATCGGCGAGCGGAAGCGCGCGGAGAAGGAATGTGATCGGCTGGTGGCGGCGGAGCGAGCGGCGGGAGCCGAGACGACCGAACGGCAAGGCAGGCTCGACCTGCTTCGCGAGATCGCCGAGGCGGCAGCGTCGCTCGACTACAAGGCGGCGATCGAGCGGACCGCCGCGCTCGTCGTCCGCGACTTCGGCGACTGGTGTCTCGTCGACCTGGCCGAAGAAGGCGCGCCGCTGAAGCGCCTTGCCGTCGCCCGCGCCGAGCCGCGGAGCGCCGAGACTGACGGCGCCCCTGCGCAGGAGCCGGACGACACCGTCCGCTCGGTGGTCGCGAGCGGCGGGACGCCGCAGGTCGTGCCCCCATTGGGCGCGCGCTCCAACGGCCAGGACCCCGGTGGGTTCCTCGCCGGGATCGACCCCAGCACCGTGATCTGCTGTCCGCTCCGCGCCCGCGGGCGCTCGCTGGGCGCGATCACTGTCGCTCGGACCACGCGTGAACAGGCGTACGGCGCTGACGACCTTGCGCTCGTAGAGGACATCGCCGGGCGGATCGCGCTCGCTGTCGATCGGGCGCGGCTGTATGCGGAGGTCGAGCAGCGCGCCGACGCGGCACGTGTTCTCGCCCACGTCGCCGACGGCGTTCTGCTGCTCGATCGCAGCGGCACCGTCCGTCTTTGGAACCCCGCCGCCGAGGGGATCACTGCGATCCGCGCCGGAGACATCGTCGGGCGGGCCGCCGCCGATGCGATCCCCGGTTGGCAGGAAGCTGTCGATTCGGTGCCGATCGCTGCGACGCCCGATCCGGGACACCCCGAGGTCGTCATTCCGATCGAGACCGAGCGAGGAGAGCGCTGGATTGCCATCGCTGGGGTCCAGTTCTTCGGCGGGACGGTCTACGCGTTCCGAGACATGACCGATGTCCGGCAGCTCGAGGAGCTGAAGGCGAGCTTCATCGCGACCGCCTCGCACGAGCTGCGGACGCCGCTGGCGGCGGTCTACGGCGCCGCCCAGACGCTGCTCCGCCACGACTTCGCCCTCGACGAGGGCGGCCGCGACCGGTTCGTCTCGCTGATCGCCGACGAGTCGGAGCGTCTCGGCCGGATCGTCAACGAGATCCTGCTCGCCAGCCAGCTCGACGCCGGGCGGCTCGACCTCCAAGCCGAGCCGTTCGCCGCCTCCGAACTCGTCGACCGCGTTGTCGAGGCGACGCGTGCCTACGCGCCTCCCGGCGTTCACGTCGAAGGTCGAGTGCCCGACGATTTGCCGCTGGTCGAAGCCGATCGCGACAAGGTCCGGCAGGTACTCGTGAACCTCGTCGAGAACGCGATCAAGTACTCCCCGGACGGCGGCCGGGTCGAGCTCGGTGTCGAGGCGCACGAGGAGAACGTGCTCTTCCATGTGCGGGATGAAGGGCTCGGGATTCCGGCCGAGGAGCAGAGCCGCGTCTTCGAGAAGTTCTACCGCGTCGATCCCCACATGACGCGCGGCGTCGGCGGCACCGGGCTCGGGCTCTACATCTGCAACGAGCTCGTCAGTCGGATGGGCGGGCACATCTGGCTCGAGTCGAAGGCCGGGGAGGGCTCGACCTTCCTGTTCGAGCTGCCGGCCGCGGCCCCGATCGCTGCACCCCGGCCGGCAGAACTCGGGCCGCGCTCGGAGAACGTGAGCACCTGAGCCTTCCGCGGCCGGTGGCCGGCCGGCCGGAACTTTCCTCCGCGCTGCGGGCAATCGAGGGTGTGACCGACGCGCAGGCAATCGGCGACTCGCTCGCCGAGCCGGAGGCCTTCGCGGTGCTCTTCGACCGCCACTTCGACGCCGTGCACGGGTACGCGCAGCGACGCGTCGGGCCGGATCTCGCCGACGAGATCGCCGCCGAGACCTTTACGCGCGCCTTCGACCGGCGCCGCCGCTACGACGCGAGCCGCGAGGACGCCAGGCCGTGGCTACTCGGGATTGCCGCGAATCTTCTCCGGCGCCACTGGCGGAGCGAGCGGCGCCGGCTCGACGCCTACGCACGCAGCGCGGAGTTCGAAGCCGGCGGCGACCTCGCCCCGCCGGTGGCGGCCGAGCTCGCCGCAGCGCTGCGAGCCCTCCCCCGCCGCGAGCGGGAACCCTTGCTGCTGCTTGCCTGGGCCGACCTTTCCTACGAGGAGATCGGCGTTGCCCTCGGCGTCCCGATCGGAACCGTGCGCTCGCGCATCTCGCGTGGCCGCGCTCGGCTGCGCGGACCGAACCTCGACTCCCACCGACCTCAGGAGGCTCCCAACAATGGCTGAGCTCGATCTGCTCCGTTCGCTGCCCTTCGAGATCGCCGAGCCGAGCGAGGAAGCCCGCGGCCGTGCGCGCGGGCGGCTCCTGCGCCACATGCGCCGCAGCGGGTCGGCGAGACGGCGCCGCCTGTTGGTGCCCGCGGCGGGGCTCGCGGCAGCGGGTGCAACAGCTGCGCTCGTCGGCGTCGGCCTTCACGGCGACGGCAACGCATCGGCTGCGCCCGTCTTGCGCAAGTTCGCGAAGGTGGCCGGAAGCCAGCCCGCCCCTGCGCCCATCGGTGCCCACCGCTTCCGCTACACGAAGTCGGTGCAGGCCTTCCTGGTGATCGACGGAGACAAGGGGTGGGTTGCGCTCGGTCCCAAGGTCCGCGAGCTCTGGGAGGGCCCGAGCGGCGGGCTACTCCACGAGACGAGCGGCAAGCCGGAGTTCCTGTCTTCTCGCGACCGGGCGCTCTGGATTGCCGCCGGGCGGCCGCGGGTCAATGCGCCCGCAGCCACCGAGAAGCTACCGCCCTCGCCTGCTCTCAACCTGCCGACGAATCCCGACGCCCTGTACGCGAAGTTGCACGACGAGTCTGTCGGCAACGCCAACGGCACGGAGGCGGAGATGTTCACGCTCGTCGGGGACGCGCTCCGCGAGACGGCCGCCTCGCCGGCGTTGCGATCGTCGCTCTACGAGGTTGCCGCCCGAATTCCGGGAGTCGAGCTCGTTGGCCCTGCCGTCGACCGCATCGGCCGGCATGGTCTGGCCGTCGCCTACGCGGGTCGGGTCGACCACGAGCGGCACGAGCTGATCTTCGATCCGAAGACTTCGGCGTTGCTCGAAGAGGAGGACGTTGCTCTCGACGGCAATGAGTTCGGCTACCCGGCGGGGACGGTAATCGGTTACGCGACGTACGTCTCGACCGGCGTCGTCGACGGCCTGGGGACTCGACCTACCCCGCGCTAGACGCGACCCCTGAGGCGCGGGGTGGTACCCCGGCTGGAGCTTGATTCGTTTCGGAGTTCCACCGGGGCTTACAGCCGCACTAGAGAGCCGTCCCTTCGGCGAGTGCCTTGGCGACAAGCCAGGGTTCTAGACCCGGGACCGCCACAGGGGCGATCAGGCCGGCGCGGCGTCCGGCGGGCGCCGTGAGCGCACGACCACGAGCCCCAGCCCTGCGAGAGCGACGAGGAGCACGAGCACCCCGAACGCTTTCCACGGGATCTGGCGACCCGCGTCGTCCGCGACAGGAGGCGCCGTTGCGTGGAGACCGACCGCGACGAGGTCGTCCTTCAGCGTGGGTCCGGCGACGTACCAGCCTCCGACCGTCCGTTCCGTTCCGAAGTAGGGCTGTCCGGGCTTCGTATACAAAACGAGGCTCGGCGTCGCGTACGGGTAGACGTCCTGGCGGATCTCGTCGACGCCGCCGCTCGCGCCCGGCATGACGTACACGATCGTGTAACGAGGGCCGAGCTCCCCGTCGGGCCGCTTGGAGAGCATCGGGTTCGGAGTGGTGAGGAAGACCGCGGGAAAGAAGCCGCTGTCCTCGGCGATTTTCATCAGCGCTCCGCCGCCCGGCTCACCCTCGCCGGCCAGCCGGATCCCGCCTCCTAGCCCCGGCCCTGTAATTGTCGCCTCGCTCGCGCCCTTCGCGAGGGCAGCCGTGGGGGCGAGGAGAACGACGACCCCGAGGATCGTCGACAGCAGTGCGCGGCGAATCATCGTGTGCCTCCCGAGCTTCGACATCGCTGCTGGTACACGTCGAGCTCGCAATCGGTTCCCCTCAGCGCATGCTCTTGGCGATCCTGAGGGCGTCGTCGAGCTCCGCAGCGCCCTCGATCCTCAGGGTGCGCCCTTCCTGCACCCAGAGGAGCGTGTTCCCGACGAGCCGAGGAGGCGCGTCGGCGAGCACGACAATGTGCGGCGCGCCCTCGATCCAGATGCCGGGGCCGGTCGAGCCAGGAATGTCGACGAAACGCGTGTTCGTCGTCGCGGCCACGATCTTCTTCGCGAGCTCGGGCGCCAGCACCGAGTGCCCGATCTCGGTCACGAGGAGTCGTAGGCGGTCGGGTGATCCGTAGAGGAGTGTCACCACCTCGCCTCTCGCGTAGACGGCGTCCGGGTCGCCGAGGAGGTCCGAGCGCAAGATCGGGAAGGGCGCCTTTGACGGGTCGATCTTGTTGCCGAGCGCCAGTGGGACGGACGGCTCGACCGCCGGGAGCCGATCGACGAACTCGATCTGCACGGCCCCGATCCCGAAGAAGCGCAGGATCGCCGTGCGCGCAGGCGATACGGCCAGACCTGCGACGAGGACGATCGCGACCACGAGCGCGAGGACCACAGGCCGACGGGGCCACGACGCGGCGGGTCGGGTTGCTCCAAGCCTGATGTGGGCCGCTCCGGCGAGGTCGGGTGTCGGCGGCACCATGATCGCGCTGCTCAGCTCGCGAAGCTCCCTCTCGAGGTCACGCATCGTCCGGGAGCTCCTTCCGGATGCGTTCGAGGCCGCGCGAGAGCCTCGACTTCACCGTTCCCTTGCGGACTCCGAGCACGTCGGCCGTCTCCGCCTCTCGGAGATCAAGGAAGAAGCGGCATACGACGGCGAGGCGCTGCTCCTCTGGCAGGCGTCCGACGGCGTCGAGGAGCGCGCGCCGACGCTCGTCTTCGAGGATCGCCGCCTCGGGGGACGGGGCCGCGTCCCCCGGGCGACGCTCTTCAGCCGCGCGAAGCGCGAGGTGTTCTCGCCGGGCTGACGAGCGCCTGCGATTCCGCGCCTCGTTCATGACGATGGCGAGGAGCCAGGGGCGGAACGGCTTCCCGCGCCGGAAGCGTCCGATAGCCCGGTACGCCTTGAGGAAGCCGGACGTTACGGCCTCTTCGGCGTCCTCGGCCGAGCCCGTGACGAGATACGCGGTCCTGAATGCGATTCCCTGGTGCATGCGAACGAGCTCCTCGAATGCGGCTGCGTCGCCGTGCCTCGCACGGGCGACGAGCTCCGTCTCCTCGAGTGGTCGGCCCACCAACTCGTGCCTTCTACACCGCGGCGGGTACGACGGTTCCGGCCTGGGCCGTTCGGCGTGTCACTTGTCCACGCGAAGAGCACGCGCAGGCGACTGTCAGGAGAGGCGTTCGTGGTGCGTACGTGGAGCCAAGTGTGGCTGTGGCCACTCAATGCGGCTGAGCGTGTCCGAGGGGCCGATCGTTCTGCGCGCCGAAGACCCCGCTTCCCTTCGCCGCCGACGATGATCCGCGAACGGTTAAGAGCCGAGTGACCCCCCTCAGGAGCGCACCCCCTCTCGGGTGGCGATGCGCACCTACCGTCAATCGAGGACCCCCGGCTCGCGGACAAGGTAGCCCGGGCTCACCGCTATCGCGGACCTATCTGAAAGAGCACTTACGGACTCCTGCTTCTCCGACCTCGACGATTCCCCGAACACCTCGAGTCCCGCCGCAGGAACCCTGCGAAACTCACTTGATCAATCGCGGGCAGCAAAGGCCATGTGGGTCAGAGGCTCGATGTTCCATGCCTCATCGACAAGTACGGGCGTCTGCCGACGTAGCTCAGCTGGTAGAGCACTTCACTCGAACGACGTATCGCGCGTGCTCTACCGCGCCGAAACGGGATCGTAGAGTCGTTTAGGCAGGCAGCCGAAAGGCCGAATCCCGGCTGGAAACGGGCTCAACTTGACGCAAACTTGACGCAACGAGGCGGCTCGCGACCATCGAGTCCGGGGGTGCCATCGGACGCTCGCCCGAGCGCGAGCCGTTCCACTCGCGGCGTAAGCCGCTCCCTACAATCGAGGCGTCCCGCGTTGGAACATGAGCATGCGGCGGAACCTCGATACGCCATGGGGTCAGCGGACGGAATGGCCTCCGGGTGGCTTTCGCTGGTTCGTGATCCTCACAACGCTCGGTGTCGGCATAGCTATCGCGACGTTCGTGCTGCTGCTGATCTACAAATGACGCGTTTCGCTAGTCGTTTTCGGAAGCCGCTCCTAGTTAGTCGGTCGACTCGAGTGATGCCTGGGCTTCGCGGATGCGACCAGCAACGTTGGAGCGATCGAACAGCCGCGCGTAGTGCTTCCAGGTGACGTGGGGGTCGCTCTGGCCCATGACCTCCGCAACCTCGAGCATCGTCAGACCGCGCGCCGCGTAGAGGCTGACCGCGGCCGAGCGTAGATCGTGAATCGTGATTCGGTGGCCGTCGAGCTCCGCTCCCTCTAGCGCCCGGCTAAGGCCGTTTGCGATACGGCCTCGAGCTGCGACCACTTCCCGGCCCGTGATGTTCAAGAAGGCCCGCGCCCCTGCCATGCGTTCTAGGTAGTTGGATCACGGCAGGTCCTCCTGGCGTGTGTGGCCGCCGCTTCTCGCGAATCTCGACGATCACGGCTGCCAGCGTCGCGCAGACGATCAAGGCGAGGAGGAGCGCCGCAACGACGACAGTGACGGTATCGACCCATTCGTTCGCGCTTGAACACGTATCACCAGCGTCGGTGCAGCGACCAAGAGCGATGACGCCGACGATGACGTCAGCAAACAGGAGGCCCGTACAGACGAGAATGAAGCCTGTCGGACGATTCATCCGTCGCCGAGAACCTGCGCGCAAGTCTCTTCGCCGTACCGTTACTTCTTGACCTTCTCCTTCACGCTGTCGTAGGCGTCGCTGGCCTTCTTCTCGGCGCCCTCGACAGCGCCTTTAGTCTTCTCCTTGGCGGCGCCGGAACCCTCGCGCAGCGCGTCGATCCCGGCCATCTCGGTTTGGTTGAGGTCGAGCCGGTTGACGGCCGTGTCGACGCTCGCGATCACGATCCGGGCATCGATCGTGACCAGTTCGATCCCGATCACGGCGATCCTGACGTAGGCGTCGATTACCAGGCCCTTGTCCAGGATCAGCTCGACGACGTCCGCCAGCCCGCTCGGGCTGGGAGCCCGCTGGAGATAGTTGCTCGCGGTTCCTTGGGTTGCGACGGCCATCTTGGTCAGGCTTAGGTCACCGATAGATCGAAGTCGAAACCAGTCGAAAGGCAGCCTGCCTTCGGCGGCCACGATCTCTTCGGATCAAGTCGTATAACGGTGCCGAGACCTGGTGCCGGCCTAGCGCCAGAGAAAGCGCCAGAAGCCAGAGCGGCCGAGCGCCCGCCCAACGAGCTTGTTCTTCGCCCGCCGCGAGATCCGCTTTGGGTTTCCCGACGCGAGGGTGTCGATATCGTTCGCGATCCGCGCGCTGCGGTAGAGGCTCCTGACGAATCGGCTCATGTGATCCGGAACGAGGTCCGGAGCACACCGGCGCCGCCACACGAGACTCGAATCGGCCAGCGCCCCGGAGTCGTCCTCGTTCCGACCTTCCAGGTCCAACTCACGCGACCAGCAACCGATCGCTTGGAATAGAGCCCTGCCGCGTGCGAAGGACCCGAGTAGTAGTAGACGGTGATCGAACAGGTGACGCGAGACGGCAGCACGCGGGCGACGAGCGTCGCGTAGCGACCTGCCGAGATCGGGGACGTCACATGTACGAGCCGAACCGAAGCCGATGATGCGCCCGCCGAGCCAGCGATTACGCTCGCCGCGAGAGCCGCTCCTGCGGCAAAGGTCAGCAGTGCGGGTTTCATGGTGTCTCAGTTCGCTCCGGAGCACTGTGGTCGATCGCGCGCCCAGTAGCTCGCGGTGACGAAGCGCCTCGCACGGCCTCGGACCGGAAAATGTCGATCGTCAAACGGCTACAGTAGGCCGTCTGCCGACGTAGCTCAGCTGGTAGAGCACTTCACTCGTAATGAAGGGGTCCCCGGTTCG
>VAWH01000010.1:0-375 GCA_005888315.1 Actinomycetota bacterium | reverse complement strand
CTCGTCGAGCGCATCAAGGTGGCTGGCGAAGCCTGGGTGGCAACAGAGGTGGCAACGAGCGACTAAGTCTCGAGCCCGAGCCGGTCATGAGAGACGCGTCAATGCCACAGCGTGAAGCTTCGTCCCGGGCCGCGCGTCGGCGGGCGCTCGCTCGCGGGACTCGACGCGGTCTAGGCAAACCAGCTCTTCTGACGGGAGCTGCTCAATGGAGCCGTTCCAGTCGTCTTTCTACCGAGAATCTCTACCGCCGTCAGCACAAACGAGTCTCGGGGAGGCTGCGCTGCCGGCCCGCAAGAGCCACGCCGACGGGCCGACGACTCGGGCGCGAGGACGCTGGCCCAGGCGACTGCCGGGCACCTTCACGCCCGAGGGTGC
>VAWH01000009.1 GCA_005888315.1 Actinomycetota bacterium | reverse complement strand
CGAAGATCTCGACGATCCGCCCGCGTGGCAGGCCGCCGATTCCGAGCGCGAGGTCGAGCGAGAGCGATCCGGACGAGACGGCGCCGACCGACACCGCCGCGGCGTCGTTCATCTTCATCACGGCGCCCTTGCCAAATGCGCGCTCGATCTGCCCGAGCGCGGTGTCCAGTGCTTGCTCGCGATCCACCTCTAGCTCCCTTCTAGCGCAACCGATTGCAGGACTTCGTACTGCGCCCCTGACGGCCGCAGAACGGACATATAAACAGCTGCTTCGGACGTCACGATCGGCTCCAGCTCGGGAACCGTGGGCTGGAGCCGCGGTCGCTCGCGAAAGCGGATGACGGTGATATGCGGCAGCCACTCGCGGCGCTCCCGCTCGTAGACGCCGAGCCGCTCCAGGCGCTCGTGGAGATCGACCGCCAGACCCGTTGCCCGGCCGCCCTCGTCCTCGCAAACGAGCATGCCGACGCTCCGTGTCTCGCGATAGCCCTTGACCTCGAGCGTCGCGGGCGGGGCGGTGCGGGCGGCCGCTCCCAGCTCGGCGGCAATCGCCTCGAGCTCCACCACGGCCCGGTGGCCCAGGAAGGCGAGCGTGACGTGGAGCTTCTCGGGGCCGAGCACGCGGACCCCGTCGGCACCCCCGAACGCGTCGGCCTGCCAGCGCGAGAGCGTCTCGACCGCCCGGCCGGGTAGGAGCAGGGCGCAGAACAGGCGCAGGCGTTCACGGCCACCGACGCTAGCAGGCAGATTCATCCGGAACCGTCACGATTCTGTGACAGGAGCCTGCGCGCCAGGTGCAGCGCCGCCACCGCCGCGCGAGCGCGCACCGTCTCGCGGTCGGTGGGGACGCTGAAATCGGCGGCCAAGTCGCCGTCCGGAGCTGCGGCGTGGAGATAGACGAGGCCGACCGGCTTCTCGGGCGTCCCGCCTCCCGGCCCGGCGACGCCGGTGACGGAGAGGCCGACGTCTGCGCCAAGCCGCTTCCGCACTCCGGTGGCCATCGCCGCCGCCGTCTGCGCGGAGACGGCGCCGTGCGCGGCGAGGACCTCCATGGGGACCCCGAGCTCCCCCGTCTTCACGTCGTCCGCATACGCCACCACCGAGCCGCGAAAGACGTCGCTCGAGCCCGGTACGGCCGTCAGCCGGGCCGCGACGAGGCCGCCGGTGCAGGACTCGGCCGTCCCCAGGGTCAGGCTGCGCCCACGGCAGAGCTCGAGCACGATCTCGGCGATCGTTCGCTCGTCCTCTGTGAAGAGCGACGCGCCGAGGCGCTCGCGCAGGGTCGCGGCGATCGCGTCCGCGCGCGGGCCGCCCGACTCCCCGACCAGGAGATCGACGTGGATCTCGAACTCGCGAGCGCAGATCGTCGCCTCGATCCCGTCGTCGTCGCCGCCGGCGTCCTCGAGCGCCCGGGCGACGGCGGACTCGCTGACGCCGTAGAAGCGAAGCGTGCGCCGCTCCGCCGGACGCGCGCGCGAGAGCACCTCGCGTACGGGCGCACTTTCGAGTGCAGCTGCCCACAGCCGTCGAAGCTCCGGCGGCGGGCCCGGCAGCACGACGACGGCAGCATTCGCGGCCTGGATCACGAATCCCGGCGCCGTCCCGGCGAGACCGAGCGGTCGAGCGCCCTCCGGCAGCGCGGCCTGCTTGCGAACGCCGGGGGCGAAGTCCGCGTACGGCCGCCGGAGCCGCTCCGCGTGGCCCCGCGAGACGCTCTCGATCTCCCGCTCGAGCTGCTCGTCGACCACGAGCTCCTTGCCGAGGATGCGCGCCAGCGTCTCGACCGTTCGATCGTCGTGGGTCGGGCCGAGTCCGCCGGAGACGAGGCAGAGGTCGGCGTCGAGGCCGAGGCGGAGCGCCGCCTCCAGCTCACGCGGCGAGTCGCCGACGACGATGATCCGCGCCGGGTCGATTCCCAGCGAGACGAGCTCGTGCGCGAGGAACGGGCCGTTCAGATCGCGCCGGTCGCCGCGAACGAGCTCGCTGCCGGTGACAACGACGACCGCCCGAGGACGGCTCAACTCGGCGGCGGCGCCTTCACGATCGATCTCGGCGTCACGAGCAGCTGCTCCGCCTTGCCGGTCGCGGCGCCCGGGATCACCACGATCCGACCGTTCAGCTTGGCCACGAGGTTCTGCGGCTTGTTCGCGGCGAACCAGAGCCGGCGAGAGAGGAACGTTCCCCTCGTGAAGGGAAGCTGATGGCCCTGCGGGAGCGTTCCCGCGTAGAGCTGCTTCCCGGCCTGCGATCCCGCTCGCACGAGCAGCCAGGAGTCGCCGTTGGTCGCCGTCAGCACGAGGCGGGCCATCGGCCGTGCCGGCTTGTGGTGCCGCTTTGGGAGCTTCGGGCCCGTCGAATTGATCCCTTGCACCTTCGGACTGTCGTTCGACCCGAACTTGGCCGCGCCGACCACGAGCGCGACCACGACCCCGATCGCGCCGAGCACGAGCACGACGCTACGAGCTTCGAAACGCGGACCGAGCGCCTGCGGCCGGCGCTGGTAGTCGCGGGGACGCAGCGGAATGTCCTCCTCGCCGGTGACGAAGCGCGAGTTGTACTCGTCGACGTAGAGCTGGCCCTCGAGCCCGAGCGCGTCGGCGTAGTTCCGCAGGAAGCCCTTGACGTACGTGGGCGCGGGCAACAGGTCGAACTTCTCGTCCTCGAGCGCCTGCAGGTACTTGCTGCGGATCTTCGTCTGCTGCTCCAGCTCCGGGAACTCGAGCTGCTGGCGCAGGCGCGCTTCGCGAAGGCTGTTTCCGATCTCGAACACGGGCTCGCGCGATTGTAGTGTCGAATGCGCCGAACGGCAGGCTATTCCGACCAGAGCAGCAGGCCGAAGAAAGCCAGTGCCAGCGCGGCCGTCAGCCCGAGGCACAGGCCGAGCAGGCCGAGCCACTTGCCTGCTCGCGCACTCCCCTCCCCCACACGCGCGAGCGTCCGCTCGACGTGCACGCGGGCGCTGCGCGCGAGCAGCACAGCGATCAGGCCGAGCAGGGTTCCGGCGACCGCCTCACCGCCCACTGCCTGCGGCAGGTTGACGTGCTTCAGCCGCGTCGAGTAGAGAGCAACGGGAACCGCCGCCAGCGAGAGCAGCGCGAACAGGACCGAGAAGCGGGCCCGGTCGTTGCGAACCCGGGGAGCGTTGTTCATCGGCCGCGCCGTCAAAGCCGCCACGGCCTCTTCATGTCGGCGTCGCAAGCGAGCGCCTTATTGCTTGACGTACGGACGGCCAATTGCTGCCGGTGGAATCGAGCGGCCGATCACGCCTGCGACCGCGATCAGGGTCAGTGCGTACGGGAGGATGTTGAAGAGCTGCGGAACCGAGCTGCCGGGCGCGAAGTAGTCGGGCAGGTGATCGCCGAGCGCGCTCGAGAACCCGAAGAGCAAAGCCGCGGCGAAGGCGCCGAAGGGACGCCACTTGCCGAAGATCAGGGCGGCGAGGGCGATGAAGCCGCGCCCGCCCGTGATGTTCTGGTCGAAGTTGTGGATGAACCCGAGCGTCAGATAGGCGCCCCCGAGCGCGGCCAATCCGCCGGACGTGATCACGGCGGCGTACCGAGTCGCGTAGACCGAGATTCCGACCGTGTCCGCGGCCCGCGGGTGCTCTCCCACCGCGCGGAGCCGCAGCCCGATCGGCGTCTTGAACATGACCACGTACGAGAGAATCAGGAGCACGAAGCTGAGCCAGATCATCAGGTTGAGGTTGCCGAAGATCGGGCCGATGAAGTAGACGCCCTTGAGGCCACCGAGCGAGATGTCGGGGATCTCAGGCACGTTGGCCGGGATCCCGCGGGCACCGTAGATGTCGGTGAACAGGTAGCCGGTGATCCCGAGCGCCAGGAAATTGATCGCCGTCCCGATCACGATCTGGTCGGCCCGCAGCTGGATGCAAAACACCGCGTGGACGAGCGCGAGCATCATCCCCGAAACCATGGCGATCAGAACGCCGAGGATCCAGGAACCTGTCTTGTCCGCTCCCCAGATGCCGAAGAATGAACCCATCAGCATCATCCCCTCGAGGCCGATGTTCACGACACCGCTTCGCTCCGAGAACATGCCGCCGATCGCCGCGAAGGTGAGCGGAGTCGCGTAACGCAGCGTCGACGCGAGTAGCGCCGACCAGATGACGACGGTTTCGAGGTGGCCGACGCTCGAGCGCGTCGCGAGCGACCCAAGCGCGATCCCGAGGATCCCCGAAGCGACGGCTCCCCAACCCACGCGCCCGGCGCCGCGGCTCACCGTCCATATCCCCGCTGCCACGGCCAGGATCCCGACCAGGATCGGCCATAGAAGGGTGCGCGCGGACAGCGGCGGCAAAGCCAGCCAGGCGGCGAGCGTCCCGAGGAAGATCCCGACAAGCCCGACTCCGCGAGGCTCGGTCAGCCGCGAGGCCGCGACGCGCACCGGTGCCGCGTACGTGCTCACGTCGACGAGGTCCGGGCCAGCTTCCGGGGAACGACCCTGCGTCGCGCCCGCCACAGGTAGATGACGAGGATGTCCGCTCCGATGAAGAGGAGAACGAGACCCTGGATCAGCAGCGTCAGGTTCTCGGCCAGCGTAGGCGGAAAGACGGCCGGGTCGAGGTGCCGATCCGAGGTGCCGTTCAGGAGCGCGCCGAAAAGCAGCGCGGCGAAGAAGATCCCGACGGCGGAGTTGCGGCCGAGCAGGGCCACGGCGATGCCGAGGAAGCCCACCGCGCCCGCGCCCGCCTGACCCTGCACGTCGTCGACGCTGAGGACGAACTTCCAGCCCAGGACGTCGATCACCCCCGCCAGGCCAGCGAACCCGCCCGAGATCGCCATCGCGAGGAAATACGCGCGTCGGACGTCGATGCCGGCGTAGCCCGCGGCCTCGGGGTTGTAGCCGACGGCTCGAATCTCGTAGCCGAGCGTCGTTCGGTTGAGGACGATCCAGTAGACGACGAGCATCGCGACCGCGATGAAGAAGCCGACGTGGAGGCCCTGGAGGATCGGGTTCCCCCACCAGACGTGGAGATGCGTGTTCGGCGCGATGTCGTTCGACTGCGTCAGCGACCGCTCCCGGCTCGTCTGCAGCGGCCCTTGCTGGCCGAACAGCCAGCCGGCAAGCCAGAAGACGATCCAGTTGAGCATGATCGTCGTGATCACCTCGTGGGCGCCGACCGTGGCCCGAAGGAAGCCGGCGATCCCCGCGAGCCCCGCCCCCGCCAGCGAGCCGAGGAGGATCGCCAGGACGATGTGCGGGAAGCCCGACATGCCCGTCAGCGACGATGCGACCCAAACGCCGACGATCGACCCGGCCGCGTACTGGCCCTGGCCGCCGATGTTGAAGAGGCCGGCCCGAAAGGCGAACGCTACCGCGAGGCCCGTCAGGATCAGCGGCGTCGTCAGCAGCAGGGTCGACTGAAGGTTGAACGCCGCGTTGATGCGGTCGGCGTGTGAGATCCAGGGGAAGAACCAGTTGAGGCCGGTGCCGTTGAAGATCGCCTTGTAGGTCGAGATCGGATTCTTGTGCGTGATCAGGAGGACGACCAGACCGCCGATGAAGAAGGCGAAGACGGTCGTCACGAGCGGCGTCAGGACACCGCCGGCACGCTGGTAGAAGGCGAACCGCGAGGCGACCGTCTCGCCCGGGCCCTCGCCCTCAGGCGGAGCGGGCGGGGTGGCCAGCATCTCGCTCAAGCAGCCGCTACCTTCCGGCCGCCGCCCGTCATAGCGACGCCGAGCTCTTCCTCAGGCGTCTCGGGTCCGTACTCGCCGACGATGCCGCCCTCGTAGAGGACGAGGATCCGATCGGAGAGCGAGAGAATCTCATCGAGCTCGAGCGAGATCAGCAGTACCGCTTTCCCTTCGTCGCGGACAGCGATGAGCCGCTTGTGGACGTATTCGATCGCGCCGACGTCGAGACCGCGGGTCGGCTGCGCCGCCACGAGGACTCGGGGATCGCGGCCCACCTCGCGGGCGATCACCACCTTCTGCTGGTTGCCGCCGGAGAGCGCCGCGGCGCGGGCCGACGGCCCGCCGCCGCGCACGTCGAACTCCCTCAGCAGCCGCCGCGCCCGGGCGATCAGACGGGCCGGAAAGAGCCATCCCCAGCGCGAGTCGGGGGGTCGGCGGTAATCCTCGAGCGCGAGGTTCTCCGCCAGGGTGAACTCGAGCACGAGGCCGCGCGCCTGGCGATCCTCTGGAATGTGTCCGAGTCCCTCGTCGAGCACCTGGCGGGCGTCTGCGCTCGTCAGATCGCGCCCGGCGATCTCGATGCGGCCGGACGCCGGCCGGCGGAGCCCGGTGATCGCGTCGATCAGCTCGGTCTGGCCGTTCCCATCGACGCCCGCAATGCCGACGATCTCCCCGGCCCGTACCTCGAGCGAGACGCCGCGAACCGCTGCAAGCCCGCGGTCGTCGGCGACAACCAGGTCGTCGATCCGCAGCATCGTCGCGCCGGGATCCGCAGCCGTCTTGTCGACCCGCAGCAGCACCTCCCGCCCGACCATCAGCTTCGCGAGGCCGGCCTCGGTCGCATCCTTCGTCGGCAGTGTCTCGATCTTCTTGCCGCGCCGCAGGACGGTGATCCGGTCGGCGATGCTCAGGACCTCGTTCAGCTTGTGGCTGATGAAGATGATCGACATGCCCTCGTCGGCCAGGGAGCGCAGTACCTTGAAGAGCTCCGTTGCCTCCTGCGGGGTGAGCACCGCAGTGGGCTCGTCGAGGATCAGGATCTCGGCGTCGCGGTAGAGAGCCTTCAGAATCTCGACCCGCTGCTGGCGGCCGACGCTGATGTTGCGGATGCGAGCGCGGGGATCGACCGCAAGCCCGTAGCGCACCGAGAGCTCGCGGACGCGTTTCTCGGCCGCGCCGAGGTCGAGGATCGCTCCCTCGCGCCGCGGCTCGGTCCCGAGGACGATGTTCTCGGCGACGGTCATCACCGGGATCAGCATGAAGTGCTGATGGACCATTCCGATGCCATGGGCGATCGCATCCTTCGGGGAGCCCATCGAGACGAGCTCTCCGCCGATCCGGATCTCCCCCTCATCCGGGTGGTAGAGCCCGTAGAGCACGTTCATCAGCGTCGACTTGCCGGCGCCGTTCTCGCCGAGCAGCGCGTGAACCTCGCCCCGTCGAAGATCAAAGTCGATCCGGTCGTTCGCGACGACGCCGGGGAACTTCTTGGTGATGCCGCGCAACTCGAGCGCGAGTGCGTCGTCAGCCATCCGGCGAGGATTCTACGGCGCTGCCAAACGCAGAGCGGGCGCCTGTGGCGCCCGCTCCGTCGTTCCTTGCCGCGTTTGACCTAGAGGGTCGCGGGCGGCTTGATCTTGCCCTTGATGATCAACTTCTTGATTGCGTTCATCTTCGTGACGAACGCGGGCGGGACCTTGGGGCTGATCTTGCCGACGCCCTGGCCGCCGTTCTTGAGGGTGAACACGAAGTCGCGGCCGCCCCTGAAGTTGCCGGACTTCACGAGCGAGAAGAACTTGAAGGCCGCGTTGTCGACCTTCTTCGTGCCGCTCGTGAGGATGTGCTTGCCGAGGTAAGCCTGGTCGGCGTCGACGCCGATCCCCCACACGGGCCGCTTGCCCTTGTGGTTGGCCTTCGCCGCGTCGAGCGCGCCGAGACCGCAGCCGCCGGCGACCTGGAAGATCACCTGAGCGCCCTGCTGGATCTGCTTGAGCGCGATCTCCTTGCACTTGGCCGAGAACCCAATCGCGAACTCGTCGGAGTAGCCGATCTTGACCTGGATCCTCCGGTTCGCCTTCTTGGCGCCGGCCCGGTAGCCCGCTATCCAGTTGTCCACCGACGGGATCTTCTTGCCGCCGACGGCACCGAGGACCTGCTTACCGCCCTGCTTCTTGGCCATCAGCGCGGCCAGGTAGCCGACGAGGTAGCCGGACTGCTCGGACTTGAAGGTCAGGCCGATCGCGTTCTTCGGCTTGTCCTTCAGCGCGACCCACGGGAAGTCGACGATCGCGTAGTCCGTGTTCGGGAACTGCGTCGCGGCCGTGCTCATGTCGTCCGCGAGCAGGAAGCCGGTGGCGAGAACGGCCTTGTTGCCGTCGCGCGCCGCCTGCGCCAGGTTCGGCAGGTAATCAGACTTCGACTTCGAGATGTAGATCCGCGTCTGGGCGCCGAGCTTCCGATGGGCCCGCGCCAGACCCTGGCTTGCGAGGAAGTTGAACGAGCGGTCGTTGATGTTCCCCGTGTCGGAGACCATCGCCGCTTTGAACGTCGCGCTCTTCTGCGCGCTTGCCGAGCTGCCGAGGATTACCGCCGCGAGCGCGGCGATCAGCAGCAACGGCAGGGCTTTCCTGATACTCACGTGTGTCCTCCTGCGCCGTAGGTAAATGGCGATTTCGACTCTAACCCGCTCACCCGGTCGAGGCGAGCCCTCGGAATGTAAGACGTGCTGCTAGGGCCTTAGTTGGCGATGACTCGAGACAACTCGGCTTCGTCCACGAGCACACGGCGCGGTTTCGAGCCCTCGTAGCCGGAGATGATGCCGCGGCGCTCCAGCATGTCGATCAGGCGGCCGGCGCGCGTGTAGCCGACCCGCAGCCGGCGCTGGAGCAGGCTCGTCGAGGCCGTCTGGGCCGTGACGACGATCTCGATCGCCCGCTCGAGCAGCGGATCCTCGTCCGGGTCGAAATCTCCGTCGGCGTCGTCATGCTCTTCGGGCGGCGGCTCCGGCGCCTCCAGCAGCGATTCGTCCAGCTCCTGCTCACGCTGGGCGCGGCACTGCTCGACGATCAGGGCGATCTCCTCCTCGCTGACGTAGGCCCCCTGCAGGCGCTGCAGCCTGGAGGTGCCGAGCGGCTTGAAGAGCATGTCACCCTGGCCGAGCAGGCTCTCGGCGCCAGAGGCGTCGAGGATCACGCGCGAGTCGGTCTGGCTGGAGACGGCGAAGGCGATCCGGCTGGGGACGTTCGCCTTGATCATCCCCGTGATCACGTCCACGGACGGCCGCTGGGTCGCGAGCACGAGGTGGATGCCGACGGCGCGCGACTTCTGCGCCAGCCTGATGACCGCGTCTTCGACGTCCTGGGGCGCGATCATCATCAGGTCGGCGAGCTCGTCGATGACGACGAGCAGGTGCGGCAAGGTCGGCTCGCCGCGCGAGCGGAAGGCCCGGTTCGCCTCGTTCAGGTTGCGCGCTCGCACCGCGGAGAGCCGCTCGTAGCGCCGCTCCATTTCGCTGACGACGTTGGCGAGCACCGTCGAGGCCTCCTTGGGGCTCGAGACGACCGGCGTCAGCAGGTGCGGAATCGACTCGTAGTAGCTGAGCTCGATCTTCTTCGGATCGATCAGGATCAGGCGGACGTCGTCCGGGGTCGAGCGGAGCAGGATCGAGGTCAGGATCGTGTTGATGCAGCCGGACTTTCCCGAGCCGGTGGTGCCGGCGATCAGGACGTGCGGCATCCGCGCGAGGTCGGTCCAGACGGCTGCGCCGGAGATGTCCTTCCCGAGCCAGACGGACAGCGGGCTCGCCGTGGCCGGCAGGTCGTCGAAGATGTCGCCGAGCGCGACGTAGTTCGGGCTCGCGTTCGGCAGCTCGACGCCGACCGCCTGCTTGCCTGGGATCGGCGCGAGGATCCGGATCTCGGTCGTCGCGAGCGCGTAGCTGAGGTCGTCCTTCAGCGCCGCGACCTTGGAGACCTTGGTGCCCGGCGCAAGCTGCAGCTCGTACCGTGTCACGCGCGGGCCCGAGATCTGGCCGATCACGCTCGCCTCGACGCCAAAGTGCGCGAGCGTCTGGACGAGCGCCTCGGCCACCCGCGCGTTCTGGTCGGCGGAGTTGCCGGTTCCGCCCGGTGAGCGTCTCAGGATGGCGCGATCGGGGAGGCGATAGTCCTTCGAGACCGCCTTGCCGACGTCGAACAGGCTCGTCTGATCGGACTCGCTCTGGGGGTCGTCGAGCAGCAACGGCGCCGGGCCGGGCGGGTCGGCCTCGACGACGTCGGGATACTCGCTCGCGGCGTCGATCACGGGGGCGTGGGTCTCCGGCCGTGGCTCGGTCGGCTCGACCAGGCGCAGGTCAGCCATCGTCTCCGGCAGCGGGGTTCTCGCACGTCTAGCCGCTTCCGCAGTGGCGCGCACGGCGCGGCCGGACCGGCGGATGAACGCACCGGCCGAGGCGCCGCTCAGGAGCAACGACCCCGCGAGCAGCGTCGTGACTCCGACGATCAGAACACCCGTCGAGCCGAGAGCGATTCCGAACCCGAGTGCGAGCGCGGCGCCGAGGTAGCCGCCGTGAGCTTTGCCGAGCGTCAGCATCAGGCCGGCCGTGAAGACGACGAGGCCGGTCCGGAAGGGCCGCATGTCGACGAGCTCGCTACGGGCGAGAAACAGCGCACCGACGATCATGCAGGCGGCCGGGAAGATCGCGCGGGCCGCGCCGATCAGCGCGTCGAGCCCGTCGGCGGCCAGCCCGCCGGCGAAGCCGCCGCTCCAGCCGAGGTAGACGCCGACCGCGGCCAGGACGAGCCCGAGCAGCTCCGGGTGCTGGTGGCCGTGAGCCTTTCTGGCGGCGCGCTTCTTCTTCCGCACGCGCGAGGGCGTGCGCGGCTTCAGCGGTCGCTTTTTCCGACGTCGGGCCACGGCCGCGAGTCATTCGACACCGCGGCTCGATACCCCTGCTTCGAGACCAGTCAGCCGGAGTGAACCGGGTCTCCGCCGAGCTGAAAGTGCCAGACGATGGCCAGCGGCTTGCCGCGATACGCCGCGTTGGTAGCGGCGGGAGACCAACGATGCATCGCCGAGATGTTCGGCGGCGCACCGGGAACGTGATCGGGGTCCGGCGCCCCGTGGGAC
>VAWH01000008.1 GCA_005888315.1 Actinomycetota bacterium | reverse complement strand
CATCTTGGCGGGCTGCGTCGTCGCCGGAGGACTCGTCGCGGGCAGGCGGCTCGACGGCTGGACGGGGCTCTTTCTGGTGACGACGATCGCGACCAGCGTCAGCGGATTCGGCTTTCCCTTCGTGACGTTCCTGCCATCACACGCCGTCGGGATCATTTCGCTGGTCGTGCTGGCCGCGGTGATCGTGGCGCGGTACGTCAAGCATCTCAACGGCGCCTGGCGTAACGTCTACGTCGTGGGGACGGTGCTCGCGCTGTACCTCAACGTGTTCGTGCTGCTGGTACAGCTGTTCCGCCGACTGCCGGCCTTGATCGTCGCCGCGCCGAAGCAGCAGGAGCCGCCATTCCTGGTGACCCAGCTGCTGGTGCTCGCGTTGTTCGTCTGGCTGTGGCGGGCCGCGGTCAAAGGATTCCGGGCCGCGCCCGGCGGGATCGCCTAGCGCTCAGATCGCGACGCGGTTCCAGCGCCCACCCCTGAGCAACGCGTAGCACAAGGCGAGGCACGCCGCCCACCCCACGATCTCCGAGGCCCAGACTGCCTCGAGCGGCAGGCCCAGCAGGGGGCCCGCCGCGTACGCGCCGCCCAACATCGCGACCGCGAGGACCAGTTGGAGGGCCAGCATGGTGCGCGTGTCGCCAGTGCCCATCACCGCGCCGCACACGAGCTCGGCGGGAATCACCACGGCCATGGCGCAGCCGAGCACCCGCAGGCACCCGGCACCGCGCCGCAGCACTTCAGGATCGGCAGTGAAAACCGCCAGCGGCAGGCGCGGAGCGACCAGCACCAGAGCGACGATCGGCAGCGCCGCCACCAGGGCCCATCCCGCCGTGCGGCGCACCAGCGCACCGAGACGGGTATGGCGCGCCTGGCCGATCAGGTTGCTCACGGTCGTGCACACGGCTTCCGCGAGCCCGCCCACCGGCAGCAACAGCAGCGCATACACGGCGTGGACTACGTTTGCCACCGCCAGCGGGGTTTCTCCCAGGCGCTCGAGGATCAGGAAAAACGCGACCCAGCGCCCGGTGCCGAGCAGCCGCTCGAGGGCCGCGGGCCAGGCGATGGTGAGCATGAGCCGGGCGAGTTTGCCGTCCAGTGCCCGGAGCCGGAACAGCCCGAAACGGCGCGCGTCGCCGGCCGCGACTGCGCCCACGGTGAAATACAGGAATGCGGTCACTTCGGCGATGAGCGATCCGAGCGCCGCGCCCGCGATCCCGAGTCTCGGGAGCCCGGCGTGACCGAAGATCAACAGATAGTCGAGCACCACGTTGCTGAGCGCCAGCACCAGCGTGGCCCCGACCAGTACCCGGGTGCGACCGATCCCCACGTACAGCGCGCCGTACGCCATGTTGAGGCAGTGGAACACGGCGGCGTAGGCGAGAATGCCCACGTAGGCGTCCACGCCGGCGCGCACCGCATCGGAGTGGATGAGCCAGGGGGTGACGTGCTGAGCGCCAAGCCGCAGGAACAGCAGCACGGCGACGGACGTGACGAGCAGCAGGCTCGCCCCGTGAACGAAGGCGTCTCCGATGGCCGCCGGCCGCTCCTGTCCCGCCCGGCGGGCGGCGACGATCTGGATCGCGTCGGCCAGGCCGAACGTGAAAAACACCGCGACTTCGTAAATCGCCGCGCCGAGCCCGACCGCCGCCAGCTCGAGCGTGCCGAACCGGCCCAGGAACGCCGTGTCCGTGGCCTCGAGGATGGTCTCGCTCAGTTCCGCGAGGATGATCGGTACGGCGATCGCCCACAGGGCCCGCGCCGACGCCTCGAGCTTGAGCGACGGCGGCGCGGCCCTGGCCGGGCCGAGGGCGGAAGACGTTGGCGGCCCCACGGGGTGAGGCGCTCAGGTCAGCGCGAATTCATAGGACTGCCGGTTCAGATGCAGGAGCATGCAGGACAGCAGGGCGCCGGACTTGTGGTACTCGCTCAGGTTGAAGAAGCTGAGATCGAACCCCAGGCTCACGGCGATGTCCTCGAGTCGGCGGTTCTTCGCGACCTCGGCGGCGTAGTCCTCCGTGCCTGCCTGTAGCTCGCTGACGTGCGAGGCGTTCAGGATGGTGTTCGACAGCCGCACCGAGTTGCAGATGCCGGCGTAGCAGTCGTCCACCGACACATCGATGATGTTGGTGTGCCGCTCCAGCTCCGCCACCTCCGCGCGCTCGTACAGCTCCGTGCAGACCAGCGTATCGTCCCGGGTCACGGGGAATACGGTGCAGTCGAGATGATACAAATAGCGGTCGGTTTCCTCGAGCTTGACGACCTTCATGTCGTAGCGACGCTCCATCCAATCGTAGGCCGCGATCTCCGAGCGAATCCCGTAGCCGCCGGCGTACACGTTGTCTCGCAAATGTTTCAGCTCGGCCTCGCCCTCGAACTTGTGGGGCGGCCGGTCGGTGGTGTAGCCGAGCGATTCGAAGAACGCCAACCCCAGCGGGGCCTCGCGCACGCGCGGCAGCGAGTAGAAGTTGGAGACGATCGCCGTGTTCTTGTCGGGCAGGTGCTCGAGCACCGCGCCGAGATTCGCCGTGAAGACCAGGTCCTGGAGGTTGCAGTCTCCGCGGCTGGGGAGCAGATACACGACCGCCTCGGTGGCGACGAAGTGATAGAGGTCGAGCCATTGCCGCATCGCCTTCCGGGCATCCGGCCCGCGACGATCGCTCGGCAGGTCTTCCATCCAGGGATTGTTGGCGACTTCCGTCGAGAGCGAGAACGGCACGGCCAGCAGGAAGGCCGGGGTTGCAAGCTGGGTCGGGTTCAGGGGCCGGCCCTGCGGCGCGGCGACGGCGACCGGTGTCGGCGTGACGGCAGTCAGCGTCTCTTCGGCCTGCGCGCGTATCACGGTGCCTCCTTCGATGACCGGTGGTGGATCCGAACCAGCGGGTCGATGCCGGCTTCGACATGGACGCCCGGCTGTTGCACGGGGATGAACTCGAAGCGCTCGGCGAGCGGGATGACGAGATCGACCTGCGATCCGTAGCGGATCTGCGAAAACCGCTGGTTCTGTGCGAACGGGCGGTTTTGCTTCAGCTGGAACGGCATGATCGAATTGACGTCGTAATCTGCGATCTGCAGGATGAAATAGGACTGTCCCAGCGCCGGCGCGTACACCCGGTTGAGCATGCGCTGGTTGCTGTGCAGGTACGCGGCGGCGCCGGTATCGAGGCGGAGATCCTTGAACAAGCTCTTCTCCACGCCGAGCATCGGCTGGTTATGCGTGCCGATCTCCTCGAGCTCCCGGTACGACAGACGTCCAGGGAAGGGGATGCGGTTGATGTGGACGTCGACGAACGTCATGAACACGCCGATCACGAGGCTCTCGCGCTCGTACGAGGGATCGCGGATGGCGTCGCGCAGGGAGTAGCTCTTCCCCTTGATGTCCACGATGGGCTCGTCGGGCATCACCGTCTGCTGATAGACGATGACGCCGTCGGCGGGCGAGAAGAAACAGCTCGTGTCGGTGAGGGCGGGCCGCGTGGGATCCCGAAAGAAATACTCCTCCGCCAGCCAGCGGAGCGGCTTCTCCTTTACGGGCGTCACCTCCTGATCCACCCACTCGCGCAGACTTTTCGCCATCGACCGCTCCCGACGTGGCGTGCGACGGGGGCGCGAGCAAGAACGGTACCAGATCGAGTCCGATCAACGCAGTCGGACGTGCGGCCGATCAGTTTGATCAGTTGTCGTTACGTGGGTCACGTTCCCGTTACCGATGAGACTCTCTGCGCCGTTGCAGCCATGCCGCAGAGATGGCGGCGGCGATACAGACGCGCGCAACAATCTGGGGGGACCGCGCGTGACGGACGTCACGCGACCCACGGTCTCGCGGCACGGCGGCGTCCCGTTCCGCTCAGGGTGCGGGCTCACACCGCCGGCAACGAGCTCGCTTCGACCTTGACTCGGATGGTCACCTGGTGTGTGCGCCGGCGCACGGGCAGGACCGTGTGCACCCGCGTGTCGAAATAGTCCTTGAGCATCGGAGGCCGCGGCTGTCGCAGGTAGCCGTCGGGGTCGCGCCGCAGCGCCGCTGGCCCGACGACGTCGAGGGCTTCGCGCGACGGCACATGCTGCACAATGCACGGCACGTGACTGACGCCCAGCTGGCGAAGCGCATAGGCGCGATGACTGCCGTTGTTGAGAATCAATCGCTTTTCGGCGTAGAGCGCGTTCAGGAAATTGGCGCTGAAGCCCACGGCGATCCCGACGACGCCCACGACGGCGCCCGGAGGCGCGTGGTTGGTGATGTCGGTCTGCTCGAGCCGCATTGCGCCGAGGAAACGCAGGTCATTCGACGGCGATACGAAAACGAAACTGTCGTCGTGCTCCCGCGCCCAGGTCGCGGGAGGCCGAGGATGGTCGGAGGCGAGGCATGCGCGAAAAATCTGCTCGTGATCGGGCGCCGGGCCGAGAGTCTGCTCGAGCCGCCGGGCAAACGCCAAATCGATGTGCTTCTGATAGACCACCAGGCGATCCAGTTCGACCAGCGCGACGTCCGTGGGCACGGTGTTGAACCCGTAGCGCACCAGAGGATCCTTCAGGAGGTCCAACAAGAGGCCCTCGTACTCCGGACCGAGCGGCGCCATGGGCGGGTCGTCGGCACACCCGGCTTCCGTCGCCGCCAGCTCTCTCACGATGTCGTGAGCGGCGTGCCATTCGTCCGTCAGCGTCCCCCTGCCGGGCTGGGTCGTGGCGTGCGTCCGGACGTAGCGCAGGAACTCACGCAGGGTGGGCCGGCCGGTGAGGTAGAGGCATTCGTCCACAGACCGTCCCTCGGAGGACACCGACTGCTCCGGCGTGACGCTCACCACCATGACCAGAGATTCACTTTGAGGGTGAGGGCCAGGCGGCGCAGCACGACGTCGAGGATCCGCAGGCGGTCCCCGTACACCTTGGCTTCGCCGCTCATTCCCGGCTTCAAGAGGAGCGAATCGTTGTCGATCTCCGTGATGACGAGAATCGAGCGTGGACTCCTCGCGGCCGCCGACGCGCTTTCCGTCGGTGCGGGCCCGGCGTCCGCGCTGGTCGCGATCGCGGTCACGACGCCGTGGAAGGTGCGATTGGGATACGCCCTCGCCTTCAGCGCCACGGGCTCCCCTACGCGGACTGCGGCGATCTCCCGCTCCGGCACCGTCACCTCGACGGTGAGCCGTTTCAGGTCGTACACCTTCGCGAGCAGGCTGCCCTGCTGAACGTTTTGGCCCGCCAAATCGGCCAGTTCCCGAGCCGGCGTGGCGACGATGCCCGAGACCGGGCTGCGCACCTCCACCTGTTGCAGCTCGGTTTCGAGGTACCGGCGCTGTGCCTCGAGGCCGGCGAGCTCCGCCCTCGCCTGCTCGACCTCCTCGGGGCGGGACCCGTGCAGCGACGCCGCGAGGCGGCGGCTCGCCTCGGCTTCGTCGTGTTCGGCCATGGCCGCCTGCTCCGCCGAATTCTCGAGGTCGATTCGAGTCAGCACGCCGCTGTCGGCGAGCTGCTGGTTCCGGCTCAGCCGGGCGCGGGCGTACTGGAGGCGCGTCCGGGCCTGCGCCACCGCGGTGCGGGCCAGCGCGATCGAGTCGGCGGTGGGACCGGCCTCGAGCATCTGCAAGCGAGCTCCTGTCTCTCGGATCTGCGCGTTGACCTTCGCGAGATCGGTGCGATGGGCGCGGTCGGACAGGCGGGCCACGAGGTCCCCCGCCCGCACTTCGTTCCCTTCGGTGACGTACACTTGCTCGACCAGTCCGTCGGTCTCGGCGCGGACGTCCGCATTGCGCACCGGGAGGATGGAGAAGGGCCCCGCGACCCGGAGCCGGGCGTGTCCGAACACGCCCATAGCGCCCGCCCCGGCGGCCAGGACGAGTCCCGTGAGGGCGCGCTTGCGACGCCGGCGGCGCTCCGGTTTGGGAGGGCGCGTGGACCCATCGGAGGACGTCGCGGGAGGGCTCGACTCCTCGTCGGCGGGGTCGTCGTCGCCGTCGCCGTCCCAATCGTCATCGTCCGAGCTCCTGCCGAAGAGCTTGCGGGCCCGGCGGCGGACCTTGGTGCTGAGCAGGCCCACGAACGCCGCGAGGGCGAAGGGCTGACCGCTGGCCATCAGGAAGCCGAGCGTCTTGACGCTCGCCACCGCCAGCAAGCCCAGCGACGGCAGGGCCGCCACGAGCCCGTATGCGAGGTACAGGCGGCGCTCGCGGGGCGTGACCTTCGCGATAGGCGACGTGACCCCGCCCCACAGCCGCCGGATGACGTCTCCCATATAGCGAAACGATCTCCTCCGGAGGTTGGGTGCGTCGAGATAGTCGCTCAACAGGTAATAGCCGTCGAGCTTGAGCAACGGACTGAAGTTCAGGAGCGTCTTCACGCCGGAACCCGCCATCACGATCAGCGCCACGTAATTGGCCCAAATGTCCACGTCCGTCAGGCGCCAGGTGAACACCGCCAGCGCCCAGAGGGTGAGCTCGAAGTACGGCCCGGCGAACCCGACCCACAGCCGCTTCGACTTCTCCGGAAACAGCCATGCGTCGCTCACATTGCAATAGAAGGCGGGCTGCAGGTAGATCAGCATGAAGCCCAGCTCATGCACCTCCCCACCGAAGTGCTTGCACGTGACACCGTGCGCGAATTCATGGGCGGACGCGGCGATGAACGTGATCGCGAGGAAGGGCGGGATCGCCTCGAGGCGGTACAGTCGCGACAGGTCCTGTGTGATGTCGCTCCAGTTCGCAACCGCCGTACCCACGGCCCCGGCAATCAGGGCGGCGCACAGGACGCAGCAATGGGGCGTGTAGCAAACCCGCAGGGCGCGCGCGAGTCGGTCGAACAAGCGGTTCGGATCCGCCACCTTGAACCGCAGGTAGAGCAGGCTTCCGCGGATACGGCGGTCGCGCCGAGCGGAGCCGGCCGCCGCCGCGTTTTCCAGCAGACCGGCCTTGGCGAGTCGGTGGAGAAAGGCCCCCAGACGCTCCGGGGCAAGGGCCCCGCCGAACCGCGCTTCCGTCCGCTGCCGGATTGTCTCGATCGGGGTCTCGCCATCGCATTGCTGCGTGATGAAACGTTCGACGTCGCCGAAACGGAAGAAGTCGCCGGTGCGCGCGTCCTTTACGATCGCGACGGGGCCGTCCGCGGTGTGCAGCTCGCGGACGATCAAATCCTGCCGCAGCCGTGGCGCGCCCGGGCTCACGACGCGACCAGGACGATGAGAAAGGCCGCCGGAAGGTCTCCGACGGCCTTTCCAACGCTGCCCATCGAGCCGCGGCTAGTCGCCGCTGCTGTGATGGGAATGGGTGTCGTGGGTGTCGCCGAGATCGATACCGATGGAGATACCCCCGACGAGATCCGGTGCAATCCGCTGCTCGAGTTTCTCGAGCGCAGGGTTCAGGTGCTTCATGATGTCACCTCCATGAAGAGCCGTTAGGTGAAGTCGGGTTTCCGACTTCGGCGGCACCTCGCGCAAACGGCATGCCCTGTCGAGCATAGCGGACCGCTTCGCGAACCGCACCAAAACACAGCGACGGGCGCCGTTCTCGCCACAACCAGGGCGCACCAGAACCGCACCGAACGCGGGCACGGACGCGGGGAGGCGGGCGCTCGGCTGTTGCACCGTGGCTACGCCACGGACACATTCCCGGCGCCCCATGCGCTCCGCTCATACGCTGCCGCCCGTCCTTTGCTACCACCGTATCGGCGGCCCGCCCGAGCTGGGGGTGACGCGGGTGGCACACTCAGTATTCGCGCGCCAGATGCACGCGCTGGCCCGATCGGGCTGGCGCACGGTCCCGTTGCGCGAGTTCGTGACCCGGGTGCAGTGTCGCGTCCCGGCGCCGCCCAACGAGTTCCTGCTCAGCTTCGACGACGGCTATGCGAGCCTCGCCGACAACGCGTATCCCGTGCTCGTCGACGTGGGCTTCACCGCCACGACCTTTCTCGTCACCGACTTCGTGGGCCGCACGAACACCTGGGACGTGCGCTACACGTGGCGTCGGCTGCCGCACCTCGACTGGGATGCGATCGAGCGCTGGCGCGGACGGGGACTCGAGTTCGCCTCGCACACCGCTTCGCACGCCCGGCTCACCTGGCTCTCGGACGAGCGAGTCGCCGACGAGCTGGGGCGTTCACGCCAGACGCTCGTCGGCCGGCTGGGACCGGACGCGGGCCGGGCGGTGGCGTACCCGTTCGGCGCGCGCGACGAGCGAATCGAGGGCCTGGCGCGCGCCGCGGGGTACGAGGTCGGATTCGGCGGGGTGCGGGCGACCGGATCGGCGCTCGCCCTGGGGCGCGTCCCGGTCTACATGTGGGATAGGGGACCGACGCCGTTCGGATTGCGGCGGGATGCGACCGGCACCCTGGGGCGACTGGTGGCGGGCATCGCCAACCGCTGCGCCGTGGGGACGAGCTGGATGCTGAAGCTGCGCTCGGGTGGCGCCGTGGTGTGATCGGTGCTAGCCTCTCTGGCCATGCGCACCTGGACTCTACTGCTGCTGGCGATCGCCACCGGGGGGGCGGGCCCCGCCCAGGAGCCGTCGCTCGGCGTGTTCGACGGCCACGGTGACGTCGGCCGGACCCGCAATCCGGGCTCGGTCGTCTACGACGCCGTGCACGATGTGTACACCATCCACGGCGCCGGCGCGAACATGTGGGCCGACCATGACGATTTCCACTTCGCATGGAAGCGGCTGCAGGGCAACTTTATCCTGACGGCACGGGCGCAATTCACGGGCGCCGGCGTCGAGCCGCATCGCAAGCTCGGCTGGACCGTGCGCTCGACCCGCGCGACCGATGCACCTCACGTGACGGCCGCGGTTCACGGCGACGGTCTCGTCGCGTTGCAGTTCCGTCGCACCGCGGGAGGCCTCACCGAGGAAGTGCGCTCGCCCGTGACCGCGCCGGACGTCATCCAGCTCGAGCGCGCGGGGAACCGCTACACACTCTCGGTCGCGCGCTTCGGGGACACCCTCGCGACGGTGAGCGTGGCGGATCTGACACTGGGCGACCAGGTCTATGTCGGACTGTTCGTGTGCGCGCACAACGACAGCGTCGTCGAGCAGGCCACGTTCCGGGACGTCCGGATCACCGTCCCCGCCCGGGCCGATTTGGTGCCGTACCGGGACTACCTCGGCAGCAATCTCGAGATCCTCGACGTCGCGACTGGGGACCGGACCATCCTGTACCGTTCTCCCACGTCGCTCCAGGCGCCGAACTGGACCAGGGACGGCAGCGCGCTCATCTACAACAGCCAGGGCCTCCTGTATCGCTTCGACCTGACGGATCGGCGACCGGTCGGCGTGAATACCGGATTCGCCACCAGCAACAACAACGATCACGTGCTGTCGTTCGACGGGCGGACGCTGGGAATCAGCAACCACAGCGCGGCCGATCACGACGCGTCGATCGTGTACACCGTGCCGGTCGGCGGCGGAACGCCGCGGCGCGTCACCGCGCTCGGCCCCTCGTACCTGCACGGCTGGTCCCCGGACGGGAAGTTCCTGGTCTACACGGGGGAGCGCGGCGGAGAGTTCGACGTCTACCGGATCCCGGTCGACGGCGGGGAGGAGACGCGCCTCACGACCGCCCCGGGGCTGGACGACGGCCCGGAGTACTCGCCCGACGGGGCGTACATCTATTTCAACTCCGTCCGCAGCGGCACCATGCAGCTGTGGCGCATGCGACCGGACGGCAGCGCACAGCAGCAGCTCACGCAGGACCGGTACAACAACTGGTTCCCCCACGTGTCGCCCGACGGCCGCTGGATCGTGTTTCTCTCGTTCATGCCGGACGTCGCACCGAGCGACCATCCCTTCTATAAGCCGATCTACCTGCGCCTCATGCCCACCGCGGGCGGGAGCCCGCGCGTGATCGCCTACCTGTACGGCGGCCAGGGCACGATCAACGTGCCCTCGTGGTCGCCCGACAGCCGCCGGGTGGCGTTCGTCAGCAACACCGACCAGCGCTAGAGCAGGTTGCCGGTCGCGACGGCCGCGCCCATCGCGTGGTATCCCTTGTCGACGTAGATGGTGGTACCGGTGATCCCGCTTCCTAACGAGCTCGCCAGGAAGGCGGCCGTGGTCGCGACCTCGCGGGCCGTAAGCGGCTCCGGGAGCGGCGCGTTCGCCGCGTAGTAGTCGACCATCTTCTCGATCTTCCCGATGGCGCTGGCGGCGCGGGAGGCGAGTGGACCCGCCGAGATCGTGTTCACGCGCACGCCGTACTTGCGCCCCGCTTCGAACGCGAGGGTGCGGGTGTCGCTCTCGAGCGCCGCCTTGGCCGAGGACATCCCGCCGCCGTAGCCGGGGACCACGCGCTCGCTCGCCATGTAGGTGAGCGAGAGGAACGATCCGCCCGACCGCATCAGCGGCGCCAGCCGGGCGACCAGCGATACCAGCGAATAGGCGCTCACGCTCACGGCCGCCAGGTACCCCGGTCGGCTGGTC
>VAWH01000111.1:446-5319 GCA_005888315.1 Actinomycetota bacterium | reverse complement strand
GTCGACCGGCGTGCCGAGAAAGCGGGCGTCCTTGGGGTTGAAATGGAAATCCGGCAGGTACGGGATCAGCTGCTCGTGCACCTTGCCGACCGTCACGGCATGGCTGCGTTGAATGGCGTCCTGGCGGATCGCGTCCGTGTAACGGGCTCGCCACTTCTGGACGTAGACGAGCGCCAGCAGCAACCCGATCCCGATCCCGAGGACCAGGGCGAGCAGCGCCGCCAACACGTTCCAGGTAGCGTTCACGCCCCCAAATGTACCCGGCTCGGGGCCACGTCAGCTACATTGCCACGACGCCCGAAAGGGAGTGACAAGGTGACGGAGCAGACCCTTGCCGCGAGCGTGAGGCCGCCCGGCGGCTGGTGGACCGTGGTGCGGGACGCCGTGCGCGGCATCCCGCACGACTACACCTCCGGGTCGCTGGGCCGGGGGATCGTGCTGCTCGCCATCCCGATGGTGCTGGAAATGGGGATGGAGTCGATCTTCGCCGTGGTCGACGTATTCTGGGTCTCCCGCCTCGGTGCCGACGCGGTCGCCACGGTCGGCCTCACCGAGTCGATCATGACCCTGGTGTACACGGCGGCGATGGGGCTCTCGATCGGCGTGGCGGCGGTGGTCGCGCGCCGCATCGGCGAGGGGCGCCCCGACGCCGCCGCCGAAGCCGCCGTGCAGGGAATCGCCCTCGGGATCGGGGTTGCCGCCGTGGTGGCGGCCGTGGGCATCACCCTGGCGCCGCGCTTGCTGGCGGTCATGGGGGCATCGCCCGCGGTCACCGCGATCGGCTCCGGATATACGCGCATGCTGCTCGGCGGCAGCGCCACAGTGCTGTTGCTGTTCCTCATCAACGCGATCTTTCGGGGAGCGGGCGATGCCGCGATCGCGATGCGCGTCTTGTGGCTGGCGAACGCGATCAACATCCTGCTCGGTCCCTGCCTGATCTTCGGGCTCGGGCCGTTTCCGCGGCTCGGTGTCACGGGCGCCGCCGTGGCCACGACCATTGGCCGCGGCACGGGCGTGCTGTATCAGCTCTATCGCCTCACGCGCGGCGACGCGCGGGTCGCCGTGCACCGCGTCCACCTGGCGCTGCGACCGGCCCTCATGGCCAATCTGGTGCGCCTGTCGGGCTCGGGGACGTTCCAGGTGCTGGTGGGGACCGCGAGCTACGTGGGGTTGGTGCGCATCATGTCCAGCTTCGGCAGCGCCGCCCTCGCCGGCTACACGATCGCGATCCGGATCTTGGTCTTCGCCCTCCTCCCCTCGTGGGGTCTCTCGAACGCCGCCGCCACCATGGTTGGCCAGTCGCTCGGCGCCGGGAAGCCCGAGCGCGCCGAGCGGGCGGCGTGGCTCGCGGCGGGCTACAACATGGCGGTACTCGGCGCCGTCGGGCTCGTGTTCATCGCGTTCGCGGGCCCTATCGTCGGCGTGTTCACGCACGATCCGCTGGCTCTCCCGACCGGGGCCCTCGGCCTGCGGACCATGAGCTTCGGCTTCGTGTTCTACGCGCTCGGCTTTGTGCTCACGCAAGCGTTCAACGGCGCGGGCGACACCTGGACACCCACGTGGATCAACCTGGCGTGTTTTTGGTTGTGGGAGATTCCGCTTGCGTACTGGCTGGCGCGCGGGTGGGGCCTTGGGCCTCAGGGTGTGTTCGTCGCGATCACGGTGGGGTACTCCACGCTGGCGCTCGTGAGCGTCGTGCTGTTCAAGCGCGGGCGCTGGAAGCTGCGCCGAGTTTAGGGATGACGACGACCCACCTCCCCGCCAGCGTTCCCCTCCCTCCGCCCGTAGCACGGCCCCAGGACGGGCCGCTGCGTCAGGACGTGCGCTGGCTCGCGGCGACGCTGGGACGGGTGGTGGGCCGGCTGGCGGGAGAGGACACGTTCCGGGCGGTCGAAGAGCTGCGACGCGCCTGTCGCGCGCGCCGGCTGGGCGTCGCCGGGGCACCCGATCTGGACGCGCTGCTGGCGCGGACCCGCGCGCTCGCTCCCGAGACCGCGCGGCTCACGGCCCGTGCCTTCACGGTGTTCTTCATCCTGATCAACGCGGCGGAGCAGGCCCACCGGGTGCGGCGCGCGCGCCAGGACGACCTCGCCGCGGCGCAGCGCGGATCGGTGCGCTGGTCGCTGCGCCGCCTGCGCGAGGCCGGCCGGAGCGCCGAGGAGGTGGCGCGCGCCCTGGCGTCGCTCGATGTCCGGCCGGTCCTCACGGCCCATCCCACGGAGTCCGCGCGCCGCACCATCCTCGACCTGCAGGCGCGCCTGGCGGAGGGGTTGCTCACGCGCGACGGCGCACCCGAGGCCCAGCGTCGGGCCATCGAGCGGCACCTGGAGGGCGAGGTGGAGCTGCTCTGGCTGACCGAGGAAATCCGGCGTGACCGCCCCTCGGTCATGGACGAGGTGTCGAACGCGCTGTGGTACTTGGAAGATCGTCTCCTGGAAGCGGCGTCGCGCGTGCGCGAGCGGCTGGTGGAAGCGTTCGAGGACGAGTTCGGGGGCGGGCTTGGCCCCGCTCCGGTGACGCCGCTCACGCTGGGGAGCTGGGTCGGGGGCGATCGGGATGGCAACCCGTTCGTCACCCCGGAGGTCACGCTCGCCGCGGCGCGGCGCGCCCGGCGGGCGGTGCTCGACCACTATGCGAAGGCGCTCGCGGACCTGGCGGCGCGGCTGTCCGTATCGGAGCGGCTGGCGACCGTCTCGCCCGAGCTGCGGGTCTCGCTCGAGCGCGACCGCACCGAGCTACCGGCGGTGTGGGAGCAGAATCGCCGCCGCAACGCGGACGAGCCGCTCCGCCTGAAAGTCAGCTTCATGCGGGCGCGCGTCGGGGCCGATCCGCCCGGCTACGGCACCCCTCCGGAGCTGGAGCGCGACCTCGCCCTGCTGGCCGATGCCCTCGACACCGCCGGGGCGGCGCACGCGCGACGCACCCTCCTGGAACCCCTCCTGGCGCAGGTGCGGGCCCACGGGTTCCACGGGTATCGCCTCGATCTGCGTGAAGACGCCGCCGTTCACACGCGCGCGCTCCATGACCTCACCGCGGCGGTCGGACTGGGCGAGCTGGACGCCGCCGCCCTGCGTCGCGAGCTCGGCGGCAGGCGGCCGCTGCACGCGCCTCATGTCCCGCTGGCGGAGCCCACCGATCGGGTGCTGCAGGTGTTTCGGGTCATGCGGGCGATCCAGGACGAGATCGGCGGAACGGCGGCGTCGACGTACATCGTGTCGCGCACCCGGTCCGCCGACGATCTGCTGCGCGTGTTGCTGCTGGCCCGTGAAGGCGGGCTGGTGGACCTAGCGCGCGAGCCTGCGCTGTCGCGCATCGACGTCGTGCCGCTGTTCGAGACGCTGGAAGATCTCGAGCGCGCGCCCGCCGTGGTGCGCTCGCTGCTGGAGGATCCGCTGTGGCGCCGCCAGCTCGAGGCCCGCGGGCGCCATCAGGAAGTGATGCTCGGCTACTCCGATTCCGCCAAAGACGCGGGGCTGCTTCCCTCGGCGTGGGCGCTGTACCGCGTGCAGGAAGAGGTGGCGCGGGCCTGCGCCGACGCCGGCGTATCGTGCACGCTGTTCCACGGGCGCGGCGGCACGGTCGGGCGCGGGGGGGGTTCGCCCGTGGCGCGCGCGCTCACCGCGCTGCCCCCGGGCACGGTGCACGGCGGCATCAAGATCACCGAGCAGGGCGAGATTGTGTCGCAGAACTTCGGGCTCCCGTCCATCGCGGAGCGGAGCCTCGAGCTGATGTTGAGCGGCGTGTTGCTGCACCGGTTCGAGGACTGGCGCACCGAGCTCGCGCCCGGCGAGGAGGCGCGCTTTCGGGACGTCATGGACCGCCTGGCGGCGCAGGCGTTACCACCGTATCGCGCGCTGGTGTACGGCAGCGGAGACCTGTTCAAGCTGTTTCTCGAGACGACTCCCGTGCGGGAGCTCGCCCACGTCCGGTTCGGATCGCGGCCTGCTTACCGGAGTCCCGGGGAGCAGAAGATCGAGGAGATCCGGGCGATCCCCTGGGTGTTCGGGTGGACCCAGACGCGACTCATGTTGCCGGGATGGTTGGGCGTGGGGACGGCGCTCGAAGCCGTCGCCGGAGAGCCTGGCGGGCTCGGCATGCTGCGCCGCATGGCCACGGCGTGGCCGTTCTTCGACGACCTGCTCGGCAAGTTGGAGATGGTCTGCGCCAAGGCCGACATGGCGATCGCGCGGCTGTACGTGCGCGAGCTGGGCGGCGACCTCGCACTGTTCGACCGCCTCGAGGCCGAGTTCCGCCGCACGGTCGCTGCGCTGTTGCGCATCCGCGAGAGCGACTACCTGATGCGCGATAATCCGATGCTGCAGACGGCGATCGGCCTTCGTAATCCGTACGTGGACCCGCTGTCGCTGCTCCAGGTCGCGTTGTTGCAGCGCTCCCACGCCGCCGGGCCCAACGCCTCGGCCGAGGACCCCACCATGGCGGCGGTCAGCGCCGGTCTCGCGTCGACGCTCAACGGCATCGCCCAGGGCCTGCGCAATACCGGGTAGTTGCGGCGGGCAAGACTGTTTATTTTGTGTCATGACATACCGCCTCGCCTTCGCTTTCGCTCTTATGGTCGCGGGTTGCCGGCCCGGGGAGCGCTCGCGCGCCGCCCCGTCCGCGACGACCTCTGCCGACTTTCACAACCCCGCGAGTGCGGCCATGCGGGAGCGCGCTCCGGACACGTTCCGCGCCCGTTTCGAGACCAGCGCGGGGGACTTCGTGATCGAGGTTCATCGCGACTGGGCGCCGTTCGGCGCCGACCGCTTCTACAACCTGGTGAAGAGCGGTTACTACGATGACGGCCGGTTCTTCCGGGTGATCGCGGGATTCATGGCGCAGTTCGGGATTCACGGCGATCCGCACGTGGCGGCGG
>VAWH01000111.1:0-434 GCA_005888315.1 Actinomycetota bacterium | reverse complement strand
TCCCGGACGACCCGGTGCGCCAGCACAACACGCGCGGCATGGTGAGCTTTGCGACCGGCGGCCCGGGCACCCGCACCACGCAGCTCTTCATCAACTACAGTGACAACAGCCGGCTCGACGGGATGGGATTCTCTCCGTTCGGCCGGGTGGTGCTTGGCATGGACGTCGTGGACCGGCTCTATCCGGGATATGGCGAAGGTGCCCCAGGTGGCCGCGGCCCCGCCCAGGGTCGCCTCCAGGCCGAGGGCAACGCGTACTTGGCCCGCGATTTCCCCAAACTGGACTGGATCAAACACGCGGCGATCCTCGCACCTTGAGCGTGCTCTTGTCATTCCCCCGATCGTAGCGCAGCTTGAGGCGTGCAGCGGCGTACGTTCGTCCACGCGCTCGGCGCCTCATTCGCCACCGGTCGGTTGGCGTCGCTACGTCCGGCC
>VAWH01000007.1 GCA_005888315.1 Actinomycetota bacterium | reverse complement strand
GGTCTCCACGTCCGCGCCCGCGAGCGCGCTCAGGTCGCAGACGATCGTACGCGGCGCAGGGGTGGCCATCTGAAGATAGACCGTCCGGCCGGCGAGAAATCATCGGCCCGGCGACCGATGAATTCCGGCGCGAAGCCGGGTCTAAGCAGTCGATGTCGATCACGAACGACCGGAAAGGAAGCCACCGATGACCATCGCCGATAACCGCACCCGCTGGTTCGCCTTGTACGTCCTCTGCCTGGGCAGCCTGATGATCGTTCTCGACATGACGGTCGTGAACGTGGCGCTGCCGTCGATCCGGCAGGATCTCGGCTTCTCCGAGAGCTCGCTCGCGTGGGTCGTCAACGCGTACCTGCTCACGTACGGCGGCTTCCTGCTGCTCGGAGGGCGGCTCGGCGACCTCTTCGGCCACCGGCGACTCTTCCTCGCCGGCATCGCCCTGTTCACGTTCGCCTCGCTCGCGTGCGGGATCTCGACGACGCAATGGATGCTCGTCACCGCCCGCACCGTGCAGGGCCTCGGCGGTGCCGTCGCCTCCGCCGTTTCGCTCTCCCTGATGATGACCCTGTTCACGGAGCCGGCCGAGCGTGCGAAGGCGATGGGGGTCTTCGGCTTTGTCGCCTCCGGCGGCGGCAGCATCGGCGTCCTCCTGGGCGGCGTCCTCACCGGACTGATCAACTGGCACTGGATCTTCCTCGTCAACGTCCCGATCGGGGTCCTCGTCGTCGTGCTGTCGCTGAGAGTGCTGCCCGGCGAGCGCACCGCCGCGATCTCACGCCGGCTCGACGTCGCCGGCGCGGTGACGGTCACAGCCGCTTTGATGCTGGCTGTCTACGCGATCGTCAACGGCAACCAGAACGGCTGGACGTCGGCCGAGACGCTCGGGTTGCTTGGTGGGGCCGCGCTGCTCCTGGCGCTCTTCGTGGCCATCGAGTCGCTGGTTCGGTCGCCGCTCGTACCGCTGCGTCTCTTCAAGCTCCGCAACATCAGGGTCTCGAACACCGTCGGCGTCCTCTGGGCCGCGGCGATGTTCACCGCGTTCTTCATCTCGGCGCTCTACCTCCAGCTGGTGCTCGGGTACAGCCCGCTGTGGGTCGGCCTGTCCTTCCTGCCCGCGAACCTGATCATGGGTGCCTTCTCGATCGGCCTCTCAGCGAAGCTCGTCATGCGCTTCGGAATCAGGAAGCCGCTGGCCACCGGGCTGCTGCTCGCTTCAGTCGGTCTGCTCCTGTTCGTGCGCGCGCCGGTTGACGGATCGTTCGTCGTCGACGTGCTCCCGAGCATGATCCTGATCGGAATCGGCGCGGGCATGGCCTTCAACCCCGTGCTGCTCGCCGCGATGGGCGATGTCGAGCCGAGTGAGGCCGGACTCGCCTCGGGCCTCGTCAACACCTCGTTCATGATGGGGGGCGCGCTCGGCCTCGCGGTCCTCGCAAGCATCGCCGCTTCGCGCACGCATAGCCTCCGCGTAGGCGGCGCGGGGGAGCTCAGCGCCCTCACCGGCGGCTACCACCTCGCCTTCCTCGTCGGTGCGGCCTTCGCCGCTCTCGCGGCCGTCCTCGGCGGGACGCTGCTGCGCGAGGCACAACCGGCTGCGGAGCCCGAAGTCGCTCCGGCCGCGGCGCCGGCCACAGAGGCCTGTTCGTAACTAGCAACTCCCTATCCACAATCCGGCCGTAAGCTGACTGCCATGCCCAAGCGAGTAGTCGTCGTCTGGCGAGCAGGGCCGAAGTGGACGAGCGGCGGCGTCCGCGACCAGCCTGGCTGGGACGAGCACGCGGAGTTCATCGACGCGCTCGTCGCGGAAGGAACGTTCGTGATGGGCGGCCCCTTCGCCGACAACTCGGGCTCGATGAGCCTCCTCGAAGGCGTCAGTGTTGACGAAGCCAGACGGATCGTCGCCGACGATCCGTTCGTCGAGAACGGCGTCTTCGTGCTGGAAGACGTCCGCGAGTGGGACGTCTTCGTCGACGAGCTGACTAGCCGTCCAGCATCTCGAGCAGCTTCGTAACCGTCGTCCAATTTCGGGACGTCGCGGTGACGCCGAGCCCCTGACCCGCAAGCAACGCCCAGAGGCGCGATCTGGCGATCGTGTCGGGGTGCCAGGCATAAACCTCGCGACCGATGACGACGAACTGTTCCGGCTCGACGGCAGCAGCCTCGAGCTTGCGCACCGCCTCGGCACCGAGCTCCGCGGAGAGGAAGCTCACCTGATAGCGCTTCGGGTCCTTCGCAATCTTGCCGAGCGGATTGCGCTGGACGACCTTGGCAAGCTCCGCGCCTGTCCGCACGACAACGGCGATGTCGAGATCGAACTTCGCCGCGATCTGGCGCTCACACTTCCGCGCCACACTCGCGGGCTTCGCCGTACTCGAGAGCAGGACGTTGCCGCTCTGGAGATACGTTTGCACGTCCTCGTAGCCCACTTCCTCGAGCGCCTCGCGAAGCTCCGGCATCGCGACCCGGTTTCGGGACCCGACGTTGATTCCGCGCAGGAGAACGATTTGTCGCGCCACTCAGCCGACGGGAGCGAGCTCGGCGAGCCGGTCACGGGCTCGGCCGGCGGTGAGCACGTCGCCCTTCTGCTCGGCAAGCCGAACCGCCTCCTCGAGCGCCGCCCGCTCCCCGTCCGCGCGGCCGGCCAGGCGCTCGACCTCGGCACGGGAGATCGCCGCAAACGCCAGCAAGGGCAGATAGTCCGTCGCCTCCCCGATCGCGACGGCAGTCCGAATCGCCTGCGCCGCGGCATCGTGGTCGCCGCGGCGCGCGAGCACTCGGGCCCGCACGCACCCCTGCCGGACGTGCGGCTCGAAGTCCTGCGGCTGTGCGTTCCTCTCTACCTCGTCGGCGAACGCGAGCGCCTCCTCCTCGCGCCCAAGCTCGAGCGCCGCAACCGCGCGGTAGCCGACAATCGTCACCACAAACCCGGTCTCGGCGGTCTTGCGCATGAACTCATAGCTCTCTTTCAGCACGGCTTCGGCCGCCGCCGGCTCCCCCGCTGCAAGCTCGAGGTCCGCTTCGATCATCGCCGTCCCGGCCGCATACTGGAGTTGCCCCATCTCGAAGAACAACGCTCGTCCGGCCCTGAGCTCGGTCCGTCCTTCTTCGATCCGCCCCTGCAATCCCTTCAGGGCGCCGCGGACGACCGTTGCGATCGCCTCCAGCGGTGGATGACCAGCCGCCTTCTCGATGATCTCATCGGCCTGCCGGATGCCCTCGCCGGTCGGCGTCGGGCCCCACCAGAGCGCCCAGGCCCTCCAGTTGAGGATGTCCGCGATCTGCCCTGGGCTTCCCGCGCGCTCCGCGTGCTCAAGCCCCCGCGCCCATCTCAGCTCCGCCTCGTCCGTCCTGCCAAGCCAGGCGAGGTAGTCGCCTGCGAGCCTCGAGGCCCATGCCACTCCCTCGTCGTCGCCGAGCCGCGCCAGCTCGCTTTCGGCTTCGTCCACCTCGGCGAGCGCCGCGTCCATCGAGGCTGTTCGGTCGTGCTGGACCCGAAGCTCAAGCTCGATGAGCCGCGCCCTGTTATAGGTGCGCGTATCGCCTGCGAGCTCGGCCGACGCGGGGAGCTCCTTCAGCACCTCGGTTGCCCGCGCGAAGTCGGCGACGACGAGCAGGACCCTGGCCTGCTGCAGCAGAGCCTCTCGGTGCGTCGCGCTGCCCCGTGGAGCGATAGCAGCGCTACGCGGAGCCAGGCTCTCGACGGCCGGTAGGTCGCCGCGGTCGAACGCGCGCCTGGCGGCGGCGAGCAGCCGCTCGGCCGCGCGCGGAGCGAGAGCGCGCGCAGCGTCGTCGAGCGGACCGAGCTCGCTGCGGTAGGTGTAGGCCTGCTCGAGGTGGTAGCCGACGATCTCGTCCAGCTCCACGAGCTGGGGAGCGTTCTGCTCGAGCCAGTCCGCGAAACGCTCGTGCAGCTCGGCCCGAGTCGCCTTCGGCAGTGCGTCGTAGGCGGCATCGCGGACCAGGAGGTGGCGGAATCGAAACGCGTCGTCGCCGGCGAGCAGTGACTTTTCGGGGCGAACGAGATCTTTCCGGACGAGCATCATCAGCCGGCCGTCGACCTGCCCCTCGTCGGGAGCCAGGGCGACCACCGCCCCGCGGTGGAACACTTGGCCTTCGACGGCGCCCCGCTCCAGGACTCTTCGCTCGGCATCGTCGAGTTGGTCGAGACGCGACGCGAGCAGTGCCTGGATCGTCGGAGGAACGGCGATCTCGGCCGAGCCGTTTCCGTCACTGCGCTCTGTGAGCATCGCGAGCATCTCGCCGACGAAGAGCGGGTTGCCGCCGGCCGCCTCGAGGATGCGGCCGCGGAGCGACCTGTCGATCTGCGCGCCGGAGAGGAGCCGCTCGATCAGCTCTTCCGTCTCGTCCGTCGAGAGCGGCTCGAGCAGGACGTTCGTGGCGTTGAGCTTTCCGCCTCCCCAGGCGGAACGGCGGTCAAGCAGCTCCGGTCGCGCCATGCAGAGCAGCAGGATCGGCGCATCGCGGCTGAAATCCGCGACGTGCTCGACAAGATCGAGAAATACGGGCTCTCCCCAGTGGAGATCGTCGAAGACGACGACGAGCGGCCTCCGGGCAGCGGCCGCTTCGAACAGCTTGCGCACGGCCCAGGCGATCTCCTCGGGCGAGCTCGCCAGCGTCTTCCGGCCGATAATCGGGTCGAGCGCCCGCGCAGCGGTGGCGTCGAAGCCCAGCTCCGCGAGCTCCTCGTCCGGCGAAGGCCCGAGCAGCTCCTTCACGGCGGCGGTCACCGGCCAGTAGCTGATCCCCTCGCCGTAAGAGAGGCAGCGGCCGCCGATCACGGTCGCGCCGTCGAGGCTGTCGAGGAACTCCGCCACCAGCCGTGACTTGCCGACGCCCGCGGTTCCGAGAATCGTGAACAGATTGCACGCGCGCTCGCCGATCACGTTCGCGAACGCGTCGTCCAAGAGCTGCCGCTGGCGCTCCCTGCCCACCATCGGCACCGTCTGCTGGCCGGCTCCCGGCTCGGCGGCGGTGACGTCCAGAAGGCGGAAGGCGGAAACGGGAGCGGCTTTGCCCTTCAGCTCCAGCGCCGCGACGGGCTCGACCTCGACCGCGTCCTTGACGAGGCGCAGGGTCTCGTCGCCTACTAGGACCTCGCCCGGCTGGGCCGCCTGCTCCAGGCGGGCAGCGACGTTGACCGCGTCGCCGGTCGCCAGACGCTCTTCCGTCCCGGTCACCACCTCTCCGGTGTTCACCCCCGTTCGGAGCTCCAGACTGGTGCCGTAGGAATCGGCGAGCTCGGCGTTGAGGTCGGCGAGTGCTTCACGAAGCTCGGCCGCCGCGCGCACCGCGCGCAACGCATCGTCCTCGTGCACCGCGGGAACGCCGAAGACGGCCATCACGGCGTCGCCGATGAACTTCTCGACCGTGCCGCCGTGGCGCTCGACGATTTCTTTCGCGACCTCGAAGTAGCGGGCCATCACCCGCCGCAGGCTCTCGGGATCGATCTGCTCCCCGAGCGCGGTCGAGCCGGTGACATCGCAGAAGAGAATGGTGACGGTCTTGCGGGATTCCCGCGCCGGCTCGGGCACCAGCGAAGCGCCGCACGCGTCGCAGAAGCGAGCCTCCTCGCGATTTTCGGCCCCGCAGCTTGGACAAGCCACCACGGTACGAGTCTAGGCCTGGGCCTGAGGTTTCTCTATCCCGGCGGCCCCGGCAGCGCGCCCACCTGTTGCAGCACGCGCGCGACGTCGGTGACCGCCCAATACTCGACGATCTTGCCGTCTCGGACCCTATGCACGGCCAGGCCTTCGGTCTCGACCTGGTTGCCGGTCGCCGGGATGCCGAGCAGTTCGCCGGCATGGACGCCGGTGCCGAAGACGTGGCTGACGACAAGGTCGTCTTCGGCGACCTGCATCCTGACCTCGTGCCGGCCGGGGGTCGCCTGGCGGAACATCTCGGCGGCCTGTTTGATCCCATCCCGGTCCGGGGTGCAGCCCGGCAGCGGCGGGTTGTGGACGATCACGTCCTCGGCGACGTAGTGGTCGATGACGCTCCAGTCACTCGAGTCGTTGTCGTCGAGCGCCTGGATGTAGCGGCGGATCAGCTCTTTGTTGGCTTCGGCGGACATCTCTCGACCTTACCGCGAGGCGATTTGCTTGACGACGTACCGTGCGTCTCTGTAGACGCCGCCGACGTTCTCCGAGGTGAACGCGTACAGGAAATCCAGGCCGACGAAATACAAGCCTGGCTCGGCCGCGACGCCGCGGTCGTGCTGTGGCGCCTCGTCCCCGCCGAAAACAGGGACGTCGATCCAGCCGAAATCCTGCCGGAAGCCGGTGCACCAGATCACGTTCGCTACGTCCAGGATGCGTCCGTCCTCGAGCACGGGCCGACCGTCAGTCGCCCCAACAGTCTTCGGCACCCGTTCGACGCCCGCCGCCAGGAGATCGTCCGCCTTGACCCGGATCCGTGGAGCCCCGTTCGCGAGGACGTGCGGACGGACCTTGCGGCCGATCGGCGTCTTCACCGTGAGCACGTGCGAGGCGACGAACCAGAGGATCGGCAGGACGAACCGTGCCAGCCTGCTCTCGATGCGAATCGGCACCTGCCCTTTGTCCCGTCCTGAGAGCCAGGTTCGGTGAGTCTTGGACACCTCCATCGCGATATCGGCTCCCGAGTTTCCGGCCCCGACCAGGAGAACGCCTCCGGGACGGAGCTGGGAGGGATCGCGGTATTCGCTGGAGTGCATCTGCACGATCCGCGGGTCGAGCTCGGGAGCGAAGGCGGGCACCGAAGGCGTCCCGTAGAAGCCGGTGGCCACGACCACGTGCTCGGCCTCGTACCGGTGCTCGCCGCATTCGACGACGTAGCCGTCGCCGTGCTTGGAGAGCCGGTCGACGGTCATCCCGGTACGAACCGGAAGCTCGAAGCGCGCCGCATAGGCCTCGAGGTAGTCGGCGGTCTCGCGCGCGGTCGGATACGACCAGCCGGGCGCAGGGAACGGCCAGCCCGGCAGGCCGTCGTAGCGCGCAGGCGTGAACAGGCGGAGCGAGTTCCAAGTACGGGTCCGCCACGAGCCGCCGATCCGCTCGCTCGCGTCGAGGATCACGAAAGAGCTGCCGCTCCGCTTCAGGTAGTAGCCGACCGCGAGGCCCGCCTGGCCGCCGCCGATGACGATCGTGTCGAACTTCTCGCCGGTCGGGACGCCGCCGCGACGGCTGTCGAGCGCTGCTTCCTGGATCGCCATGGCCGTTCCTCCTGGGTCGGATGAGCTGCAGACCGACCGTAGGGCGGTACGGCTGCGGCCACATCGCGCGGATCCACCAACTTGCCGCCGGACGCGGATGGTCATTTCTGACCACGCGCCCTGCTCAGACCAGGTCGTGCTCGAAAGCAAACGCGCCGGCCGCCGTGCGCGACGAGACGCCAAGCTTGGTGAAGATGTTCTGGACGTGCCGGGCGACCGTGTGCTCGCTGATCACGAGCGCCGCGGCGATCTCGCGGTTGCTCTTTCCGGTAGCGAGCAGACGGAGCACCTCCAGCTCCCTGGCCGTCAACCCGTGGGCGGCGGCCACCGGCTCGGTGAGCGAGTCCAGGGAGGCGAGGTCGGGCGTGGCCCCCAGCTCCTCGAAAAGGCTCCGAGCAGCACCGAGCTCGAGCGCGAAGGCATCCTCGTCGCCGAGCGCCCGGCAGGCTTGTCCCACGAGCATCCGCGCACGTGCGGCCTCGTACGGAGCCTCGAGCTCCTGCCAGACCTGAGCCGCCTCACGAAGGCTCTTGAGCGCTCCCGCCGCGTCGCCTGCTGCGAGCTCGACCGCTCCACGTACGTGGGCATGCATCGCCCGCAGCATCTCGCTCTCGTATTCCGCTGCGATGCGCTCCAGCTCCTGGCAAGCATGCCGCGCGTCGCTGACCTCTCCGTTGGCGAGCAGGATCTCGACGGCCGCGGGGAGGAGACCTGCCCGCCTCGGCCGATCGGTCGTCTCGCCCAGGGCGCGCCGGATCGCCGCGTCCGCAGCCGCCGCGTTCCCCTGCGCGAGTCGCAACAGCGCCCACCCCGGCTGCGGCTCCAGGCCGAGCCGGCTCGCGTGCCGGTACGCCTCTTCGGCCTGCCCGAACTCGCCACGCAGACGCTGAACCTCGCCCTGGAGGTAGCACGCCTTGGCCGCGGCTGCCTGGTTCACGGCCTCTTCGAACCGTCGGCTTGCGCGCTCCGCCTCCTCCAGCGCGTCCGGCCAGGCGCCCTGGAGGCACATCAGCTGCGCACGGTGAACCAGGCAGCGGCCGGTGAACGCCAAAAGGTCCGGCTGCCGCTCGCACCAGTGGGTCAGTGCAGCCGTCCACTCCCTGGCGCGGCGGAGCTCGTAGATCTCCTCGCACGCCAGGATCACGCCGCAGTAGACGATGCCGGTGACGATCGGCGAGAGCGCTTCGGTCGTGACCGTCACCATCGCCTCGTCCAGCAGGCGGAGCCCTTGCCGAACGCGGCCGTATCTGACGAGGACGTCGCCCTGGACGTGAACGGCGAGCGCAAACAGGTCGGGATCGGCGAAGCGCTCGCCGATTTCGGCTGCCGCGGCGGCCGTGGCGGATGCGCCCTCCCAGTCGCCTTCCGCCTCGTGCTGGAAGACGACCGGCATCAGCATGTACCCCTGCTCGACGCACTCACCCTCCTCCCGCTCGAGCAGCCGCTGTGCCCGGCCGAGCCAGCCGGCGGCAGGCCCCATCTTTCCCCGCAACGCGAGCTGCGTGCCGATCCAAAACGCGCAACGCACTGCACGCCGTGCCTCCCCGGCTTCGGAATAGGCTTGGCAGGCCCGCTCCAAGAGCCGCATCCATTCGTCCTCGCGGCCGAGCATGTAGGCGGACGTTGCGAGCAGCTCGAGATCTCCGGGCCGCAGCGGCGCAGTCTCGTCGGCGCGCGACAGCGACTCGTACGCCGTCGTCCAGGCCGAGCTCGAGTACGACTCGCGGCCCCGTTCGAGCTCGTCGCTGACGCCGGAGCGGCCCAAGGTCCCGCAAACCGTAATACGCGCGTCCGAAACCGTTACCCGACGTCGAAGCGCGCGAGACGCTCGGGCTCCTCTTCGAAGACCTCCACGCGCTCGACCGCCGCACCTCTCGGACCCTCCCGGCAGAGCCGGACACACGACTCGACCGCCTCGGCGTCACCCTCGAAGACGGCCTCCAGGGTCCCGTCGGCGCGGTTGCGCGCCCAGCCGGCGACCCCGCGGGTCGCTGCCGCACGCGCGAGCGCGTACCGGAACCCGACGCCCTGCACGCGGCCGTGCACGACGACCCGCCGTCGCAGCATCGCGGGAGGCTACGAAACTCGCGCGACGCGGGCGGTCGCGACAGATCAAACCGCGGGCACCGCGAGCTGCGACCAGACGGTTGCATCCTCCGCGGGCGGGGGGCATGCCGGCTCCCGCGTCGACGTGCTCGCGACCACGCAGACATCGGCAAACGAATGGCCGACCACGACCGCCAGCCTGCGGTCGAACTCACCGTCTGCGTCGGGCGCGAGCGACCACTCGGCGAGCTCGCGGGGCACGTGGTCGGTCGTGATTCCGTACACGCGGAGCGTCATCGATTTAGCCGGGCGCTGAGGCAGGTTCTTCGCCGTCAAGCGGATCAACAGCCGCGGCGCTCTGACAAACGTCTCCCATGAGACCGCCAGCTGCGGCCGCTCCTCGGGACGTGGGACATGGATGCGGACGCACCCAGTCGTGTTGCCCCGGGCATAACACGCCTTCGGCTCCTCGCCCACCCAGGCTCGGGCCCCGAGATCCTCGTAGTCGCCCGGCGGCAGCGGGATGTCGACCGTGTAGGCGATCCTGCCGTCGCCGTCGGGCCCGAGCGACGCGCCGTAGAGGGGCTCGCCGGCCTTCCAGGTCAGTCGGCCGGCGTCGTTCGGCGCCCGTACGAGCTGCTCGACCTCGACGACGATGTGATCCATCGCGCGAAGGCCGGCGCCACGAACGGTGACCGCAACCAGATGTCCTGGCTTTGGAGTCAGCGTGATGCTCGGTTGAGCACGGTCGCCCCAGGTTTGGACGCCCGCGTAGACGCCGAACAACAGGCTTCCCACCACCAGCCCCAGGCCGGCATAGATCGCCATCTGCTCCTCCGCCGAGCCCGCGCGGAAGGCAAAGGTGGCGAGGGCGCCGGCGAAGATCGCGAGCACGGCGAGCCCGAACGCGCCGTAGCTTGCGAGCGGGTGGTCGCGGGCCATGTGCCCGACGAGGCCTCCGGTGACCGCGAGCCCGGTCAGGACC
>VAWH01000110.1 GCA_005888315.1 Actinomycetota bacterium | reverse complement strand
GACGGTGGCGTTCCAGGCCCAGCCGGGTGCCGCGGGCTACAAGAGCAACTGGAACCACGTCGAGGTCTACGAGCAGATGAACAGCGTCGTGGGCGGTGTGGGCGTGCCCGACGGTGTGCTGCAATACTGGTTCAATGGCACGCTGGTGATTGACCGGCACAACGTGATGCTCCGGACCGGGACGCGGCCGAACCTCAGCTTTGCGCAGTTCGTCATCGGGCCGTACATCGGCGTCGGCTCGCCGGTGGATCAGTACATGTGGATCGATAACCTCACGATCGCCACAAAACATCCGTAGGGGAGTCGGAGCTGAAACGCGCGAGGGGAGGTCGGCCTGGAGGTCGATCTCCCCTTGTTCTATCTGTTACGTCCGCGACATTCTCCGAGGGACCGCTGGGGACCCACGTCGGCGCCCGGGGGGTAGCACGGGCTCGTATGAAGCGCTGGGAACCTGGCAGCGGGCTCCGTGTGACTTCGGTCACAAGGCCGGAGGTAGGTGCCGTGGTTCGGTCGGTTACGAGTTGGGCGCCTCCTCTTGCGCAGCTCGCGTCCGAGTTGCTAGCATGTCGTCGCTGCTGGTGTGATTCGATATTCGTGGCGCGCATGTCGGGAGTTCGCGCGTCCGGGTTGCGAGCTAATGGGCCGTGCTCCAAGGCGGGCCGCGCAAAGGCGGTGGCGCGGGAACACGGCGTTCAGGCGGGTTCGAGCAGCGGCGGTTCGGCTTCGTTCGGGCCTCGCCGGAGGGCTTGCCGATGGCGTTCGCTCAAACAGACGGGCATCGTGCCGCGCATTTGATCCGTGTGAGTTCGTGGCTCTTAGTGGCGGCGCTGGCCGGGTGTCTGGCCGAGCCGGTGGCGCCTATTCAACCCCCGCCGCCGCCGCCGCCCCCACCGCCGCCGCCTCCGCCCCCCGCGGTGCTGTTCCAGGAGAGCTTCGCGGACGGCGCGTTTGCGGCGCGGGGCTGGTACGACAATGCGAACATGCTGGTCACGAGCGCCCAGCACGCACCCGGTGCGACCAGCGCGCTCGAGATCCGTTTCATGCCCGGTGCGCTGCAACCCACGTGGGGCGCCGCCGCGCGACACGCCTTCCAGCCCACGCCGACGTTGTATGTCAGCTACTGGGTCAAGTACGGCGACAACTGGGTCGGCTCAGCGACGCGTGACCATCCGCACGAGTTTTACGTGCTCAGCAATCAGGACGGGCAATACGCCCCGCTGGCCAACGATTGGCTCACCACCTACATCGAGACCAACTTCGTGAACGGCGCCGGGGCGCCGCGCGTGACCCTGCAAGACAACCGGGCGATCAACGCGAGCTACGGCAGCTTGCCGATGAACCTGATCGGCGTCACGGAAAATCGGTCCGTGAGCGGCTGCAACGGCGTGGTGGAGACGGATGTTTTTTCGGAGTGCTACGGCAGCGGGACGTACAATGACAAACAGTTCAACCGCGGCGAGACGGTCACGTTCCAGGCGGCGCCCGGTGCCGCGGGCTACAAGGGTAACTGGAACCACGTCGAGGTCTACTTGCAGATCAACAGCATCGGCGGCGGCGTGGGTGTTCCGGACGGGGTGGTACAGTACTGGTTCAATGGTCACTTGATCATCGACCGCCACGACGTGTTGTTTCGGACGGGAGCCCGGTCCGACCTCAAGTTCGCCCAATTCATCATCGGGCCCTACATCGGGAGGGGTTCGCCCGTCGATCAGACCATGTGGGTCGACAACCTGATCGTAGCCTCGCAGCGGCCCTAGCCCGCAGAGCTCGGGCGCGCTGACGCCGCTCGACCGCAACACGTTTCCGGGGCCGGGACACAACCCCCGCCCAGTCCCGTGGCACCAAGACGTTACATGGCTGCGGGTTACGTAGATGCCGATGGGTTCCGGCCCGCCCCTGGACCCCGCCAGGTCCGAGTCTTGCTCCCGGGACACCGCGGTGACCATCCTCTACATCTATCAGGGCGAATGGCCGCGCGGTGCGACGCGCGTGGCGAAGCAGGTGCGGAGTTTGGCGCGCGCCGGACACGCAGTGCACCTCCTGGCCCGTAACTATGACGGGGCTCCACGACTCGAGACATGGGAACAGGTCACTGTCCACCGGCTCCCATGGGTGCGAGTTCGCTGGCTGACTCGCGTTCTCAATTTCCCGGTCTTCCTGAATCCGATGTGGACGTGGGCGATGTGGCGACTCGTCCGGAGCACCGGCGCCGACCGCATCGTCGTCGCGGACTTGCCGCTCGCACCTGCCGCGATCTGGCTCGGATGGCTCCTCGGAATTCCAGTGCACTACGACATGGCGGAAGTCTACCCCGAATTCCTGAAATCCTTGCACGTCGTTTCCGCCCGGCCTTGGTCGGACCGTGTTATTCGCAGTCCCGCTGCAGCGGCGTTGGTTGAGCTTGGCGTCCTGCGCGCGGCGCAGTCGATTTCGGTTGTGTCGGAGGAGTCGCGGTTGCGGTGTGTGCGCCGGGGAGCGCGGGGAGAGCGAGTGGTCGTCGTGGGCAACACGCCCGACAATGTCGTAGAGCTCACCTCGCAGCTGCCGTTTCCGCCGGAGCTCCGGCCCTGGGCCCAGCGGCCGCGAGCTCTGTTCGTGGGCACCTTGCTCGCCGACCGCGGGGTGAAGGAAGCGGTCGAGGCACTCGGGTTGGTCGTGCGGGAGGTGCCGGACGCCTGTCTCGTCGTCGTCGGCGATGGGCCGGATCGGCCGCGGATCGCCCAGACCGTCGAACGCCTCGGCCTGGGTGATCACGTGGCCTTGCTCGGGTGGCAGCGCCACGCGAGACTCGCCGAGTTCTACCAGCACTGTCAGGTTGGTCTGCTGCCGTTCCTCGACACCCCCCACGTTCGAGTGACGCTGGCGAACAAGCTGTTCGATTACATGGGAGCGGGCCTGGCCGTCCTCGCTGCCGACCTGCCGCCGATGCGCCGTGTCCTGGAGGAGGTCGGGGCGGGGGTCTTGTACAGCGTGGGGAGCACTCAGGCACTGGCCGAACAGGTGGAGAGTCTCTTGAGGGATCCGGACCGGTGTCACACGCTCGGCGCGCGCGGCCGAGAAGCCGTCGTGGGGAAGTATCATTGGGGCCGCGATGAGGCCACGTTTGTAGGCGCTGTCGCGGGCGTATCTCGCCACGCCGTTTCGGTCACCGATCTGTTGAGTAGGGGCCACAGCTGAGGAGCGTGAAGCCGGCGCCCTGCTCCGGCACGAGCATTGCGCAGACGCTGTTACGTGAGTCCCCGCCGCCTCGCAGCCACGCCCCTCACCGGAGATGCCCGGCGCGCTTCGGATCTACTCGTTCTGGACCGCGTGCGCATCCGCGCCTGGGACCGGATTCTGTTCGTCGAATGCGGGGACGGGTGGATCGTGGAAGAGGCGTGGCGCCGGGCCGGGCGCGCGTATGTGTGTGGGTTGGATCGGTCGGTGGCGCACGTCGAGCTCGCGAAGCGGCTGCGAGAGATTCCCGGGAAGGTCGAGTTCAGTCTGTGGGATGGACAGCGGCTCCCGGTTCCGGATCTGGGGTTCAACCGCGTCGTGGCGACTCTGGATTCGATGCGCGCCTACGATCCGGCCGCCCTGTTCCGGGACCTACGGCGGGTGCTGCGGGCGGACGGCGACGGCTACCTGCTCCAATCTGTATCCCACCATGGGGGGCTCCCGCACGCCCTGGCCGAGGCAGGGTGGCCAGAGTTGCATGAGCTCGCCCGGACGGATGATCATACGGCTGTCCTCCTGCATATCCGCCCGGCGGCGTCGACCCCGGTCGCTTAGCGATCATCTGATGGCCTTACGGACGACGCTCATGATCATTGTCGTGACGGGCATGACGGCACGAGCGTCTCGTGCCGGCGCGCAGGCCATGCCGCGGGCCGCGAACGAGTGCGCGACTCCGCACCGTGAGTGGATCTGGTGCGATGACTTCGAGGAGGATCGGCTCCAGCAATACTTCGAGTACGATGAGGCCTCCGGAAGCTTCGTGCGAGCCGCAGGCGCCGGTGTGCAGGGATCGTTCGGCATGCGGGCGCGATTCACCCGAGGTCAGACGTCCGTGGGCTCCTTGCACCTCGCCATGGGGAAGGTGCCGGACAAGTACTTTCGACCGGTGGATGCAGGGACCGCAATATAC
>VAWH01000015.1 GCA_005888315.1 Actinomycetota bacterium | reverse complement strand
CGCGTAATACGAGATCGTCAGCCCGGCGAGCACCGAGGCAACGCCGATCGCCATCGACAGCAGCATCGTCGAACGAATGCTCCAGGCGACGCGGCTCGCCGCCGTCACCGGCAGCACCATCAAGGCGGCGATCAGGAGAATGCCGACGATCCGCATCGAGACCGCGATCGTCACCCCGGCGAGCGCGGCGAGAAAGACATTGAGCTGCGCGACGGGGACGCCGCTGACGCGTGCCGCGTCCTCGTCGAGAGCCGCGGCGACGAGCGAGCGGTAGAGCACCCCGACGACGATGAGGCCGGCGATGCCCAGGCACACGACGACGACGACGTCGGACCTCGTCACGGTCAGGATCGAGCCGAACAGGTATGCGAACAGGTTCGCGTTCAGCTCACCCGCGGCCGAGACGAGGACGACGCCCGCGGCGATCCCCGTGTAGAAGAGCAGGGCCAGCGCTTGGTCGCCAGCGGCCTTGCGGCGGCCGCGTAGCCATTCCACGCCGGCCGCGCCTCCGACCGAAGCGAGCAGCGCGCCCGTGAGCGGCGAGATGCCGAGCAGGAAGCTGCCGGCGACCCCCGCGAAGGCGACGTGGCCGATTCCGTCGCCGATCAGGCTGAGCCGGCGCTGGACGAGAAAGAAGCCGACCGCCGGGGCGAGCAGCCCGACGACCGTTCCGCTCGCGAAGGCGAGCCGCATGAACTCCGGCTCAAGAATGGACATGAGACGGGTCGTGCCAGGGTGCCGGCAGCTCCGAGGGCGGGCCGTCGAAGACGATCGTGCCGCTGACGAGCACCAGCCGGTCGACGTAGGGCTCGACAGCGCCGAACTCATGCGAGACGTAGAGGATCGTCGTCCCGAGCTCTTCGTGGAGCTTCTCGAGGAGCTCGGCGAGCGCAGCCTGCGCCTCGACGTCGACCCCGGCGGTCGGCTCGTCGAGCACGAGCACCTCCGGCTCGCCGGCGAGCGCCTTCGCGATGAATGCTCGCTGCTGCTGGCCACCCGACAGCCGCGACAGCGGCCTCGTTGTGAGCGGCGTCAGCCCCACGCGTCGGATCGCCTCGTCGACGACGGCTCGGTCGGCTGCGCCGAGCAGCCGGAACGGCCCCCTGGCGATCGTTCGTCCGGCCGTCACGACCTCTCGAACTGTCGCCGGCGCTTCGATCCCGAGCTGGGCACGCTGCGCGAGGTAGGCGATCCGCGAGCGCTTCGTCAGACGTTCCGGTGCCTCGCCCAGCAGCCGCACGCTTCCCTGCTGCGGCCGTTCGAGGCCAAGGATCAGGCGGAGCAGCGTCGTCTTGCCGCCGCCGTTCGGCCCGGCGATGCCCACGAACTCGTCGGGCTTGATCGCGAGCTCGACGTCTCGGAGCACGGCCGGCCCGTGCGGGTAGGCGAAGGACACATCGCGAAGCTCGACCGCTAATGACACCCGAGCCCCCGCCGTAGGGCCGCTAGGTTCTCGCGCATCAGCGTGAAGTAGTTCTCACCGCGGGCCTGACGGCCCTTCGTCAGCCCCTCGATCGGATCGAGTACCGCAATCTTTGCGCCGGCCTCGCGGGCCACGGTGTCCGCGAGCCTCGGAGAGACGAGCCGCTCGAAGAAGACCGTCGTCGCGCGTGTCCTGCGGGCGACGTCGATCACGTGCTGGAGATCCTGCGGCGTTGCCTCCGACTCCGGCGTCAGGCCGGTGATCGCCACCTGGCTCAGGTGGTAGCGCTGGGCGAGGTAAGCGAAGGCCTGGTGGCTGGTGATGATCCCGCGCCGCTCGCAGTGGGCCAAGCCGCGCGCGTATTCGCGATCGAGCGCGGCCAGCTTGCGCACGAATGCCTTCGTCGCCGCCGGGCGGTGGAGCGCCGCACCGATCCGCCGCGCGATCAGCTCGTACCGCTTCGGGTCGAGCCAGACATGCGGGTCGCCGTTCGGGAACCGGCGTAATCCGGACGTGTCCAACAGCAGCAGCACGTGCTTGCCATGTCCCGCCGCGGATTCGACCTGCTTCTGGAAGCCCTGGCCGAGCAGCAGCACGAGGTCGGCCGACTGAACGTCGGCGACACTACGGGGCGAGAGCTCGAGATCGTGCGGCTCGGCGCCGGCCGGGGTCAGGTTCTCGACCGAGACGGTTCTCCCGCCGATCTGCTCCGCTGCGTAGGCGAGCGGATAGAACGCCGCCACGACTCTCGTCCGGCCGCCACCCGAGGAGGCCGCACTCGACCCGCACGCGGAAGCAAGCAAGGCCCAGCCGAGCAGGATGAGAATGATTCTCGTTCTCACTAAGCGTTATCCTACGACTTGCCATGGCGCCGGAGCAACTCGAAACCCGAAAGGCGCTCGCCTGCCGGGGCATCAAGCCGACCGAGCAACGGCTCGCCGTGCTCGGCGCGCTGGCCGAAGAGCCGAATGACGCCACCGCCCAGCAGATCCACGCGACGCTCGCCGCCCGCGGCGTGCGAATCGGTCTCGCCACCGTGTACCGCGCCCTCGCACTGCTCAGCGAGCGCGGAGTCGTCGACGCCCTGATGCACAGCTCGGCGGAGACGTGCTACCGGCTCTGCGGCGAGGAGCATCATCACCATCTCGTCTGCTCGCAGTGCCACCGCGTCGTCGAGCTGGCCGACTGCGAGCTGGACGGCTGGCTCGAGCGCGTCTCGGCCTCGCACGGCTTCGTGGCCACGAGCCACCGCCTGGAGGCGACCGGCGTCTGCTCCGGTTGCCGCGCCGCCTGAGTCCCCGCCGCCTGATTCTCGTTACACCGTTCGCCGCCTGGGCCATAATGCGCCGTAGCCATGCGGCTTCAGGTCGTCCTCGCCCTTCCCATGGTTCTGCTGCTCACCGGCTCCGCCGGTGCGTCGTCCCATGGCTCGCAGGCCGGGGCGACGGCGAGCGCTTACGGCGTCAGGGTCGTGCCCGGGGCGACCTCGACGTCCGTGTCCGCGCCGCCCAATGCAGTCGGCTTCACCTCGGGGTTCGCCTACCCCGGTGACGGCTCCGTGGTGACGACGGGCCCGATCTCGGTCTCCGCAAACACCGACGTCGGGGCGAACGCTCGCTCGACGGCCTCGAGCTCCGTCAGCTCGTTCTCCCTCTTCGGCGGCGAGGTGACGGCCGCGAGCGTCAGCGCCCGCGCCACGGGCTCGACCAGCGGGCAGAGCGCGACCGGCAGTCTCGCGGCGTCGACCGTCAGTGGGCTCACGGTCGGCGGGGTCGCTCAATCGGCGAGTCCGAATGGCCGCGTCGCGCTCGGCGACTGGGGCTATGCGATCACGCTCGAGCAGGCGGAAGTTCGCTCGGCCGGGACGACTCCGAGCTACCGCGGGTACGTCACCGGCCTCGACATCCATCTGACGGCGGACCACGGCGGGCTATCCGCCGGCAGCGAGATCCTCGTCGGCTACGCCGAAGCCTGGGCGCAGGCCGCCAAGCCGACGCCGGTGATCCCGACTGCGCCCCGAAAGCCGACAGCGAAGAAGAAACAGCCCAAGGCGCCGGAGCCGAAGGTCGGCCAGTCGCCGAGCCCCGGGCCGAGCTTCCGCAACATCCCCTTCGGGCTGCAGCCCCAGCTGACCGCCGGCCCGTACGTCTTCCCTGTTTACGGCCCGCACGACTTCGGGGACAGCTTCGGCGGCTTCCGCGGCGACGTGCCGGGGAACTGGCATCACGGCGACGACATCTTCGCCTCGCTCGGCGCGCCGGTGCTTGCCTGCGCGGACGGCACCGTCTTCTCGGTCGGCTGGAACGACGTCGGCGGCAACCGCATCTGGCTCCGCGACGGCCAGGGGAACGAGTTCTACTACGCGCATCTCTCCGCCTACTCACCGGCGGCGAGGAACGGGCACCACGTCAAGGCGGGACAGGTGATCGGGTTCGTCGGCAACACCGGCGACGCCGAGGGAACGCCCTACCATCTGCACTTCGAGGTGCATCCGGTCGCTTACCTCGCGCTCGGCTACGACGGCGCCGTCGATCCGACGCCGTACCTGGATGCCTGGCAGCAGCAGAAGGATCTCTATGCGGCGCAGGTGGCCGGCTACCTGGCCGGAGTGGCCGCCGCCGCGCCGAAGCCGGGGGCGATCCTGCTCCAGGCGACGGACATCTCCCAGGCGAACGGCCTCGACCCGGCCTCGCTGCGGCGAGCGCTCTTCGCCCCGCTGACGCCGAGCGAGGGCGGCCACCTACGGACGGTCACGCCCGCCAGCGGCTAGCTACGAGCCCGAGTTTCCCTGGTAGCCGAACTCGTCCTCCTCGCCGAGGACGGCTTCCTTCAGCCACTTGCGCGTGTCGGAGCCCGTCATCGGGTTGAAGAGGAGAATGCCGAGGGCGATCCCCGTCACCACGAACAGGTTGCGGCCCTTGTGGCTGGGCCCGTGTTGGACACGGTCGGCTGCGCTCCGCAGGTCCTCGATGGCCGAACGAAGCGTGTCCCGCAGGTCCTTGTCCGAGGCGACGCGGGCCGCCTTGCCGCCGACACCGCGCGGCCCCATCAGCTCGTCGTAGACGTCGCGCGCCGCAACGAAGGCGCTCTTCAGGTTGTCGCGAAACTCCTCGTCCTTGATCGCGCGCTCGACGTAGGGCTTCACATCCGAGACGCGGTCCCTTGTCTTCGCCATCCGGCGTTCCTTTCGCTCGCTTCCGCGGCTTCTCTACCCTGCGGAAACTAACTGCTAAACAGAGGACGCCGCTTGGCGGTCGGCGGCGACCGGCCTCGACGGCCGGACGACGCCTGTGCCGTCGAAGGCCGCCGCGAGCACGTCGTCGAGCGTGTCGGCGAGCACGAAGTCGAGCTCGGTGCGGGTTTCCTTCGGGAGCTCATCGAGGTCCGGCTCGTTCTCACGTGGGATGACGACGCGCTTGAGGCCGGCGCGCTGGGCCGCGAGCGTCTTCTCGCGAACGCCGCCGATCGGCAGCACCTGGCCGGTCAAGGTGATCTCGCCGGTCATCGCGACCTCGTCGGAGACAGGCACGCCGCGGACCAGCGAGACGATTGCGGTCGCCATCGTGATTCCGGCCGAAGGACCGTCCTTCGGGATCGCCCCCGCCGGGATGTGCAGGTGCACGTCGTGGTCGGCGAACCAGGTCGGATCGAGCCCGAGCTGCACCGCGTGCGATCGCACCCAGGAGTGCGCGGCCGTCGCGGACTCCTGCATGACGTCGCCGAGCTGGCCGGTCACGGTCAGGCGTCCCTTGCCGGGGTAGGCGGTTGCCTCGATGAAGAGAACGTCGCCGCCGACGGCGGTGACCGCAAGGCCGGTGGCGACGCCCGGCTCGGAAGTGCGCTTGCGCACCTCGCCTGAGAAGCGGCGCGGGCCGAGCCACTTGCGTGTGCGCTTCTCGTCGATCCGGATCTTGGTCTTCTTTCCCTCGGCGACTTCGCGCGCAGCCTTGCGGCAGAGGTCGGCGATCCGGCGCTCGAGGTTGCGGACGCCGGCTTCGCGCGTGTACTCACGGGCGACCAGCTTCAGCGCCTTGTCGGTGATCGAGACCTGCGCCGGATCGAGGCCGTGGGCCTCGAGCTGCTTCGGCACCAGGTACTTGCGCGCGATCCCGAACTTCTCCTCGTCGGTGTAGCCCGAGAGGTGAATCACGTCCATCCGGTCGAGCAAGGGGCTCGGGATCGTCTCGAGTTGGTTCGCGGTGCAGATGAAGAGCACCTTCGAGAGGTCGTAGGGGAGATCGAGGTAGTGGTCGCGGAAGCTGCGGTTCTGCTCGGGGTCGAGCACCTCGAGCATCGCGCTCGCGGGATCGCCGCGGAAGTCCGCACCCATCTTGTCGATCTCGTCGATCAGCATCACCGGGTTGCTCGACTCGGCGTCGCGGATCGCGCGGATGATCGTCCCGGGCATCGCGCCGATGTAGGTGCGGCGGTGGCCGCGAATCTCGGCCTCGTCGCGGACGCCGCCGACCGAGATGCGGGTGAACTTGCGCTCCAGCGTCCGCGCGATCGACTGCCCGAGCGAGGTCTTGCCGACTCCGGGCGGGCCGACGAAGCAGAGGATCTGGCCCGACGCGTCGTTGCGGAGCTTCGAGACGGCGAGGTGCTCGACAATCCGCTCCTTCACCTTTTCGAGGTCGTAGTGGTCTTCGTCGAGGATCTCGCGTGCGCGGACGAGATCGAGATTGTCCTGCGTCGTCTTGTTCCAGGGCAGGGTCGCGATCCAGTCGAGGTAGGTGCGGATGACGCCGTACTCGGCTGCCGCCGACGGCAGTTTCTCGAGCCGTCCGAGCTCGCGGTCGACGGCCTTGCGAATGTCCTCGGGGAGCTCGAGCTCGCCGAGCCGCTCGCGCAGCTCGTTCAGCTCCGCCTGCTCGGCGTCGCCCTCGCCCAGCTCTTCCTGGATCGCCTTCAGCTGCTGGCGCAGGAAGTACTCGCGCTGGCCCTTCTCCATCTCGGACTGGACCTGCGACTGGATCTTCGAGCCGAGCTCGACGACCTCGAGCTCTCGGTTCAGGATCGCCGAGATCTCGCGCAGGCGGGCGCCGGCCTCGGTCAGCTCGAGCAGCTTCTGCTTCTCGTCGGTCTTGATGCGCAACGTCGAGGCGACCAGGTACGAGAGCGCGTTCGGATCGTCGACGTTCGCGGCGGCGAGCTCGAGCTCGTCCGGCAGGTACGGCACGGAGGCGATCACGCGGCCGAAGAGCGTCTGCACGTTGCGGGTGAGCGCCTCGACCTCGGGCGATTCCTCGACCTCGTCCGGCACCTCGGCGAATTGGCCGACCAGGTACGGGTCGTCGTGGAGGCGGCGGTCGAGCCGGATCCGCCGCACACCCTGGACGAGGATTCGCAGCGTCCCGTCGGGAACGCGGATCAGCTTGTGGATGACCGCGGCCGTCCCGATCTCGTAGAGATCGTCCCAGCTTGGCTGCTCGACCTCGGGATTCTTGACCGTCACGAGCGCGAGCAGGCGCTCGCCGTCGACGGCATCCTCGACCAGCTTGACCGAGCGCTCCTGGCCGATCGCGAGCGGCGTCATCGACTGCGGGAAGACGACCGTCTCCTTGAGCGGCAGCACCGGCAGCTCGGCCGGGATCTCGAGCTCCTCGATCCGCTCCTCGGTCAAGAGCTCGCTCATTTGCTCCTCGCAATCTGGATCGAGACCTTCTCCTGAGCCGGCTCGCGCTCGGCGACCGGCAGGGACACCGTCAGGAGACCGCGCTTGTACTCGGCGCGGGCGCCCGCGGGATCGACCTGCTCGGCAAACTGGATCCGGCGCTGGAAGGGGCCGTAGTCGATCTCCATGTGGAAGTAGCGGCCGCGGCAAGAGCGCGGGCGGACACCGGCAACGACGAGCGTCTGGGCGTCGGCGAAGATCCGCAGGCTCTCGGAGTCGACCCCGGCCAGCTCGAACATGACGCGGAACTCCGCCGGATCTTCGGTCCGGACGATGTCCACCTGCGGGCGGAATCCGCGGCGGAGCCCCGAGAAGCGGGGGACCTGCCAGAGCTCGTCGATGAGCTCCTGGATCTCGTCCTGCAGGTGGTCGAGCTGTTCTTTCTTTCGCGGCACCATGGGTTAAGGGTAGAACGGCCGTTCCGCTAGCGTCGATTCGCGCGTGACGGAGACTTGAGGCCTGGCTCCAAGTTAGCAATCGCTAGCTTGGCGCCGGCGGGGAGGTTTTGATGGAGCGCTGGACGCGATTGGTGCTGCGGTTTCGCTGGCCGATCCTGGTCGGGTGGCTCGTGGTGCTGCTGGCCGGCGGCTTTGCGTTCACTCGGTTGAGCTCGCTCCTCTCAAATGAGTTCTCCGTTCCGGGGACCGATTCCGAGCGGGCGCGGACGATTCTCGAACGCCACTTCGGCGATCGCAGCGACGGCGCCTTCACGGTCGTCTTTCGCGTCCGGGACACGCTTGGGCGGGGGACGTACGTGCGCCTGCAGCGCGATCTCGACCGCGCCGCGCGAGCCGTCCCGGATGCGAGGCCGCGCCGGCTGGCGCCGGCCGGTCGCCACATCCTCTACGGAGACGTCGTCTCGACGCTGAGGCTCGCGAAGGCGAAGGGGTACACGGACGATCTCTACCGGGCGCTGCCGCACACCGGCGGCGTCGAGTCGTACGTGACCGGCCAGGCCGCGATCCAGCACGACCTCGATCCGATCTTCGCCAAGGATCTGCGCAAGGGCGAGTTCATCGCCCTGCCGATCGCCGTGCTCGTCCTGTTTGCGGTCTTCGGCCTCTCCGTCGCGGTGACGATGCCGTTCATCTTCGCTGCCTGCACGGTGATGGCGACCCTTGGTGGTGTCTACATCTACGCGCACTTCCTGACCACGGCGACCTATGTGACGAACCTCGTCTTCTTGATTGGGCTGGGGATAGCGATCGACTACTCGCTGCTCGTCATCTATCGCTTCCGCGAGGAGTTGACCCGTGGCGGCGACGTCGAGGCTGCGATTGTGCGGACGATGCAGACCGCGGGCCGCGCCGTCGTCTTCTCCGGCGCGACGGTCGCGATCGGGCTGGCGCTGCTGCTCTTCATGCCGTTGCCGTTCATGCGCTCGATCGGGGTGGGCGGCTTCTTGATCCCGCTCGCATCGATCGCGGCGGCAGTGACCCTGCAGCCGGCTCTGCTCTCGCTGCTGGGGCGGCGCGGCGTCGCGCGAATTGCCGTTTTGCCCCAGCGGTTCCGGCGGCGCGAAGCGGACACCGGTTTCTGGCACCGGTTGGCGGGCGCGATCATGCGGCGGCCGCTGGCGTTCCTCGGCGTCGGCGCGGCGCTCCTCGTCGCGGCCGCGATCCCGTCCTTCGGGCTGCGGCTGACCCCCGGATCGGCCTCCGGGATCCCGCAGTTCCCGCAGTCGGTGCGCGGCTTCGACCTGCTCAAGCACTCGATCGGGCCGGGAGCGATCTCGCCGACCCAGGTCGTGGTCGACGCCGGCCGGCAGGGCGGTGTGCATGCACCCGACCTGCAGGCGGCGATCGGGCGGCTTGCGGCGCAGATCGGGGCCGACCACGAGATCGCGTCCGTTCGGGTCGCCGAGCGGCCGCCGTTCGTCGACCCGAGCGGCCGCTACGAGGAGCTGATCGTGGCGGGCCGCGACGAGTACGGCTCAGAGGCGGCTCAGAGCTTCGTCCACCGGCTGCGTGGACGGCTCGTCCCGGCCGCGCGTTTCCCCACCGATGCCCGGGTCCTCGCCGGCGGCGGCCCGCCGCAGGGAGTCGACTTCCTCGACCGGGCGTACCGGTACTTCCCGTGGCTCGTCGCCGCTGTGCTCGTCCTGACCTACGTGCTCCTGATGCGCGCCTTCCGCTCTGTGCTGCTGCCGCTGAAGGCCGTGATCCTGAACCTGCTCTCCGTCGCTGCGAGCTATGGGATGCTCGTCGTCGTCTTCAAGTGGGGAATCGGGAGGAGCGTGCTCGGGCTGTACGAGATCGGCCAGGTCGAAGGCTGGATTCCGATCTTCCTGTTCGCGATGCTGTTCGGGCTCTCGATGGACTACGAGGTCTTCCTGGTCACGCGCATGCGCGAGGAGTGGGACCATGGGCGCGACAACCGGGACGCGGTCGGCTACGGGCTCGAGCGCACCGGCCGGATCGTGACCGCGGCGGCGATCGTGATGGTCGCGGCGTTCTCGGGCTTTGTTGCCGGCCGGATTGTGGGGCTACAGGAGTTCGGCATCGGCCTTGCGGTTGCGATCTTCGTCGACGCGACCCTGGTCCGCGCCGTGCTCGTCCCGTCGTTGATGGCGCTCTTCGGGCGGTACAACTGGTGGCTGCCGGGGTCGCTCGCGCGCGTCGTCCGGGTGCCGGAGTCGCCGCTGGAGCAGCGCCGGCGGCCCGCTCTTCGCCCGGCCGCTCGGTAGCCGATTACGATCCGCGCGATGAAGGGCGTCATCCTCGCAGGCGGCACCGGCTCTCGGCTCCACCCGCTGACGCGGATCACGAACAAGCACCTGCTGCCGATCCACGACCGGCCGATGGTCAACTACGCGATCGAGGCGCTCGTCAACGCCGGGATCGACGAGCTGATGCTCGTCACCGGCGGAACGCACGCCGGCGAGTTCTTCCGGTTGCTCGGCAACGGGCACGAGCACGGCATCGACCGCCTTTTCTACGCGTATCAGGAGGAGGCGGGCGGGATCGCCGAGGCGCTCGGGCTGGCGGAGCGGTTCGGAGCCGGCGACCGGATCTGCGTGATGCTCGCCGACAACGTGCTCGAAGGATCGCTGCGGCCGGCGGTCGAGAACTTCGCCAAGCAGGAGCGCGGGGCGCGGATTCTGCTCTCTCGGGTCGAGCAGCTCGAGCACCTGCAGCACCTCGGCGTGCCCGAGCTGAACGGCGACGGCCGGGTGGTCAGGATCGTCGAGAAGCCCAGCGAGCCGCCGAGCAAGTTCGCGGTCACCGGGATCTACTTCTACGACGAGTCCGTCTGGGACGTGATCCCGACCCTCAAACCGTCGGGCCGCGGCGAGCTCGAGATCACGGATGTGAACAACTGGTACGTCGAGCAGGGGACGATGGAGTACGACGTGCTCGAGGGCTTCTGGGGCGATGCCGGCGAGTCGATCGACGCCTACTACGAGGTCAACGACTTCGTGCGGGCGCATGGTGTGAACAAGGCGTGATCGAGGGCGTCGAGGTGATGCCGCTGCGCACGTTCCCCGACGAGCGCGGCTGGTTCATGGAGCTGCGGCGCGAGAGCTCGCTGCCGGCGCCGACCCGGCAGACGAACGTCTCCTTCTCGCGGCAGGGCGTCATCCGCGGGCTGCACTACCACGAGCGAGGGCAGAACGACCTCTTCACGTGCCTGCAGGGGCTGGCGCGCGTCGTCGTGCTGGACCGCTCGACGGCCGAGACCTTCACCGTGGACATCGGGGACGACAATCCGGTCGCGGTCTGGATCCCGGGCCGCCACGCTCACGGGTTCGAGGCTCTGACGGATCTGCTCTTCTGCTACCACGTCACCGAGGAGTACGACCCGGACGATCCGGACGAGCAGGGGATCTGCTGGGCGGATCCGCGGGTCAAGCACCTCTGGAGCACGCAATCGCCGATCCTGTCCGAGCGCGACGCCGCCGCCTGCTCGTAACGGGCGCTAACGGCCAGCTCGGCCGGGCTCTCGTCGAGGCGTTTGCCGGCGAAGAGGTCATCGAGCTCACCCTCGGCGACTGGGACGTGAGCGTGCCTCCGCCGGCCGGGCTCCGGCCCGCCGATCTCGTTCTGCACACGGCTGCGTGGACCGACGTCGACGGCGCCGAGAACGATCCGCAAGGCGCGGCAGCGGTCAACGTCGGCGGCACGAAGCACGCTGCCGAGCTCGGCCCGCTCGTCTACTACTCGACCGATTACGTCTTCGACGGGGAGAAGCGGTCGCCGTACGTCGAGTCGGACGCGCCGAACCCGCTCTCGGCCTACGGCCGCTCGAAGGCCTACGGCGAAGCCGCGGCGGGCGAAGAGGCGTGGATCGTCCGCTCGTCCTGGCTCTTCGGGCCGACCGGTCACAACTTCGTGCGAACGATGCTTCGGCTCGGCGCCGAGCGGGACGAGGTCTCGGTGGTGGACGACCAGGTCGGCTGCCCGACGTACGTGGGGCACCTGGCTGCGGCGACTCGGGAGATTGTCGAGCTCCCGTACGGGATCTGGCACCTCGCCGCCGACGGCGAGTGCACTTGGGCCGAGTTCGCGCAGGCGATCTTCGAGGAGGCGAAGCTCGAATGCCACGTGGTGCCGATCCCGACGGCCGACCTCGGGCGCCCTGCGCCGCGGCCGCCCTACTCGGTGCTCCGCAGCGAGAAGCCGGAGGCGCCGCGCCTGCCCTATTGGCGCGAAGGCCTCCGCGAGTGTCTCGCGAGGCTCGCGGACGGGTGACCAGGCCCTAGAACCGAGGACTGTCCCCACGAGCTGCCGCGCGGGGACATGGCAACTGCAACGAAGGTGTGACTCTTTGTCCCCAGGACCGGGCCCTTTCCGTCGGTACAGGGATCGAACACTCGTCCACTAGGCTTTCGCCGATGCGAATGCTCGTTACCGGCGGCGCCGGGTTCATCGGCTCGAATTTCGTCCGCTTCTGGCTCGAGCGGCATCCGGACGATCACCTCGTCGTCCTCGACCTGCTCACCTACGCCGGCAGTCGAGCGAGCCTCGAGGACGTTGAAAACCGGATCGTCTTCGTCGAAGGAGACATCGGCGACCGCGAGCTGACCGAGCGATTGCTGCGCGACGAGGAGCTCGACACGATCGTGAACTTCGCGGCCGAGTCGCACAACAGCCTGGCGGTCGTCGATCCCGGGCGCTTCTTTCGCACGAACGTGCTCGGCACCCAGACGTTGCTCGAGGCGGCGCGCACGGTCGGGGTGCAGCGGTTCCACCACATCTCCACCTGCGAGGTCTACGGCGATCTCCCGCTGGACACGGACGAGGTGTTCACCGAGGAATCGCCGTACCGACCCCGCACGCCGTACAACGCGTCGAAGGCGAGCGCCGACCACGCTGTGCGCGCCTACGCGGAGACGTACGGACTGCCGGTGACGATCACGAACTGCTCCAACAACTACGGCTCGTACCAGTTCCCGGAAAAGGTGATCCCGCTCTTCGTCACGAACGCCCTGGACGATCAGCCGCTACCGCTCTACGCCTCGACCCAGAACCGCCGCGAATGGCTGCATGCGCTCGATCACTGCAGCGCGATCGAACGAGTTCTGCAGGCCGGCGCCGAAGGTGAGACATACAACGTCGGCTCGGGCGTCGAGAAAAGCATCGAGGAGATCGCAAACGAGGTCCTCGAGTTGACGGGCAAGCCGGCGAGCCTGAAGTCCATCGTTCCCGATCGCCCCGGCCACGACCGGCGCTACCTGCTCGACTCGTCGAAGCTGCGGCGCGAGCTCGGGTGGGAGCCCGCGATCGACTTCGAGCACGGGCTCGAGGAGACTGTCGCCTGGTACGCGGAGCACCGCGACTGGTGGGAACCGCTGAAAGGCCGCGCGCCCGTCGAAGAAACGGCCTGGCGCTAGTCCCGGCAGTGCTTGGCGCGCGCGAGCGCGTCCTTCGGCTCGCGGCGCTCCGGCTCGAGGCGCTTTGCCTGCTCGAGATACGGAAGCGCCGCATCGCAGCGCCCGAGCTGCAGCAGCGTGTAGCCGAGGTTGTAGTTCGCGTAGGCCTCGTTCGGGTAGCCGACGCCGCTCAGCTTGGCGACCGCCTGCTGAAGGAGCGGCAGCGCACCCACATAGTCCCCGGCCTGCATCTTGCTGTAGCCCGCCTCGTTCAGTGCGAAGCCGCTGAGCGACGCGGCGCTCGTCGGCGGAGGTGGTGGTGTCGGCGGAGGCGACGTCGTCGGCACGGTGACCGTCTTCTCAACCGTGCTTCCCTGACGCGTGACGATAGTCGTCACGGTTCGCGGCCGAAACGGCGCGGCCGTCTTCGACTTGTTGTGCCCGCTCGTCAGGACGATCGCCGCAATCGCTCCGGCGACCGCTGCCAGAGCGAGCAGCGCGACAACAGGCAACCAGCGCCGGCGACCGGCGGGACGCCGCGAGACGGTTGAAACCCACGGCGGCGGGGGCTGGAAGGAACGCGTCGTCCCGGCAGCCTCCGCGAGCGCGGCCCGCAGCGCCGCAACGAACTCGGACGCGGTCTCGAACCGCCGTGCCGGCTCCTTCGCGAGCGCCCGTCGGAAGACCGGGTCGAGCTCGGCCGGCAACCCTTCACAGATCTCGGCGATCGACGGCACCGGCGCGTGGACGTGCGCGGCTGCCTCCGCGGTGATCGACTCGTTCTCGAACGGCCTGCGCCCGGTCAGCAGCTCGAACGCGACGATTGCAAGCGAGTACCGATCGCTCGCCGGCGTCGCGTGCTCGCCCTGCGCCTGCTCGGGCGAGAGGTACCCGGCGGTGCCGAGCACCGTGCCGGTCAAGGTCAGCGAGTCCATCCCCGTGGCCCTCGCGATTCCGAAGTCGGCGACGTGGACGTTGCCGTTGCGGTCGAGGAGGAGGTTTGCGGGCTTGACGTCGCGATGGACGATGCCGTGGCGGTGAGCCGCATCGAGTGCCGCGGCCGCCTGTTCGAGCCACTCGAGCGCCCGCCCGACTGCCTGAGCGCCGTCCTCGCGGATCCGCTGTTCGAGCGAGCCCCCGCTCAGGTACTCCATGACGATAAATGGCCGCTCCGCGTGCTCGCCGACGTCGAAGATCGTGACGATGTGAGGTTCTCCGGAGAGCCTCGCTGCCGACAGGGCCTCGCGCGTAAAGCGGCGGCGTACCTCGTCGTCGCGCGAGTAGCGCTCCGCGAGCACCTTGACGGCGACGGCGCGCCCCAGCGAGGCGTCGGTCGCGCGGTAGATCTCGCCCATCCCTCCGCGCGCGATGCGCTTCGGCGAGCGGTATCGAGCCGGCAGCGTGTCTGTGTCGACGGGCATGCGAAAAGAACCCCGCGCGTCTGATTGCCCGCGCCGCCGCGTCGGAAAACGCGTGCTCAGCAGGAGATAAGGATGCTGTAAGGGAATGCCGGGACGCGCCCGCCAATCCGCTACGCTCGACGCGTTCCGGGGTCCCCGCGGCATGTCCATACGCCCCTTCGCCATAGTCGTCGTCTCCGCGCTCGGCCTGGCCGGCGGGGCCGCCTCGAGCGGCACGAAGACCGTGCCGCCGACGATCCGCACGCAGCCGACCTTCTTCATCAGCGGGCACGGCTGGGGCCACGGCCTCGGGATGAGCCAGTACGGCGCTTACGGCTACGCCCAGCACGGCTGGACCTACGACCGGATCGTCAAGCACTACTACACGGGGACGACGATCGGCCAGGCGCCGGTGAGCCGGGTGCGCGTCCTGCTGGCCGACAAGGCGAAGCGGGTCACGATCGCCTCGAAGCTCCCGTTCCAGGTCGTCGACGGCGCGGGTTCGAAGCACGCGCTGGCCGCGGGAAGCTACACCGTCGGTGCAGCATTCAAATACGCGGATCCAGCGGATCCCCAGGCAAAGCCGGCGCCCTTGGCCTTCCCGCTCGAGTTCAGGCCGGGCGCGACCGCGGTGGCCCTGAACGGCCGCGGCTACCGCGGCTCGTTCCGGGTCTTGAAGCTCGCGGGTGGGAAGATCCGCGTTGTCAACGTCGTCGGGCTCGATCTCTACCTTCGCGGCGTCGTTCCCTCCGAGATGCCAAAGACGTGGGCCGCCGAGGCGCTGAAGGCCCAGGCCGTCGCCGCGCGCTCGTACGCGCTTTCGCACCTGCACGCGGGCGGCGGCTTCGATCTCTATCCGGATACGCGGGACCAGGTCTACCTCGGGATTCCGCACGAGGCGCCGTCGACGAACGCCGCGGTGGGCGCAACCGCAGGCCAGGTCGTCTTCTACAAGGGCAAGGTGGCGAGCACGTACTTCTTCTCGACCTCCGGCGGCCGGACGGCCTCGGTCCAGGACGTTTACCCGAACTCGCCGCCGATTCCGTATCTCGCCTCCGTCCCCGATCCCTACGACTCGATCTCTCCGTACCACGACTGGGGCCCATTTCGGTTCACGGCGCGCAAGCTCGGCCGGGGGCTGAAGTCGCCGGGCAAGCTGCTCGACGTCGAGACGATCGCCGCCCCCTCCGGCCGGGTGCAGAGCGTCGTCGCCACCGGCTCGAAGGGCGAGGCAAGCGCTACCGGCTCCGAGGTCCGCGCCGCGTTCGGGTTGCGGTCGACGTGGTTCCAGGTCGGCGTCCTCGCGCTGGGCGCACCGACAGCGCCGCTCACCTACGGGACGACGGCCGCGCTGAGTGGAATTGCCCGCGGTGTCAGCTCGGTCGAGCTTCAGGAGCTCGTCGCCGGCGGCTGGAAGCCGGTTTCGAAGCTCACTCCGCATGGCGGGGCCGTGGCGCCCAGGGTGAAGCCGGATCAGTCGAGCCGCTTCCGCCTTGTCGCCGGGACGATCGCCAGCGACGCAGTCGCGGTCGCGGTGGCGCCGTCGATCCGGCTGCACGTGCCGGCCGAGCTGACGGGTTTCTGGGGCGCGGTCAGGCCCGGCACGGCCGGAGCGACCGTGACGGTCCAGCGCCAGGCGGGGTCAGCGTGGCGGCCGGTCGCCCGGGTGAAGACGACCGTTCAGGGCCGATTCACGATCCCGCGCTCGGTGGTGCCGGGCACGTATCGGGCGCGCGTCTCGGCGAAGGGCTTTGCGCCCGGCCTCTCCAAGCCCGTCACCGTTTAGCTACTCGGTCAGCAGCTCGTCGTCCGGAACCTCGCGGATCTGACGGGCCGGCGAGCCGACCACGACCGCCCGCGCCGGGACGTCGCGAATGACGATGGCACCGGCGCCGACGAAGGCCTCCTCGCCGATCTCGATCCCGGGTAGGAGCACCGCGGCGCCGCCGATCCGGGCGCCGCGCCTGATCGTCGGACCCTTCCTCAGCTCGTGCCGTCTTTCGGTGCGGCCCATGAAGTTGTCGTTCGTCGTCGCGACGCAGGGGGCGATGAAGACGTCGTCCTCGAGCTGCGAGTACGCGGTCACGTAGGCGTTGGCCTGGATCTTCGTGCGAGCGCCGACGGAGGTGTCGTTCTCGACCAGCGAGCCTCGGCCGACCACGCAGTCGTCCCCGAGCTCGCAGCGCTCGCGGACGCACGCCTGGTCGCCGACGATGACGCGCTCACCGAGCTTGGTGCCGGCGAAGACGACCGCGCCGGTCGAGACGATCGTGCCGGCGCCGAGCTCGAGCGGCGGCAGCTGCTCCTGCTTCGCGGTCGAGCGCGGCGAGAGCGTCGGCTGCTTGCCGACGACGGCGTAGTCGAGGATCTGGCAGCCGTTGCCGATCACGGTGCCCGGGTAGACCACGGCTGTTTCGGCCACGTGATAGCTCAAGCCGGCGTCTGCTCCAGCGAGGCCTGCAGCTGCTCGAGCGCCCGCACGACCGCGACGCCGTCGCGCGCCGCCGCGAGCGGATCCCCTTCGCCGGCGACGAGGTGGAGGAAGTGCTCGCACTCGAGCCGCAAGGGCTCGTCGTTCGGGATCTTCGGGCTGTGGATGTCGCCGGTCCGCGTCATCCACTCGCCGTAGGTCTCCGCCCGCTCGACGGGGCCCTTGTCGTAGATGGTCAGCTTGCGATCGAGGTCCATATCGTCGAAGACGGCCATCTTGTCGCGGCCGACGACGGTGATCCGGCGCATCTTGTGCGGGTCCAGCCAGGAGAGATGCATGTGTGCGACCTTGCCCGAGGGAAAGCGCAGGTAGCAGAAGACGACGTCCTCGACTCCCTCGGTGAGGAACGACTCACCGCGGGCCCACGCCTCTGTCGGCTCCTCTTCCAGCAGGTGCAGGATCACCGAGAGGTCGTGGACGCCGAGCGACCAGAGCGCGTTCTCGTCCTTGCGGATCTGGCCGAGGTTCTGTCGGTTCCCGTAGACGTAGAGGACATCCCCGAGCTCGCCTGAGCGGATCAGCTCCTTGAGGCGGGCGACGCCCGGATGGTAAAGCAGTAAGTGGCCCGGCATCAGCACGCGGCCGTGCTCCTCCGCGGTCGCGACGAGCTCTTCGACTTCGGCGCCCGTCAGCGCCGGTGGCTTCTCGACCAGGACGTGCTTGCCCGCTTCGAGGGCGCGCTTGGCGAGGTCTGCATGCGTCACCACCGGCGTGGCGACGATCACCGCCTCGAGCGACTCGTCCGCGAGCATCTCGTCGAAGTCTGCGGTCAGGCGAGCATCCGGATAGCGCGTCGCGAAGCGCGCGCGCTGCTCCTCCGAGAGGTCGCAGAGCCAGGCGAGCTGGGCGAGCTCGTCGAAGTTCCGCGCGAGGTTCGGGCCCCAGTAGCCGAGGCCCGCGAGGCCGACTTTCGTCACGGCCGCAGCGTAACGAGCACCTCGGCGATCCGCTCCGAGGCGTGGCCGTCGCCGTAGAGCTGCGGCAGCTCGGCCGGCATCTGCGCCTCGGTCGCCGCCGCGGCGATTCGCTCCGGGTCGTCGTCGACGAGCACATTGGCGCCCAGCTCGACGGTGTCGACCCACTCCGTCGAGGGCCGCACCGTCACGCAGGGGACGCCGTACCAATACGCCTCCTTCTGCAAGCCGCCGGAATCGGTCAGGATCGCGCGCGCCTGCGAAGCCAGCGCCGCGAAGTCGAGATAGCCGAGGGGGGCCAAGGCGCGAACGTTTCCGCCGAGCTCGAGGCGCTCGCGCGCGAGCGCAGCCCGCGTGCGTGGGTGCACCGGAAAGACAACCGTCCCCTCGATGCCGCTCAGTCCCTCGAGGATCCGACCGAGCCGAGGCTGGGCCGTGTTCGCCTCGCGGTGAATGGTCGCGACGAGGTAGCCGCCGGGCTCGAGCTCGAGCCGCTCGAGCAGGCTCGACCGCTCACGCGCGACCGGTGCGAGCTTCAGCGTCGCGTCGGCCATCACGTCGCCGACGACCTCGCGCCGCCCCGGCACCCCTTCGCCGGCAAGCGTCTCCGCGGCGCGCTCGTCCGGGCAGAGGAGGAGCGCGGCCAGCCGGTCGACCTCGATCCGGTTCCGCTCCTCGGGCATGCCGAGGTCGCCGCTGCGCAGGCCCGCCTCGACGTGGGCTTGGCGGATACCGGTGTCGTTGGCAGCGAGCGCGCCGGCAAGCGTCGAGTTGGTGTCGCCGTAGACGAGCACGACTTCGGGGCCCGCTTCGGCGATCGCTTTGCGGATCCCCGCCCGCATCGGCGCAGGCTCGGGCGTGTGCAGATCGAGCGCGTAGTCGGGCTCGGGCAGACCGAGCTCGTCGAAGAAAACCTGCGACAACTCGGGGTCGTAGTGCTGACCGGTATGGAGCACGACTTCGTCGATTTCGCGCTCGCGCAGCGCCACCGAAAGCGGTGCGGATTTGACGAACTGAGGGCGGTTTCCGACGACCGAGAGGACCTTCAAGGCGCTGGTACCCTAGGCGCGCTTCGGGCCGTTAGCTCAGTTGGTAGAGCAGGGGACTCTTAATCCCAAGGTCGAAGGTTCGAATCCTTCACGGCCCATGGGGATTAGCAGGGCTTTTGTGGGCGCGGAGCCGGGGAGGGGTGGCCCCGCGCGTACCGTGGTAGTACCGGCTACGGCAGGTTGGCGCCGTACTCGCGTAGCCGCTCCCGACCGGTCGGCGGGGTCGGCGACGCATCAGGCGCTCCTAGGAATGCAATGAAGGAGGGCCTCCCGCGGAGTCATGCTCCGTGCGGTACCTGAAGCTGGCCGGCGTCGTCTTCCGCGACGAGGCGCAGGCGCTCGAGGAGAGACTGCTCGGGGCCTCACTTTCTACCGGTTCGCATACCGACCTAAGAGAACCTCAGCCGACCGAGGGTGACGCCGCATCGCTTGGCGAAGCCGAGTCGGCACTCTCGGACGCGCTCTAGGCGAACCAGCTCTTCTGACGGGAGCTGCTCAATGGAGCCGTTCCAGTCGTCTTTCTACCGAGAATCTCTACCGCCGTCAGCACAAACGAGTCTCGGGGAGCCTGCGCTGCCGGCCCGCAAGAGCCACGCCGACGGGCCGACAACTCGGGCGCGAGGACGCTGGCGCATGCGACTCTTCTTTAGCCTCTCTGCCCCGCAGAACAGCAAGCGAGAAAGGACTGAATGGATGGCCGACAAGAGGGTTTGGTTCATCACCGGTGCCGGTCGCGGAATGGGCGTCGACATCGCCAAGGCGGCGCTCGCCGCTGGCCACCCAGTCGTCGCTACCGGCCGCAACACCGACGCCGTGGCCGACGCCGTCGGCGAGGCTGACGACCTGCTCGTCGTCGAGCTCGACATCACGAGCCTGGCTTCGGCGGAGGCGGCGGTGCAGGCCGCGGTCGACCGCTTCGGCCGGATCGACGTGCTGGTCAACAACGCCGGCAACTTCTATGCCGGCTACTTCGAGGAGCTGACGCCGGAGCAGATCGAGCGGTCGCTGACGACGAACCTTGTCGGGCCGATGAACGTCACGCGCGCCGTGCTGCCCGTGATGCGCAAGCAGCGGTCGGGGAACGTCGTCACGATCACGTCGACCGCCGGCATCGTCGGGCAGGAGTTCTGCTCGGCTTACGCCGCCGCGAAGTTCGGGGTTGAGGGGTGGATGGAGTCGCTGCGGTTCGAGGTCGAGCCGTTCGGCATCCACACCACGATCGTGGAGCCGGGCTTCTTCCGCACCGAGCTGCTCGAAAAGGAGTCCACGGCCTACGCCGACCTGTCGATCGACGACTACGCCGAGCGCACCGCCCAGACCCGGCCCGCCTGGGAGGCGATGAGCGGCAAGCAGGGCGGCGACCCCGCGAAGCTCGCGAAGGCTCTGGTCACCGTCGTCGACCAGGAGCAGCCGCCGCTGCGCTGGGTTGCCGGCGCGGACGCGGTCGAGACCGTCGAGCAGAAGGCCAATGACCTGCTCGCGCAGGTCGATGCCTACCGCAGCCTGTCGTCGTCGCTCGGGCTCGACGACGCTCAAGCCGGACGTGAGAGATAGGTAGGCCGTCACACAACGCTCATGTGACATTCACGAACGCTGCCCACGCCAACGCGCGCTCCGCACTCCGCATGCGCAGAGGTTCGTCGCGGTGATCAGTCGGTGCCACGCCTTCCTCGGCACGATCCGAGCGAGGCGTTTGCCGACTGACCCCCTCTCTAGACGGACACGGTCCGACGAGTCAAGCGCACGCCGGCGAAGAGGTCGCGGCTTACTCGGCACTCATTGGAGCACCGGGTCGGGCGGTGTGCTCGAGGATCACCCGGGCGATGGTCTCCCAGTCAGCTCGTGTGACGCCGTGACCGGCTCCCTCGAGCGGTAGAAGCTTTGCGCCGGGGATCTCGTCAGCTAGTGCCTGCCCGTGCTCAAGCGGGAACATCGGATCGGCGGTGCCGTGGATGACCAGGGTCGGCGCCGCGATCGAGGACAGGGTCTCGTGCGGGCGCTCGTCGCCTGACATGACGTTGTGGTTCTGTGTTGCCGCGAAGTTGCGCGCCCGCTCGAGGTCGCGACGGACGAGCTCGTGGACCGCCGCCTCGTCGAACGGGCGCCGGTCTCCCGCGAGCATGCGCGAGTAGTCGACCAGGTACTCGATCACCGATCCGGCGTCCGCCCAGTCCACCGTCGCCGTTGTCACGAACCGAGTGAAATCTTCGGTTGGGGCTGGGAGCTCGCGGTCGCCCGGTGTCGCCGGAGACGTGCTGATGAGGACGAGCGATAGCACCCGGCCAGGGAAAT
>VAWH01000047.1 GCA_005888315.1 Actinomycetota bacterium | reverse complement strand
ACATGGATCCGAAGTCGCTGATGCCCGACATGAAGTCGCTCTTCTCGAACAAGCAGGTGAACGAGCTGATCGCGTTCGTCGAGCAGCGAAGCGGCAAGTCGGGACTGCTGCGCTACGCGGGCCAGCTCTACGCGAAGCACGCTGTGCTCGCGAACCAGGGGTTCCCCGCGCCGTACACGGGCTTCGTGGGCGCACACGAGCCGCCGCTCGAGGCCAACGAGAAAGGGCTCAAGCCGCCGAAGAACCAGCTCGAGGAGGCGCCGAACCTCGCCCAGATCGATCGGAGCTATTGGCTCGCCGGCGACCCGCTGCCCGTGACCGAGGGTAATCTCCTGCGCGGCAAGGAGGTCTTCCTCGAGCGCTGCGTCGGCTGCCACGGGCTGAAGGGCGACGGCAAGGGGCCCGGGGGGCGCTTCCTCTCGCCGACGCCGGCCGACTTCACTGACCCGGACGACGCCTGCTGCGGCGGCGACACTGGCCCGGGCGACTTCTACTATCGCATCCTGCGTGGCTGGCCGGGAACCGCGATGGAGAATTTCGGCGAGCGGCTGAGCGTGGACGACATCTGGCGGGTCGTCCTCTTCGTCAAGACGATCCCGAACGGGACTCTGAAGCCGTACCACAACCCGGAGCCGAAGGACTACATCGTCTGGCAGCCGTCGAAGGAGCTGCTCGCCTGGACGAAGAGCCACCAGACGCTGCCCGGGAACATCAGCTTCGAGAAGAAAGCGATCAAGGACCCGTTCATGCAGGAGGCGTTGCGCGTCTTGCCCGGCCTTGCGCCCAAGGACCATTTGCTCCTGAACGACGGCAAGACGCCGCTCTCCCTGCAGGACGCTGCGAACGGGATCAAAGCGCTCTACGACGACATGCTCAACCGAGCCTGGAGCGAGGCGAAGGCGCGCGGCGAGAAGCTGCCGCCTGAGTCGCAGAAGGCGATTCCGCCAACCGTGCCGGGGCAGCAATGATCGTCCGCTTCGCAGCGCTCCTCGTCGTCTGGCTCGGTGCCCTTGCTTTCCCTGCGGTGGCGCTTGCGCACGACCAGCCGGAGACGAAGCAGTCGCGCTGGGTGATGGCCGACTGGATGATGGACACCTTCTTCATCTTCTCCGGCCTCGCCGTGGTCGCGTTCCTCGCCGCATGGAAGGCCGGGCACTTCCAGGAGCTCGACCGAATGGGCGGCATCCCGCTGCTCGTGCAGGAAGAGGACTACTACACGCCCGAGTGGGCGTTCGACGAGGAGGAGTGGGCCGATGGGGATTCCTAGCGGCGACTCGCCGGCGAAAGCACACCGGTACTACGAGTACCTGCAATCGCACCAGCAGACGATGCAGGAGCCGGCGACCTGGCACGTGCGCTGGCTCGATCTTGCCTGGCTCTGGGGCTTTCTGATCGTCCTAGCCCTGATCATCATCTTGTGGCTCTGGCAGTACCGTTCGACGCGCCAGCGTGCGGCGCTCTATCCGGTGGATCAGTTCGGCGGCTACACATCCGAGCTCGCCGGGCCGGCGACGCTGTTCTTCATGCTGTTCTGCGTGATCATCGCCGCCTGGGCGGTCGTCCTGATCGTCGGGCATTTGGTCTGGGGGCAGAAGTTCTGATGAGTTCCAACTGTTTCATCGCTGTCGCGGGGGAAACCTCCCACTCGCTCCGCGCTGGTTTGTCCCTTCCACTGGTCCGCTTCGCGGACAGGCCGCTTCGCGGCCGGGGCCAGAAGTTCTGATGGCGGCGACCGAGGCTCCGTTCCCGTCAGTCCTGCCGTACGTCTCCTGGTCCTCGCTGACGATCGCGGCGATTCCCGCCGACGCGTGGCCGCTCGTCTTCGGCTCAATGCAGACGCTGAAGGGCCATGTGCAGGAGTACCCCGGCTGCCAGAAGCTCGAGGCCTTCGTCCACGCCGAGGCCGAAGGCGCCGTGCGCATCCACTGCTACACGACCTGGGACACGCCTGACCAGCTCGAGGCCTTTCTCCGGATGCTCGTCGACGTGGCCGGGATCACGGCTCAGCCGACGCTCCTGATGGAGAAGATCTTCTGATGGCCGCGCGAGAGCCCGACCGCGGCCAAAGGCCGGCGCGGCCGCTCGTCGGCTACCGCGACGTCGGCGAGGACGTCCGCCACTCGCGCGGATCGGTGATCCGCGCCTGGATCATCCTCGCGGCGCTCGCGATCTTCTACCTAGGCTGGACGCTGATCGTCTTCTTCTTGGAACCCGGCCTTCGCTAGGCGCGAGGCCGCTTGTACGTCAAGCACCTCACGTCGCTCCAGTTCCTGACCTACGTCGCCTTCTTCGCGGTCGTGCTCGCCGCGATGTTCAAGTTCGTGCCCGGCAAGGCTCCGCCGACCCGCGACGAGCCGTACCCCGAGGACGAGCTCGGCGTCCACGATCGCAAGACGGCGCAGTACTTCGTCGCGGGCGGTTTCTATCTCGTGCTCGGCTCGCTGCACATGGTCGTCAAGAATCTGCCCTGGGTCGCGGAGTACCTGGCACAAACCGGCTACGCCGGCCACCTCGTCCGGGACCTCTCGAACACGCACGTGATGATCGTCGGCGGCGGCACGCTGCTCGCGACCGGACTTTGCTGGCTCGTGCTGCCGAGGATCGTCGGTCGGCCGCTCGCGAGCGAGGGGCTCGCCCAGTGCGCGTTCTGGTTCACGGTGCTCGGCCTGTTCGTCTTCTACGTCTCGCTGATCGGCAACGGGATTGCGATCGGGCGGCTCGTCGAGCACGGTCGCGACTACCAGCTCGCGAAGGAGCACATGGGCAAGTGGTACAAGGTGCCGACCGGCATTGGGGCCGGCGTGATGGGGCTTGGTTACTGGTGCTTCGCGACGAACGTCGCGCTGACGATCTTCCAGTCGCGGCTCGTCAAGGTGCCGAAGCCGCAGTGGCATCTCTGGAAGTTCTTCGCAACCGGCGCAGCAGCGTTGACCGTCGGAACGGTTCAGGGCGTCATTCAGGTGCAGCCCGCCAACGCGAACTGGCTTTACAAGGCCGGCCACGCGGGCGAATGGATCGATCCGATCAGCCACGCCCACATCAACCTCGTCACCGGCCTGACGATGCTCGTCGCGGGAGCGCTGTTCGCCCTTGTCGGGTCGGCGGGCGGCGTCGAGCCCTCTCGGCGGCTCGCGAACCGCTGCTTCTATGCGCTCCTCGTCGGCTCGCTCGCGTTCTACGCGGTGACCCTTTACCTGGGCTTCCACGAGGGCAGGCTCGTCGTCCACCGCGGCCTGACGCCGGAGCAGGCGGAAGAGGCGACCGCGCTGCACCCGTTCCTGATCATGGGTGCCGGAATCGCGATGTTCGCGGCCTTCTGGCTGCTGCTCGCGGTCATCGCGCGGTCGGTCTGGCGCTCCGGCGGGGTCCTGCGGCCGTTCGCGCTCGCCGGCTGCGGCGCGCTCGCGCTCGGGACGTTGCAGGGCCCAGTACAGGCGTTCCCGGCCGTCAACGAGCTGCTCGACCGCGGCGGTGAGGCCGGCGACGTGATCGTCAACCTGCACGCCCAGCTGAACATGCTCGGCGGCCTGATGGTGCTCTTGATCGGGCTCGTCTTTGCCGCCCTCGGCGACGCCGGCGCCGAGTTGCCGCTGCGTCGGGCGCGGTTCGTCGTCGCCGCGACGGGTGTGGGCGTCGGCGCCTATTACGTGTTCGGCGTCGCCTTCTCGGCTGTCGAGGCGCATCGCGTTGCCGCGGGCGTGTCGTACGCCGCCGCCGTGCGCGCGCTTCAACCCTGGCAGGCGGTTGCAGCAGTCCCTGCCGCATCGGCCGTGCTCGCCGGCTTCTGGGCCTACGCGCGGGTCGCCCTGGCGATGACGGCGCGGCAGCGCGACGAGGGCCGGCGGGCGATTGCGGCTCTGCCCGGCGCGTACAGCGGCAAGATCCCGAAGCGGGTGCGGCGGCGCAGCCCGGCTGCGCTTGCAGGCTACGAGCTGCCGCTCGGCGTGATGGGCTTTCCCGGCGTGGGCTGGCTGTTCGCCGGCTTCCCGTTCACGGCCTCGATCCTGCTGATGGTCGGCCCGGCGGTGTCGTGGGCGATCATCCCGGTCGCGTTCTCGCCCTACGGTCAAGGCCCGCTGCGGGCGGAGGGTTGGAAGGTCGAGCTCGTCTGGCTGCCGCTTTCAGCGCTGCTTTCGAGCGCCGCCCTCTATCGCGCTCACGCGCGCCGGCGGCGGCTGCTCGACGGCCCGCCGCCGGGAGGTCACAGGCGCCGTGCGCGGACGCCGCGCACCCGGGCCGAGATCCGGGCCCGCTACCGGACGAGGATCGGCGTCGCCGTCGGGCTGATCGGGCTCGTGTTGGTGTCGCTGCCGTTCGTACCCGCGGTCGCAGGCGTCGGCGGCAGCTCCGTCCAGTACAGCTACCAGCGCTTCACCAAGGAGATCACCGGTCAGTTCCTCGAGACGCCGCGAGGGCACGTCGCGCTCTTCGCGTGGAGCGATCCGCAGGCGACCTATCCGCACGACGCTTTGAGGGTCCGCGCCGCGGACGTGCGCGGCTTCGTGATCCGCGCCTCAGCGGTCGACAGCCCCGCCGCGTACCAGCTCTACGACCTCGACCGCGGCGGTAGCGTCCCGCTCGCCCTTCGCCGGCGGGGGGCGACGCAGCTGGCGCTCGCGCCGCGGCGCACGCTCCGCCCCGGGCGCTACGAGCTGCTCGCGGCAAAGGAAGGGATGTTCGGCGGCCGCGATTACGACTACCTGCAGGTGGTGAAGCCGGGATCCCCGGTGACGGCGATTTCAACGGGTTCCGACCGAACGTCGCGCCCGGTCGCCGACGCGCTGCTGCCGCTCGGTGCAGCGATCGTCGCGCTTCTCTTCGCCGGACTGCTCGGCTCGTCATTCGTGCGCCGCCCGGCCGGCCAGAAGGCGCTGTGGGCAGCCGGTTTCGCGTGCTTCGCCGTCGCTGCCGCGTGCGAGGCGGCCGCCCAGAGGGCCGGCTGGTCGGAGGGCCTGTTCAAGGCCTACTACGTCGCCGGCGGCGTCCTCACCGTTGCCCTGCTCGGGGCGGGCTCGGCCTGGCTGTTGCTCAAGCAACGCGCCCGCGATCTGCTGCTCGGCGCGCTGGTCGTGGCGACGGCCGCAGCCGTCGTTTCGGTGGCGCTCGCCCCAGTCGGGCAGGGAGCCCTCACGGCTGCCTCTGGAATGCGCCCCCCGCCGAACTCGGCGCTGCACGGAAACGCGTTTTTGTGGGCGATCGCGCTCAACTCGTTCGGGACGCTGTTCCTGATCGGCGGCTCCCTGCTCGCGATCCTGCGGCGCCAGCGCGTTCGAACCAACGTCTGGATCGGGACGGGCGCGCTCGTCGTGGCGCTTGCGACCGGGATGTCCCGCGCCGGCTCGTACTCGTTCGTCTACGCCGGGGAGCTGATCGGGATCAGCATGATGTTCTTCGGCTTCCGCTTCGCCGCGGCCCCGCCGCCGAAGCCCGCGCCTGCCGGCTCAGCGGCGCCCTACTTGATCCCGGCGGGCTCCGCCACCCAGTCGCGGGTGACGTAGAGCCAGAAGGCGAGCCCGGCGTACCGCCGGTAGCGCCGGAAACGGCGTTCGATCGTCTTGTCGCTCGCTTTGCGTCCGTTCAGGCGCGCGTATTTCGGCCGTGACCACGAGTCGAGAATCAGTCGCGAGTAGCGGCCGAGCAGCATCAGCATCTGCGCGGTCGCATACGGGCCGACCCCGGGCAGCGCGAGCAGGCGTGCGGCCACCTCGTCGTCGGGGAGTTCCGGATCGAGCAGCGCTTCGAGGTCGAGTCTCCCTTCCGCGACGTCCGTCGCGATCGCGCGGAAGTACGGACCGCGATAGCCCGAGCGGACGACGTCCTTGTAAAAACGCTCGTCCGCCTCGGCCATTGTCTCGGGCGTCGGGAACGCGTGCCGGCCCCCCGGCGCCGCAGGCCCGAGGTTGGTGACGAGCGCGGCGACCATCCGCTGCGTTGCCGACCACGCGCAGTTCGTCGTGCAGATCGTCTTGACGACGTCCTCGAAGACGCTCGGGCTGCGGATCATCCTGCCGGCGCCGGCCGCGGCCCACGAAAGGGCGGGGTCGTCGGTCACGAGCGCGTAGAAGTCCGAGAGGTCCTCGTCGAGAGCAAGCACGTGGCGGATGCGCGCGACGAGCGCGCCGGCGGTGCGCGCCGAGGGAGCTCGCCCGAGCACCGTGACGCGGGCGTGTCCGCGTTTGCCCGCGCGGATCTCGGCCGTGCGCGCCGTGCTGTTCACGGCAAGCGTCAGCTCGAGCGCGGGAAGGTCCTCGTCCAGCCGCATCGGCGGCAGCTCGACAAAGCCGTGCGAGAGCAGCGTGCGCCCCAGATCGACGGGCTCCCCGCCCGTTCCGACGAGCGGGATCTCGGTGCTCCACTTGCTCACGGCTGTAGTTTCGTCAGGTGGCCATCCTCGGCGTCGACGTCGGCGGCACGTTTACGGATGCCGTCTTGCTCACGGACGAGAACGAGCTGCGAACAGCCAAGATTCCGACCGCGCGGCGGCAGGAGGAGTCGGTGCTCGCGGCGGCCGCGGCGGTCGAAGCAGTCGAGCTCGAGCGGTTCGCGCACGGCACAACCGTGGCCACGAATGCCCTGCTCGAGCGCAAGGGCGCGCGCACGGCCTTCGTCGGCACCGATGGCTTCGAGCAGGTGCTGCACCTGCGGCGCCAGAATCGAGCGGAGCTCTATCAGCTCTGCGCAGAGCACCCCGAGCCGCTCGTGCCGCTGGACCGCTGCTTCGGCGTGCGCGAGCGAGTCGGGCCGGACGGCGTGATCGCGCCGCTCGAGCTCGATTCGCTGCCGGAGCTCGACGCCGAGGCAGTCGCGGTCTGCCTGCTCTTCTCCTTTCGAGACCTCGATCACGAGCGGGCGGTTGCGGCAGAGCTGCGCCGGCGTCTCCCGAAAGCGCGCGTCGTCGCCTCCCACGAGATCTCACCGGAGTTTCGCGAGTACGAGCGAGCCTCGACGACCGCGATCGACGCCTACCTCGGGCCGGTCGTCGCGAGCTACCTGCGCGCGCTCGGCGAGCGGGTCGCGGCCGCGGGCCTACCGAAGCCGCTGGTGATGCGCTCGTCGGGTGGCGTCGCGTCCCTCGAGGAAGCGGCCGCGCATCCGGCCGTCGCGCTCCTGTCGGGGCCGGCTGCGGGCACGGTGGGCGCGGCCCTGCTCGCCCGCAGCGCCGGGTTCGAGAACGCGATCTCGTTCGACATGGGCGGGACGTCGACCGACGTCTCGCTGATCGTCGGCGGCCGGGCCGAGCTCGGCGCCGAGCGCGAAGTCGCCGGCCTGCCGCTGCGGCTTCCGGCGGTCGATCTGCACACGGTCGGCGCCGGGGGCGGCTCGATCGTCTGGCTCGACAGCGGCGGCGCGATTCGGGTCGGCCCGGAAAGCGCCGGCGCCGATCCCGGCCCGGCCTGTTACGGGCGTGGGGGGACGAGGCCGACCGTGACCGACGCGAACCTGCTGCTCGGCCGGCTGCCGGCAATCCTTGCAGGCGGTGTCGAGCTCGACGGCGAGGCGGCCGCTTCGGCTTTCGGGGGCATCGATCCCGCCGCTGCACTCGAGGTCGTCAATGCCGAGATGCTGCGGGCCCTGCGCGTCGTCTCGGTCGAGCGCGGCCACGACCCGCGCGAGTTCGCGCTCGTCGCCTTCGGCGGTGCGGGCCCTCTGCATGCCTGCGCGCTTGCCGACGAGCTCGAGATCGGCACGGTGCTCGTGCCGGCCGCCGCCGGTGTCCTCTCGGCGCTCGGACTCGTCGCGAGCGAGGAGCGGCGCGACCGCGTCGTACCGTACGTGCGACCCCTTGCCGAGGTAGAAGACCTTCCTGCGGAGGGCGAAGCGGACCTGCGCTACGCGGGCCAGTCGTTCGAGCTGACGGTTCCGATCCAGCGCGACCTCGCGGAGGCCTTTCACGGTGCGCATGAGGAGCGCTACGGCTACGCCGACCGGACCCGCGAGCTCGAACTCGTCTCGGTCCGCACGGCCGAGACCAGACTCGGGCCGGTGTTCGACCTGCCGCCCGGCGAGCCGCTGCACGTCGAAGGTCCGGCCACAGTCGAGCTCGACGGCGCAACGTGCTTCGTAGCCCCCGGGTGGGTGGGGGATAGGGATGGAGATAGCACGCTGGTGCTGACGAGAGCGTGACGCGACCGTGGCAGAGCGTGACCAGACTGTGAAAATCGAGCTCCAGGTTCTCGGTAGCTCGCTGCGCTCGATCGCCGAGGAGATGGGCGCGGTGCTGATCCGCGCCTCGTTCTCGGCCAACATCAAGGAGCGGCGCGACTGCTCGACGGCCCTCTTCGACGAGCGGGGTCGCATGATCGCGCAGGCCGAGCACATTCCGGTTCACCTTGGCGCGCTTCCCGACGCGGTCGCCGCCGTGCGTGCCCGCGAGCCTGGGCCGGACGACATGTTCATTCTCAACGACCCGTACGCGGGCGGCACGCACCTGCCGGACATCACGCTCGTCTCGCGCACGGCCGTTGGCTTCGCAGCCACGCGCGCGCACCACGCCGACGTCGGCGCCGCCGAACCGGGCAGCCTGCCCGCCGGCTCTTGCCGCTTGGACGAAGAGGGCGTCGTCATTCCGCCGACGCGGCTGGACGAGGCAACCCTCGACGCCCTGACCGCGAGGATGCGCAACCCCGACGAGCGGCGCGGCGACTTGCGCGCTCAACTCGCTGCGAACCGGCTGGCTTCAAGGCGCCTCGAGGAGCTCTGCGCGCGCCGCGGGCGCGAGCTCGTGGCCGCGGCGACGGAGGAGCTTCACAGCTACGCCGAGCGTCGGATCCGGGCCGCGATCGCCGAGCTGCCCGACGGCCGGTTCGAGGCAAGCGACGTCCTCGAAGTGGGGGAAGGAGACCTCGAGCTGCGGGCGGCGCTGACGATTGACGGCGACGAGCTCGAGCTCGACTTCGCCGGCACCGCGCCCCAGCACCAGGGAAACCTCAACTGCCCGCTCGCGGTAACGCGCTCCGCCTGCTACTTCGTCGTCCGCTGCCTGACCGATCCGGATACGCCCGCTTCCGGCGGTGCCTTCGCGCCGGTGACCGTACGGGCTCCTGAAGGCTCCCTCGTCAACGCCCGCCCGCCCGCCGCGGTCGCCGCCGGCAACGTCGAGACCTCGAGCCGGGTCGCGGATGTCGTCTTCCTCGCCTTCGGCGAGGCGATCGACATCCCGGCGCAGGGCCAGGGGACGATGAACAACGTCACCCTCGGCAACGACCGCTTCACCTACTACGAGACGATCGGCGGCGGCCAGGGCGCCTGCCCCGACAGCGACGGCCCGTCGGCGGTACACGTCGCGATGTCGAACACGCTCTCGACGCCGACCGAGGCGCTCGAGCTCGCCTATCCGATCCGGGTCGAGCGGCACGAGCTGCGGCTCGGCTCCGGCGGTGCGGGCCGTCACCGCGGGGGAGACGGCGTCGCACGCGAGCTCCGCGCGCTCGAGCTCTGTCGCCTGTCGATCCTCAGCGAGCGGCGCCGCCACGCCCCGCAGGGACGCAGCCGCGGCAAGCCGGGCGCGCCCGGCCGCAACCTGCTCAACGGAGAGGAGCTGCCGGCGAAGGTGACGCGCGACATCCAGCCCGGCGACGTAGTTCGGATCGAGAGCCCCGGCGGCGGGGGCTACGGATCACCCGGCTTGCCGGCGTCGTAACGCGGCAAGCCGTCGTCGGGCAGCTCGTCCCAGGGCGCCCGCGAGGCGACATACGTGTGGAACTGGGGCCGGATCTGCGGGTCCGCGTCGAGCGAGCCGAGCCGAATCGAGACCTCGTCGCCTTCCGGCCAGCGGCCGCCGAAAAGGCTCGAGCCGCAGATGCTGCAGAAGACCTTGACCGCCGTGCCCTGTTCGGGCGCGTATACGCGCAGGAGCTCCCCGCCTGAAAGGAGCCGAAACTGGTCGCGCGGAACGCGCGCCGGGGTCAGACCGAAAGTCCCGGAGTGCTTGCGACAAAGCGAGCAGTGGCAATGATTCGCGCGGCGGAAGGGAAGCTCCACCTCGAACGTCACGCCTCCGCACAGACAGCTCCCGCGCACCGAATCGGGCATCTCACCAAGCTACACTTCGCCCCGCGATGTGGGAGCTGCTCTTCATGATGCTGATCCTGAAGATCCCGATTGTCTACCTCTGCCTGGTCGTCTACTGGGCGATCAAGGCCGAGCCGAAGCCGCCGGAGCCGACACTCCTCCCGGTGCTGCCGGAGCAGCCACCGCACGGCCCCCGTCCGTTGGTGGCACGTCGCCGGCCGCCGCGTCGCCCTTCGCGCGGTGGGCCGCACACGCCGCGCGGTCGGACGCGCGCGACTAGGACTGCACGAGCGATCTCGTGAGCACACCTGCCCGAACGGCCGATCGTCCGGCCGACGCCGTTGCGGGCCTGCTGGCGGCGCTGGCGATCTTCGGCAGCTGCCTGGCGCTCGCCTACCGGCCCGTGCGGGTGATCCCGTTCACGATCCTGATCGCGCTGATCGCAGCCGCGATCGGCGGCCGCCACCAGCGGCTGGCCGCCTACGCGGTTGGGATCTCGGGCGCGTGCTTCATCGTCGGCACCTTCTTCGCGATCATCACGAACCACCCGATTTTCTAATCGCGCTCCCGAAGGAGCGAGCGTTGCTACAACAAATGACGGGTTCTGATGCCTGACGTCGACGCTGTCAACGCCGGTTATGCACGCTCGTTGCTCGAGCAGTACCTCGAGAACCCCGAGGCGGTCCCGTCCGAATGGCGCGCCCTCTTCGAGAGCGGCGACGGCGATCTGATCGAGGCCCTGCCGGGGCTCGCGCGGCTGCTTGAGAACCTGCGCGAGACGAACGGCCACGCCGAGCCCGCGCCGGCACCGGCGCCCGCGCCTGCCCCGGCGCAGGCAGCCGAGCCTGCGCCGACTCCGCCGGACGACGTCCTCCTCGGCGGCGTCGCGGCCGCGATGTCGCTCGTCAAGGCGTTGCGGATGCACGGCCACCTGGCCGCGCGCCTCGATCCGCTGGGGAGCGAGCCCGTCGGCGATCCCGCCCTCGAGCCCGAGCGCCTGCAACCGAGGCTGACGCCCGAGCTGCAAGCCCGCATCCCCGCGAGCCTGCTCCGCGTCCACGCGCCCGGCGAGACGCTCGCCGACGTGCTCCCGGAACTGCAGGAGACCTACTCCGGCACGAGTGCGTACGAGATCGAGCACATCTCCGACCACGAGCAGCGAATCTGGCTGCGGGAGGCGATTGAATCGGGCCGCTACCGGCGGGAGCTGACGGCCGACGAGCAGAAGCGTCTGCTGATGCGGCTCTCGGAGGTCGAAGGGCTGGAGCGCTACCTCCGTCGCGTCTTCCTCGGCCAGAAGCAGTTCTCCGTCGAGGGCCTCGACACGATGATCCCCATGCTCGACGAGGCGATCGACCTCGCGGCCGAGGGCGGCGCGCACGAGGTCGTGATCGGCATGGCCCACCGCGGGCGCCTGAACGTGCTCGCGCACGTGATCGGGCGGCCGTACGAGACGATCCTGCGCGAGTTCGAGGGCGAGCGGACGCTCGAGGCTGTGACCGCCGATCCCGAAGGCGGTACGGGTGACGTCAAGTACCACCTCGGCGCCGAGGGCAGCCGTTCGACACCCGCCGGCGACCTCACCGTCACCCTGGCCGCGAACCCCAGCCACCTCGAGGCGGTCGACCCCGTCGTCGAGGGCAGGACGCGGGCCGAGCAGACCGACCGTTCGACGCGAGAGGGACGGCACGACCCGCGGGTCGCGCTGCCGGTGCTGATCCATGGCGATGCCGCCTTCCCGGCGCAGGGAATCGTCGCCGAGACGCTCAACCTCGCCGAGCTAGAGGGCTACGCGACTGGCGGCACGCTGCACCTGATCGCGAACAATCAGATCGGCTTCACCACCGATCCGGTCGACGGCCGCTCGACCCGCTACTCGAGCGACCTCGCCAAGGGCTTCGACTTCCCGATCATCCATGTGAACGCCGATGACCCCGAGGCGTGCGTCGCGGCCGTGCGCCTGGGGATGGCCTATCGCCGCCGTTTCCAGAACGACGTCGTCATCGACCTCGTCGGCTATCGCCGGCACGGCCACAACGAGCAGGACGAGGCGGCCTACACCCAGCCGCTGATGGCGGCGCGGATCGCGCAACAGCCGACGGTGCGCGAGCAGTACGCGGCGAAGCTCGTCGCGGAGGGGGCGATCTCCGAGGCCGACGCGGAAACACTTGCGCGCGACGTCGAGACGAAGCTGAAGGAGGCCCACGAGCGGCTGAAGGAATCCTTCGCCCACGCGACGGTCGCGAGCGAGGGGCGCATCCCGTTCGGCACCGGTGCGGAGGTCGTCACGGCCGTCGCCGCGGAGCGTCTGCGCGAGCTCGACCGCTCACTCGTCACCGCGCCGGAAGGCTTCACGATTCATCCGAAGCTGGAGAAGCAGCTCGACCGCCGGGCGGAGGCCCTCGAGCAGGGAGGGATCGACTGGGGCCAGGCCGAGTCGCTTGCCTTCGCAAGCCTGCTCGTCGAGGGCATCCCGATCCGCCTCACCGGCCAGGACACCGAGCGCGGCACCTTCTCGCATCGCCATGACGTCCTTCACGACGTCGAGACCGGCGAGACCTACACACCCATCCAGCACCTGACCGAGGCGCAGGCTTCGTTCGAGCTCTACAACTCGCCGCTCTCGGAGGCGGCGGCGATGGGGTTCGAGTACGGCTACTCGGTTGCCGCGCCCGAGGCGCTCGTGCTCTGGGAGGCCCAATTCGGCGACTTCGTCAACAACGCCCAGGGAATCGTCGACCAGTTCATCGTCGCGGGCCTGTCGAAGTGGGGGCAGACCTCACGCCTGACGCTGCTGCTCCCGCACGGCTACGAGGGCAACGGCCCCGAGCATTCGAGCGCACGCCTCGAGCGGTTCCTCCAGCTCGCCGCCCAGGAGAACATCCGCGTGGCGAACCCGACCACGGCCGCGCAGCACTTCCACCTCGTCCGTCGCCAG
>VAWH01000046.1 GCA_005888315.1 Actinomycetota bacterium | reverse complement strand
CGCGTCGTTCTGCGTCGCGGTGGACGAGGCCGGGCGCGCCTTGACCTACAACGGCTCCTCGTGGAGCGCTCCAGCCACCATCGACGGCACACCGGGGTTCTCACTTGCGGTGTCGTGTGCATCATCGTCGTTCTGCGCGGTGGTCGACACCCGCGGCAACGCTCTGACGTACAACGGGTCTTCGTGGAGCGCGCCCGCCAGCATCGACGGCACCAATGAGCTGGCTTCGGTCTCCTGTCCTTCGGCGTCGTTCTGTATGGCGGTCGACTCCTTTGGGAATGCGTTGACATTCAACGGCAGCTCGTGGAGCGCGCCTGCGAGCATCGATCCCGCCGAGCTGTTCTCGGTGTCGTGCCCGTCCGTGTCATTCTGCGCGGCGGTGGGCGAAAACGCGGCGGTGACCTACAACGGCAGCTCGTGGAGCTCCCCGGTCGACATTGACCCCAACACCCTCATCTCGGTCTCATGTGCGTCGTCGTCGTTCTGCGCAGCGACGGATTTCATGGGTAACGCGGTGACCTACACGGTGAGCGCGAAGGCCGACCAGACGATCAGCGTCACGACCCACGGGCCGGCGAGCGCGGTGTCCGGCACGAGCTTCACGGTCGCGGCCACTGCACCCGGCGGCGCCGTCGTCTATTCGAGCTCCGGTGTCTGCTCCAACGTGGGTGCCATGTTCACGATGACGAGCGGGACCGGCACCTGCACCGTGAAGTACGACCAACCTGGGAACGCCGGCTACAACGCCGCGCCGCAGGTGGTCGAATCCGTCAAGGCCGCGGTGCCGAGGTTCACGCTCACGATTGCGAAGTCCGGTACGGGCAACGGGACAGTGACGAGCAACGCCGGCGGGATCAGCTGCGGCGCGACGTGCGCGGTTGCCTTCGACTCGGGGACGAGCGTCACGCTCACGGCCACCCCCGATGGAAACTCGACCTTCGCCGGCTGGAGCGGCGCCTGCAGCGGCAGCGGCTCCTGCACAGTCACTATCGACGCCGCCAAGACCGTGACCGCCACGTTCAGCCTGGTTGCGCAGAAGAAAGTCTTCTGCATCGTCCCGAACGTGAAGCGCAAGCCACTGGCGACTGCCAAGCGTCGAATCGTCGCCGCTCATTGCCGTACCGGCAGGGTCAGGAATGCGAAGTCGACGACCGTGCGGAAGGGCCGCGTGATCTCGCAGAGGCCGAGGGCGGGGGAGAAGCTCGTCCGCGGCTCGAAGGTGAACCTGGTCGTCAGCCGCGGCCAACGCTAGTTCGGATGTTTCGTTCTGCAGAGAGTGGCATGTTCGGGATCGTGGAACCGGCGGCGAACTCGCGCTCCAGGAGCGTTCGCCCCCGCTTCTGCGTGCTCGCGCTCGTGGCGGCTCTGTTTGTCATCCCGCTATCCGAGGGCGCGGCGAGGCCACACGGCACCGTCCTCGCGTGGGGCTGCCGGAGCTTCAATACGGGCCAGTGCACCGTCCCAGCCGCAGCCAGAAGCGGCGTGACGGCGATCGCGGCCAGCGACTTCCACAACCTTGCCCTGACGCAGAACGGCAGCGTTCTCGCCTGGGGCTGCGGCGGCGACTATGACTACGGGCAGTGCACGGTCCCAGCCGCGGCTGCGAGCGGCGTGACGGCGATCGCGGCCGGCCCGGCCCATAGCCTTGCCCTGAAGCAGGACGGCAGCGTCATCGCTTGGGGTTGTGGCGGCATCAACCACGACGTCGGCCAGTGCACGGTCCCAGCCGCGGCCACCAGCGGTGTGACGGCGATCGCGGCGGGCGATTCCTTCAGCCTCGCCTTGAAGAGCGACGGCAGCGTTCTCGCCTGGGGCTGCCGCGGAAACTCCGATGTCGGCCAGTGCACTGTCCCGTCCTCGGCGACGACGGCCGTGACTGCAATCTCAGCCGGGCTCTACCAGAGCCTCGCCCTGAAGCAAAACGGCGGCGTAATCGCCTGGGGCTGTGGCGGTATCAATGTCGATTACGGGCAATGCACGGTCCCAGCCGCAGCCAGAAGCGGCGTGACGGCGATCGCCGCCGGCATTCGGTACAGCCTCGCCCTGAAGCAGGACGGCAGCGTCCTCGCTTGGGGCTGTGGCCGGCGCTTCGACTTCGGCCAATGCACAGTCCCCGCGGCGGCGACCAGCGGCGTGACGGCGATCGCGGCGGGCGACGCACATAGCCTCGCGCTGAAGCAGGGCGGCACCGTCCTCGCCTGGGGCTGCCGGGGAAGCACGGACGACGGGCAGTGCAGCGTTCCCGCTTCGGCGGGGAGGTGGGCGACGGCGATCTCGGCCAGCGAAGCTCAGAGCCTCGCCCTGTCCGACCCGTGCCTGGTGCCGAGAGTGCTTGGAATGAGGATCGCATCCGCGAGGCTCGTGATCACCCAGCGCCACTGCCGCGCCGGCCAGGTTGGCTACGCGTACTCGCGCAACAGCAAGAGAGACATCGTGATCTCGCAAAGCCGCCGGCCCGGACAGGTGCTGCCACCCAACTCAAAGGTGAATCTGATCGTCGGTCGAGGTCGGAGAGGAGCGTGAGCGCCTCGTGAACTGACCCTAGACCAAGCCTTGCGAGGTCACGAGCACCCAACGCCCGAGGCTATCTATCGAGCCCAGCGCCGACGGCGGGTTTCTCGTCTCCACGTGACGGCAACGCACTCGGGCGGCGCCCGCGCTGAGAGTCTTGTGCCGGCAGTCGCGTTCGTCTCGGGCGCCGGTTTCTGCACGAAACGCGTGCTTTCCGTCGACGTCCACCCTCGCCTGGGGGCGAGCTTCCTCTCTCTTGAGCGGGCGCACCGCGTCGGTATCAGTTCAGTTACGCGCGCGCGGACGGGACATGCGCCGTCCGTGGGGCTGTCGGCCGATCGGGCGGAACGGCAAGATTGACCCTTGGCTGGCCGCTGATTACCAAAGCGTCTGCTACGGAAGTGCCCCTAACCGATTGCGAGCAAGGGCTTACTCACTGTGGCTGGCCAGGTTCCCAGGCCGGGAACCCACTGAGCAGGCGAAATAGTGGGGCGCTCGCGGCCGACAGCTCCCAACAACAGGCCCTTCTCATGCGCTTTCGACCGCTTTTTTGGAACTGTTGCGACTTCTTGGAACTCGCCCTCTCAGAAAGCCCCGCTAGGCGGGGTTTTTTGTTGCCTCTGTAGGAATCGCCACAGGCTCATCGACGGCGATTGTGCCCTACGCCTGGATGCGGTGAGGGTCGCTCAGGTCGGTAGAAACTCCAGTAGAAGACCAGCGCGCGCTCTCGGCGGGCCGTTTTCCGGGCCTGTCGTCTCCGTCCGTCCACCGCTCACTCTGGGATAAGCTCGACACCCGTGGCGGTCTTGACCCCGCCGAGAACTCAGACGCCGCCTTCGTCTGTGCTCAACACCGGCGGGCGGCCGACGTCGGGCGTGGAAACGCTTGAGGTGATCAGCCCCGAGCTGGCGCTCGTCGACCCGGAGCTCGCGACTCGTGCGCGGGCATCGCTTCGGACTTATGGCGGCGATGAACTCGTAGACGCCGAGCAGCCCGCGCCGTACGCCGATGAGATCCCGTCTGCGTCTTCGGGCGATGAAGAAACGGTGCTCAGTCCGGAGCTCGCGCTCGTCGATCCGGAACTGGCCGATAGGGCGCGCGCACGGCTCGCCGACGGCGAGCCGGCTTCGCCAGCGGCACCTGTACAGCAGCCGGGGCAGCCGCCGCGACCGCTCCGTCCTTCGCCGATGCCTCGGCGCGCCGATCGAGCGGAGCCAGTCGAACCCACGCGTCGCGCACGGAGGAAGGGCAGCGTCATCGTGACGGTGATCGTGCTCGCGGCCGGGCTCGGGGGGGCGGCTGCGATCTGGGCTCGGTACAACGACGGCGCCTCGGGCTCCCGAGGAATGGAGCAGGCCCCGTTTCGGCCGGTGCGCGAGCGGTCGCCGGCGACTGCCGTTGGCGAGCGCGGCGAAACGACGACAGCGAGAGCATCGAAGCAAGGCGTGGCCGGTCAGAGATACGTCAGACGCGCGACGCGGTCACGCCGGAAAGGGATTGGCGGCGCCGGTTCACGGAGCGGAACGCAAACTCTCAGGCGCCCGCGGCCGGCCGCCTTCCACGTGCCAGGCGCGCCGAAGGAGCCGCTCGACGAGATCCCCCTGCCGGCCCGGGCCCGGCGCCTCGAGACATGGCTGACTCGCAGCCGCGGCCCGACCGCCGCCAACGAGCGTCACTGCGCGGGGTTTGGCTGGTGGCACGGCGCCGAGGCGCTCCGGGTCCTCATCCGCGTCGACCGCCGGGTCGAGTCTCAGTGGGGCATCGGCTACCGCAGCGAAGCGGTCGCGCGCGGAGCCCTCGCCGCAGTCGAGGCGAGGGCGAAGTGAGGCGACCGGCGGTCGTTACGGGTCCGGCTCAAGGGTGATTGCATGACCGCGGATGATTGCGACCAAGGAACCGAAACAGGTGTGAGGGGCGGGCAACCGGCCCTCTTGTCCTGGGCGCGCAATCCGGCGCTTGCGGGAAACCCAAACGTAGGTCGGACGAACGAGGAGGGACAATGGTTCGGACAGCAGCGTCGATTGCCGTGGCCTCGGCTGTGCTCGCTTGCGGAAGTGGGGCGGCGCAAGCTGCGCATGGCGCTGGTTCGTCAGCCCCCGTCGGCCTGAGCGCTTAGAGCCCTGGGCGTCGCTGACGCGAGCCGCTCCGCACGGCTTTTGATCCCATGCAACATCTTCCGCTCCATCAAGAGCGACCCCGGCTCCATGGGCAACATGCCGACACGGGCGACGAGCGTCGGGAGGCGGAAGCGGTTGCGGCTGATCAGCCGGGTGGTGCCGTCGTGCTCTTTCAGCACGAACGTCCACACCCAGTTTCCGTCTTCGGAGCGCCAGGCGAGCACGTGCCCGGGCTCGGCTTGCTCGAGTCGCATCCGGTTCGAGCCAAGGCCGATCGTGTCGCCGACCTCGGGATGCTGGAACTCCGGCAGGACGCGGTCGACGCTGTGCATGTCGAGGCCGAGCAGGTTCTCGATCCAGTTGTAGGTGTAGGCACCGCCGCGCGGCGAGGGGCCCATCTGTGCCAGCCACGGCCAGACCGTCGCGGCTGGCGCGTCGATCGTGATCGCGCGCGTGGAGACTCCGTCTGCGTCCTCCAAAAGCTCGTCACCGGGCAGGCGCGAGGTGGCTTCTTCGCTGCTCGCGCCCCAGGTGAGGATCGGCCGGCGCAGGAGCGGGTAGAGCGCAGCGAGCGTGGCGACGAAGGCGACTGCGGCCCTGCGCCCGCGGTGTCTTTCGCCCCTGCGTGGTTGAGCCCTGGCGGCGCGCAGTCGGCGGAGCGAGGTCTCGGTCAACGGCATGTGCTGGACCCCCTATGGGGTCGCTAGTGGCTCGGCAGCAGGCTGAAGGCGCCGAGCGCGATGACGGTGACGGTGATAAGTGCGGTGGTTGCCCAGGCTGGGCAGGCGCTGATCGTTCCGATCCTCAGTTCGCCCATCAGCGCCCGGTCGCGGGTCAGGTGGGCGATCATCGCCAGTAAGGGGAGCAGCATGACCGCGTTCACCGCTTGCGTGAGGAAGAGGATCGGGACAAGCGGTGCGCCGGGGATGAGGACGATCGCGGCCCCGAGGGCGGTCATCGCGATGTAGGTCAGGAAGAAGATCGGTTCGGTTCTGAGGTTGCCGGCGATCCTGCCCTCCTTGCCGAAGGCCTCGGAGACGGAGTAGGAGGTGGAGAGCGGCAGGATGGCCGCCGCGAGCAGGCCGGCCCCGACGAGCCCGACGGCGAACAGCGTCGAGGCGAGGTGCCCGGCGAGCGGAGTGAGGGCGACCGCGGCGTCCGAGGCGTCGTTGATGTGAGTGTGGCTGCGGTAGAGCGTCTCGGCGCAGGCGACGACGACGAAGAAGCCGATCACTCCGGTCGAGACGGCGCCGGCGACGACGTCGATCCGCTCGAACCTCCAGTCGCTCGGCTTCAACTTCTTGTCGACGGCGTAGGACTGGATGAAGGCGAGCCCCCAAGGGGCGAGCGTCGTGCCGAGGGTGGCCGTGGCGACAAGGATCGCGTGACGGCGGAGGGGCAGGTCGGGGACGACCAGGCCTCTAGCGGCCTGTCCCCAGCGTGGGTGGGCGAGGATGCCGGAGGCGATGTAGGTGACGAAGACCGAGGAGAGGACGAGCAGCACGATCTCGACCCGGTGGAAGCTGCCGGCGAGGACGAGCGCCGTCACGGCCGCGGCGGCAAGAGGAACGCTGAGGTAGCGGGAGACGCCTCCGATTTCGAGCCCGGCAGCGATGCCCGCCATCTCGGCCGCCGTCGTGCCCAGGTTCGCGAGGATCAGATCGTGGGCTCTCTACGTGCAGCCGGCAGTCACGACAGAGGTCGGCACGCCCGTCGAGCGATGCCCGTGTCGGTCGTAGTTGACGATTGTGTAGCGATACGCGGTGCACGGGCGGGGTGAGAGGTCGCGAAAGCTGGCCACACGGCCGCCGAAGACGACGGTTCCGCGCCCCTGATTGCCACGCGCCCGCAGCACGACCACGTGGCCGGAAACGGTCGGCCGTTGCCAGACCAGCTTCACACCGGGACTGCCGACCTGCGCCGCGACTCCCAGGACATTCGCGGCCCATGTTCGATGCGGCGGAACGGGTCGTGCCCGGGGGGGCCGCTGCGGCGAGCGCTTTGCCGCGGAGGGCCGCTGCGGCGAGCGCTTTGCCGCGGAGTGCCGCTGTGCGGAGCGCTTTGCCGCAGGGGGTCGCTGCGGCGGGCCACTCTCCTCTCCTTGCGTCCCCGCCGGTCCCGCAGATTGGACCTCGAGCACGACATCCGACGGCGCCGAGTGCCGATCTGGGAGGAAACCCCCAGATGCCGCCCCTGCCGCGAAGACGACCACCGCCAGCACGACGGTCCGTGCCCAGCGGCGCCGACGGCGCGGCACCGGCATAGGCGCCACCTCCGGCCGGACCGGCGCGGGAACGCTAGGGCGGCTCTCGATCGCCGCCGGCGCTCGCGGCTCGAGGCTTTCCGTGGGGTCGGGAAGCAGCCTCCGCGCTCGCTCGGCAAGCGCGGGATCGACGAGCACGAGCTCGGGGCTGATCGGTCCGAGGTCCTGGACGGCTGGGCCGGCGTCCATCGCGACAGTCTTACAAGCACGTCCGGTCGATGGGCGGTCCGGTCGGCCTTACCCGAAGGCCGTTTTTCTCGCTCTTAGCAAGCAGTACGGGCGGCGAAAACGCCGGTTCCGAAGGAAGACAGCCGCCGGATGCGGTAGAAGACAGCCCTTCAACGCCCAGACGCCAGGGCCAGCTGGCGGAGGATCGGGTCCGAGAGCCGGTCGGACCTGTCCGCGTTGCGAGACGGAGCGATGCGGCGCCGCACAGCTCACCCGGAAACGGAGGGACATGAGACCGCTGCTTTCGCTCGGACGCAAGCCGATGAGATCCAAGAGGATCGCCCAGCTTCGTCGCAACGTCGGATTTCTCGCCATGGCCGTGGTCCTCGGCATCGCGGTCTCGGGCTCGGGGAGCGGGCTCAGCGCTCTGCCTCCTGCCGGCGCGGTCGTGAGCGCGTCGACGGTTGGGACGACATTCACGGTTGCCCGCCCGGCGACGACGACGAGCGGCGATGTGCTGATCGCGTCCATCGACGCACGCCTGCCGAGTACCGCGGCGATCAGCCCGCCGACCGGCTGGGGCCTGATCAGGCGTGACAGCAGCACGCCTGGGTACTCCGCGCTCACCCAGGCGCTCTACTACAAGGTGGCAGGCTCATCCGAGCCCGCGAGCTACAGCTGGTCTCTTGGATCGCAGGTGTCTGCGGCTGGAGCCGTCATCGACTTCAAGGACGTCGATCCGGCGACGCCTGTCGATTCGCACAGCGGCGCGTTTACGTCCGGGAGCGCGTCGATCGTCGCTCCTTCGGTCACGACGACGTCGGCACGCGACACGGTCGTCGGCTTCTTCGGCACCAGCTCGAGCAAGACGATCCGACCGCCGGCCGTGATGACCGAGGAGTTCGACGTCCGCTACGCGGTCCGGCGCTGGAATCTCGATGCCGAAGGCGCGGCGTACGTCCAGGCAACTCCGGGAGCCACCGGCGAAAGGACGGCGCGGACGACCGATCACCCGAGCAGCGAATTGGGCCAGCTCCTGGCACTGCGGGTAGCGGCATCTCCGCCACCCCCGCCGCCGCCTCCTCCTCCGCCGCCACCGCCGGGCGGCGCCTATCCCCAGCGCTACCTCTACGACGGCGCTCCGGGCGGAGTCGCCGATCCGCGCGTGGCCGACAACGGCTGGAACCTCTACGACGTGAGCTATCGAGACGCCGCCGATGCGCTTCCGGCTGGAGCGCAGGCGCTCGTGTGGGTCGGGGACTACAACAACTCGAGCTGCTCGTTTGAAGAGTCCGATTCCGCGCTCCGGAGCGCCGTTACCGGCATGACCGGCGATCCGAAGGTGTGGGGCTATTTCATCTCGGACGAGCCCGACCCGGCCGCATGCGCGACCGCTCCGGCGCAGCACCTGGCGCGGACGCAACTGATCCACTCGATCGACCCGAACACGCACGTGGTCGAGGTGATCGACGCGAACTCCGGGCAGACGAGCCTCAACCAGGTTCCGCTCTGGCTCGGCACCGCCGACTACATCGGCATCGACCCATACCCGTGCCTCGCCGGACAGTCGAACTGCGACTTCTCGATCATCCGTCAGTATGCGAACGCTGCCGATGCCGCCGGCCTCACCTACTGGGGCGTCGCACAGGGCTTCGGCTCCGGCAACTGGCGCTGGCCGACGCAGGCGGAGGAAGTCCAGATCCTCAACACCTGGCGCGCGACAAACGCGCGCAGCGTAATGACCTTCGCCTGGACGTGGAGCGGCTCCAACCTCTACGACCACCCCGAGCTCCTGTGCGTGTTCAAGAAGTTCAACCAGGACGGCGTGGCCGACACCTCGCTGTGCGGTAGTCCTCCGCCGCCTCCTCCACCGCCCCCGCCTCCTCCACCGCCGCCGCCTCCTCCACCCCCACCGCCCCCGCCGGGGAACGACCCGGTCATCACAGCCGCCGGCGATATCTGCGGCTCAGCGACCGACTGCAGCCCGACGGCTAACCTCGTCATGTCGATCAACCCGACGGTCGCGCTGACGCTCGGCGACAACGCCTACGAGAACGGCTCGCTCAGCCAGTACCAGACTGAATACGACCCGAACTGGGGCCGCTTCAAAAGCCGAACCAAGCCGACCACGGGCAACCACGAGTGGCACACGGCGAACGCGCAGGGGTACCACGACTACTTCGGCTCGATCGCTCCGGCCGACTACTACAGCTACGACGTCGGCGCCTGGCACCTGATCGCCCTCGCCTCGGACAACGGGTCGATCTCAAACGCCCGGGGCTCCGCAGAGGAGACGTGGCTCAGGAACGACCTCGTCGCGCACCCGAACCAATGCACGCTCGCCTACTGGCACGAGCCGCGCTTCACCTCCGGCACCGGCCACTCCTCGGACACGAGCTGGACGCCGATCTGGCAGGACCTCTACGACGCGAACGCCGACCTCGTCCTCAACGGCCATGTCCACAACTACGAGCGGTTCGCACCACAGACGCCGAGCGGGACGCGCGACGACGCCCGCGGGATCGTCGAGATCGTCGCCGGGACGGGTGGCGTGTCGCACTACACCTCAGGCTCGCCGATCGCGAACTCGGTCGTTCAGAACGACACCAGCTTCGGGGTCCTCAAGCTGACGCTGCACCCTGGGAGCTACGACTGGCAGTTCATGCCAGCGACCGGGAACTTCTCGGACTCGGGCAGCCGAGCCTGCCACTAGGCCAAGCAACGAGGACGACGACGCTCCCGCGAATGCGAATGCAATGACTGATCGGCTCATTCAGCGCGCATGACACGACGCACAACCGCATGGAGCTCACCGCGATCTGCGAGGCGCTCGAGACGCTCACTGGTGCCATCGAAGTCCGCACTGACAGCACCTACGTCGAGAAGTGCTTCAACCAGAACTGGCACGAGCGGTGGTTGCGCGATGGCTCCTGGAGGGGATCGAACGGCCCGGTCAAGAACCGTGACCTCTGGGAGCGGTTGTTCGGTTTGGTTTGGGACGGAAGGCGAGACGTGACCTTCGTGTGGATCAGGGGCCACGCGGGCGATCCCAATAACCACCGGGTCGACGGGCTCGCCCTAGCGGCGGCACTCTCGGCCGGCTGATTCCCCGCTCGACGTACCGGCCGCGATCGCTCAAGCGAACTTCGAGTTTGGACTGCTGTCTTTCGAGGAGGTCTAAGCCCGAGCCGCTGGGCTGCGCCAGTGTGCGGGAATGTCACCTGGTGAATCCGCGGCAGTATGTGGCGGTGCGCGGGCGATTGCGAGCGGCTGCCGCCGGGGCGACGGCGGCGACCTTCTGGGCGCTCGAAGAGCCGTTCGACCAGCAGCTTCTACGCTGCGACTATTCCGATGTCGCCCTCCTCGGCAAGGCGGTGACGCGCGGCCGAGGCTGGCGCGCCGCCGGGCTTGCGATCCACGCGCTGAACGGAGCGCTCTTCGGGCTCGCGTTTTATGACGCCCGGCGGATCCTCAGGGTCGACTCCAGGAAGCTCGCGCTCGGCATGGCCCTCGCCGAGCACGTCGGCCTCTACCCGCTCTGCTACTTCGTCGACCGTTATCACCCAGCGCGCGGCGAACCCGGCATCCCGCTGCTTCTAACGAATCCGCGCGCCTTCGCGCAGGCGACCTGGCGCCACGCGCTTTTCGGTGCCGTGCTCGGCTGGCTCGCCTAATACCATCACGGGTTGTCCCGTTCTGCTCGCGTCCACACGTCCGCCATTCCGCCACGGACTTGTCCGGCCGTTCTCCGACGCCGATCTCGCTAACCGAGAGGAGGCGCCACGCCGGCACTGGGCCGATGAGGCGACCCCGACGGATGAACCGGGTGTAGGCCCAGAACCTCCGCCTGGGCCAGCGTGCGGCAGTGACGCCCGAGAAGGTGGGCCGGGGCTAGGCCCTTGTGGGGCGCACGCCACCCGTTAGGACGCTCCGGCAAACAGGGATAACGCACGGGCACTTCCAGAGAGAGGTGAGTCCGGATCGTCGCGCCGGTGGCATCACGACGCGGTCGGTCGAACACGAGCGAGAGTGGCGGAGTCAGGCGACGCTCCTGGGGCGGCTGCGACGGGTGCTCGGATACGCGTTCGTCGGGTCGCCGTAACCGCTCGGGAAACAATCTCTTCGCCTGCGCGAGCGTCCCGGAATGACGGCTGAGCAGTATGCGACCCTTGAGTGCGTAGCTTTGCGACGGCCGCGGTGCGGCTGCCGACGCCGAGCTTCTCGAAGACGTGCTCGAGGTGCTTGCGCACCGTGCTCGGTTCGATCACAAGGACGCGCGCGATTTCAGCGTTCGTCAAGCCGTTACTCACATGCGTCATGACCTCGCGCTCCCGCCGGGTCAGGAGGCGCGCCGCGTCGCTGGCGGCTCCGAGTCGGCGGCGGAGTGTCGCTGCGCGGTAGAGCGCAGCGAGATGCGGTTGCAGCAGCTGCAAGATCAAGCGTTCCCGCTCGCCGAAATCTCGCTCGCGGAAGACGCCGAGCTCAGCCGTCCAGCGCCGGTCGCGGTCGAGGGAGACGTGGATCTCGTCCGCGACGCCGTGTTCTCCGTAGTTCAGGTTGAAGTCCGGCTCAACTCGCAGGCGGCGCGGGAAGACGTCGGCGAGCGCGACCGGCCCCGTGCTGCGCGCCTTCCATCGCCGAAGCTCGACGGTGCGCGTGCAAGTCCACCATCCGTCGTCCACGCCGCGCCACTCGGGCTCCTCGTTGGAGCATGGGACGTAAACGGTGATGAGGTTCGTCCCGGGCGCGAACTCGAAGAACGTCGCGAGCTCGCAATGCGCAACCGACGCGAGCCGGTCGAGCAGGTGGGGCGTGAACGGCGCCGGTTCCTCGACCGCATGCGCCTCCTCAAGGAACGAGAGAACCGCCTCGTAATCGCGCCGATCGAGCCGCATCATCGCCTTCGCAAGATACGACGAAACGCGAATAGACACAAAGCGCGCGCCGCCGGATCCTCCTGGAGAAGTCACGAAAAGGAGGCGCTATGAAGGGACGCATTTCGCTTGTGGTAGCTGTCGTGCTCGTCGGATTCGCAGCATTCGTCGCGGTCACGAGAGCCGAGCCGGCCCAGAACGTGACGGCGACGGTCCTCGCCCGGGGGACTTACGACGCCTTCAATGTTCGCTCGGATCCGCACGGGGAGATCGCCGATTTCCGGGCTCATTCGACGGAGCCGATCGACCTGATCGTGCGGCAGCATGATTACCAGCCGCATTCGACGACCGGCTGGCACAGCCATCCAGGGCCGGTCTTCCTCACTGTGACCAAGGGCTCGCTCACCTACTACGAGCTGGGCGACCCGACGTGCTCGCCCCACGTCGTCACCGCCGGGCACGGCTTCGTCGACACGGGCGACGGCCACGTCGTCCGAAATGAAAGCGACCAGCCGGCGCAGGACATCAGTGTCATCACTGCGCCTGTCGGCGGCGCGTTCAGGACGAACCTGCCGGCGAACGCCAACCCTGTCTGCGGGTTCTAGACCACCTCGCATAAGACTCACCGGCCGCGCGTCAGGTGCGGCCGGTGAGTTACAGCGTGATCCGGCCGGTAACGGCAAGCGCAGGATCGCTTGCAGGATTCTGATACTCGGCTGGGCCAGCGCTCCGGAATGACGCCCGAACCGAGCCGGGGAAGAGGCTTCCAGCCGTTTCGGTCGTTCGCTGCTAGTTCTGTTCGTTGATGCCGTATACGCGTCCGTCCGGACCTCTGAAATGGCAGAAGGCGTAGTTCATCTCTGGGACGCGCTGAACGTCGCACAACACCTCACAGCCTGCGGCTCGCAGCTCGGCGGCGGCGACGTCGATGTCGTCGACGCGGAAGCCGAACACGATGCCGTCGTTCAGGCCGTAGCTCGGAATCATCTCCGAGTTCGGCTCGAAGAGGTCGAGCATAGTGCCGTTAGGCATCGGAAAGAGCGTCCAGCCGTCCTGTTCCATCATGGGCGTGAGGCCGAAAACCTCGCGACACAGCTTCTTCATCGCGGTAAACGGTTCGGGCTCGAGCGTGACACCGTGCCAAGTGATGCCTTCGACTTGCATCGTTCCTCCTTCGGTCATGGCCCCTCCGCTGGGTGTTCACTCTCTCAGGGTCGGACGACCCCAATCAAGGGGAACAACAACGGGTAGGCCAGTGTTCCGCAATGACCCCTGACGCCGCTGCCGTGTATTCCGCTAGACAGCCGTGGCGCGAGACCGCAGACTTGTTTCGTGGACGTGCCGGACGTGGAGTACGCGCGTAGTGGCGAGGTGGCGATCGCCTACCAGGTTTTCGGGGAGGGGCCGGTCGACCTCGTCTTCGCCCGCGGGTTCGCGGGCGACCTGCTGACGACATGGGAACAACCGCCACTCGTCCACCAGCTTCAGTGCTTTGCGGCGATAGCGCGTGTCCTCATGCTCGACAAACGGGGGACAGGTCTCTCTGACGGCTTCCGTCAGCCACCTACGCTCGAGACGCGGATGGACGACCTGCGCCTCGTGATGGATGCCGTCGGGTCGGAACGAGCGGTGCTTTGGAGCGCGCAGGACGGTGCGCGACTGGCGCTCCTGTTTGCGGCGACGTATCCGGAGCGCACAGCCGGGCTCGTTCTCTACGACCCGCAGGCGGGGTCTCGGCGCGACTATGACTACCCGTGGGCACCCGACGACGAGGAATGGCGTCGCCGGCTGGCCGACGCGCGCGAGGGATGGGGCACGGTCGAGTATTTCCGCCGCCTAGTGGCGGACTGGGCGCCGGAGCGAGTCGGCGATGGAGAGTTCCTCGACTGGTTCGTCCGCCATATGCGGCGCAGCCTCAGCCCGGGCGCGGCGGTCGGATTCCTGCGGGCGACGATGGGGGCTGACGTACGCGACGTCCTCGCGGCGGTGCGCGTCCCGACACTGGTGCTGGCGTCGCCCGTTCGGCGCGAACCGGCGGCGTATGTCGCCTCCCGGATCCGTAGCAGCGAGCTCGTTGTGCTGCCGTCCGTGCGAGGACTTTTCACGTGGCTCGACGTGGAGGCGCACGAGCGGGCAATGGACGAGACCGAGCGCTTCGTAGCTCGTGTGGGGCAGGTAGCGTCGCCCGACCCCGTCCTCGCCACGGTGCTCTTCACTGACATCGTGAGTTCGACCGACCGCGCCGCCGAGCTTGGAGACAGAGCCTGGCGGGAGCTACTCGAGCGGCACCACGCGATGATGCGCCGCCGCCTCGCCGAGTTCGGAGGCGACGAGCTCGACACGGCGGGTGACGGCTTCCTCGCCGCATTCGAGGGTCCCGGCCGCGCGATCCAGTGCGCCCTGGCGTTCATGCGCGACATGCCGGCGCTCGGGCTCGAGGTCAGGGCCGGCGTGCACACCGGAGAGTGCGAGCGGCTGGACGGCAAGCTCGCCGGCATCGCCGTCGCCGTCGGAGCCAGGGTCGCCTCCATGGCTAAGCCAGGCGAAATCCTCGTCTCCGGAACCGTGCAAGACCTTGTCGCCGGCTCGCCCCTCGTTTTCGAGGACCGCGGAGCGCACGAACTGAAGGGGGTTCCGGGTTCCTGGCGACTCGCTGCCGTGCTCGCTCCCCGCTCGAGGGTTTGACGAGCCGTACGGGAAGAGACGGCGACACGCGGTACGTTCGCTCGACTGGGCAGCGTGTGGGAATGTCACCAGAATCCCGGCGCTCAGTAGCGCCGCCCGGACCGATGGCATGAGCGCAACCACGACGGCAACCTCCAGAAGACCGTCAGGCCGATTGCGAGGTCTGTGGACGCCGTTGAGAAGTGATGCTGTCCCGCGTTTCTCTCCAGGTCGTCAGGAACGCGGGGCCGGTTGGCGGCGTTCCCGGCACCGCCTGCAACCCAACGAAGGCGGCGGGCGGTCAGTAGCAAGTTCGCTGATGGCTGGCCCCGGAACTGCCTGGGGCCAGCCGCGGCGCTCACTTGAGGACCTCGGGGTGGGCGAGTGTTCGGGAATGCCACCCGACGGGAACCCTCTCTGCTAGGTCCCTCGGACCTATGAACCCAAGAAGTAAGTTCCCCTAGCAGTACAAGACCAGTCGACGCGACTCTTGGGACGGCCGATATGGCGAATTACCTGCAAAGAGCCCTGAAGCGGCTGGGTCGACCTCGGCGGCCTGCGGCCCGTGCAGGTCCCCATACGAACAATTACCTCCGGACGGCTCTCAGACGCACGTCTTGGCGGCGGTCCCCGCGACGGTAGTTGGCCCGCCACCCCGTCCAGTCGGCTGAGACTCGGGTGCGCGAGCGTTCGGGAATACACCCTGAGCGGTTCGCAAACGGCTGTCGTACATTTGTAGGATGGCCGTCCGGCTCGCCGCCCCGGTCACTTCGCCTCACGAGCTATGTGCCGCTCGTGACGCACATCTGCAAGTCGGGGCGAGCTCCGATCACCGCGTCCTCTCGTATGCCTCCACTTG
>VAWH01000045.1:4866-23197 GCA_005888315.1 Actinomycetota bacterium | reverse complement strand
CGCGCGCGAAGCTCAACGAGCTGACCGCCGACCTGCTCGACCGCACCGTCGGTCCGACCAAGCAGGCGCTCGCGGATGCCGGGATCGACGCCTCGGGGATCGACCACGTTGTCCTCGTCGGCGGCATGACCCGCATGCCCGCGGTCGTCGACAAGGTGCGCGACCTGATCGGCAAGGACCCGCACAAGGGCGTCAACCCGGACGAGGTCGTCGCCGTCGGGGCCGCGATCCAGGCCGGCGTGCTGCGCGGCGAGGTCAAGGACGTGCTGCTGCTCGACGTAACTCCGCTCTCGCTCGGGATCGAGACCAAGGGCGGCGTCTTCACGCGGCTGATCGAGCGCAACACCACCATCCCGACGAAGAAGTCGGAGGTCTTCACGACCGCCGAGGACAACCAGCCCTCCGTCGAGGTGCACGTGCTCCAGGGCGAGTCGGAGATGGCGCTCTACAACAAGACGCTCGGCAAGTTCCAGCTCGTCGGCATCCCGCCGGCGCCGCGCGGAATGACGGGATCATCCACGTGTCGGCGAAAGATCTCGGCACGGGTAACGAGCAGAAGATCCGGATCGAGGGCGGCTCCGGCCTGAAGCAGGAGGAGGTCGAGCGGATGATCCGCGAGGCCGAGGCGCACTCCGACGAGGCGCACCGCCTGCGCGAGCTTGCGGATGCCCGGAACCTGGCCGAGTCGCTGGCGTACCAGACCGAGCGCACGCTCAAGGAGCACCGCGACAAGCTCGACGAGTCCGACGCCTCGACGATCGAGGGTCGCGTCATGGAGCTCAAGGCCGTGCTCGAGAGCTCGGACGTCAACGAGATCCGACAGAAGACGGAGGCCCTGCAGGAGGCGTCGCAGAAGCTGGCCGAGGCGGTCTACGCCCAGGCGAGCGCGGCCCAGCAGCAGGCTTCCGCCGCCGGCGACGGCGACGGCGACGGCGCTGCACCCTCGGACGACGAGGTGATCGAAGATGCGGAGATCGTCGACGAGGAGGCGAAGACCTCCTAATGGCGGATCCCGCAAAGGAGCAGCTCGACCAGATCGAACAGCGGGACCAGGTCCCGGGCCATGTCCCGGGACCTGGTCCCGAGGTCGACGAGCAGCTCGCCGCAGCCGAGGCCAAGGCCGACGAGCACCTGAACGACCTCAAGCGCCTCGCGGCCGAGTTCGAGAACTACAAGAAGCGAACCGCGCGCGAGCAAGCGTCGCTGTCCGCCCGCGCGACCGAGCGGCTCGTCAAAGAGCTGCTGCCGATCGTGGACGATCTCGAGCGCGCCCTGCAGGCCGCCGAAGAACACGAGGAGGCCAAGCTCGAGGAGGGCGTCCGGCTCGTCCATCGTCAGCTCGCGTCCGCGCTCGAGCGCGAGGGGCTCGCGGAGATCGAGACGAACGGCAAGTTCGATCCGCACGTACACGAGGCTCTGCTCTCGCAACCGTCCGAGGCCGACGAGGGCAGCGTGATCGAGGTCCTGCAGAAGGGCTACCGGCTCGGCGACCGCGTGCTGCGGCCGGCACGGGTGGTGGTGGCGGCTCAGAAGGAAGCGAATGGCGACGGCGACTCCTAAGTCTCCGTACGAGATCCTCGGTGTGCCCAAGGGCGCCTCGGCCGACGAGATCAAGAAGGCCTACCGCAAGCTCGCGCGCGAGTACCACCCGGACCGCAATCCGGGCGACTCGGCCGCCGAGGACCGGTTCAAGGAGGTTCAGGGCGCCTACGACCTGCTCTCCGATCCCGAGAAGCGGAAGCAGTACGACGCGTTCGGCTCGGCGAACGGGCGCGGCGGCTTTCGCGGGGCCAACGTCAACTTCGGCGACTTCAACGTGCAGGACCTCGGCGATCTCGGCGACCTCTTCGGCGGCCTATTCGGAGGACGCGGCGGGAGGGCCGGCGGCGGTACGTCGCGCGCCCAGCGCGGCGCCGACGTGGAGGTGGAGGTCAACCTCTCCTTCGAAGACTCTCTCAAGGGCGTCGAGACGAAGATTCCGGTCACGCTGGAGACTGCGTGCTCCGAATGCCACGGTTCGGGCGCGAAGCCCGGGACCGCGCCGAAGATCTGTCCCGAATGCAACGGCCGCGGCGTCGTCGCGGAAAGCCAGGGATTCTTCGCGCTCTCGCAGCCCTGCCCGCGCTGCCGGGGCAACGGGACCGTGATCGAGGATCCCTGCCCTCGCTGCAGCGGCTCCGGGCGCGAGCGGCGCACCAAGCGGTACACGGTCAAGATCCCGGCCGGTGTCAAGGACGGCACCCGCATTCGCCTCAAGGGCAAGGGCGAGGCCGGCTTCGCCGGCGGCGAGGCGGGCGACCTCTACGTCGTCACGCGCGTGCAGCCCTCGAAGCTGTACGAGCGTCGCGGCAACGACCTGGTCGTCGACGTGCCGGTCACGTTCTCGGAGGCCGCGCTCGGCGCGACAGTCGAGGTGCCGACGCCCGACGGCCAGGTCTCGGTGAAGGTGAAGCCCGGCACGCAGGACGGAACGCTGCTCCGCGTCAGGGGCAAGGGCGCACCGAAGCTGAAGGGCTCCGGCCGCGGCGACCTGCTCGCGCGCGTGCGCGTCACCGTTCCGAAGAAGCTGAAGAAACGCGAGCGCGAGCTCCTCGAGGAGCTGCAGAAGCAGTCCCACGAGGACCCGCGGGAAGCGCTGTTCTCGTGAGGCGGGCAGTGACGCACCTGCTGGTCTGGTCTCTCTCGCCCGTCGGCACGCTCCTCAACGCGGCGATGCTCTACGTCGTGCTCGTCGCCGCGGGGGCGCGGTGGGACCGGCCGATGCTCGGCCTGATCCTCGCGATCTTCGTCGCGGCCTGCGCGTACTTCGACGTCCGCGCCTACGTCGCGCGCAAGCGCCTCGGGCTGACCGCTTACGAGGCCGGCGAGGCGGTCGTGGAGCGTGTGTGGGGGCCCGCCCGCACCGAGGAGGAGGGCTGATGGACGACCGCCCGCGCTACATGATCTCGATCGCCGCCGAGCTCGTCGGCATGCATCCGCAGACGCTGCGGATCTACGAGAACAAGGGTCTCGTCAGCCCGAACCGGACGCGCGGAAACACGCGCCTCTACTCGGAGGCCGACCTGGAGCGGCTGCGCCTGATCCAGCGGCTGACCACTGAACTCGGCCTCAACCTCGCGGGCGTCGAAGTCGTCCTGCGACTCGAAGACGAGCTGCGCCGCGCCCACGCGCGCATCGAACGGCTCGAGCGCCAGATGCGCGAGGAGATCCAGAACGTGCACAAGCAGTACCGGCGCGACCTCGTGCTCTACGAGGCGCCGCGGCCGGTCCCGACGCGGCAGCACTGAGGAGAACGATTTGGACTTCAACAAGCTGACCTTGAAATCGCAGGAGGCCGTGGCGGCCGCGCAGGAGCTGGCGCGCCGCATGGGCAACCCTGAGCTCTACCCCGAGCACCTCGTGGTTGCGCTGCTCGACCAGGAGCTGCCGCGCGAGCTCGTTCCGGATCCCGACTCTTTGCGCGCCGAAGCCGAAGCGGCGCTGCGCGCGAAGCCCTCGACCCAGGGCGCGGCGCAGCAGCCGCAGGTCGGCGCCGCCTTCTCGCGTGTGCTCGACCGGGCCTTCGAGGAGGCCCAGCGGCTCGAGGACGACTACGTCTCGACCGAGCACCTCTTGCTCGCGCTCGACGTCGTTCCGCGCGAGCAGCTTGAGGCGAAGATCAAGGCCGTCCGGGGCGGCCAGCGCGTCGCCTCGCAGGATCCGGAGGGCACCTACCAGGCGCTGGAGAAGTTCGGAAGGGACCTGACCGAGCTCGCCGAGCAGGGCAAGCTCGACCCGGTGATCGGCCGCGACGAGGAGATCCGCCGGGTGATCCAGGTCCTCTCGCGACGGACGAAGAACAATCCGGTCCTGATCGGCGACCCGGGCGTCGGCAAGACGGCGATCGCGGAGGGACTCGCGCAGCGGATCGTCGCCGGCGACGTGCCGGAGGGGCTGAAGGGCAAGCGCGTCTGGGCGCTCGACATCGGCGCCCTGCTCGCCGGCTCGAAGTACCGCGGTGAGTTCGAGGAGCGGCTGAAGGCCGTTCTCACCGAGATCAAGAACGCGGAGGGCGAGCTGATCCTCTTCATCGACGAGCTGCACACGATCGTCGGCGCGGGCGCGGCCGAGGGCGCCGTCGACGCGGCGAACATGCTGAAGCCGATGCTGGCGCGCGGCGAGCTGCGCTGCATCGGCGCCACGACGCTCGACGAGTACCGCAAGCACATCGAGAAGGACGCGGCGCTCGAGCGGCGGTTTCAGCCGATCTTCGTCGGCGAGCCGTCCGTCGCCGACACGATCGCGATCCTGCGCGGGCTGAAGGAGCGCTACGAGGCGCACCACGGCGTGCGGATCCGCGACGCGGCGCTCGTCGCGGCAGCGGTTCTGTCCGACCGCTACATCTCCGACCGTCAGCTGCCGGACAAGGCGATCGACCTCGTCGACGAGGCCGCCTCGCGCCTGCGGATGGAGATCGACTCCTCGCCGCTGGAGCTCGACGAGGCCGACCGGCGGGTGCGCCAGCTCGAGATCGAGCTCGCCGCGATGGGCAAGGAGTCGAAGGAGACGCGCGAGCCCGTCGAGCGCGAGCTCGCCGAGGCGAAGGAGCGCCGGGACGAGCTGGCCGCGCGCTGGTCGAAGGAGAAGGAGGCGCTCGAGCGCGTCAAGGAGATCATGACGCGCATCGACACGCTCAAGTCGGAGGCCGAGCGCGCCGAGCGCGCCGGCGATCTCCAGCGCGTCGCCGAGATCCGCTACGGCGAGCTGCCGGAGCTCGAGAACGAGCTCGCGGAGCGCGACGGCGCGATTCCCGAAGGCGAGCCGATGGTGAAGGAGGAGGTCGACGAGGACGACGTCGCCGAGGTGGTCGCGCGCTGGACGGGCATTCCCGTCTCACGACTGCTCGAGGGCGAGACCGAGAAGCTGATCCACATGGAAGAGCGCCTGCACGAGCGCGTGGTCGGCCAGCACGAGGCTGTCGAGGCAGTCGCCAACGCGCTCCGCCGTGCCCGCACCGGCCTGCAGGACCCGAACCGGCCGATCGGCTCGTTCATCTTCCTTGGACCGACCGGGGTCGGGAAGACGGAGCTTGCGCGCGCGCTCGCCGAGTTCATGTTCGACGATGAGCGCGCCATGGTCAGGCTCGACATGTCCGAGTACCAGGAGCGGCACACGGTCGCGCGACTCGTCGGCGCGCCGCCCGGCTACGTCGGCTACGAGGAGGGCGGCCAGCTGACCGAAGCGGTGCGGCGCCGGCCTTATTGCGTCGTGCTGCTCGACGAGATCGAGAAGGCGCACAACGAGGTCTTCGACGTGCTCCTGCAGATCCTCGACGACGGGCGCCTGACCGACGGCCAGGGCCGCACGGTCGATTTCCGCAACACCGTGATCATCATGACCTCGAACATCCGCTCGGCGGGTGCGCTGAGTGACCACTTCCGGCCCGAGTTCCTGAACCGGATCGACGAGATCGTCGAATTCAAGGCTCTCTCCCGCGAGCAGCTGGCCGAGATCGTCGAGCTGCAGCTCGCGCGGCTGCGCGAGCGGCTGGCCGAGCGCGGGCTCGGGCTCGAGTTGACCGACGAAGCGAAGGAGCTCGTGGCCGAGGCCGGCTGGGATCCGACCTACGGCGCCCGGCCGCTCAAGCGGGCGCTGCAGCGCCTGGTCGAGAACCCGCTCGCGCTGCGGCTGCTCGAGGGCGAGTTTGCGGACAACGACACCGTGCGGGTGGACGCGCGAGACGGGGAACTCGTGTTCGAGAAGGCCGCTGCGCCGGCGGAAGTCGCTGCCTAGAGGTCGGGGCCTTCAGCTCGCGGTCGCTGCGGAGCGTCTCAACGCTCGAGCGGCGCCATTGTCAGGCCGTGCTCCTTGAGGCTCTGCCAGTACAACTCCGCGCGCTCGCGATGACCCGACCAGACCACCGCCAGACCGGTGCTGTGGATCCGGTTCGCGAGTGTCAGTCCCTGCTCGAAGTTGACGCCGGGGAGAACATGCGCGAGCGCTGCGGCGACACCTTCGAACGTGTTGTGGTTGTCGTTGAGCACGATCACGCGCCAGGCATCGCCCGTGCGGCCGCCGGTGTCGCGAGTCGGCCGTTCCCTCGTCGGTGTTGTGGGCGCAACCGTCATTCAGCACCGATCGGGTCCGTCGCGATCATGTTTTTGACGCTAGCGCTTGTTCCGCATCTGTGACGAAGGCGTTTCACCCGCGTCACAGTTTTCGCTTTAGCCTGTCGGTGGGAGGGAGTGGTGGCGACCCGGGTCTCGCGTGTACCTGTAACGGGTAGGTTCGCAGACGATGGCACGCCAGGGTCAGCGCCGCGAGCCCCAGCCGGCGCCACCGCCGCTACCGCCGGAGACGCGTACGGTCGGCCAGCTTGTGGCCGAGACGATTCGCCTCTACGGGGGCCGCTTCTGGGCTTCGCTCGCCCTTGGGATCGCGCCCGCCGCCGCGGGCCTCGGTCTTGCAGAGCGACCGCGCGAGGTTGCCGCTCGCGTTCACCGTCGCGGCGGCGGCGGCGAGCCTCTCGTTCGCGCTTGCGACCGGAGTCGTCGCCGGCGAGCGGATCCCCGGCAGGCGGCTCGCGGAAGCCACCGCGATCGGAACGATCACGCTGGCGCCCGCGATCGTGCTGCTCGGCTTCTTCGGCATCGTCGGATTGCTCCCGGCCGTCGTCTGGCTCGCATTCGCCGGCGCGGTCGTCCCGGTGCTCACGCTCGAGCGGCGCCTCTCGTACCGCCGCGCCTTCGCACTCGCGCGCGCGGATCTCGGGCACGCGATCGGCTCTCTCGCAACGCTCGCGCTCGTCGGGCTGCTGACGGCGTACGTCCTCTTCTTCACCCTCCGGTCCGCCGGTACCGCGGCGCTGCGCGCGTCGGCGTTCCTCTCCGTCCTCGTGATCTCCCCGCTGCTCTTCCTCGGCGGCGCGCTCCTCTATTTCGACCAGCTGGCCCGTGTAGGCTCGTCGCCCCGACGGAGGAGGACCGATGCCGACGTACATCCTGCTGTCCAACCTGACCGCGCAGGGGGTCCAGACGCTCAAGTCGAACCCCGCCCGGCTGCGCGAGGTCAATAACGACGTCGAGGAGCTCGGCGCCCGGGTCGTGCACCAGTGGGCAACGCTTGGGCCCTTCGACTTCGTCAACGTGGTCGAGGCTCCCGACGCCGCGACGATCGCGAGGGTCTCGGTCGCGCTCGGCGCTCGCGGGAGCGCCAAGCTGCAGACCTTGACCGCCCTGACGATCGAGGAGTTCTTGGGCGCACTGGACTAGCGGCCGGCATAGGCGCAGGCGACCTCGGCCGCGAGCGCGGCGTTGTCCGCGATCAGCCGCTTGTTGATCCGGACGCTCGCGCCGGCAGTCTCGCGGTGGATGTGGGCGAGCACGAACGGGGTCACCGCCTGCCCGGAGACGCCCTGCGCGCGCGCATCGGCCAGCGCCGCTTCGATCAGGGGCTCGACGTCGAGGCTCTCAGTGGGCGGCCGAGCGAGGAGCAGCCCCGCGCGGCCGAGTGACCAGTGGGCGAGTGCGACCGAGGCGGCCTTGCTCGCCGTGGCGACCGTGGCCGGAACCGGCGGCCCGCCTGCGGCCGTATAGAAGAGCGGCAGGGTTTCGGTCTGCCACCCGAGCACCGGCACCCCGAGCGTCTCGAGAGCTTCGAGCGTCGCGTCAACGTCAAGCAGCGACTTAACGCCCGACGAGACAATCAGCACGCCTGCGCGGGCGAGCTCGCCGAGGTCGGCGGACACGTCGGCCCGCTCGGCAAACCCGCGATGGACGCCGCCGATTCCCCCGGTGCCGAGAAATCGAATCCCGGCCAGGGAGCACGCCGCCAGCGTCCCGCCCACCGTAGTAGCGCCAAGCACGCCCTCGGCGACGCAGACGGCGAGGTCACGGGGTCCCGCCTTGCGTGCCGAATCGCCCGCAGCGGCGAAACGCTCGAGCTCGTCTGCAGAGAGTCCGACTCGCACGCGCCCTTCGAGGACACCCACCGTGGCCGGCACCGCGCCGGCTTCGCGGACCCGCCGCTCGGCCTCGAGCGCGACGTCGAGCCCTTCGCCGGCGGGAAAACCGTGGGCGACGAGCGTCGTCTCGAGCGCGACGACGGCTCCCCCGGAATCGAGCGCGTCGCGCACCTCCGGCGCGAGCTCGATCACGGCGTCGCCCCGAGGTTCGCCACACACCGCGCGGCCGTGGCGAGCGCGAGCTCTACGCCGCCGACGAGATAGCCCGCTGCAAACGCATCGCCCGCGCCCGTCGTGTCGACGACCTCGGCCGGGACGGCGGGGAACTCCGACCGCTCGCCGCCGTGTTCGATCGCGCAACCGTCGGCGCCTCGCTTCAAGACCCACGTGGCCTTTGCCGCGGCGGCCGGCCCAAGCTCCTCGCGCTCCTCCTCGTTCGCGAAGACGAGCTGCGGTTCGAGCTTGTCGAGCAGCCGCCGTAGGTGCTCCGGTCCGAAGTCGGCGATCACCCGGCGAGAGGCCAGATCGGTGCTGACGGCCGCGCCGCCGGCGCGCACGAGCTCGGCGGCGCGAAACGCCGCGTCGTCGATCGGCGACGACATCAGGCTGTAGCCCGAGAGGTGAAGATGAGTGCAGTCTTCGAACCAGCCCGGCTCGAGTTCGTGGGCGGACAGCGCCGGAGCCACTCCTCGGTCGCTCGCCATCGCGCGGTCACCGTCTTCGCCGACGATCGAGACGACGACGCCGTTCCGTCCCAGCGCCACCGGGCCGAAGACGGTGACGCCCAGCCGGATCAGCTCCCCGGCCGCAAGCGCTGCCGCCGGATCGTCGCCGCGCTTGCCGACGAAGCGGGCCTCGGCCCCGAGCGCCGCCGCCCAAGCGGCGACGTTGGCCGCCTGCCCTCCGACGCCGGTCCGGGTAAGGGCCGCCGCGTCCGTTCCACGCTCCAACGGCTGTTCGAGGCGGACGATCACGTCCAGCAGCAGGTCGCCGAGCGTGCAGAGGACGAGGCCGGGCATCGACGTACAATCGTCCCATGGACGGGGAACGCCGGAGCGAACGACTGCGGACGTTCGTGCTCGGCGGACTCGTCGGCGCCTCGGCCGTGCTGGCCGCGGCGCGCCGCCGCCGCGCCGGTGCGAAACGCCCGCCGCGCGCCGGCCTGGCTGCCTTCGAGGACGCTCCGTGCTATCGCGAGCTGGTCGAGCTCGAGCGCACCGAAGCGCCGCGCGCGGAATAGTCCAGTTTCGGCCGGCTTCGGGGCCGGGTGCCGAAAGGACCCGCTGCTACTGTCAGAGCGTGCCTATCTACGAGTACCGTTGCCCGAACGGACACGTTTTCGAGCTGTTCCAGCGGATGGGTGAAGCCGCCCCGCCGAAGTGCGAGATCTGCGGCGAAGGACCCGTCGAGCGTGTCCTGTATCCCGTCGCTGTGCATTTCAAGGGATCGGGGTTCTACTCCACGGACTACGGTCGCGGCTCGCGCAAGAAGGAGCCGTCCATCGACGGCGCCGGTGGCGATTCGGACTCGGGCTCGAAGAAGGACGCCGACAAGAAGTCCGAGACGAAGGCCGCAGAGGCCTAGGTCTAGCCGCCCGGCGGCAGCCGGTTCACGTCGAGTTGGCCCTACGGCCGGGACTGGACGGCTGCGGCGGCGAAGCCGCCCCAGCCTCCAGGCGGCATCGCAAGCGACGCCTCAGGCGCCGGGCGGGCAGCCGGTTCATGTCGAGTTGGCCCTACTGCCGGGACTAGACGGCTGCGGCGGCGAAGCCGCCCCAGCCTCCAGGCGGCATCGCAAGCGACGCCTCAGCCGCCGGGCGGCAGCCGGTTGACGTAGCAACCCGGCGGGAACGTGTCGCCGTTCGGCGGCGGTGGTTGCGGCGCCGACTCGCCCCTGACCATCGCGATCACGCGCAGGTTGTCCTCGCTCGGATCGATGTAGCCGCCGTCGGACTTGCCGCCCAGGCGGCAGTGGAGCGTCTTCCCGGCCCGGAACTTCAGCCAGCCGAGCTGAATCATCTCGGTCGGGCTCAGGTCGGTCGCAAGCGGCTTCATCAGGTCGCCGCCGATGAAGGGGAGCTTGAAGAAGGTTCCCGCGCTCGAGAGCTTCGACATCAACGCCTGGACCACGGCCTGCTGTCGCGCGCCCCGGGTTATGTCGGTGTCGGCCGGATTGAGCCGGTTCTCGCGGATGCGCGAGTAGATCAGCGCCCGGTAGCCGTTCATGTGCTGGACGCCCCGCCGGAAGCGCCAGCCCTTCCAGCGGGCGCACCGTTCGTTCGTCGGGTATGGGCAGTCGAACTTGTTCGACAGGATCCGCTCCGGCACGTTGATGTCGATGCCGCCGACCTTGTCGATCAGCTTGCTGAAGCTGTGGAAGTTGACGATCACGATGTGGTTGATCGGCAGGCCCGTGTACTCGTGAATCGTCCGCGCCGCGAGGCGCGCTCCTCCGATCTGGAAGGCCGCGTTGATCTTGTCCGGGCCGTGCCCCGGGATGTCGGGGACGCGCAGATCGCGAGGGATCGAGAGGTAGATCAGCTTGTCGTGCTTCGGGTCGGTGCGGAGAATCTGGATTGAGTCGGAGTGCTGGTCGGACGCGCGTGATGCGTTCAGGGAGTGATCGGTGCCGAGCAGGAGGATGTCGCTGGCGTGGGAGAGCATCATCCCCTTGTCTGGGACGAGCGCCAGGCGGACCGATTCGGGCAAGCGCTTGTTCGCGTCCTTGACGCCGCCGCGGAACGAGAGGTAGGCGGCGAGGATCCAGAAGAAGAGGAACAGGATGATGACGAGCACGGTGAGCCCGGTCCAGCGCTTCCAGCTCCACCCCCGCCAGCCGGTGGCGGGCTGCTTGGCGCCGGGGCCGCGGTAGTCCCGCCGTCCGTCGCCGTCGCCGCCGCGCTCGCGCGTGGGTCGCGGAATCGTGGGGACCTTCCCCTTGACCCGACCGCCGCGATAGACGCGATACGGCTTCTCTCCGCGAGGAGCCGACATTCGGCGGGCTATGGTAGCCACGCTGCGCGTCCTAGTTACATACCTTCAGCGCCACAGTGGCTCGACGGGTGACAGATAGGCGCGTAGTCGGGGTCGATGTCGGCGGGACGAAGATCCTCGCCGGGATCGTCGACCCGGCCGGGCAGATCGAGCATCGCCGCGAACGGCCCACCGATCTCGACTCCCAGGAACGTCTGATCGACGAGATCGGCACCGCCGTCGACGAGCTGCTCGACGACTCGGTCGCCGCGGTTGGGCTCGGGTTGCCGTCCCGGATCGACCAGCAGGCAGGACGAGTGGACGGCTCCGTCAACATTCCCCTCGCCGACGTGCCGTTGCGGCAGTTGATGACGGAACGGTTCGGACGGCCGGTCGCGCTCGAGAACGACGGCAACGCCGCCGCGCTCGCCGAGCACCGGGCGGGTGCCGGCCGCGGTGCGCGGACGATCGTGATGCTCACGCTCGGGACGGGGGTCGGTGGCGGCGTCGTCCTCGACGGGCGGCTGCTCCGCGACGGCGGCGAGCTCGGTCACACGGTGCTCGTCTACGACGGCCTCCCCTGCCAGGGAACCTGCACGGGACGGGGGCATCTGGAGGCGTACGTGAGCGGGACAGCGGCGGCGAAGCTCGCGCAGCAGGCGTTCGGCCCCGCCGTCGACGCGCACCGGCTCGTCCGGCTCGCGGCCGAAGGCGATGCGACCGCGATCGAGATCCTCGACGGAATCGGCCGGAAGCTCGGCTCCGCGATCGCCGGCTTCGTGAACATCTTCCGCCCTCAGCTCGTCGTGATCGGCGGCGGGTTCGCCTCGGCCGGTGATTTTCTGCTCGGTCCCGCGCGCGAGACGATGCACCGGGACGCCCTGCCGCCGGCGAACGAACGCGTCGAGATCGTGCGCGCCGAGCTCGGCACCGCGGCGGGCGTGATCGGGGCGGCGCTGGTCGCCTACGACGAGTTGGGTTAGTGCCCCATCCAGCAATACATGCCGGCTTCTGGCCCGCGATGACGCGGCGCCAGAGTCCACCCTCGCTCTTGCCGAGGCTGCCAGCCTTGGCCGTGGACGGAGCACTGATGCTCCGTCCAACAATGCGGCATTACATGACCGAGCATTAATGCTCGCCGTCTGCGCGACGCCGATCGGCAACCTCGAGGACGTGACGCTGCGTGTGCTGCGCGAGCTCGGCGAGGCCGACCTCGTCCTCTGCGAGGACACGCGTCATACGCGACGCCTGCTCGAGCGGCACGGGATCAGAGCGCGGTTGCGCTCCTATCACGAGCACAATGAGGCCGCGCGGACGGCGGAGGTGCTGCCGCGGCTCGAAGCCGGCGAGCGGATCGCCCTCGTCTCGGACGCGGGGCTCCCCGGCATTTCCGACCCGGGCGCGCGGCTCGTTGCCGGGGCGCTCCGGGCGGGCATAGCCGTGACGGTCCTGCCCGGCGCTTCCGCGGTCGAGACGGCGCTGGTCGCCAGTGGCTTCGCCGCCGAGCGCTACCAGTTCGTCGGCTTCCTCCCGCGGGGCGAGCAAGCGCTGAGGCGGATGTGGGAGGAGCTCGCTCGTTGGTCCTGGCCGGCGATTGCCTTCGAGTCGCCGCGCCGCTTGCCGGCGACTCTTCGCTCGCTCGCCACGGTTGATCCCGAGCGCGAGCTCGCCGTTTGCCGTGAGCTGACGAAGCGGCACGAACACGTCGTGCGGGGCCGAGCTCGCGAGCTCGCGGAGCGCTTCGTCGAGCCGCCGAAGGGTGAGATCACGCTCGTGCTCGGCCCCGGCGCCGAACGTGAGTCCGCGGATGAAGCCGCGGCGGCGCAAGCGGTCGCGGAGCTCGTTGGCGCCGGGCTCGCGCGCCGCGAGGCAGCAGCAGTCGTCGCGCGACTGACGGGCCTGCCGCGCAAGCACCTCTACGACAATTCTTTGTAGTCCAAATTGACAACGACCGACGTCGCCTGTATCGTGTGGCTCTGTTGGCAATCAAGACAACAAGGAGAGACAGATGCGTCGAGTTGTGATCGTCGTGCTCGCGGCCGCCCTGGTGGTCGTGCCGCCTGCTGGAGCGTGGACATGGCCCGTCAAGGGACCCGTGCTCCAGAAATTCGTGCTCGGGGACGACCCCTACGCCGCCGGCCAGCACCGGGGCATCGACATCGGGGCTCCCGCAGGCGCGACCGTCGCCGCACCGGCGTCGGGCACCGTTACGTTCGCGGGCACCGTGCCCATCAGTGGCAGGACAGTGACCGTCCAGACGGCCGATGGCTATTCGGTGACCCTGACGCATCTCGGCTCGACGAGCGCGCGACGTGGACTGACGATCGGCGAAGGCGCGCCCGTCGGGACGATCGGCCCGAGTGGAGAGGTCGAGCACGACGTCCCGTACGTCCACCTCGGCATCCGGCGCTCCGAGGACCCGAACGGCTACGTCGATCCACTCCGGTTCCTGCCGGTGCAGCCTGTGGAGCCCGCGGCCCCGAGTCCGGCGGCTACAGCGGCCGCGGCGCCGGCTCCGCCTCCGCCCGCAGCGGCGCCTGCAGCTTCGGCTCCGCCTGCTCCGGCAGCTTCAGCCCCGACTGGTCCTCCGATGGCAGGTTCCTCGCACGCGGCAGGGGTGGCGGCCGCCCCGGTGTCGTCGACCGAGACGAATGAGCCGAATACCGCCTCTGCTCGCGATTCTCGCCGGCAAGTGGGCTCACCACTCGGCGCTGCGGGCGCCACCGACGTGACGGTGGCTCGAGGCGCGCTTTCGTCCCCGGTTCGCGGGTCGTCCTCGGAACGTCGGGTGCGGGAGTCGGCGACGCGGGCCGGCTCCCCGGAGAAGACGGTGGAGCGCCGCGGGCCGCAGGGGAAACAGTCGAGTCGAACTTCACCTGCGTGGAGGTCGGGCGTCGCGCCGCATGGCGGCCACGTCGCTTCGAACGCGTCGGCGCCGACCCCGGCTCCCGAGCGGCAACGCCGGAGCGTCCCGGCTTGGCTCTGGTGGGCTGCGTTCCTGCCGGTCGCAGGAGCGATGGCGGTCGTCGTGCGGCGTCGGCGGCGCGACTCGGGCTCGCGAGAGCCGGCGCCTATCATTGCTGCAAATGTCGCGCTACTACCTGACAACGCCGATCTACTACGTGAACTCGAGCCCACACATCGGGCATGCGTACACGACCATCGCCGCCGACATCCTCGTGCGGCATCATCGCCAGCGCGGCGACGAGACCTTCTTCCTGACCGGGACGGACGAGAACGCTTCGAAGAACGTGCGCGCGGCCGAGGAAGCGGGGGTCGATCCGAAGACTTTCGTCGACCGGCTCGTCGAAGAGGACTGGCGGCCCCTTCCCGGCCGAGTGGGCGCCAGTCCCGACTTCTTCATTCGTACAACCGATGAGGGACATCACAGGTTCGTCCAGGAGTTCGTCCAGCGGATCTACGACAACGGGCACATCTACGAAGACACCTACTCGGGGCTGTACTGCATCGGCTGCGAGGAGTTCAAGACCGAAGACCAGCTCACGCCGGACGGGCTGTGTCAAGAGCACGGGACGAAGCCGGAATGGATCGAGGAGCGGAATTGGTTCTTCCGCCTGTCCGCCTTTCAGGACCAGCTCCTACGACTGTACGACGAGCGGCCCGACTTCGTGGTCCCGGACTTCCGCTACAACGAGGCGCGCAGCTTCATCGAGGGCGGCCTCCGTGACTTCAGCCTCAGCCGCGTCGGGCAGCCCTGGGGCGTGGCGGTGCCGTGGGACCCCGAGCAAGTGGTGTACGTCTGGGTCGACGCCCTGATCAACTATCTGAGCGCGCTCACCTATGCGCGGCCCAACGAGGATCTGCGCGACGAGTTCTGGCCCGAGGCGCGGCATCTAATCGGAAAGGACATTCTTCGTTTCCACTGCGTCTTCTGGCCGGCGCTCCTGCTCGCAGCGGGCTACGAGGTGCCGAAGCAGATCTTCGTCCACGGCTGGCTGCTCTTCGACAATCGCAAGATCTCCAAGTCGAGCGGAAACGCGATTGAGCCACTCGAGCTCGTCGACCTCTACGGCGTCGATCCGTTGCGGTACTACGTCGCGCGCGTGACGCGCTTCGGCCAGGACGGGAACGCATCGGTGGACGATCTTCACGAGCGTTACGAGCGCGAGCTTGGGAACGACCTCGGCAATCTCCTCTCGCGGACGACGGCGATGATCGCCCGCTACCGCGAGGGGGCGCTCGTCGCAACGCCGTGGGATTCGCCGTTCCGGGTCGAGCTCGAGCAACTCGCTCGAGAGGTCCCCGCGCGGCTCGACGAGTACGACCTGTCGGGCGCCTTGGAGGCGGTCTGGCTCGTCATTCGCTCGCTCAACCGTTACGTCGAGGAGCGAGCCCCGTGGCAGCTCGCCAAGGACGAGGCCAAGACCGAAGAGCTCGACCGGACGCTCTACGACCTCGCGGACGGTCTCCGCGCGGTCGCGATCGCCCTCGCCGCGTATCTGCCGGAGACGGCACGCCGCATCCTCACGGCCCTGCACCAGCCCGAAGACCTTGCGTGGGAAGGCGTCGCCTACGGGCGGACGAGGGCGGTCGAAGGGATCACGGCCGCGGAGCCCCTCTTCCCGCGTGTCGAGCTCGAGACCGCCGTCGCGTGATCGACACCCACGCGCACCTCGACGGGTGCGAGGCGCCGCCGGCAGAGCTGCTCGCGCGCGCCCGTCAGGCCGGGGTCGAGCGGGTGATCACGGTCGGTTCCGGCATCGATTCCTGCCGAGCTGCGCTCACGATCGCCGAACGGGAGAGCGGAGTCTTCGCCGCGCTCGGGATCCATCCGCACCAGGCCGGGGATGTGGAGGCAGAGCGGCTGGACGAGCTGGCCGAGCTCCTTACGCATGATCGCGCCGTCGCGGTGGGCGAGACCGGGCTGGACTTCTACCGTCAGTGGGCGCCGCATGACCGCCAGCGACGCCTGTTCGCCGCTCAGCTGGAGCTGGCGCGCGAGCTCGGCAAGCCGGTCGTCGTCCACAACCGCGATGCCGATTCGGAGACCGCGGAGCTGCTCGCCGGCTTCGAAGGAACGGTCATCCTCCATTGCTTCTCCTCCCCGGCGCTGCTGGAGCCGGCGCTCGCGCGCGGCCACTACGTCTCCTTCGCGGGCAACGTGACCTTCGCCAACGCCGACGAGCTACGAGAGGCGGCACGCCACGTTCCCGCCGACCGAATCCTGGCCGAGACCGACAGCCCCTACCTGGCTCCGGTGCCGCGGCGCGGCCGGCCGAACGAGCCGGCGAACGTCGTCCACACGATCGCGGCGCTCGCGCAGGCCCGCGGTGAGAACGCCGCAGAGCTTGCCGCCCGCATCGACGTCAACGCGACCGGCGCGTTCTCGTTACCTGTCGCCTCGCCGGCGCCGTGAGCACGCGGGCGAAGAAAGAACTCGGCCAGCACTTCCTCGCCGACGAGAACATCCTCGGCGTCATCGGCCGGCTGGCGGAGCTCGACGACGACGACGTCGTCCTCGAGGTCGGCCCGGGCCTCGGCGTCCTGACGATGTACCTCGCCGAGCGCGTCGCCCACGTTCACGCGGTCGAGCTCGACCGCTCACTCGAGCCAACGCTGCGCGAGGTGCTCGCCGGGCGGGAGAACGTCGCGCTGCACTTCGGTGACGCGCTCGCGTTCGACCTGGGCTCGCTTGTGCCGGCGCCGGCGAAGCTCGTCGCCAACCTTCCCTACAACGTCGCGACGCCGCTCGTCGCCGAAAGCCTCGACCGACTGCCGGCTGTCCGCGTCTGGTGCGTGATGGTGCAGCGTGAGGTCGCCGACCGCTTCTTTGCCGAGCCCGAGACGAAGGCGTACGGAGCAGTCTCGGTGCTCGTTCAACTGGCCACTGAGCGAACGGGCTTCCACCCTGTGTCGCGGAACGTCTTTCGGCCGCGACCGAACGTCGACTCGGCGCTCGTTGCTTTTCGCCGGCGCGGGGAGCTGCCGGCGGAGTATCGCCAACTCAAGGCCGTGGTCGGTGCCGCCTTCGCCCACCGCCGCAAGCAGCTGCCGAACTCGCTCGAGCTGGCGGGCCTCGCCACGCGTGAGCACGCCGCGGCGGCCCTGGAGAGGATCGGGCGTGAGGCGACGACCCGTGCGGAGGCGCTGAGGCCGGATGAGTTCGTGGCCCTGGCGACTGCGCTGGCGTGAAGCGCGCCCCGGCGACCGCGAAGCTGAACCTCGCGCTCGTCGTGGGACGGTTGCGCGACGACGGCAAGCACGAGCTGACGACGGTTTACCAGCGGCTCGATCTCGCCGACCGGGTCGCGGTCACGCCGGCGCCACGTCTTCGTATCACCGGCTTCGCGGAGGACACGCTTGTCACCAGCGCGCTCGAAGGGCTTGCCGAGGCAGCGGGCGTTCCGCCCGGCTGGGAGGTGCGGCTGACCAAAAAAGTCCCGGTCGCCGCCGGGCTAGGGGGCGGCAGCTCCGATGCGGCCACGGCCCTGCGCCTTGCCAACGAGACCCTCGAGGAACCGCTGCCGTCCGCCGGGCTGGATGAGCTCGCCGCGAAGGTCGGCGCCGACGTGCCCTTCTTTCTCACCCAGGGACCTCAGCTCGGCGAGGGGGACGGCGCCGCGCTGACTCCACTCGCGCTTCCGCAGGACTTCTGGGTCGTGCTCGTGCTCCCGCGTGGCGCGGTCAAGCTCTCGAGCGCCGCCGTCTACGCCGCGTTCGAGGAGCGCGAAGGCGCGAAGGGCTACCGCAGCCGGCGCGCCGCCCTCAGGCGCGCGCTACGGGAGACGAAGCGGGCCCGCGATCTCGCAAGGCTGCCTCCGAATGACCTGGAGAGCTCCCCTCTCACGGCCGAGTTGCTCGGGCTGGGTGCCTTCAGGTCCGACGTGACCGGCGCCGGACCGGTTGTCTACGGGCTCTTCCAGCACCTCGAGACCGCCCGTGCCGCGCGCGCGGCGCTGAAGGCCCACGGCCGCACTTGGCTGACGGCGCCTGCTTGGTACGGTTGATCGATGGAGTACGGCGGACCGGCGATAGAGCACGGGTCAAGCCGGATCGGGCGTTGGCTACGTGCCCGCCGCGTCCGGATCGCGTTCTGGATCGCGGTCGTCGAAGGAATCCTGATCGTCTTCCACGCGATCTCGTGGTGGGCGGCGATCGCGATTGCCGTGCTCGTGGTGGTTGCCTGGTTCAGCTTCGCGGACCGGCTTCGTTCCGACACGGCCCGGCAAGCAGGCTGGATCGCCGCGGTCTCGCAGGCGCTCGTGGCCCTGGTGCCGGTCTTCGTGCTCATCGTCGGCACCCTGGCGCTGATCGTCGTCGGACTTCTCGCCGCCGTCGCGCTGATCCTGCTCTTCAGCTCGCGCGATTAGACTTTCCGGGTGGGCGCGAGGGCTCTCGGCGACGCGACAGGGACCACTGCGTTTGGGCGTAGCCAAGTGCTAAGGCGTCGCTTGCG
>VAWH01000045.1:0-4816 GCA_005888315.1 Actinomycetota bacterium | reverse complement strand
TAGCCAAGTGCTAAGGCGTCGCTTGCGACGCCGATCTGGAGGCCGTACGGGCTTTGCCCGTGCGGCCGTCTCAATCCCGTCCTTGGGCGACACACGTACAGCGATGGGGCGTAGCCAAGTGCTAAGGCGTCGCTTGCGACGCCGATCTGGAGGCCGTACGGGCTTTGCCCGTGCGGCCGTCTCAATCCCGTCCTTGGGCGACACACGTACAGCGATGGGGCGTAGCCAAGTGCTAAGGCGTCGCTTGCGACGCCGACTTGGAGGCCGTACGGGCTTTGCCGTGCGGCCGTCTCAATCCCGTCCTTGGGCGACACACGTACCGGTGGGGCGTAGCCAAGTGGTAAGGCAGCGGGTTTTGGTCCCGCGATCCCAGGTTCGAATCCTGGCGCCCCAGCTCCATCTCCGGTGAACGAACGCAAGCTCGCAGCCGTCGTCATGGCCGCCGGCCTCGGGAAACGGATGCGTTCCGAGACGCCGAAGCACCTCCACCCGCTGCTCGGGCGCCGGCTCGTCGACTGGGTGATCGAGACGGCTCTCGCGCTCGGTGCGAAACCGCTCGTGGTCGTCACCTCGCCGCAAACCGAGGACACGATTGCGCACGTCGGCGTCACCGTCGCTGTGCAACCTGAAGCGCGCGGCACCGGCGACGCCATCGCAGCGGCGCGCACGGCCCTCGCGGGTTTCGACGGCGACGTCCTGGTGCTGTCCGGGGACTCGCCGCTGTTGACGCCAGACTTGCTCCAGCGGTTGGTCGACGCGCACCGAGAGAGCGAGGCCGCAGCCACCGTGCTCACCTTCGAGCCGGTTCGAACGCTCCCGTACGGCCGGGTCGTCCGCGACGGGGACGGCAACGTCCGCGCGATCGTCGAAGACGGGGACGCGAACGAGCAGGAGCGCAGCATTCGCGAGCTCAATTCCTCGACCTACGTTTTCGTTGCCAGGGAGCTCTGGGGCGCGCTGGACGAGCTGACGCCGGACAACGCACAGGGCGAGCTCTACCTGACGGACACGGTTCGCGGGCTCGTCGATGCCGGTAGGCGGGTCGGGACGTACAAGTCCGACGATCCCGAGGCGCCCGTCGGCGTCAATACGCGTGTCGAGCTCGCCGCCGCCGCCGCCGTGCTCAGAGATCGCATCAACGACCGGCACATGCTCGCCGGCGCAACGATCGTCGATCCGCAGGCGACATGGATCGATCCGCAGGTCGAGCTCGAGCCCGACGCGGTCGTCCATCCGTTCACGGTCCTGCGCGGGGCCACCAGGGTGCTCCGCGGCGCCGAGGTCGGTCCGCACGTTGTCGCGATCGACGCCGAGATCGGCGAGCGCGCGTTCGTGGGGCCGTTTTGTTACCTTCGCCCCGGAACCGTGCTGGAGGCCGGCGCGAAGGCGGGCACGTTCGTCGAGCTCAAGAACTCCCGGATCGGAGAAGGGACGAAGGTGCCGCACCTGTCCTACATCGGCGACGCCGAGATCGGTGCAGAGACGAACATCGGTGCCGGCGCGATCACCGTTAACTATCCGCACGAGCCGGGTAGACCAAAGGGGCGGACGGAAATCGGCCGCAACGTCAGGACCGGCGTCCACAATGCCTTCGTTGCACCAATCGAGATCGGCGACGACGCGTGGATCGCGGTCGGCTCGGTCGTCACTGACGACGTGCCGCCCGGCTCGCTCGCGGGCTTCGCGCCTCGCCAGGTGACGAAGGAAGGCTACGTCTACGACAAGCACGGAAGGCCAGCCGATGACTGAGACGGTCACGCTCCCGGGTCTCGAGTCGACCGAGCCGCCGGAGCTCGTGCCGACCCCCCAGCCCGGGCATTGGATCGAGCGGGGCCCGCAGAAGCGGCTGATGGTCTTCTCCGGCCGCTCGCATCCCGATCTCGCCGACGCGATTGCGAGCCACCTTGGAGTCGAGCTCGGCGAGATCGAGCTCGAGACCTTCGCGAACGGCGAGACATACTGCCGCTACCTGGAGTCGATCCGCGGCGCCGACGTCTTCCTCGTCCAGACCGGCTGCGAGCCGATCGACCGCCACCTGATGGAGCTCCTGTTCATGATCCAGGCGGCGAAGCTTGCGTCGGCGAAGCGGATCACGGCCGTGATGCCGCTCTTCCCCTACGCGCGGCAGGACCGGAAGGCGAAGCCGCGCGAGCCGATCTCGGCGCGGCTCGTCTCGGACATGCTCCAGCTTGCGGGCGCCGACCGCGTGCTGACCATGGACCTCCACGCAGGCCAGATCCAGGGGTTCTTCACGATCCCGGTCGACCACATGACCGCGCTGCCGCTTTTCGCGCGCCACTTCCGCGACCTCGGACTGATCGGCGAGGACGTCGTCTCGGTCTCGCCCGACGCGGGTCGCGCGAAGATGGCGGTCCGGTTCTCGGAGATGATCGAGGGGACGTTCGCGATCATGCACAAGACGCGCCCGACCCGCGACGTCGCCGAGGTGACCGAGATCACCGGCCGTGTGCGCGACAAGATCGCGATTCTCGGCGACGATGTGATCATGACCGGCGGCACGCTGCTCGCGAACGTGGCGGCGTTGCGCGAGCACGGCGCGCGCGAGGTCTGGGTGTTCTCGACGCACGGTCTTTTTTCCGGCGGGGCGCTCGAGCGCTTCAAGGGCTCGGACATCTCCGGCATCGTCGTCACGGACACGGTGCCGATCGAGGTCCTCAACCGTCCGCAGAACCTGACCGTGCTGCCGGTCTCAGGGCTGCTCGCGGAGACGATCATGAACGTCTTCGCCGACGACTCCGTCTCGGCGATCTTCGGCGGCGAGAACCAGCTCTTCTGACGGGAGCGGCTCAATGGAGCCGTTCCCGTCGTCTTTCTACCGCGAATCTCTACCGCCGTCAGCACAACGAGTCTCGGGGAGCCTGCGCTGCCGGCCCGCGTGAGCCACGCCGACGGGCCGACGACTCGGGCGGGCGCGAGGACGCTGGCCCACGTAGGCGGTCTCCTATTTGCGGGAGGGCATAGGCTCCTAGGTATGACGGATCTCGGATCTGGCGATGCCCGGATCAGAGAGCTGATGAGGGAGCTGAGCGAGCTTCGGGATCGCCATGAGACCGTGGCTCGCGTATTTCAAGATTTGGCGCGGTCGCACATGCGTCTGCAGCCGATCCTCGACCAGATTGCCGAGGCGATGACCTCGCTCTTGCGCTCCGAATATTCGTTGATTCATCTCACTGAGGGGGAGTTGCTTCACTTTCAGGCGCACGCTGGTGTGCCGGCTGCGGCTGTGGAGTATGAGCGGTTGCACCCGGTTGGGCCGGGCGTTGAGACGCTGACTGGCCGCGTCGCCTTGACGAAGCAACCGGTGCATATCCGGGATGCGGCTGCTGACGCCGACTACAACTTTCCCGTGGTCAAGCTGGCTCCCGTTCGGACGCTGCTCGGGGCGCCGGTGCTGATCGAGGACGAGCTGGTGGGCGTGATGCAGGTGGGTCGCCGGGACGTTCGACCATTCGACGACGGCGAGATCGAATTGATCGCGACGTTCGCGAATCAGTGCGCGATTGCAATCGGGAACGCGAGACTGTTCGAGACGGTGGAGCGACAGCGAGCCCACCTCGAACGGTTCGTTTCGCCCGAGGTCGCTGCGCTCGTCTCGACTAAGGAAGGCAGCCGACTCCTGGCCGGGCACCGCGCCTACATCAGCGTTGCCTACTTCGACCTGCGCGGCTTCACAGCCTTCGTTGAAACCGCCGAGCCGGAGGAACTGATCGACGTCGTGCGCGAGTATCACGAGGCCGCGGGCCAGCTGGTGGCGGCGCACAAAGGGACGCTCGAACATTTCGCAGGTGACGGTCTGATGGTGTTCTTCAACGACCCCGTGCCGCTGCCCGACCACGAACTTCACGCGGCGAAACTGGCTGTCGCGATGCGTGAGCGCGTCGGAGAACTCGCCGACGGTTGGCGGAAGCGCGGCCACGAACTCGGGCTCGGCGCCGGTATCGCCACAGGTCACGCGACGCTCGGCCAAATTGGGTTCGAAGGGCGCTACGACTACGGAGTGCTCGGCCCGGTGACTAACCTCGCGGCAAGGCTTAGCGACGCGGCAGCGGCAGGACAGATCCTCCTCAGCCAGCGTGCGTTCTCTGCCTTGGAAGACTCTGTCGAGGCGCAGCCAGCGGTGCAACTTGAGATAAAAGGCTTCAGCCGTCCCGTTCCGGTGTACGAACTTCTTCGCGTGGTGGAGACGTAGTCGGACATGAGGCGAATGTCGGACGTGCCCTCGGGATTCGTCCACATCCCGCCGATCATGATCGCCGAGCGGCTGTCGGAGCAGCTTGCCTCGCTGCGGGTCTGAACAGCGCGCTCAAGGGACATTCCCGCACACTCGCGCAGGTCGCGGTGCTCGCCCCTTGACGGCGCGTGAGCTTCGGCTCCGAACCGGATTAGAGTCGTGCTGTGCGTGTCCGCGCCGGCGATGTTCGGCTCTACTTCGACGTTGCTGGGATGGAGCTTGTCCCTGACGGATCGATCATGCGCGAGCGGCCGATCGTGGTCTGTCTGCATGGTGGTCCGGGATTCGACCACAGCACGTTGAAGCCGTTGCTCGGCCCGCTCGAGGATGAGGCGCAGCTCATCTTCCTCGATCATCGTGGCCAAGGGCGCAGCGACGAAAGCACGCCTAGTCGTTGGACCCTCGATACGTGGATCGACGACGTGGCCGCGTTCTGCGATGTGCTCGGGATCGAGAGGCCGATCATCCTTGGGCAGTCGTTTGGCGGGATGGTCGGCCTCGGGGTCGCAATCCGGTACCCGGAGTTGCCGGCGCGGCTGGTCGTCTCCAGCAGCCTTGCGAGGT
>VAWH01000014.1 GCA_005888315.1 Actinomycetota bacterium | reverse complement strand
CACCGAAAGCGCCCGCCAGTACGGCACAGGCAGCTGCGCCGGCGGCAAGCATCGTCCGCCGCCGCGCCCCCGTGGAGGAGAACGGCGCCAGGAAGAGGACGCTCGCAAGCCCGAAGACGATCCCGGCAACGGTCTCCACGGCGTGGAAAGCGATACCGGTCGTAAGTGCGGTGGTGAGTCCTACGCCGTGGGCACGCAGTGCCATCGCCACCGCGCCGCTCGTAAGTCCCACATTGCCGGGCGTGAGCGGCATCGCTCCGCTCAGGTCGAGCGCCGGCACGACGAGTATCGCGGCGAGCAACGGGGAGCGGATGCCGAGCGCAGCGGCAATCGCGGCGGCTGCGCCGAGCCGAGCCACAGTGGCGAAAGCGATCCAGGCTCCGACGCGGACGCCGCGCCTCGGCTCCCGGCCAAGCTGACGGAAGGCGTCAAGGAGGTGCGCGACATGCGTGCGGGCGGTCCGGTTGCGCGTCGTCATGGCGGCGAGCGCGGCCACGCCGGTCAGCCCGATCAGAACGAGCACCGGCCAGAGCGGCAGCGCGCCGGCAATCGAGCCGGCAACGATCAGCAGCGCGAGCACGAGCGCACGGGCAACGCCGACCACCACGAAGGAGCCGCTTGCCCGCCAAATCCGTTCGTCGCTGTCAAGCGCACGCGAGAACAGCGCCAACCGCGCCACGTCGCCGAGTCGCGCCGGGGCGAACGAGTTGATCAGGGAGCCCACGCCGTAGCGGGCGCCGGCGTCGAGCCAGCCGATGCGCCCGCCGACGAGCCCAATCGCCGAGCGCCAGGCGCCTGCTGTACCGACGAGCGAGCCGAGAAAGCAGACGCCCGCGAGCCAGAGCCAGGCCGGCCGGGCGTGCGAGAGCCCGGCGAGCGCACGCCGAACCTCCGAACCGAGCAGCTCGGGCACGAAGGCGACCGCAAGCAGCGCGAGCGTGAGCGCAGCGGCGGCAGGGAAGATGCGGTGAGGGTTCTTGATGACGAAGTCCGACGTCCGGCGGGTGCGGCTTGTTGTCGCGTCGTCCTCTATCCGTCGGCATTTCTGCTCTTCGTCCTGAGGCGGTCTTCGTGACCGATGATTTTTGGATTGCCCCGCAGTCTTTCTCCTAGTGCGGTCGAAACCGAAGGCCGCTGTTCGTCAATTGGAGAGAATGGTCGTTCGAGTTCGACAAGGAGGGGATCGATGAGCGGAGTACGGCTCCTCGTGGGTACGCGAAAAGGCGCATTCGTTCTGACATCGGACGGAACGCGTGACGAATGGAACGTCGAGGGCCCGCTGTTCGCGGGCTGGGAGATCTACCACCTGAAGGCGTCGCCGGCCGATCCGGACCGGGTGTACGCGTCTCAGTCCACTGGTTGGCACGGGCAGGTAATGCAGCGCTCGGACGACGGTGCGAAGACGTGGGAACCGGTCGGCAATGAGTTCACCTACGACGGCGTTCCCGGCAAGCATCAGTGGTACGACGGCACGCAGCACCCCTGGGAGTTCGCGCGCGTCTGGCACCTGGAGCCGTCGCTGACTGACCCGGACACGGTCTTCGCCGGCGTCGAGGACGCGGCGCTCTTCCGTTCCGTCGACGGAGGCCAGACATGGGAGGAGTTGTCGGGGCTTCGCGATCATCCGACGGGCGCTCAGTGGCAGCCGGGCGCCGGCGGCCTCTGCCTGCACACGATCCTGATCCACCCCGATGACCCCCAGCGGATGTTCGTCGCGATCTCGGCGGCGGGCGCGTTCCGCACGGACGATGGCGGGGAGACCTGGCGCCCGATCAACCGAGGGCTGCGCTCGGGGGAGCTGCCGGACGAGGACAGGGAAGTCGGCCACTGCGTCCACCGGATCGCGATGAATCCATCCCGCCCCGACGTGCTGTTCATGCAAAAGCACTGGGATGTGATGCGAAGCGACGACGCCGGCGAGTCGTGGCACGAGGTGAGTGGGAACCTTCCCTCGGACTTCGGCTTCCCGATCGCCGTCCATCCCCATGAGCCGGACACGGTCTACGTCGTGCCGATCAAGAGCGACTCCGAGCACGTTCCGCCCGACGGCAAGCTCCGCGTCTACCGCAGCCGCACGGGCGGGAACGAATGGGAGGCGCTCACCGACGGACTGCCGCAGGAGCACTGCTACGTGAACGTACTCCGCGACGCGATGTCGGTCGACGACCTCGATCCCGGCGGCGTCTACTTCGGCACGACCGGCGGCCAGGTCTACGCGTCACCGGACGGCGGCGACAGCTGGACGGCGATCGTGCACGACCTGCCCGCAGTGCTCTCGGTCGAGGCCCAGACGTTGCCGTGATCCGCGTCATCCTCCCGCAGCACCTTCGGACACTCGCGAGAGTCGACGGCGAGGTCTCACTCGAAGTCCAGGAGCTGCCCACGCAGCGCACCGTTCTCGACGCGCTGGAGGCGAGCTATCCGGTCCTGCGCGGGACGATCCGCGATCACGGAACGGCGAAGCGGAGGGATTTCATCCGCTTCTTCGCCTGCGGGCAGGACATCACGCTCGACCCGGTCGACGACCCGCTGCCTAACGAGGTCGCCGCGGGGGCCGAGCCCTTCAGAGTGGTGGCGGCGATGGCCGGCGGCTAACGGCATGGAGGAAACGGGGTTTCCCCGTGAGTACCCTCCTGCCGCTGTGCTCTTGCGGTTCGAGCTTCGGCTCCCGCCTGGCAAAGCCCGGCTCCGCCGGCGACCGCCGACTCATCGCAATCGGCGGCAGGCTGCAACGTGAAAGGCGGAGGGGGAGGGATTTGAACCCTCGTCGGACGAAACCGCCCGAAACGGTTTTCGAGACCGCCGCATTCGACCGCTCTGCCACCCCTCCACGGGAGCCATGCGGCTAGGCATCAGATTAGCCGCGATGCGATTCCGGTGGCCGCCGGAGCCGGGCTTGGCCCGGCGGGAGCGAGCCGCGAGTTGCAAAAGCACAACCAAGAAGAAGGGGCACACGGGGGAAACATGGTTTCCCCCGTGAAAGCGAGCGCCGCGCGGCGTAGCCGCGCGCGCAAGGCGGAGAAGGAGGGATTCGAACCCTCGAGGCAGGGATGTACCCCACCTAACGCCTTAGCAGGGCGCCGCCTTCAGCCACTCGGCCACTTCTCCGAAGGTGCAAAGGGTACCGCACGTCTGTTTCTGCTCCAGTCGAAATCACCCTTCAGGGGCATGGCGGCGACGCACCGGCGATGCATGCTCAAGAAGCCGGCTCCCCTCGAATTCCCTCCCGGCATTCGCGTCGCCCGTCTGTGCTTACGCCAGGCGGGCTTCGCTGTCTTTAGGGCGTAACTTACGCGCCAGATGCGAGTCCGCCGCCACGAGGTCAAGATCTCGAACCCGGAGAAACCCTTCTTCTCCGAGCGCGGTCTGACGAAGGCCGACCTCGTCCAGTACTACGTCGACGTGGCGCCGTGCGCGCTCAACCACATCCGCCGGCGGCCGTTCCACATGAAGCGCTACCCGAACGGCGTCGAGGGCGACTTCTTCCACCAAAAGCGCGTTCCCGCGCACCCCGACTACGTTGGCGAGCAGTTCGTCCGCTTCCCGAGCGGCCACTCGACCGTCTTCGCCGTCGTCGACAACGCGGCCGCGCTCGCGTGGGTCGTCAACCTCGGCTGCATCGAGCTCCACACGTGGCACTCGCGGGTCGACGACATCGAGCGGCCCGACTACATGCTGATCGACCTGGACCCGACGACGGACGACCAGTGGGACGACGTGCTGGCAATCGCGCTCGTCGTCCGTGAGGTACTCGACGAGCTCGGGCTGCCGGGCTACCCGAAGACCTCGGGCGCGACCGGTCTCCACATCCTGACGCCGATCAAGCCCGAGCTGCCGTTCCCGGACGTGCGCCGGTTCGCGAAGGCCCTGGCGGAGGAGGTCGAGCGGCGGGTCGGCGACCAACGCGTCGCGACGACGACCTGGAAGGTCGCCGATCGCAAGGGCGTTTTCGTCGACTTCGGCCAGAACGCGCGCGACCGGACCATCGCCGCCGCCTACTCGATCCGCCCGACGCCCGATGCCCGCGCCTCGGCGCCCCTCCGCTGGGACGAGGTCACCAAAGCCGATCCGGCCGCGTTCACGCTCGAGACGATGCGCGACAGAGTCGCCGCCGTCGGCGATCTGACGGCGGACATCTGGCGGCGCCGGTGCAGCCTCGCCTCGCGCTTCGCGGCGCTCGAGGTCACGCCACCGCAGGAGTCGCGGTCAGCCTCACTCTCGGGTCGATCACCGCGTAGACCACGTCGACCAGCAGGTTCACGACGATGACGCAGATGCTCGTGAAGATGACGATCCCCTGGACGACCGGCCAGTTCTCGGTCTGGACGCTCAGGTAGATCGTCTGTCCCAATCCCGGTAAGCCGAAGACGACTTCCGTCCAGGCGGCCCCGCCGAGCGCGATCCCGAAGTCCATCCCGAGCATCGTCACCAGCGTCAGGGCCACGTTCCGGCTCACGTGGCGGCGCAGGATCCGCGCCTCGGACGCGCCCTTGGCGCGCGCCGTGCGGACGTAGTCCTGCCGCAGCTCCTCCGTCACGTTCGAACGCAGCAGGCGCGTGTACAGCGCGATGAAGACGAGCGCGAAGCTGATCCAGGGCAGGATCAGGTGTGTGAACCAGGCGCCGCCACCGCCGCAGAAGGCGCCGGGCGGCGGGTTGAACGCCTCGCAGTAGCCGGCGATCGGCGTCCAGCTGAGCTTGAAGCCGACGAGATAGGAGAGCACGAGCGCGAACCAGACCGGCGGCGCGGAGATGGTGAGCAGGACGAGGGTGAGCACGCCGCGGTCGAAGAGCGACCTGGGTCGCAGTGCGGCCGCCACGCCCAGCGCGATCGAGGCAACGAGCCAGATGATCGCGCCCCCGACGACGACCGCGGCGGTGACCGGGGCCGCCTGGATCACCTGCTGCGTGATCCGACGCCCACCGAAGAAGCCCGCCCCGAGCGAGGCGTGAAAGACGAGGTCGCGCAGGAAGTACCAGTACTGGACGATCAGCGGCGGGGGGTTCGGCGGCGGGAACCGAATCGGGATCAGGTGGAAAAGGACGAACGAGACGAGCGTCGTCGCGAGGAAAGTGACGATCGCGAAGAGGACGCGCTTGATCAGGTAGCCGAGCACGCGCCCCTACCGTGTTGTCGCGAGCAGCCCCGGCACGGTCAGGTCGTCGGGGCGCCTGGGGGGTTTGACCTCGCGCCAGGTGCAGTCCTTCGGATCTTTGTCGGGCCGAAAGCGGAGGAAGCGCGTGCCGTGTCGGAAGCGGTTCTTCTCCAGCTTGTCGTAGCGAACCTCGCAGACGAGCTTCGGCTTGACGGGGTTCCAATCGAGCTCCTTGCCGCGCGTCCAGCGGCTCTGCCCGCCCGGGACACGGTCCCCGCTGATCGCGCCGGGCGCCCGTAGCTTCGGCAGCTCCTCCTCGAGCTCGCGACGGACCGCAGCCGGGAAGCCCGAGCAGTGGCCGACGAAGTCGAGCCCGCCCTTGGCGTCGTAGAGCCCGAGCAGCAGCGTCGAGATCCGGCCGTCAGCCTTGTCGCTCCAGCGGAAGCCGACGATCACGCAGTCGGCCGTTCGGTAGGGCTTCACCTTGACGACCCCGTCGCGCGAGCCGGGGAGGTAGGGCAGACCGCGCCGCTTGGCGACGACACCGTCGAGGCCGGCCGCCTCGAGGCGTTGCAACCAGTCGCCGGCCTGCCCCGGATCCCGGGTGACGGGTGAGAGGCGCAACTTCTTGCCGACGCGCTCGAGCTTGGCGCGCCGCTTTTCGAGCGGCAGCTTGTGGACGGGCTCGCCCTTCCAGCGAAGGACGTCGAAGGCGACGAACTGCGCCGGGATCTCGGCCGACAGCTTGCGAATCCGGCTCTCGGCCGGGTGCAGCCGCAGCTGCATGGCGTCGAAGTCGAGGACGCCGTCGCGCTCGATCACGATCTCGCCGTCGAGCGCCGAGTCGGGCGGCAACAGCTCCCCGACCTCGCGCAGCTCCGGGAAGTAGCGAAGCAGCGGCCGCCCGTTCCGGCTCCAAACGGCGAGCTCGCCTTTCAGGTTCTCCATCACACCGCGAAAGCCATCCCACTTCGGCTCGTACTGCCAGTCGCCCTCCGGCAGTTCGGTGACGAGCTCGGCTTCCATCGGCGGGAAGGGCAGGTTTCGAGGCGGCATTTCGTCGGGAGACTAGTCCGAGTGGCCGAGCTCGACGGGGTCTGGGACGTGAAGCGTGTCGGCGGCGCGCTGCCGCCGCTCATGGGCGTGCGGAAGGAGATCTCCGGGACGTCCGGGGCGACGAAGGTCGGGCCGATCGCGTGCCTGCCTTTCGACGTGATCGGGCTCTCTCTACGCTACCGGCCGCCGTTTGGCGGCTTCGTCGACCAGCTCGAGCCCGCCGGCGAGGGCTACCGGGGGCGCGCCACGTTTCGCGGCCGCGAGTTCGGCAAGTTCGAGATGCGACGCATCCAAACCTGAGGAGGTCGAAATGGCTTCGGAACAGCTCAAAGAGCAGCTTGTCAAGCACATCGACGACGCCTACGCGATGGAGCAGAACGTGCTGCGGATGCTCGACGGGATGATCACGACGACCGAGGACCCGGAGATCAAGAACGAGCTGCGTGAGCACAAGCTCGAGACCGAGCGGCATGCCGAGCGGATGCAGCAAAGGCTGGAGGCCCACAGTGCGTCGCCGTCGCTCGTCAAGGAGGCCGGCGGGATCGCCGGGGCTTTGATGAAGAGCGTCCTCGACCTCGCTCGGGGCGAGAAGGCGGGGCGCAACGCCCGAGACGGCTACACGACTGAGCACCTCGAGATCGCGAGCTACCAACTGCTGGAACGGATCGCGCAGAAGGCGGGCGACGAGGAGACCGCCGAGGCGGCGCGCAAGAACCGCAAGGAGGAGGAGGCGATGGCGAAGAAGCTCGATGCGCACTGGGACAAGTTCGCCGAGCTGTCGCTGAAGGAAGAAGGCGTCACAGTCTAGGCGTGACCGTTTTCAGGGACAGGCACCCACACGGGTGCCTGTCCTAAGTAACCGCGGCGTGGCGGCGGCAGGTCTAATGCGTGTCGTGCGCAGAGTCGTCGTCACCGGCATCGGAGCGGTTACCCCGCTCGGCAGCACTGCGCCCGAGACCTGGCGTGCCGCCCTCGCCGGCGAGAGCGGGATCGACTGGATCCGTGCTTTCGACCCGAGTGAGTTCCCGGTGCGCGTGGCCGCCGAGGTCAAGGACTTCGACGCCAGCGGCGCCGCCTCGCCGAAGGAGCAGCGCAAGCTCGACCGCAACGTCCTGCTAGCCCTCGCAGCGGGGAAAGAAGCGGTCGAGCACGCCGGGTTGAACGGCTTCGATCCGCACCGGGTCGGGATCGCCTTCGGCTCGGCGATCGGCGGCATCGGCGGGATCATGCAGCAGGGCGAGATCCTCCGTGAACGCGGGTTCGAGCGCATTTCGCCGAGCTTCATCCCGAGCGTCCTCGTCGACGCCGCGAGCGGCCAGCTCGCGATCTCCCTCGGGATCAAGGGGCCGAACTACGCGCCGGTCTCGGCCTGCGCGACCGGGTCGCACGCGGTGGGCGAGGCGGCCGAGCTGATCAAACGGGGCGACGCGGACGCGATGCTCTCGGGCGGAACCGAGGCTGCCATCCACCCGATCATCCTGGCGGGCTTCGTCGCGATGCGAGGGCTCGCCGCCGAGGACGAGCATCCGCCGCGGGCCTCGCGCCCGTTCGACGCCACCAGGGCCGGGTTCGTGATGGGCGAAGGGGCCTGCGTGCTGGTGTTGGAGGAGCTCGAGGCCGCGCGGGCCCGGGGCGCGACGCTCTACGCGGAGGTGCTCGCCTACGGCACTTCGAACGACGCCCATCACATGGCCCAGCCTGAGCCCGAGGCGATCGGCGTCGGCGAGATGATGCGGGCCGCGATCGACCGCGCCGGCCTGAAGCCTGAGGACGTCGGCTACATCAACGCGCACGGAACCTCGACGCCGCTGGGTGACGCAGCCGAGACGAAGGCGATCAAGGACGTCTTCGGCGACCACGCCTACAAGCTCGCCGTCTCCTCGACGAAGTCGATGATGGGCCACTGCTTCGGCGCTGCCGGCGCGATCGAGGCGATGATGTGCGTGCTCGCGCTGCACGAGGGCAAGCTGCCGCCGACGATCAACTACGAGCACCCGGATCCGGCCTGCGATCTCGACTACGTGCCGAACGAGGCGCGCGAGGCCGACGTCAAGGTCGCCCTCTCGAACGCGATGGGCCTCGGCGGCCACAACGCCTGCGTTTTGCTCGGTCGCGTCGACTGAGCTTGCAATTGCCCCGCCGCTCGCGAGAATGAGAGGGGGACCAGGGGAGGGGACTTGCGGGGACCAACGTGGGCGCTTGGCGTGGCCGGCACGGCGTGTCTGCTGCTGCTTGCGCCGCTCGCGGGCGCTTCAAACAGCTCGCCTTATGCTGACGCGGCGGCCGACGGGCCGGCGGCGGCTCCCGACCTGACCGCGGTCGAGGTGTCGAACGACGACGCCGCAAACATCACCTTCCGGATTTCGATCCCGAACCGTGCCGACCTCGCTGACACCGATCTCGTCGGGCTACTCGTCGACGCCGACGGGAAGACCGGGACCGGCTGCGCGCGAGGAGTCTTCGGCGCCGAGTACGCGCTGGACGTGCTCGCCGGGCGTTACGCCTTCGGCCGCTGCGTTCGCGGGCGCTGGGACTTTGGCAGGCGGCCGGCGTCCTTTCGCGGCGCGTTTGCAGCCTCGACGCTGACGCTGAAGGCGAACCGCCGCGACCTGGGCGGCGCGAGCCGATTCACGTTCCGGATCGGTGCCGCGGCGGCGACCGGGGCCGACCCCGCGTTCGACTTCGCTCCGGACGTCGGCACCGCCGCGTGGAGTTACCAGGTGATCGCGCCGCCGCAGGCCGTCTTCAAGCCGCCGAAGCGAAAAGCTCACGCCTGCAAGTCCCGGCCGAGAGCCTGCCTCAGGAGGGTTTGACGAAATACAGTCTGTGCCGCCGGGCCGCGCTGCTCGCCCCCTGGCAGCGTCCTCAGTCGCGCCCATATCTACGGATATGGACGCTCCCTGCGTCCTCCCCAGGGAACGAGCATCGCACCCCGGCGACGAGCGGTATTCCGCCAAACCCTCTTAGGCCACGGTAGTAGGACTCAGCTCGCCGAGCGAACCCAGCGTCAAGTCTGCAAGCTCGAGCGCAGCCTCGTCGGGCGGGAAATGCGGATTCGGGATCGCGACGACGCGCATCCCGGCCGCCTTGGCGGCGCGGATGCCGTTGCGGGAGTCCTCGACCGCCGCGCATCGCTCCGGCGGAACTCCCAGCCCCCGCGTCGCCTCGAGATAGACGTCCGGTGCGGGCTTGCCGCGCGCGACCTCTTCGGAGGAGACGGTGACGCTGAAGAATGGCGCCAGCTTGCTCAGCTCGAGCACGAGGTCGATCAGCTCGCGGTTCGACGAGGACGCGAGCCCGAGCGGCCAGCTGGCGGCGAGCCGCTCGACTGCTTCGCGAGCGCCGTCGATCAGCGGCAGCCTCTCGCGATAAACGTCCTCCAGCCGCCGCACGACCTCGGCCGAGATCTTCTCCGGTACATCGGGGACGCCAAGCTCGTCGTGCATGTACCGCGACCACTCCACTGAGCTCATGCCCATCATCTCCACGTGGGCCCGGTCCTGCCACCGGCCGCCGTGCTCCGTCGTCAGCTGCTCGCGGACACCGTCCCAGACCTGTTCGCTGTCCAGGAGGACGCCGTCCAGGTCGAAAACAACCGCCTCGATCAACCCGAGACGTAGCGCCGGTCGACGTAGACGAGCGGCCGCTCGCGCGCGCCCTCCTCGACGGAGAGCACTTCGCCCACGAAGAAGGTGTCCTCGCCGGCCGGGATCTCCGCCGAGACATGCCCGGTCAGCCAGCCGATCGCCCCGGCGAGCAGTGGCGGTCCGCCCGTCTCGCGGACGTCGATCCCCTCCCAGAGCGCGATCGGAGGGACCCCGCGTGCGAAGTGCTGCGCGACGGCATCCTGGCCGGCCGCGAGCAGGCTGAAGCCGAACGTCCCTGAGCGGCGCAGCAGCTCGTGCAGCGCCGCTTCCTGCCGGACGGCGAAGCCGACGAGCGGCGGCTCGAGCGAGACCGGAATCAGCGTCCCGATTGTCAGCCCCAGGCGCTCGCCGTCGAGCTCGACGCCGACGACCGCGACCCCGGCCGGGAATCGCCGCATCAGCTCGCGAAGGTCCTCGCCATCCACTCGCATGACCAATCGTAAGGCGCTCGCTTGCGACGCCGACCTAGAGGACGCCCGGACTCCGCCCGGGCGTCCGTCCAAACCCGGCAGGTAAAGCCACTACAAGGGGTCTGTCCGAAACCCGTCGCGGCTAGTGTTGCCTACAGAGCTTGTCGCCGTTCAGGATCGAATCGAGCTGCGCGTTCATTGCCGATTCGAAGGCGACGTCGGCGGAGTTGCTGGCGCTGAAGTCGTGCAGGCCGCTGTCGCTCCACATAACGTCGGGCGTGACGCCGGGGCCCGGGGCGATCAGCCGGTAAGTATCGCCGTTCCCCTTCGGGCGCAGCCCTCTGAAGCCCGGCGGGTGCTTGTAGCCGCCCGCGACGGCGTCGTGCTTGAAGAACCCGTAGCAGAAGACGCCGGTCGGATTGTGGACGAGAAACGCGTTCTCTCGCCGCCAGCCGCGGCCGTAGGCCGAGTTGTGCGTGTCGAGGTAGAGCAGCCTTCCGTAGCCGTCGGTCGGTGCGCCGCCGCGGGTGCTTCCGAATCCGTGCACCGGCTGGCCGAGGTACGTGTACCGGCCGAACAGATGGTGGAAGCGGCCGTGGTAGACCCAGTCCTGCCAGACCTCGAGCTTGGCGAGGTCGGTCGTCCAGTGCGACAGGTGGAGCTCCCACTGGCGCAGCCCGGCCGTCCACGGCGTGAAGCCGAGGTCGGGCAGCTGGACCTGCCACTTCTGGAGTGCCCAGTAGCTGCCGTCGGGGGCCTTGCAGGCGGTGACGAGCCACGGCAGCGCCGGCCCATCGTAAGCGCCGCAGCTATTCCTGAAGGTCTTCCAGTACGACTTGTGGTACTTCCCCCAGCCGCCCGCGTAGTCGAGCTTGAAGCGCGCCTGCTTGAGCGTCCGGTTCGGCTGGCGCGCGTTGATCGCGCCCCAGGCGAGGACGTGCTGCGCCCGGCCGCGCACGGTCCGGTAGCTGACGAGTGCCTCGCCCTTCGTATTGACGGAGAGCTTGATGTTGCGGACGTCGCGGTTGACCAGTTGCGACGCCGAAGCCGGGGCGGCGAGCGCCGCCGCGAGGGCGAGAACCGGCAGGAGCGTCAGGGTACGAGCACGAACGAAAAAGACGAGATAGCGCCGCATCCCTCTCGCTATCGGCGCGAGCCCGCGGCCGCTATCCCCCAAAACGGGGGATGCCGCTATTCGAGCTCGTCGGCGAGCAGTGCGCAGGCGTACGCCCGCCACGCGAGGCCGGCGTCCAGAAGGAGCTCGGCAAGCGCTCGCAACACGTTCGCTAGCCCGGCCGCCTCGGCGCGCAGAGCCTCCAGGCCGCGGCTGACCTCGGCCCGGCGCTCGGGCCGGTCGAGCTCGGCCGCGAGCGCGCTGACGGCTCGCCCGTCCAGCTCGAGCTCGCGATGGGGATCGCCACCCGCGGCGAGCAGGAGCATGGCGCGGCGCACCGCAGGATTCAGCTCGTCCGGCTCGACCAGCGAGT
>VAWH01000037.1 GCA_005888315.1 Actinomycetota bacterium | reverse complement strand
AACACGCTGCCCCTCGGTCAGCGACCGATAACCCTCCATCGCAATCTTCGAGTGGTGAACGAAGACGTCCTCGCCACCCTCACGCTCGATGAAGCCGTAGCCCTTCTCGTTCGAGAACCACTTGACGGTGCCCTCAGCCAACTAGCAGCTCCTTCCTACAACAAACAAACGACGGCCCGGGCACCGAGCCGCCGACCTCCATTTGAAGCGGCCGAACCTTAGCGTTACCCCTTTGGGAACGCAAGCAGGCCTCGGCGGTAGCGGGCCGCCTTGACCGTGTTCCGCAGCACCATCGCGATCGTCATCGGCCCGACGCCGCCCGGGACAGGCGTCATGAACGCCGCGACGTCCGCCGCCTCGGATGCGACATCGCCGACGACTCCGTGCTCGGTCCGATTGATGCCGACGTCGACGACCACCGAGCCTTGCTTGACCATGTCCGCGGTCACGAACTCGGGCGAGCCGACGGCGACGACGAGCACGTCGGCCTCGAGCGTGCGGCGCTCGAGATCGACGGTGCGGGAGTGACAGATGGTCACAGTGGCGTTCGCCTGCAATAGCAAGTGCGCAATCGGCTTGCCGACGATGTCGCTGCGCCCGATGACGACCGCGTCGGCGCCCTCGACCGGGATCCGGTGCTCCGCGAGCAGGGCCATGATCCCGAGCGGCGTCGCAGGCACGAGCGTCGGCCGCCCCAGGTAGAGCAGTCCCGCGTTGAATGGATGCAGGCCGTCGACGTCCTTGAGGGGATTGATCGCCCGGATGGCGCGCGCCTCGTCGAGGTGCGGAGGCAGCGGCAACTGGATGAGGATTCCGTCGACCGCTTCGTCCGAGTTCAGTTCGGCAACGACGCCGAGCAGCTCGTCCTCGGAGATCTCCGACGGCAGCTTGCGGTCTTCCGATTGAATGCCCGCGCCCTGCGCCGCTTCGTGTTTACGCCTCAGGTAGATCGTCGAGGCCGGGTCCTCCCCGACTTGCAGCGTCACCAGCCCGAGCCCACCGAGCTCGCGCACCTCTTCGGCCACCTCGACGCGGATCCGGGTCGCAAGCGGCGGTCCTTCCAGCAGCGTCGCCATCGGCGGCGGAGGCTATCGGTCGAATTCGTATTCGAGCGTGAGCGTGTGCGTCCCGTCCTCGGCTACCGAGATCGACCCTCGACCGCGGAGGCCTTTGAGCTCGGCTGTCGCCGAATCCGGAACCACGGATGCCGCGGTCTCCGCGCCGGCGCCCGAGACGGTGCCGTGGTGAGCCAGAACGAAGGATCCCGAGCGGCCGCCGAGTCGGCCGGCGACCCGGTCGAGCGCCACGTAGGTCGCGGAGCCGGTTTCCATTCGGGCGGTCAACAGCTCGGCCGAGCTCTCACCCTCGAGCTCACCTGCGAAGGTCCGGGTGATGCGGATCCGGCCGAGCACGACGCCGTCACGGTCGTCGTAGGCTTCTTCGTCGTATGTCGCGTTGACGAAGGTGGCGTTTGCGCGGGGCACTAGTGCCCCTTCGGGTAATGCTGCCTGGCTTCTGGGTCGCGAGCACCAAGCCAGGGGTCGCACTCGTCCGCGGCCAAGGCTGGTTGCCTTGGCAAGGGCGAGGGTGGCTCCTGGCGCCGCGTGATCGCGGGCCAGAAGCAGGCGTGGATTGCCCGGAGGGGCACTAGACCGGCAGCTGGACGTCGCTGACGTCGAGACCCAACGACTGGGCCAGCCTGACTCCGATCTCGAGGTCCTCCTTCAGGCGCTCGATGTCGCGCGCGTGCATCGCCCGGCCGATGAAGGCCCGCTCCTTGGGGCGCCAGAGCGCGTGCTCGACGAAGGTCGGCAGGAGGCGATTCGCGGCGTCGACGAGCTTCCGCTTCGTCTGCTTGGACGCGTTCTGGAGCAGCACCTTCTCGTACGCCATCCCGGCCCCGTGATGAATGCCGTCGTCGGTGGTCAGCCGGTTGCAGAGGTCTTCGAGCAGGGTGCCGCGCGAGGCGCGCGCGATCAGCCGGAAGCGGGAGATGATCAGCCGCTCGTAGAAGACCTGCATCTGGAAGACCTTCTCCTCGAGCGTGTCCGCCTCGAGCGTCATGTGCGCGAGCGTGTCGAGATGCGGGTCGCGCTCGCCGGTACCGCCGACCTCCCCTGCCAGCCGCAGCCACGCCTCCGTGTGCCGGGACTCGTCCTGCACCATCGTCGAGTAGTAGAGCTTCGCCTCGTGGTCGGGAGCGATGTTCAGGAGCTGCGACGCCATCTCGCAGGCGAGCTCGTCCGCCTGCAGCTGCTGCGTGATTACCGAGCGCCACATGTCTCGTCGGCGCGCTTGCTTCTCCGCCGTCCCTTTCGTCTCGGGAATCGGCGGGATCTCGCCCCAGGGCAGATCGCGCACCTGCCATTCGGCACGCTTGGCGAGCTCGTAGAAGCGCAGGACGCCGGCGTACGCCGACGGGTCTTCGTGGGTCTGCTCGACTACCGTCTCGGTCGCCATTCCGGGTGGAGGTTATCGAGCCGATCTAAAGGCATTCGGGGTGGGCGTCGAAAGACGCGGCATGTACGACCTCGTCACCTCGCTCCTTCCCTTCGTCTTGCTTCTCGGCTTCTGGCTTTTCCTCATGCAGAGGTTCCGTGCCGGAGGTGCAGCAAATCCGATGCTGGCGAAGCTGGAGGAGATCCGGCAGGAGCTCGCGCAGATTCGAGAGGAGCTACGGAGGCGGAACTTCTGAACCGCGGCCAATAAGCTGACGCCGTGGAGCTACGCCGCTGGCCGCGGAAGAACGACCCGGCTTCGATCAAGAACCGGCAGGACGAGCTGCGCGCTTTGACGCAGGACGGGGAGGTCTTTTCCCATGACCTGGCCCCGTTTGCGGACGCGCAGGAGGCCGTTACCGGGGTCGCGGTGATTCCGGTCTCCGTGATCGGCCCGCTCGACATCGAGCTTGGGGAATACGAGCTCGAGGAGCCTTTCGGTCGGCTCGCCGAGACCGGTCGGACCGCCGACCGCGTCTACGTCCCGCTCGCGCACACCGAGGGTGGACTCTCGGCCTCGCTCTATCGCGGGGCACGCGCCGTTTCGGAATCAAGCGGCTTCAAGACCTTCGTGCTCCGGGACCGGATCACGCGCGCCTCTTGCTTCGTCTGCAGCTCGGTCGAGGAGGCGGTGACGTTGTCTCGCTTCCTCGAGGCCCATGTTGCCGAGATGCGCCGCTGGCTCGCGGAGCGAGTCGAGGCCGATCCGGCCCTCTCGAAGTACGCGAAGCTGCGCGAGGTCGAGACGCACGTCGTCGGTCCCATGTGCCACGTCATGTGGGCGTTCACGACCGGCGACGCCTGCGGGCCGAACATGATGACCCGCAACTCCTACGCGCTGAACATCGGCTACGTGATGGAGCAGGCGCCGGTCAAACCCGAGCGCGCGATCCTCGAGGCGAACATGGGCGGCGACAAGAAACCGTCGCACCGGTACTTCGAGCGCGGGGGTCATGGCAAGACCGTGATCGCCGAGTGCACGCTGAGCGAGGAAGCAGTGCGACGCGTGTTGCGCACCTCGGTCGACGATCTGCTCGAGCTTTCGTGGGCCGGCACGCACGGCGCCGTCGCATCCGGAATGCAGTCGGTCGCGTTCACGCCCGCCTCGGCGATCGCCGCCATCTTCGCCGCGACCGGCCAGGACCTCGGCATGGTCGGGACGAGCTCGATGGCACACGGTACGGGCAGGCGCGTCGAGGGTGGGCTCAACTGCACGATCCGGCTGGCCGGGCTCGAAGTCGGCACTGTCGGCGGGGGGACGACCCTCCCCTACGCCCGCTCGTGGCTCGCGCTACTGGGGTGCGCGGGCGCGGGCAAGGTCTACCGCTTCGCCCAGATCGTCGCCGCGGCGACCCTCGCCCTCGAGATCTCGGCGTCGGCGGCGATGGCGACCGCCGGTTCGCACGAGTTCTTCCGGGCCCACCACGAGCGTGGCGGCCTGCGCTGACTCGGCACGGATTTGTTGCCAAAACGCGCAACGGTTCTGCCTCGACCGCGATATCGTTCCGGTAGGGGCGCTTTTGCACCCCCCATAGGGGTTGGGCAGCAAGCGTGACCGACAGCGCAGCCGGCGAGGCGCGCGTGCCTCCCCAGCACGACCCGGCCTGCTGGGGCTGCGGAGACAACCCAACCGGGATTCACCTTCGCCAGCCCGAGAAGGAAGGGCTGAGGGAGTACGAGTCATACCTCGAGTTCGACGAGCGCCACCAGGCTGCGCCGGGGCTCGTCCACGGCGGACTCGTCGCCGCCGCGCTCGACGAGGCTTGCGGCTTGCTCGCCACGTGGTTCCGCTTCCCGACTGTCACCGGCCGGCTCTTCGTCCACTTTCGCCGCCCGGTCCCGATCAACACCGAGCTGCTAATCCGTTCCCAGGTCGAGGACGAGCGCGGCCGCCGGATCCACATCGCCGGCGAGCTCGTCGACGGGGACGACATCCTTGCCCACGCCCGGGGGGCGTTCGTCCATGTCCCGTTCGAGCACTTTCTCAGCACGCCGGAAGGGCGTGCGGCCGGCGAGCGTTGGCGCCGGCGCCTCACAACCGGCGACGACGCCGCGGAATAAGGTCCCGGCACGATAGGTTGAAGCGGCCATGAAGCTCGAAGGCGTGCATCACGTCACGGCGATCACGGCAGACGCGCCGCGAAACGTCGAGTTCTACGCGGGCCTGCTCGGCCTGCGGCTCGTGAAGAAGACGGTCAACCAGGACGACCCGACCGTCTACCACCTCTTCTACGCGGACGAGCAAGGCGATCCCGGCTCCGACATCACCTTCTTCGAGTACCCGGGCGCCCACCAGGGCCGCGCCGGCGCCGGCATGGTCCACACCGTCCGCTGGCGCGTCGCCTCCGAGGACGCCCTCGGCTTCTGGCAGAAGCGGCTCGACAACCATGTTCTCTCCCGCGACGACGGGCGGCTCACGTTCGTCGACCCGGAGGGGCTCCGGCACGAGCTCGCAGTCGTCGAGACCCATGACGAGCCATTGGTCGCCGAGCACCCGGAAGTGCCGGCGGAGCTCGCGTTGCAAGGGTTCGACGGCGTTCGCGCCTTCTCGGCGGACCCTGCGCGCAGCCGAGAGTTCCTCGAGCGAACACTCGAGTTCGAGGCCCGCACGGGGGCAACATGGGAGGCTCGCGGCGGGCGACGCGGCGGCTTCTACGAGTACGACGCTGCGCCCGAAGGCCCGGGCATAGGCGGGGCCGGCACCGTGCACCACGTCGCCTGGGCCTCGCCCCGCGAGGAGCACGAGGCCTGGCACGAGCGCGTCGCGGCCGCGGGGGCGCAGGTGACGCCGATCATCGACCGCTTCTACTTCAAGTCGATCTACTTCCGCGAGCCGAGCGGCGTCCTCTTCGAGATCGCGACGATCGGCCCGGGCTTCGCGACCGACGAGCCAATCGAGCACCTCGGCGAGCGGCTCTCGCTGCCCCCCGCTTTCGAGCACCTGCGCTCGCAGGTCGAGCCGCTCCTGACGCCGCTGCCGAACCCGCGCGAGACCGCAGCCGCGCGTTGAGCGGGCTCGACTCGCTCGCTTACAGGCTCAGACCTGCGGCCGCTGATGCGGCGGGCGCGCTCGTCCTCTTCCACGGCCGCGGCGCGGACGAGAACGACCTCTTCCCCTTGCTCGACTTCCTCGATCCGGAGCGCCGCCTGGTCGGCGCGGCGCCGCGCGGGCCGCTGTCGCTGCCACCCGGAGGCGCGCACTGGTACGTCGTCCGCGAGATCGGCTTCCCGGACGAGGAAACCTTCGCGACGAGCTACGAGCTCGCAGGCGGGTGGCTCGCGGCTTTCGCCGAGCAGACGGGGGTGCCGCCCGAGCAGACTGTGCTCGGCGGCTTCTCGCAGGGCGCGGTGATGACCTATGCGCTGAGCCTCGGCCGCGGCCGGCCGCGACCCGCGGGGCTGATCGCGCTCAGCGGCTTCATCCCGACAGTCGAGGGCTTCGAGCTCGACCTCTCGGCGCCGCTGCCGCCAACGGCGATCGGCCACGGAACGTACGACCCGGTGATCTCGGTCGACTGGAGCCGCCGGGCGAAGCAGCAGCTCGACGAGGCCGGCGCCGACGTCCTCTACCGCGAGTACCCGCTGCCCCACGCGATCGACCCGCGCTACCTCTCCGAGCTCTCCTCCTGGGTCGCTTCCGTGTTCCCGAGGATGCGCGCGAGCACAGCCGAGTAGTCGGCCTCGCCGAGCCCGGCCTCCTCGGCGTCGGCCAGCCAGTTCCGCGCAGCGGTTGTCAGGCGCAGCTCGGTGCCGGTCCTCGCCGCCTCGAGGATCAGGTCGGCGTCCTTCCGGGCGAGGTAGAGCGCGAACCGCGTCGGGTACTCGCCGCTGTCGATCGCGGACCGGCGCCTTTCCGCCTGGCCCGCCAGCGCGGTCTTGCCGAGCACGCCGAAGGCCGCCTCGCGCGAAAGCCCGAGGCCGTCCGCGAGGGCGAGCGCCTCGCCGAGGACGCCGATCACGCCGACGAGCGTCGTGTTCGCGACGAGCTTCGCCGCCGTCCCCGCCCCGACAGGCCCGACGTGCAGGATCGCGCCGAGTGTCGACAGCAAGGGCTGCCAGCGGTCGGCCAACGCCGGCGGGCCGCCAACGAACACGTTCAGCGTTCCCGACTCGACCTCCGAGACGCTGCCGAGAACAGGCGAGTCCAGCAGCGCGTCGTCGGGAAGCAGCGACGCCAACCTCGAGATCGACTCGGGGCCGACCGTCGACATCTGGATGACGGTCGTTCCCTCGCTCACACCGGCCACGACGCCTTCCTGCCCTTCCGTCACGTCGACGAGCGCCCGCGGGTCGGCGACCATCGTGATCACGACCTCCACGCGCCCAGCCAGGTCGGCCGGGCTCGCCGCCGCGACAGCGCCGGCCGCGGCGAGCGGCTCCGCCTTGGCGGGATCTCGGTTCCAGACGACAAGCTCGTGGCCCGCATCCGCAAGCCGGCGCGCGATCCGGCCACCCATCGCGCCGAGCCCGACCACCCCGACTGTCGCCATCGCTTAGGCGGCTCGCTCGACTCCGTCAAGCAGTCGCCAGTTCGCCTCGAGCGCGCGTTCCGCGGTGGCGGCGAGCTCCGCCCGCCGCGCCAGCGGCGCCTCGGCGAGCGCCTCGCGTGCGGCCCTGGCGTGCTCGAGATCGCGCTCGGCGTGCAGCCGGAAGTACTCGGCGGCGGGCTCGTCGCCGGCGAAGCCGTAGTGCTCCACCAGCCCCGCCAGCTTGGTCCGCGAGATCGCCGGCTGAGCGGACTCGACCGCGTAGAGAACGGCGAGCGCCTCGAGGCGGTCGGCGCGGCCCCACGCGTCCGCGCACGCCTCGGTCTCGGCAGTCGGGTCGCGGTCGAGCGGTGCATCGAGGGCGGCAGCGAAGTCGTCCCAGAGTGAAAGGTGCTCGGCCTCCTCGCGTGCGTGCTCCACATCGCCCGCGGCGTCGGCCGCACGGGCGAGCGCCGCGACAGCGTGCCTGTACTCGCCGGCGTAGAACGCGAGCTCTTCGCGGCGCAGCTCGCCGCGTTCCCAGCGTGTGTAAAACGGATGCCCGAGGACATCCCAGCTGCGTCGGGCCTCGTCGATCCGGGAGCAGAGCTCCATCTCGTTCCTTTCGTCGGACGCGACCCCGCAGCAGATCCTAGCGCGCCGGTCGACGCGCATCCCGTGCGGAGGTAGGCTCGCGCGATGAGGTCGTTCGTGGTCGCCGTCGTCGTCGGGCTGGTGGTCACGGGTGGCGCTTCGGCAGAGGTCGTCGCCCGCGGTGTCTCCGACGGCCAGCTCGCAGTCTCAGCCGACGGCCGGCCGTACGTCGCGTACGCGCTGGGCCGAAATCTGACGATCGCGGCGCGGACCGGACCGGACCGGTGGCGGCCTCAGATCGCGGCCCGGATGGAGAAGGGCTCTAGCCTGGCCGCCTTCGCGAGCGGGCCGGCCGGGCCGGTCGCCCTCGTCGTCGGCCCCGGCGTCCGCAGTCTCTACGTCGTCCGGTTGGCGGGCGACCACTGGGTCAAGAGCTTCCTCGCGCGGCGGCTCGACCCCGGAGTCTCGCTCGGCTGGCCGGGCCTCGCGCTCGATCGAACGGGGCTTCCGGTCGTCGCTTACACGCGCTGGCGCGAGCGCAACCGGCTGAGCCAGCTCGTGCTTGCGCGGGTTGGCCAGAGCGGCACCGTGCAGGCTTGGCGGATCACGACAAACGGCTGGCCGGCGAGCTACGTCGCGCCGCCCGCAGTGCCGGTCGTGCTTCCGAACGGGACCGTCCACGTCGTCGAGACGTACGGTCTCAGCGGCACGATCGGCACGATCGAGTGGTATCCGACGCGCAGCTCGTGGACGGGACAGTTCATCTCGGGCGGGGTCGGCGACTTTCCCGTAGGGCCGATGTTCGCCGCCGTCGGGGCGGGCAACGTGATCTATTCCGCCTGGACGGAGGCGTTCCTCAGCTGGAACGAGTTTCCCGTCACGCTCGCTTCGCACGGGCGCTCGATCGACGCCAACTTCGTGCTCGACCGCGCGTTGACGACCGGGCTTGCAATCACGTCACGCGGCCCGGAGGTGGCGGCAAACCAGTGGGTCTCTGCGAACGACCTCGGCGCCGCGAGCGACGACGTGCTCTGGGCCGGCACGATCACCGGCCGCGGCGGCAGCGAGGTGGACGGCTGGATCGACGGCGTCGCGACGGCGCCGGGGCGGGGCTCGCAGGACCTCCTCCTCGGCCGCCCTGGCGCGATCTTGTGGTTCCGCGCGCCCGGAGCGCTGCCCGTTCGAGTCAGCCTGACGGCCGAGCAACAGGACGACGGCAGCGTCATCCTCAGCGGCCGCGTCCGAGGCAGTTCAGGGGGACGCCTCGCTCTCTATCGCGAGCGTCCGGGCTCGGCCCGCACCGCGATCGGCACGCCTAAGCTCGGCCCCGGTGGATCGTTCACGCTCACCGACGCGCCGCGCAAGCGGCCCGTCCTCTACCGCGCGGTCTACGTCGACCCGCGAACCCGGATTCCGTACGCGAAACTCTTGCGCGACCCGGTCGGCTAGCGGCCCGACAGGAGAAACGGGTTCCTTCGTAGTTCACGCTTGGTGGACCGACGCCCACGTCAGCCCAGCCTCTCCGTAGTCTCTCTCTGTGGCGCCGCCCGGGAGACACCGACGGGCACTCATCACCCTGGCCGCGCTGCGGGCTGGCGGCTCGAGCGCGTGCTCACCGATAACGGGCAAGAGTTTCGCGGCCAGCGTTTCCGCCGTGGAATCGCCGTGCACGGCGTCCGCATCAGCCGCATCCACCCCGGCCGCCCGCAAACAAATGGCGCCGTCGAAACGGTCCACAAGACAATCCTCGACGAGTGCTGGCGACCGGCCTTCGCCCGCTACCTCCACGTCCGCTTCCATGGCCTCAAGCGCGAACTCGAGCGCTACCTCAGCTACTACAACAACGATCGCGCCCACACCGGCCGCCTCACCCGGGGTCGCGTCCCCGCGGACCTCGTCTACGGTGCCCGCAAGATGGAGCTGAGATGAGCCGCACCTGTCGGCACATCCCGGAGGCTGTCCAGGCTAAGCGGCAAAGGCGCCGACCAGATTCGAACTGGTGTACGAGGCTTTGCAGGCCTCTGCCTAACCTCTCGGCCACGGCGCCGCGACGAGGAATCGTAGCGCCGCCCTTCGGGTACGCCTGAGCGCGTGAGCCAGCTTTCGATCGACGGCGACGGCACCGCGGCGGCGCTCGTCCCGCCGCGGCCGAGTCTGAAGAAGCTGCGCGAGGCGGCCGCCGAGTGCAAGGCCTGCCCACTCTGGGAGGGCGGCACGCAGACGGTCTTCGGCGAGGGTGGTGCTCACGCCGACGTGGTCTTCGTCGGCGAGCAGCCGGGCGACCGCGAGGACATCGAGGGCCATCCCTTCGTCGGCCCGGCCGGGAAGCTGCTCGACAAGGCGCTCGAGGAGGTCGAGATCGACCGCTCGCAGGTGTACGTCACCAACGTCGTCAAACACTTCAAATGGAAGCCCCAGGGCAAGCGCCGAATCCACCAGAAGCCGAACTGGCGCGAGATCGCTGCCTGCCGGCCATGGCTCGACGCCGAGGTCGCCGTCCTGAAGCCGCGTGTGCTCGTCTGCCTCGGCGCGACTGCCGCGCAGGCGCTGCTCGGCCGCGACTTCCGCGTCTCGCGGCAGCGGGGCGAGCTCGTTGAGTCACCGCTCGCGCCGAAGGCGATCGCGACGGTGCACCCGTCATCGATCCTGCGGGCGGAGGATCGCGACCTCCAGTTCAAAGAGTTCGTCCGCGACCTCGAGAAGGTCGCGGAGTTAATCAACGCCGGCTAGAAGAAGTCGTCATCCTCGGCGTGACCCAGGGGGTCGAGCCGGCGGTTCCGGCGGACGAAGAAGACGAACCCGCCGCCGATCATCGGCACGAGCAACAGGACCCAGGCACTGCGCCAGGCGATCGCGAACCAGAGCGCGGCCGCTGCGGCGGCCGCGCTCCAACGGAAGATCCGCGCCTCTTTCGGCCGGAGGCTTTCGTACAGCTCCTTCATCGTTACTAGTTGCCGGGGAGAATGTTGGCGACGCCGGTGATCGCGTTACCCACCTTGGTCGAAAGCAGCCCGATTGCGGCGATGACGACGAGCGTAATGACGGCCAGGACGACGCCGTACTCCGCCATCGTCTGGCCCTCCTCGCGCTTGCGCAGCTCGGCGGCTGCGGCGGCGTGTGCCTGCATGAAAGCGAAGAGCTTCAGCAAGGGTTTCACCTCCTCCGGGCTTCCCGGGAGGCCGTGCCTCGTGTTGTCCGTTAGTTGAGAGCGACGAAGCGACAACGCCTGATTTCCTCCAAACGTGTGGCGTGGCCGCGCCGCCGTAATTTTGCGGTACTTGCGCTGATGATCGGCGTACACGCCGCGGCCGCTATCCCTCGCGGGAGCGATTGGCTTGCCGCACGCAGCGCCGCATCAGCTGCGAACCGAGGGTAGAGACCGGACCGGCGACGCAATAGACTCGCTGGGGGATGCGGGAGGAGCTGCCGAGCGCGGCAATCGGCCTCGACGGCGTCAGCAAGCGCTTCGGCAAGCATCCTGCGGTCGACGACGTGACGCTCGAGATCGGCGAGGGTGAGTTCTTCTCGCTGCTCGGACCGAGCGGCTGCGGCAAGACGACCACACTTCGGATGGTCGCCGGGTTCGAGTTGCCCGACGCCGGCCGCATCGTCTTGAAGGGGAGCGACGTCACCGAGGTGCCGGCGAACCGTCGGCCCGTGAACATGGTCTTCCAGCAGTACGCGCTCTTCCCGCACATGTCGGTCTACGACAACGTCGCGTTCGGCCTCAAGGTGAAGCGCGTCCCCCGTGCCGAGCACCGCGAGCGCGTCCAGGAGATGTTGCGTGTCGTCTCGCTGGAGGGCCTCGACCGCCGGCGGGCGCGCCAGCTTTCCGGCGGCCAGCAGCAGCGGGTGGCGCTGGCCCGGGCGCTCGTCAACCGTCCGGCGGCGCTGCTCCTCGACGAACCGCTCGGCGCCCTGGACGTGAAGCTACGCAAGCAGATGCAGCTGGAGCTGAAGCGCATCCAGGGCACCCTCGGAACGACCTTCGTCTACGTCACGCACGACCAGGAAGAGGCGCTCGCGATGTCTGACCGGATCGCGGTCATGAACGAAGGACGTGTCGAGCAGACCGGGAATCCGCGCGAGATCTACGAGCGTCCGCGCACCGCCTTCGTGGCCGACTTCATCGGCTCGCTCAACGCGCTCGACCTGAGAATCGACGAGCTCGTCGGCGAGAACGCCGTCATGCGGCTCGCCGAGAACGAGCGCGTCGTCGTGCCGGTCGGGGCCGGCCACCGGACCGGCGAGTCTCTGCGCGTGGCCGTGCGCCCCGAGCGGGTGCAGATCGAGCCGGCCGGAACGCCGGTGCTCGACGGCGGCTCGCGTCTGGAGGGGACGATCGCCGAGGTCGTCTTCCTCGGGATGTACACACAGTTCCACGTCGACACCCGTGCCGGCCGTCTTGTCTCGCACCGGCTCGCGGACGAGGCGCTCGCCCCGCTCGAGGCCGGATCGCGCGTGGCTCTGTCCTGGGAGCCGGAGCAAGCGTCGCTGCTGGGCGTTCCGGGCCTCTAGCCGGAGCTCTCGAGCGCTACGAAGCGCCGCTCCACGAACCTCCGTCCGACTTCGGCGGCGACAACGACCGCGAGGGATAGGACGAGTACGACCACAGCGACGGCGATCACCTGCGGCAGCTGGCTGGGGAAGCGGAGCGCCGAGTAGAGATAGATCGGGAACGTGACGCGTGTTCCAACGACGAACGATGCGACCGCGTACTCGTCGAACGACGTCGTGAACGCGATCAGGAAGGCCGAGACGACTGCGGGCAGGATCAGCGGCAAGGTGATCGAGCGGAACGTCCGCAGGCGGCTCGCGCCGAGGTCGAACGCCGCCTCCTCGAGCGAGACGTCGATCTGATCCAGGCGCGGCACGAGGACGAGGATCGTGTAGGGCAGGCTGATGACGATGTGCCCGATCACAACGGTCAGCAGCGAGCGCGGAACTCCAAGCGTGTGGAAGAGGAGAAGCAGGGAGATCCCGAAGACCACGTACGGGATCACGAGCGGGCTCAGCAGCAGGGCGGAGACGGCAGGCTTGATTCGGAAACGGTGCCGCGTCAACGCGATCGAGGCGAGGACTCCGAGCACGACCGCGCCCGCGCTCGACAATGCCGCGATGATCGCGCTCGTCTCCAGGGCCCCCCGGATCTCCGAGTTGGCGAGGAACGCGCGGTACCAGTGAAGCGTGAAGCCGGAGAGCGGGAACGTGGGCACCGCCGACTTGTTGAAGGAGAAGATCAGCAGGATGACGATCGGCGCATAGAGGAAGGCGACGACCACGATGAAGAACAGCCGCAGGAGGCGCGCGCCGTTCTTCGAGAGAGCAACGTCCATCAGTCCGCAACCACCTGACGCGGCTGCAGGAAGCGTGCGAAGACGACCGTGAGGACGGCGACGACGCCGAGCAGAAAGATCGCCAGCACCGAGCCCGTTTCCCAGTCGGGAAAGCCGGTTCCGAACAGGTCGACGATCTGATTGCCGTACAGGTAGCCGCTCGTACCCCCGACGAGCGACGGCGTCACGAACTCGCCGAGCGTCGGGATGAAGACGAAGAGGAACGCCGCGACGACACCGGGCAGCGACAGCGGCAGCGTCACGCGCCGGAAGGCCTGCAGGCGGCTGGCCCCCAGATCGCTCGCCGCCTCGAGTAGGCGTCGGTCGAGGCTCTCGAGCGAGACGAAGATCGGCAGGGCGACGAACGGAAGCCAGATGTAGCCGAGCACCAGCATGACTGCAAACCGGCTGTAGAGAAGCTGCGAGAGCGGGTGATCCGGGGAGCGAAGCCCGGTCCAGAAGAGGAACGTATTGACCACGCCCTGGTTGCCGAGGATCACCTTCCAGGCGAGCACCCGCAGCAGGTAGCTCGTCAGGAACGGCGCGATCAGCAGCAGGAGGAGGATGTACTTGCGCTTGGTGCCGGAGAGAGCGAGGTAGTACGCGAGCGGATAAGCGAGCACCACGATGATCGCCGAGACGGTCAGCGACAGCTTCACGGACTTCCAGAACAGCGCCAGATACACCGAGCTGTGCAGGAAGTCGTGCCAGGCAGTCAGCGTGAAGCCATGTGGCCCCGGGTCAAGCGAGTAGACATCGAAGCTATAGGCGGCGACGATGGCGATCGGGACGAGGAAAAAGACGCCGAGCCAGGCCAGCGGGAGGCCGAGTAGGGTCGGCGTCGTCAGGTCGAGCCGCAGTCGTCTCGGCCGAAAGGCGCGCTGCGACGAGCTGCCGGCGTCGGCGATCGCCATCGTCTGTTACCAGCCGCTGGTCAGGAAGCCTTCACTTCTTCCCACATCCTGGCGTAGAGGGCGCGGCGCGGGATGTCGCGGTCGAGGTGCGCGTTCGGCTCGGTCACCGCCCTCGGATCGGTGAGCCGCAGCGCCTTCAGCAGGTCGCTCGAGGACGGCCGCGCAAGCGTGTTCGCGTGGCCGTAGCCGTAGTTGTCCTCGAGCCACTTTCCCGAGCGAGCGGCGCTCCAGGCGTTGACGTACGCATGCGCGAGGTGGGGGCGCTTCGTGCCCTTCAGGAGCATGAACATGCCCACCCAGGCGACCGGCTTCTCGCGCGGACGCATGTAGACGACCTTGAGCTTCTTCTTCATCTGCACCCAGTCGTTCGGCCAGGCGTAGGCGATCCAGACCTCGCCCGAGCCGAAGGCCTCCCACAGATTCGTCTCGGACGACCAGATCAGGCGGACGAGGTGCTTCTTCGACTTCAGCAGCTTCTGGGATTTCTTGAGTTGCGCGTCGGTCTGCCGCCACGGCTTGTCGAAGCCGAGGTAGAGCCCGGCGATGGTCAGCATGTTGAGGTCGTCGAACCACGCGATCCTGCCCTTGTACCGCTCGTCGAACAGAAGGCCCCACGAACGGGCCTTCGGGTGGACCTTGTCGCTCCGGTAGAGGATCGCGTCGAAGCCCCAGTCGTCCGGGATGCCGTATTGCTTGCCCTTGTACTGGCCGGCCTTGACCATGAAGGGGTTCAGATGCTTGAAGTTCGAGATCTGCTTCGGGTCCCACGGCTGGACGAGACCGCTCTTCGCGAAGTACTTGACCCAGCCGACATACGGACGGAACAGATCCGGCTTGAGACCGGCATGGATCTTCGCGAGCGCGTCCGACTCGTTGCCCATGTACGTGAACTGAGGTTTGTTCTTCGGATGTGCCTTCACGTACTGGGCGAACATGGCTTGGCCGCCGTCGTTGCCGTAGCCCGCCCAATCCAGCACCTGCAGCCGACCCGAGTCGGCGTTTAGCCAGTCGAGCGCCGCATGCGCCGCGTCGACGCGGCCGCCCAAGAGGCTTGCTCCTCCAGCCGCGGCCGCGACTTTCAGGAGCTGCTCGCGGCTCAATCGCCGTTCCATATCCTCCTGCTTGTCCACTTCCTCTCCCTCCTTCTTCCCCCTAGTAGCTGGGCGGACTGATGATCCACATCACCTCTGCGAGGTCCTGGCCGGTATTCGAAATGCGATGAGGCGTGGAGCTGCGGTAGTCGATGCTGTCGCCGCGCTCGAGCTCGAAGAGCTCGCCGCCGAGCTCGAGCTCGACACGCCCCGACAGGACGACGAATAGCTCTTCGGAGTCCCCATGCGCATACGGATGCTCCCCGGTCGAGCCGCCGACCTCGAGCTCGCCCGCGAAGACCTCGAGGTGGCGAAGCGGCGGCGGCGTCAGGAGCAGCTTCCTGCCCAGGACCCCGAACGTCAGGGCCGGCCGCTCGTCCCGCCGCAACACTCGCGGTCCGGGCACGCCGTCCGGCTCGAACAGGTCGGCCATCGAGACGCCGAGCGCCTCGGCCACCCGCCGGAGCGATTCGATGCTGGCGCTCGACTGGCCGCGCTCGACCTGGCTCAGGAAACTCTCGCTGAGCCCCGAGCGCGCGGAAATCGTCCGGAGCGTGCAGCGACGGAAGCGGCGCAGTTCTCTGAGGCGCTCACCGACGTCGACCTCAGCCGGCACGTCGGGGGCGCTCGAAGGCATTCAGATCTCCTTAGATCCCGTCGAAGGAAAACTGAAGCCACCCTACGGTGTTCGTGAAGTCGAGTCAATGCAGCCTCCAGTGACGGCTGCTACTGGACGCGAATCACTCCGTCCACGGGCGTGGCGAACGCGATCGCCAACCGTGGCTCTCGCGAGTGAACCGCGAGGGCTATCTCCGAACGTCGCCAAGGGCGGCAGGGCGGACCGCTGCGGACACACGATCCGCCCCCGATCTGGAAACCGCGGGTTAGGGAGGCGGCTCCTGCGAGCCCCCGCGTCTAATGGCTTCCTTCGTCGAGCCTACATCGGAACGCGATTCACCTCCACAGTACGAAAGTCGGGTCCCACCGAGCCCAACGGAGGTCATAGCTTTGAGGTGACAGCGTCGACTAGACCGGCGACCGCGACGGGCGTAGGCTCGCCCAGTCCTCGAGCTGGAGGTGGAGAGATGCACGCGCGAGTGGCCGCGTTTGAGAACGTCGACACATCGGTGGTTGACGACCTGCTGGGACGCGTTCGCCAGAACATCGACGCGAACCGGCTGCCGAATGCCCAGGGCGGGTTGATGCTGCTCGACCGAGACCAGAGAAAGAGCCTCGGGATCACGTTCTTCGAGAGCGAGGAGAAAATCCGCGCGGCCGAGCCGGAGTTCGAGCGCATGGGCGACGAGATCCCGGAGGCACAGCGGGGGCGTCGTACGTCGGTTGACATCTACGAGGTCGTGCTGGCGGAGGGAAGCGATGGGGCCCGCGCGGCGCGCGTTAGCGCCCTAGAAGGCTCCCCGGAGCGCGTCGACGAAGGGACGCGCTACGCGCAGGAGGAGATCGTCCCGCAGGTCCGGCAGCTCAGCGGCTTCAAGGGCTTCGTCTCGCTGGTCGACCGCGAGCGCGGCCGCACCAAGCTGATCACCCTCTGGGAGAGCGACGAGGCGCTGCGCGCCAGCGAGGAGCAGGCGAATCAGCTCCGCCAGCGGGCGGCCGAGGGCGCCGCGAGCCGAATCGTCGGCGTCGAGCGCTACGAGGTTGCGCTGGCCGAACTCGGGCCGCTCGCAGTCAGGTAAACCGAAGACCGAGTGAGCATCCCCCTCGACGAACGAGGGCGCCAGTTGGGCAGCGCTCTAGCCAGTCCTGTCTGAACACTCACGGGCAGGAGCAAGGTGCGGAAAAAAGAGGAGAGAGAGAAGGAGAAGGCGAGTTCCAAGAAGTCGCCACAGTTCCAAAAAAGCGGCGGAACTGCGTGACAAGCCGTCTGTCAGTGCAACCCAGTGACTCGAGCGTCCGAGACCATTTCGCTTGCTCAGGGCTTCAGGGTTACGAACCGTGGTTCCGGCCCGCTTCCCATCCACCAGGTCGTCCGCCGGAGCGTGGGTGCGGCTCCTTGGATGCGGGCACGCCTCGCTCCAAGCCTGTCCGCTGTCGCCGCAACGAGCGCGCGGCCGCGGCGGATTAGACGCGGGGCTCCCTCGCTTAGGCCGAAGCGCGATCGGCCGCCCGTTCACTCCGAGGCGCGAAATGCCAGAAGCTCAGGCCCATGTTCGCACAGCCAGGCACGCAGTTCGCGCCACCGCGGGCGCCGCAGCTCGACGAGCGACCAGAAGCCGTAAGAGTGGTTGGGAACGCGCAAGTGGCACAGCTCGTGGACGACGACGTAATCGAGCACCTCGAGTGGCGCCAGGACAAGCCGCCAGTTGAAGGAGAGCGTGCCGCTTCGCGAGCAGGAGCCCCAGAGCGTACGCTGGTCGCCGACTCGAATCCGCTGGTAGGCGACCCCTAGTGGTTCGACCTCCTCCTCGGCGAGCATTGAGACGAGCTCGCGCACGCCGATCCGCGCCTCCGATTGACTCACCGCCATTCCCTCGAGACCCAGCCGCGGCACTTGGCGTCGTCGCTGCTCCTCGATCCAGGCTCGCTTCCGGGCGAGCACACGCTCGATCTCCGCGCTGCTCATCCGCCTGGGTACGGTCAGTCGCACCGGCTCGCCCCAAGGCACCTCCAGCCGCCACCGCCGCGCCCGCGGCGAGCGCCGCACTTCGACCGCATCCACGAGCATGACCGTAGCGTTCGGCTCGGCGGAGCATGAAGGCGATCGCGGCGTGCGGCTTTGCCGAATTCCGTGAGTAAAAGCAGGGCGAGAACCCCGGCAGCGATTCGCGCCCCGAGGTCCCGCGCTGGGTTTAGCAGGGTGGATAGAGACAGCTAGTCGTGGTGCCCGCAGTGGTCGTGGTGGAGGGTGCCTTGACGACCGCCGATCCTTTGGCGGAGACGGCGTACCACTTGGCACCGAAGGCGAGGATGCCCTCGCCCTTCGTCTGGCCCGCTTTCTTGTCGAGTGAGTAGGTGTAGAGCGGGTGCTTGTTGTAGGTCACCTGCCGGCTGCCGCTGCTTCGCCTCGTCGTGCCGAGCAGCGATGCTTTCACTCCGGAGCCGGCGGTCGGCTTGCCGTGGCTGAGCAAAGGCGGCCAGAACATCGCGCAGTTCCCGCTACAGGAGCTCTTTCCGTTCGTGTCCTTCTTGAACAGGTAGAGCGTGTGCCCCTTCGAGTTCACCAGTATCGGGCCTAGTTTCGTCTTGCGGAGGTTGACGGTCGCCCCCGTCCGCGTCGCGCTGAGCGCGATCGAGCCTCCGCCAACGAGAAACCCGACAACTCCCAGCGCCGCCATCAGCGCCAGCAGCAACCCCACTCGGGTCGTCCAGCCGAGCCTGATCCGCTTGTCCTCCGCTTCGCTCGACTGCCTTGTCTGTCGCATATGCACCTCCTTGTCGCCTGTTTCTACGGGGACGACGGTGCAGATGGATTGGTGCAACGTGCTCTCGGTGGGAGCGCTTGTCGGGGTGACCCCTCGCCTTGCTGGGGGCAAGCCAATTTTGCTCGCTCAGCGGATATCCGCGAGGAACCTAACCAGTATTTCGCGCAGCGGTAGAAGGTCGTTTTTCAACCTCGCGGGCTTTCGTTAGAGAGTTCGAGAAAGACAGAGAAGAAGAGAGAAGAAGAGGAGAGAAGGGCGAGTTCCAAGAAGTCACAACAGTTCCAAAAAAGCGCTCGAAAGCGCTTGAGCAGCGCCTCTTGGATGGGCCCTGTCGGCTGCGACCGCCGGACTATTTCGCCTGCTCAGTGGGTTCTCAGCTTTGGGAACCTGGCCTGGCGAGGTCGATCTAGTGCTGTTCAGCGCCATTCGCCGGCAGCGCCACCGACCGTGCATAGCCTGTCCTCGCGCGCGCGTCTAACAAATATGTTGATCTAGAGAGAGGACGCTCGCCCACGCGAAGGTCGTCGCGTCCATATCTCAGTCGCCTGCTCCTTGTCGGCGGAGAAGCCTGGACTTGCGATACTCGCGCTCGTGGGTGAGGTCGATCCTCTAGGCACGCGCAGCGAAGCCCTCGACGCGTTCCTCGACCAAAAGGTCGAAGAGGGTTACGTGATCGAGACCCGCACCGACACCCACGCGATCATCTCGCGACGCCCGAAGAGACTCAAACGCTTCACGAGCGGCGCAGACCCTGGACGCTACGTGGTCGAAGTCGACGAAGATGGAGTCGCGACGATGCGTGCGGCAGAGCCGCGACGCACATGAAGCGATACCTGAGCCGCCAAGGGATGGACATCCTGGGCCACGGCTGACAGTCTCACCCGCACCCACACGGAGGTCAAAACATGGCGACCAAGGACAAGAACACGAAGAAGAGCATGGAAAAGAAGCCGGCTCAAAAGACGCTGAAAGAGAAGCGGCACGCCAAGAAGGCCAAGAAGTAGCCGGACCAGTTGAGCAGCCCGCTCTGCCGGAAACCGCGTTGGCTGCCCGGTCCGCCTGAGCCGCGCTCTGCTCCGGGACAGAGCTGAGCAGCGGGACGGTAAGGGCGTCTCCCACAGCAGGAACTCGATCGCCTGCTTCGCCAAGCCTCGGGTGACATTCCCGCACGCTGGCCCAGGCGAGCGGGCGTTGTCTCCTAGCTAGTCCTCGTCCTCCCAATATTCGAGCTCGGGCCCCGGGCGAGCGAAGATGATCCGCTCGCCGGCGACGCTCCGCGCGCCGATCTTGCCGGTGTCGAGGTACTCGACGATGTCCGGCGCGATCAGCGTGGAGAGCATGAGGACGCGGACGGGCGCGTCCGTGTCGTTGCGGATCTGGTGCGCGCCCTCCTTGCCGCGCGGGAACGCGACGACGTCGCCCTGGCACAGCTGCTGCTCGCCCTCGTGCGTGCGCAGCGTCGGCTCGCCGCGGAGGACGATCGCCCATTCCTCGTTCGCGTGGTGGGTGTGAAATGGCCCCTGCTTGTTACCCGGCTCGACCTCGTACATGCTCGCGCCGATCAGCTCGGCGTCGGTGTGCGCGCCGACCCAAGCGTCCTTGAAGCGCCAGCCCTC
>VAWH01000109.1:5872-6276 GCA_005888315.1 Actinomycetota bacterium | reverse complement strand
ATGCGTACTCCCTGCACTCGGCGGTTCATGCCCTGCACGCCGCGGCCGTGATAGAGGAACGCGACCGGCAGCGAGTCGCGGAAAAACCGCTGCGCCGCCGCCGGCTCGGCCGGAGCGCGCATGCCGGCGAGCTCGGCGAGCGGGCCCAGGTACCCCAGTCCTGGATCGCCGGATGTACCGAGCACGGCGGCGTCGAAGTCGTGGCGCCGGGCATTGACACGATCGAGAAACGCGCCGAGCTCGAGCAGGCGGATCGATGCCTGCACGCCGACCCGCGCGAGGCGCGCTTGAATCATCTGCTCGAGCGGTGCCTCACCGCTGCCGACGCTCAGCAGCTCGAACGCGACCGCTCGCCCGCCGAGCAATCGCCGGGCCGAGTCAGGATCGGTCGGCGTGGGTCGCCC
>VAWH01000109.1:0-5727 GCA_005888315.1 Actinomycetota bacterium | reverse complement strand
AGTCGAGCACCGCGAGATCGGGTCGCCGGCGTACGAACGCGGCATGGGCCGGCTGAATCCCGGCGAAGTCGATCTCCCCGGCGGCGAGCGCGGCGAGCTTGGTGGTGGGCTCGTCGACGACGACGATAATGAGCCGCTCGAGCAGCGGTGGACCGCCCAGCGCCTGCGGGAAGTCCGGGTTGGCGGCGAAGACCCACCGCCGGTTCGACTCGTGGCTCACGAAGCGGAACGGCCCGTTGCCCACCGGGTGCGCGTTCCAGGCCGCCTGGCGCAGCGCGGCATGCGGGACCGAGTCGAGCAAGTACCCCGGCAGGATGGCGAGATCGGTGAGGACGTCGGGGATATCCCGCTGGGGCCGTGCGAAGCGGATCACCACCGTCGAGTCGTCGCGATCGTTCACGAAGACCACGTCCGCGAGATCGTTGAGCCGCGGGTATCCGGTCGCGGGGTCGCGGGCGGCGTTGAGCGTCCACGCGACATCGCGCGCCGAGGTCGCGACGCCGTCGTGCCAGTGCACGCCCGCCTGCAGCCGCAGTACGACCATCTGCCGATCCGGCGACCAGGTCCACTGGCGCGCGAGGTAGGGCCGCGGGGCGAGCGTCGAGTCGTAGCGCGCCAGCGTCGTGAGCAGCACATAGCGCTCCACCTGCTTCGCGAGCGGATGCACCGTCACGAGCGGATTGACGCTTTGCAGGTCGGCGCCCGAGGCGTACACGACGGTGCGCCCGCGGCGGGCGGCCCCGCCCCCGCACGCCGCCAGCGCCGCAGCGGCGAGCAGCACCTGTCCGATGGGTCGCGGCACGCCCGGATTCTAGCGGGCTCCGGCGGGGCGCGCGAGATTCCGCGCATGCTCGCCGCGCTCGCGCGCCGTGCCGCCACGGGACTCGCCGTCGTGGCGGGCGTCGTCACCCTCACCTTCTTCCTGCTGCGGCTCGCGCCGGGAGATCCGGTGGAGCTGCTGCTCGGTCCCACGGCCACGCCGGCCCAGATCACCGCCCAGCGGCACGCGCTCGGGTTCGACCGGCCGCTCGCCGCGCAATACGCCGCCTGGCTCGGCCGCTTCGTGCGCGGGGAGTGGGGCACGAGTATCGCCACGGGGCGGCCGGTGCGCGCGCTGCTGGGCGAGGCGGTGCCGGCCACGCTCGAACTGGTGGGGCTCTCGCTCCTGTTGAGCTACCTGCTGGGCGTAGCGGTCGGTACGATCCAGGCCACCGCGCGCCCCCGCATCGACACCGCGCTCTCGGTGGCGACGGTCACGCTGTTCGCCGTCCCGGGGTACTGGCTGGGCCTGATGCTGGTCATGGTGTTCACCTACTGGGGCCGCGCGCTCCCCGCCTTCGGGCGCGCGGGGCTCGACGGCGACCTCCTCGTCGGCGGGCCGTGGCTCGCCGATCGGCTGCGCCACCTGGTGCTGCCGCTCGCCACCCTCACGCTGATCGGCATCGGGGGCATCGCGCGATTCGTCCGCGGCGCGATGCGCGACGTCGTGGGCCAACCGTTCGTGCGCAGCGCCCACGCCAAGGGCCTTGCGCCGTTCGCGGTCGCGTCGCGGCACGTCGCCCGCAACGCGCTCATTCCGGTGGCGATCCTGCTGGGGCTGTCGTTCCCCGCGCTGTTCTCGGGCGGGGTGTTCGTGGAGTTCGTGTTCGCCTGGCCCGGCGTCGGACGCCGGCTGGTCGAGGCCGTGCTGGCACGGGACTACCCGGTCGTCATGGCGGCGACCTCGGTCAGCGCGATGCTGGTCGTGGCCGGGAACGTCCTCGCCGACGGCCTGGTGGGGTGGATCGATCCGCGGATCCGCCATCGGAGCGAGGAGGCGTGAAGCGGCTGCTGCGAGACCGGCGCGCCGTGTTTGGCGCCGGCGTGCTGATCGTCGTCGTCGCCGCGGCCATTGCCGCGCCGCTCGTCACGCACGGGGACCGAGGCGCGCAGCCCGACATCGTGTCCACGCGATTCCTGCCACCCCTCGCCACGGACGCGCGCGGCGCGATCCACCCGCTGGGCACGGATCGGTTCGGGCGCGACGTGTGGACGCGCCTCGTGTATGGCGCCCGGATCTCGCTTGGCGTCGGCGTGCTCGCGGTGCTGTTCGCGATCGCGATCGGCCTCTCCGTGGGGGCGGTCGCGGGGTACTGGCGCGGGCCGCTGCGCGCGCTGCTGCTCGCGGTCACCGATGTCGGCCTCGCCCTCCCACGGGTCGTGCTGGTGTTGCTGCTGGCGGCGGTGTGGCGGCCCAGCGCCGCGCTCGTCATCGTCGTGCTGGGCGTGACGGGCTGGATGTCCGTCGCCCGTCTGGTTCAGGGCGAGGTGCGCTCGCTCGCCGCGCGCCCGTTCGTCGAAAGTGCGCGCGCGCTGGGGATCTCGCGGCTCCGCATCCTGTGGCGTCACCTCCTGCCGAACGCGCTGACGCCGGTCATCGTCGCCGCCGCCCTCGGCATCGGGAACGCGATCATGCTCGAGGCCGGGCTCTCGTTCCTCGGGCTCGGGGTGCAGCCGCCCACGCCGTCGTGGGGCGGTTTGATCGCGTCGGGACGGGACACCCTGGTCAACGCACCGTGGGTGGCCGCAGCCCCGGGGATTGCCCTGGTCCTCGTGGTGGTGGCGTGCACGCTGCTGGGAGATGCGCTACAGGACGCACTGAATCCAATGCAGGGGCTGAGACGGTGAGTTAGGTCTCAGCACCTAGACCTTTGAGGACACTATCGTTCAGTTCATGCGCGCCGTCGAACGGAATCTCTCGAACCGGAATCTCGTGCGCGCGCAGTCGCTTCACAGTTGTGGCAATCACTTTTGACGTGATGAACTCATCGGCGCGCCCGTACACCAGCGACAGCCGCGCCGCCCGCAACCGATCCCGGACCGTCTCCGGCGTGAGATCCAGATCAGGAGGAAACTCGCCACCCCATAACGTGAGCCGATCGACCTTGGCCCTGCCGAGCGCCGCCCAGCGAGCGACCGTGGCCGCACCTTGCGAGTATCCCAGCGCGTGCACGGCCACCTGCGAGCGATCGAGCTGCTTGAACACGTCCTGGCATACGGCGTCCAAGTACCGGACGTAGTCTGCGATTTCGGCGAGTCGATCCTCGCGCGTCATCCAGCTCGCCCCGACCCGCCGCTCGGCCGGGCTCTCGCTCAAATAGAAGCGGGAAAGCCCCTCCGGCGCCACGAGGTAGCGCGTCCCGTCGTCCAGCGCGCGCAACTTCTCGAGAAACCGTGACGCGAGCTGCCCGTAGCCGTGACACACGACCCACACCTGGCGCGTCCCGGGCCCGGGGTCACCGAGCGTGTAATATCGGGCGGTGCGCGAGACCGGCAGATGGTGCTCGTGCACGGTGTTACCCATCCTGAAGGATGGGCTCGGCACGACACTGTGCTGAAGCACACCCGTGGGCCAGCATCGTTCGCTGCGCGACGCTCAAGGCCACGTTCCGCGTTCCGCGTTCCGACTTCCGCCTTTAGGTGACCAGGATCGTCACGACTTCGTGCGGCTCGGCCACGAACCGCACGGTCCTCCCCCGCCCCTCGAGCACCAGCGCCGTCGACTCGCGCTCGTCGGCGCGCACCCGATGGGCGCTCTTCACGCCCTCGCCGAACCGCCACGCGCCCGGCGCCCGCCGCCCGGTGGCATTGTAGCACCGCAATACCAGCGGCGAACCCTGCTGCGCGGGCTTCACGGCGGACACGACCAGCCCGGTCCCCTCGAGCGCGATGTCGATCGGCGCGGGCGTGAGCTCCCCGGCATCGCGCAGCCAGAACCCGCGCACCGGCAGGAACACGTCCTCCCACAGCGACGGAATCACGTCACCGCGCTCCACTTCGGCGTGCGACACCGGGACGAGCGCCAGCTCCACCCGGCTCGTCCCCAGGCACTGCGCCTCGGGCGTCGCGGTCGGCCAGCCCGCGTGCCCCGGGCGAGTCGGCAGATCGCCGCGCGACAGCTCGCCGACGCACCGGAGCAGCGTGAGGACGAGGTCGCCGCGCCGCGTCCATTCGTACTCGAAGAAGCCGGGCGCGAGCAGGGCGAGCCCGCGCCGCCCGTCGGCCACGGCGACGAACCGCTGCGCGGGCGCGGTCGCGACCGGCGTCTCGAGCGGATACTCCGCCGCCCGAATCACGACAGCCGGGCGGGCAACCGACCCGAATGGAGCCCCCGCCACGGCGGGCACGCCGGCGAGCTGCGTCGGCACCCGTGCCCGCAACCGATGCCACGTCGCCTGGTTGTCGATGTCGAGAATACAGCGCACAACCGGGCTGTCGGCATGCAGCATCACAACGAACCGTATCTCCACCTGCCCCGGACGTCTTCTCGTGACGCTGGTCGCGTGACGCTGCTCCGTGACGCCGTCCCCTACGCCCATCCTAAACGTCGCCTCGAGCGCTGCCACGAGCGGTCCCGCCGCGAGCCTACGAACGCGGATCGGCCGCTGCGCACGTACGATGCGATCCCGGGCCGGGGGACAGTAGGTGTACGTGTCGCCGGCGTCGCCACCGTCCTCCAGCCGCAGCACGTCGAAGAACCGCTCGCCGGTCCGCCGGTCGTGCAGCGCCAGCGCGCCCGTCGGCTCCAACACGGTCTCGATCCAGCGGTTCACGAGCGAGCGGCCCTTCACCACCGCGCCCTCTCCGGCCCGGTCCGGGCGGGTCGCTCCCGGTGTGAGCCCGGCGCACTTGAGACCCAGGCCGGGCACGGCCGGCAGGCGCAGCGCCACCCGCACCCAGTCTACCTCGTCTTGATCCGGGTAGTGCCGGGCCGCGTCGAGCCGCTCCTGCCCCGGCCGCCGGTCGAGCAGCTGCAGCGCGATCGGTCGACCGTCCGGCCCCGCGAGCCCGAACGGCCGGTACCCCTGGCCCTGGCGCGGCACCCGTCCGGAGGGCGGCCCTACCAGAACGTCGCGGCGAAACAGCGTGACGTCGACCACCGCCACACCCCCTCGGGCCCGCGCCGCGGGATTCCACAGCACGAGCGCCGGGGCGGGTTCGACGGCGCGTTCCCGGGCGGCGTCGGGGTCGTGGCGTACCAGGTCGAGCACGGCGCCGCGCACCACGTCGCGCGCCAGCGCCTCGACGCTCGCGAGCCGACCGTCAACCGCGCGGGCGACGTCGTCGCTCGTGCACCCGGCGATCGCATCGTGGAACTGGCAGCGGACCAGCGTGCGCCACGCCAGCTCGAGCAGGGGACGCCGGTCGCGACCCCCGGCGCGCCGCGCCAGCGCGGCCAGCGGCTCGGCGACTCGCTCGAAACACAACTCTGTAGCGCCGGCGTGCCGCTTGAGCGGCGCGCGGGTGCCGTGCACGCCTTGCAGCGTCCAGGTGTAGCCGTACGACCAGCGCAGCTCTCCCTGGAGCGGCGTCGGGTTGACCCCTTCGCCCACGAGTTCGAGGAACTCCTCGAGCCGCGACACCCGGAAGGCGCTGCGCGGCTCGAGCTCGGCCAGCAGGTCGCGCAGGCGCGATACGGCGGGGTGAGCGGCGTGATGGTCGGCGCCGATGAACACGGGGATGTGCTTCGCGGTCGCGCGCTCCACCAGGCCGGGCCGGATCGCGGCCCATGCCGCGGCGAGCCGGTCCGCGCTCGCCGGCAGCACGGCACCGATCTCGTACCCCGCGGGCGGGAGATGCCACAGCAGGATGTCCCGGCCGTCGGGGCCGCGCCAGCGGTACAGGTCGCGCTCCTGGCCGGGCTCGCCGCCCAGCCCCCGCCACACGACGCCGCCGCGGATCCCGAAC
>VAWH01000069.1:47418-47845 GCA_005888315.1 Actinomycetota bacterium | reverse complement strand
GGCGCCAGGTGATGATCGGCGCCGACTTCGGGCGGGGCCTGCTGGTTGCGAGCGTGCCCGTGGCCTATGCCTTGGGCGCGCTGACGCTCGGGCAGCTCTACGCGGTCGCCTTCCTGACCGGAACGCTGAGCATGCTCTTCTTCGTCTCCCAGAGCACCCTCTTCGTCTCGCTCGTCCAGCGGGAGGACTACGTCGAGGCGAACTCCTTCCTCCATGGCAGCCGCGCCTTCTCGTATGTCGGCGGGCCGCCGGTCGGCGGGTTGCTCGTACAGCTCCTTTCGGCACCGTACGCGCTCGTCGCCGACGCCGTTTCGTTTCTCGTCTCGGTCGTCTTCCTGCGGCGGATCGACCCGATCGAGCCGCCGGCGTCGACCGATGAGAAAGGCCGCGTCGTCGCAGGAGCACGCTTCATCCGGCGCTCGCCGGT
>VAWH01000069.1:0-47332 GCA_005888315.1 Actinomycetota bacterium | reverse complement strand
CCGATACCTGCACGTGCGCCCGGGGTTGCTCGGTGTCGTGCTCGGCGCCGGCGCTGTCGGCGGCCTGGTCGGCGCGGTGCTGACACCCCGGCTCGGACGACGGATCGGGGTCGGTCCGGCCTTCTTCCTCGGGTGCATCCTCTTTCCGGCGCCGATCGTGCTCGTTCCGCTGGCCGGCGGGCCGAAACCGCTCGTGCTGGCGATGCTCTTCCTCGCCGAGTTCGGATCGGGCCTCGGCGTGATGGTGCTCGACATCAGCATCGGCTCGATCTTCGCCGCCTCGATCCCGCATCAGCTGCGGGCCCGCGTGTCGGGCGCCTACCTCGTCGTCAACTACGGGATCCGGCCGCTCGGCTCCTTGTTCGGCGGCGCGCTCGGGAGCACGATCGGGGTGCGGAACACGCTCTGGATCGCGACCGCCGGCGCCATCGCCGGGTTCCTCTGGCTGCTCCCTTCGCCGGTCCTGGGCCTGAAGGAGCTGCCCGAACCCGATCTGACGGATTAGTCGTCGGCGCGAAGATGCTCGACCGCGCGGGCGAGGATGTCCCGCAGAGCGCGCTGGTCCGACTCCGAGAGGGCCGCGATCGCTTCCGGCGGCTGGCTCATCAGCTCCATCACTCGGGAACGCAGCCTCACCCCGGCCGGCGTGATCGTCAGCGCCTTCACCCGGCGGTCGCCCTCCGAGCTCTGCCGGCGGACGAACCCGCGCGCCTCGAGACGGTCGGCGATGCCGGTGACATTGGAGGCGTCGCAGAAGAGGCGCTCGGCGAGCGCGCTCATCGGTAACGGCTCTTCGGGGTCGAGCAGCCGGAGCGCATGGGCTTGGGCGAAGCTGAGCCCGAGCCTGGCGAGCTCCCCGCCGACCTTCATGCGTTGCGCCATCCCGAGCTCGAAGAAGAACTTCTGCGCTTCGTGGGCCGGGCTCGGCTTCGGTTTCGCCTGCGCCACCACAACTCCATATTACTTGAATAAGTAGGTATTTGACAACATCAAGTATTTGAGTAGGCTTTTCCGCCGATGGGCGATTACGCGATCGAGGCGACCGACCTCGTCAGGCAGTTCAAGAACGGGCCACGCGCCGTGGACGGGATCGATCTTGCCGTCACCCCGGGCGAGATCTACGGCTTCCTCGGCCCGAACGGAGCCGGCAAGTCGACGACCGTGCACATGCTGACGACGCTGCTCCCGCCGACCTCCGGCACCGCGCGCGTGGCCGGCTACGACGTGGTCACCGAAGGACAGCATGTGCGTGCGGCAATCGGGGCCGCCTTGCAGGAGGCAGCGCTCGACCCCCTGCTGACAGGGCGCGAGCACCTCCGCCTGCAGGCGTCGCTACAGGCCCTGCCCCGCGGCGTGCGCAACCAGCGTGCGGACGAGTTGATCGCCCGGGTCGGGCTGACACACGCCGCCGACCGCAAGGTACGCGGCTATTCGGGCGGGATGAAGCGCAGGCTCGACCTGGCGATGGCGCTCGTCCACCGGCCGAGCGTGCTCTTCCTCGATGAGCCGACGACCGGGCTCGACATTCAGAGCCGGACGGCCCTCTGGGACGAGGTCGCCAGGCTCGCGCGGGAGGACGCGGTAACCGTCTTCCTGACCACGCAGTACCTCGAGGAGGCAGATGTGCTCGCGGACCGGGTCGGAATCATCGACCACGGTCACATCGTCGCCGAGGGGACGACCGACGAGCTCAAGGCCCAGGTCGGCAGGCCGACCGTCGAGGCGATTCCGGACGATCCCGATGAGGCGCCGCGGCTGGCGGAGATCCTCTCGCGGTTCGGCGATCCCTGCGGATCGACCAAGGGCGTCGGCGTCCGCCTCCGCACCGGCGAGACCGATCTCGCGGACGTCGTCCGGGCGCTCGACGCCGCGGGTATCGAGGTCGCCAACCTCCAGCTCCACCAGCCCACGCTCGACGACGTCTTCCTGGCGAAGACCGGCCGCTCGCTCGAAGGTTCCGACGAGGAGGAGACCGAGCCCGCGCGCGCGGAGCTCGCCGCAGAGCCCGCGTGACGAGGCGTCGCTTGCGATGCCGATCTGGAGGCCGTGGCGGCTTTGCCGCTGCGGCCGTTCAAGCCCGCCTATCGGAATCACTCACGATTTGTGCTCACGGAGGGGTCGCGTGACGAGGCGTCGCTTGCGATGCCGATCTGGAGGCCGTGGCGGCTTTGCCGCTGCGGCCGTTCAAGCCCGCCTATCGGAATCACTCACGATTCGTGCTCACGGAAGGGTCGCGTGAGCATCTTCGCCGATCAGGTCTTCCTGCTCGCGCGGCGGTCGGTCGTCCGCACGATCCGCCAGCCGGCGAACGTTGTCGCGCCGCTGCTGTTTCCGATGCTGCTGCTGGCGGTCAACTCCGGCGGCTTGAAGGCCGAGACGCGGCTGCCCGGTTTCCCGACCAGCTCGTTTGTCGCCTTCGCGCTGGCGGTGCCGTTCATCCAGGGCGCCCTGTTCGCGACAATGAACGCGGGAACCGATCTCGCGCGCGACATCCAGACCGGCTTCCTCAGCCGCCTCTCGCTGACGCCGATGCGAGGGGTTGCGCTGCTAGCCGGGCAGCTTGGCGGGGTGGTGACCATGGGCGTCGTGCAGGCGGCGGTCTATCTGAGCGTCGGGCTGGCGGTCGGCGTCCGGCTGGAGTCGGGGCTGCTGGGGGTGCTCGTCCTCTTCGGGTTCGCGGTTCTCGTCGCGCTCGGCTTCGGCGCGCTCGGGGCCTTCGCGGCGCTTCGAACCGGCTCCGGCGAGGCCGTCCAAAGCCTCTTCCCGGCGTTCTTCGTCTTCCTGTTTCTCTCGTCGATGAACATCCCGCGCAACCTGATCGAGACGACGTGGTTCCGCGACGTCGCGACGGCGAATCCCGTCTCCTACCTGCTCGAGTGCGTCCGGAGCCTGATCATCGTCGGCTGGGACGGGGAGGCCTTGGCGCTCGGCTTCGGGATCGCCACGGCGATCGCGGTCGTCTCGCTCGCGCTGGCGAGCTGGGCGCTGCGCGTCAGGATGGCGCGGACATGAGGACGCTCGCGGTGGCACGCGGCGTGGCCTGGCGGACGCTGCACAACGTCTTCACAAACCCGTCGCTCTTCATCCCCTCGCTGCTCTTCCCGCTCTTCTTCTTCACGGCCTTCGCCGGCGGGCTGTCGCGGGTTCAGGACGTGCCCGGCTTCGACTATGCGGAGGGATACACGGCCTTCCAATTCGTCTTCGTACTGCTCCAGTCGGCCGCCTTCGGCGGCGTCTTCACCGGGTTCGGGATCGCGCGAGACTTCGAGAGCGGCTTCGCGCGGCGCCTGCTGCTCGCGGCGCCGAACCGGAGCGGAATCGTGCTCGGGTACGCCGTCGCGGCGCTCATCCGCTGGTTTGCAACCGCAGTGATCCTGACCGCGATCGCGCTCGCGGTAGGGATGCACGTCGGCGGCAGCGGCGTCGATCTGGTCGGCCTGTACTCGCTGGCGGTGATCGTCAACGCGGCGGCATTGCTCTGGGCGGCCGGCGTCGCGATGCGGCTGCGGACGATGCAGGCCGGGCCGATCATGCAGATGCCGGTCTTCCTGGTCCTCTTCTTCGCGCCGGTTTACGTCCCGTTGTCGCTGCTTCAGGGATGGATCCACGCCGTCGCTGTCGTCAATCCGCTGACCCGAGTGCTCGAGGCGGCCCGCGGCTTCCTGGCCGGGAGCCCCACCGAGGTCGCCGCCGCCTTCGGAGCTGCGCTGGCGCTTGCGGCCGCATTCTCGATCTGGGCCTTCCGAGGCCTGCGCAAGGCCGAAGCGGCGGGCTAGCCGGCCGCATTCGGGGCTCCCGGCGTGGGGGCCGCCGTGACGGCGAAGTCGGCGCCGTTGTCGTCCGTGTCCGCGCCGTCGGGTAGGCGGATGTCGCTCGAGCCCGGGGCGGCCGTCGCCGGCGGCGCCGAGGCGGCATTCGTCTCGACGAATGCGTTCGTCGCGGTGCCGTAGCCGACCGAGTCGACGACCTTGCCGCCCGCGTCACGGAGGCCTATGCCGCCGGCGGTCGCCGCGAGCGCGGTCGAGAACGACTGATCGGCTTTTTTCGCGCCCGCATAGCCGCTGCCGCCGAAGAGGTAGAACGCGCCTGGCGCGAGCGTCGTCCCGTCTGGGATCGTCGCCAGCGAGACGTCGCTCGTGCCGGCGCCGGAGCGGTAGACGAGCTTGTAGCCGCTCAGGTCGGCGGGGCTCGAGCCGACGTTGACGAGCTCGACGAACTCATCCGTCGCGGATGCGCTGGTGCCTGTCGAGAATTCATTCACGCGGACGGTCGCATCTGTGGTGGCGGCGGTGCACGTGAAGACAGCTCGCGCCGAGGCGTCGTAGGTCAGCGTCACCGTGCCGTTTCGGCCGCCGACGCGGCAGGCGACACCGTTCAGCCGCTCGAGCGCGTCGATCGTGCCGGGATCGCCCTTCGGTCCCTGCGGGCCGCGCTCGCCCTGCGGCCCGGGCGGTCCCTGGGTGCCGTCCGCGCCGGGTGAACCCTGGGCGCCGTCGAGGCCGGGCGCACCGTTCGCGCCGGCCGGACCGGGCGGGCCCTGTGGCCCCGGCTCGCCTTGCGGCCCGCGGACGTTCCACGAGATCGGGTGCTCGTTCCTGCGGCAGGCGGCGTTCGCGGCGACGAGCCGCGGACGCCCGTCCTTCCGAACGCACGCCTGGATGACCGTCCTTGAGGAGTGCGGACCGCGGGCGACGGCGATGGCCCCGCCGGTGGGAGCAGCGGCTAGCAGAGTGAGCAGAAGTACGCGAAGCGGCGTTCCAGGCACAGATCCTCCTTCGGGTGGATGCCTTTCGTGGTATCCGCGGTGCAGCCGCTCGGCCAGGGTTCGTCGCCCTTCCGGCACGGTTTCGTTCCGCGTACGAGACGCACTAGCCGCGGCCCGCTCGAGGTTCGTCGGCGGCCCTGGGCAGATTGCGATTCCGCCTCCCGGGGTAATGGCCGCTGGTGATACGAGCGCGGGCTTCCCCCGCGCAGTTGCCCAGAGAGGAGGACATTTGATGGAGCCGCTTTCGCGCTTGCGGCGGGTCCGGGTCTTGGCGGTGGGCGTCGTGCTGGGATTGGCCGCGCTCGCCAGCGTCTTGGCGACTCGAGGTTCGGCCGTCACGCCAGGGCCGACCTTCGCGCCGCCCGTCTACGTCGACCAGCAGCTCGCCGGGGGCGAGCCGGAAGTCTTCACAGACGCCAAGCACGGAACGCTGATCTACACCGCCCACGAAGGGACGACCCATCTCTACCGAGACGGGGTGGTCACCTCGCCCTGGGGCGATTTTTCCTTCGTCTCCAACTACTGCAACCAGGTCAACATCTGGACGTCGCCGGACGGCGGCGCCAACTGGTTCCGCGACCGCTACCTCGGTAGTCCGTGTCCGACGAGCCCGACGGAGAACACCGGTTTCAGCGACCCCGACCTGACCCAGGATGCGGGCGGGCGCGTCTACAACACCGGCATCGACCTCGTCAACGACGCGCTCTTCTCGTCGATCGACGGCGGCAAGACGTGGGACAAGGGGACCGCGGATTGCCACGACGGCGATCGGCCGTGGCTCGCCGGCGGCAAGGCCGACCAGGTCTTCCTGGCGACCGACACGGTCGAGGGAAGCAGGACCGGGCATCAGTTGTTCGTCTCGAACGACGGTGGCAACAGCTGCAGCGCCACCGGCATCGACGACAACGGCTCACTGCCCGACGGCGGCTCGTTCACCGGCGACGGCAAGCTCTACTACGACAAGCTGAACGGAACCGTGGTCGAGCCGGCGATCTTCGACCATCCGGACGGCAGCTTCGGCCTCGGCATCAGCACCTTGCCCGCGGGCGGATCGGCGTTCACGCCGCACGAGGGCGTGCGCGGGACGACGATGTTCGCCCACTGGCCGGCGATCGCGATCGACTCGGCCGGAACCGTTTACCTGACCTGGGACACGAACGACCGCCAGCCCGGCACCAGCGGCGGCTGCGACGGTTCGGAGACGCCGGCGCCGAACTCGATCATGCTGACCTACACGAAGGACCTCGGCAAGACGTGGTCGACGCCGAGGACGGTCACTCACCCGGGCACGCGCGTGCTCTGGCCGTGGATCACCGCAGGGGACGCCGGCAAGGTCTCGGTGATCTGGTACCAGACCGAGCCCCAGGACGGCCTGCCCGACTCCGATTGCCAGACCGGTCACATCCATGCGATGGAAGCGACGCTGCTCGGGGCGACCGGCAGCAAGCCGCAACAATGGATCGCCGACGCCGCCGGGCGTCCGATCCATATCGGCTGGGTCTGCCAGGGCGGCACGCTCTGCGTCGCGACCGGCCAGGACCGCCGGCTCGGCGACTACTTCACCAACACACTCGATTCGCGCGGGTGCGTCCTGATCGCGACCGGCGACACCCGGCTCACCGACCCGACCACCGGCGGCCCGTTACCGACGGCGCGGCCGCTCTTCCTGCACCAGAACGGCGGCCCACGCCTGATCGGCAAGGGGACCTGCTCGTAAGAGGCGGATTGCGAACGCGGCCGGGGCACGCCGCCCCGGCCGCGTCGCCGGAAACTGGTCGCGACCGCGAGTGGTGGTCGCGAGGCCCGCCCCGGCTCACGCAGGAAGACGGGCGATCGGCCTGCGGCCCCGCGCATTGGCCGCTGTTGCCGCTCTGTGGCTGACTAGCTCGTCAGCTCCGGCGTCTGCGAAGCGGGACGCGCCGTGCGGTTGTCCGCAGGTTGCCGACCGGATCCGTCGCCGTGATGTCGACGCTGACGAAGCGCGCGCTTCGTGGCGGCCGAACCCTGAGCGAGAGGCTTGCGATTGCGGTCGTCTTTCCCGCGCGCTTGGCCAGATCCGACGCAGCCGTGCCGATGAGCACGGTGTAGGAGACGTTGTTCCCGGCCACGTTGTCGGGACATGCGAACGAGAGACGGAGCACGTAGCTGCGCCCCTTCCCAAGTCGCGTTGCCGTCGCCCGGCGCACCTTGATCGTTGGCGCGATGTTGTCGAAGTCGACGAGCCCTCGCCAGGTGTCGGTGAAGGCGATCGGGTTGCCGTTTGGACCGGTTGACGAGTCGATTGTCGCGCGGCCAGTGCCGCGCAGGGCGCCGTATGTTCCCGTACCGGCGGTGATCGGCCAAGGGCCGCTCGCGCCGGCCGTGTGCTCGACCTCGCCGGAGAAGTTGGCGGTAAAGGTTCCGGAACCGTCGGCGCAGGTGAAGACGCGGCTCCCTTGGCCGTTGCCCTGCCATGTTCCTGACGGGCACAGCGGCGATGGCGCCGTGAAGGTTCCTTGGTGATAGTCGGCATCCGGCGGATGCGTTCCGACGAGATGGAAAGTCACGGCGGTTGGCGTCGCGCTCGCCGGGATGGCGGCCGTGAGCACCACGACAACCGCGACGGCAAGAGCTGCCCGGAGACGGTGTGGATCCATTTCGATTCCTCCGAGCATCAAGGACGGAGGTTGCTCGGCCGCTAATCAGGGATAAATCGGCCGGGGTCGGTCCTGGCCCCGGTTGCATCTGCGAAGGCCGACCGAATCGAATATAAGACCTCGATGCTCCTGGCAAGCGTCGAGTACGCACGCCCCGCCTCCGTCGACGAGGCGCTCTCGCTGCTCGCCGCGAATCCCAACGGCCGCGCGCTCGCGGGCGGGCAAACGCTCGTCAACGTGATGAAGGCGCGGATCGCCGCAGTGGAGCTGCTCGTCGACCTGAACGGCATCCCGGAGCTTCGCGAGATCCGCGAGGCGGACGGCGCGCTCGAGCTCGGCGCGATGGTGACCTACACCCAGCTCGCGCGGGCGGAGGAGGTGTATCGGGCGCGGCCGATCCTGGCGGAGGTGGCGAGTCAGATCGCCGACGTGCAGGTGCGCAACCGCGGCACCGTCGGCGGAAACGTCTGCTCGAACGACCCGACAAACCACTTGCCGCCGCTGCTCGTCGCGGTCGGCGCGACGATGACGGTCGCGGGTGCGTCGGGCACCCGCCCCGTTCCGGCCGAGGAGTTCTTCCTCGGCGTCTACATGACCGCCGTCGGCCCGGGCGAGCTGCTGACCGGGATCTCGATCCCGCGGCGCGGGGGCGGCGACGGCTTTGCGGCGGTGACGATCGGCGCGGATGGGACCTGCATTGCAAACGCCGCCGCGAGCGCGAACGGGCGTGTGCGCGTCGCGCTCGGCTGCGTGGCGGCCACGCCGGTGCTGGTCGAGACGGCCTCGGCCGAAGAGGAATCCGTGCGCGCCGCGGTCGCGGCGGCGGATCTCGATCCGCCCTCTGACGTCCACGCCCCGGCCGGTTACAGGCGGCAGCTCGCAGAGGTGCTGGCAGCACGCGCGGTCCGGCAGGCGACGGGAGCGGCGTGAGCGAGCCCGTCGCCCGCAAGACGATCGCCGTCGAGGTCAACGGCACGACCTACGAGCGAGACGTCGAAGCGCGCAGGCTGCTGGTGCACTTCCTCCGTGACGATCTCGACCTGACCGGCACGCACGTCGGCTGCGACACCGGCAACTGCGGGGCGTGTTCGGTGATCGTCGACGGCACGCTGCTGAAGAGCTGCATGATGCTGGCGATCCAGGCCGACGGCGGCTCGATCGAGACCGTCGAAGGCCTCGGCGGCGACGGCGACCTGCACCGGCTGCAGGAGGCCTTCAGCGAGCACCACGCGCTCCAGTGCGGCTACTGCACGCCGGGAATGCTGATGAGCGCGAAGGCATTGCTGGACGAGAACCCGGAGCCGACCGAGCCTGAGATCCGGCGGGCGATCCAGGGGAACATCTGCCGCTGCACCGGCTACGTCAACATCGTCGAGGCGATCGCGTCGGCGGCGGAGGCAGCCCGATGACCGAGACCGTCGCTCCCACGACCCCCGTTGTCGTCGAAGAGCAGGAGACGAAGCCCGGGTTCGTCGGCACCAGCATTCCGCGCAAGGAGGACCGGCGCCTCGTCCAGGGCGAGGGCGTGTTCTTCGACGACATCAAGCGGCACGGGATGGGCTTCGTCCACTTCGTGCGTTCCCCGTATGCGCACGCCAAGATCAAGTCGATCGACGTCTCCCGGGCGCTCGAGCTCGGCGACGTCTACGGGACGCTGACCGGCGACGAGGTCGCGATCCTGACCGACCCGTTCTTCGAGCTGACCGTCCCGCCCGGAAGCGAGATCAAGGACTACGCGCTCGCCGTCGGCAAGACGCGCTTCGTCGGCGAGCCGGTGGCGGCGGTCGTCGCGGCGACCCGCGAGCTCGCCCGCGACGCGGCCGAGCTGGTCGAGGTCGACTACGAGCCGCTGGAGCCGTTGATCGACGCAGGGCCTCGAGGCCCATGCGCCGATCCTGCATGAGGACGCGGGCTCGAATCTCGTCTGGCAGGGAGTCTTCGACTGGGGTGATTGGGACGGCTGTCTCGCCGAGGCGGACCGCGTCGTCCGGATCAAGGAGCTCCACTTCGACCGGTTCTCGTCGACGCCGCTCGAGTGCTCCGGCTGTCTCGTCGAGTTCAACCGCGGCACGGGGCAGTGGACGATGTACTGCAACCCCCAGATGGCCGGGATCGGGGCGATCTGGATGGCGCCGGCGCTCCGGGTGGGAACCGACAAGCTCCGCTTCGTCACCCAGGACATCGGCGGCGCCTTCGGCAACAAGATCTGTCTGCATCCCTACTTCGTCGCCTGTTGCCTGCTCGCCCGCAAGCTGAAGCGGCCCGTGCAGTGGACGGAATGGCGGACCGATCAGCACACCGCGAACGCGCACGGGAACGAGCGCTGGTTCGAGGACACCGAGGTCGCGGTCAAGGCCGACGGGACGCTGCTCGGCTTCAAGACCCGGGCGATCGACGACTGCGGCGCGTTCCCTCGCTACGAGCCGCTCGGCTGCATCATCTGGGCCCAGGTCACCCCCGGCTGCTATCGCTGGCAGAACGTCCGCGTCGACTTCGCCCAGGTCGCGACGAACAAGTCACCGGTCTCGCCGAACCGCGGCTACTCGCGGATGCAGCACCTCTGGTTCACGGAGCGGGTGATCGACATCGTCGCCAACGAGCTCGGCCTCGATCCGGTCGAGGTGCGGAAGCGGAACTACGTCAAGGCCGATGAATTCCCCTGGACGACCCCGAACGGGTGCGTCTACGACTCCGGCGACTATGCGCGCTGCCTCGACATCGCGCTCGAGCTCGTCGAGTACGAGGGTGCGGACGAGCGCCGCCGCGAGGCCCAGGGCCGCGGCAAGCTGCTCGGGATCGGGATCGGCTCGACCCTGGACTCCGGGACGAACAACTTCGGGCAGTCGCAGCTCCTGAATCCCGACCTGCAGTTCTCAGGCAACAACGAGGTGGCGACGGTCAAGCTCGACATCTTCGGCGAGGTCGTCGTCACGCTCGGCACGGTTCCGCAGGGGCAGGGGCACGAGACGACTTCCGCCCAGGTCGTCGCCGACGTGCTGGGCATCTCGCCCGACGACGTCACCGTCCGCCCGGGCCACGACACCTACTGGAACTCTCACGCCGGCTTCTCGGGCACCTACGCGAGCCAGTTCGCCGTCAGCGGCCTCGGCGCCGTCAAGGGCGCCGTCGACCAGCTCGCCGCCGAGATCCGGATGGTCGCCGCGGCCGTGCTCGGGGGCGTGCCGGTGGAGGACGTCGTACTCGAAGGGGGCTTCGCCAAGCTACGCGACAACCCCGAGGCGGCAATCCCGTTCATGGGGATCGGCGCGATCGTCAACGCGAACAACGCCGTCCTGCCGGACGAGGCACGTCAGGCGACCCTGAACTGCCGCTATGTCTACGTGCCGCCGTTCCAGGTGCCGGACACGGAGCGCAAGTACGGCAACCTGACCTTGACCTATGCGACCCAGATCCACGTTTGCGTGCTCGAGGTCGACCCCGAGACCGGCGCCTACGAGATCGTCGACTACGCCGCCGTCGACGACTGCGGCAACCGGATCCACCCTCAGATCGTCGAGGGCCAGGTGCACGGCGCCACCGCCCAGGCCCTCGGCGCGGCGACGCACGAGACCTTCACCTACGACGAGCAGGGCAATCTGCTGACCCCGAACTTCTACGACTACCACGTGCCGCACGCGCTCGACATGCCGCCGATGAAGACCGGCTACATCGAATCGCCGTCGCCGTTCACGCCGCTCGGCGCCAAGGGGATGGGCGAGGGCGGCGGTGCCGGAATCCACGCCGTCTGCGCGGCGCTGCAAGACGCGCTCCGGCCGCTCGGGAACCCGATCGTCTACGACTCGTGCAACCCGCCGCACCGGGTGTGGGAGCTGATCTCGAACCCGGACGACTCGCGCGGACGGGTCGCGGTGGAGACGCGTTGAAGGTCGCCGGCGAGCGCTCGTTCGAGACGGCGCAGCAGACCGTGTGGGAAGTGCTGAACGATCCGGCGCGGATGGCGAAGACGATTCCAGGGGTCGAGAGCTTCGAGGTCCAGGACGAGCGGCGGTGGCGGGCGACCTGCAACATCCCGCTCGGCCTCGGCAGTCTCAAGATGCGGATCAAGTTCGACAAGACGGAAGAGCGGCCGATCGAGTTCGCGAAGCTCCAGGCCAAGGGTGAGGGTGTGGGGGCGATCATGAGCATGGAGACCCAGTTCCACCTGTCGTCGGCCGGCGCCGAGACACGGATGCAGTGGGAGGCCGACGTTTCGATCGCCGGGCCGGTGGGCTCGATGGGGCAGCGCGTGCTGCAGCCGATCGTCCAGCAGCAGGTCGCGAACGTCCTCAACGCGCTCCACGCGCAGGTGCAGGAGGCGGCCCGGGGCGGTTCCGCCCCGGCCGAGGAGCCGACACGTACAGGCGAAGACGCCGGCTGAAAACGTGAGTCAGCCGTTCCGAGTCGGCGTCATGCAGCTGACGATGGAGCCGCTCGAGGAGATGCTTGCCTCCGCCCGGGTGATGGACGAGGCCGGTGTCGACACGATCTGGCTCGCGGAGGCTTATCCCTGGTGGAGGAAGCACGGGATGGAGGCTCGCTCCTCGACTGTGGTTTCCGCCCTGATGGCTCGCGAGACGGAGCGGCTGGCGATCGGCTGGGGGATCATCTCGCCGTTCACGCGTCATCCCGTCCAGGTGGCGATGGACGCTCGCGTCGTTCAGGAGGCCGCAGGGCCGGACCGCTTCCTGCTCGGCTTCGGCACCTCGAAGATCTTCCTCAACAACGCCGGGCTCGCCACGAAGAAGACGCTCGGGCCGATGCGTGAGGCGGTTGAGATCGTGCGCGGCGTCCTCGGCGGGAACGCCTTCGAATACCAGGGCGAGACGTTCTCCGCCTCGGTTCCCGCGCTCAGCGCCGAGGCTGACAGCCCGCGCGGCGCGCCGGCCCTCTACATTGCGGCGACGGCGCCCAAGATGCAGAAGCTGGCGGCGGAGATCGCAGACGGCCTGCTGACACCGTCGATCACGACGCCTGAGTACGTCCGCTGGACGCTCGACAACGTGCGCGAGGCCGGCCGCGATCCCGGGACGATCGACATAGGCTGCACCGTGATCGCATCAATCGATGCATCGGATCGCGCTGCCGGCCGCGACGGCGCCCGGGAGATCGGCGGCATGTATCTCGCGAACAAGTTCCAGAACATCAAGGGCGCGGCTGATGGGCTGCTCGATTGCGCCGAGATCGAGATGGAGGAGCTGGCGCCGGTCGCCGAGGCGATGGAGCGGGGCGGCCGGCTCGCCGCCAAGGAAGAGGTGACGGATTCGTTGCTCGACCGCTGCAAGCCGATTGCCGGGACGCCGGAGGATTGCATCGCCGCGATTGCGGAGTACCGCGACGCGGGTTGCACGCACGTCATGCTCGAGCTGTGGGGAGCGGACCGACACGAGCAGATCCGGCTGTTCGGCGAGAAAGTGCTGCCCGAGTTCCGCTGATGGAGCTGCGGATCGACGAACGGCGGCTGGTCGAGCTTGCGCTCCGTGTCGTGTCGACGCCGAGCTTTACCGGCTCCGAGCAGGCACTGGCGGAACTGATGCACGGCGAGCTCGCCGAGCTCGGGCTGCACGTGCAGTGGCAGCAGGTCGAGGACGAGCGGGCGAACGTGCTCGGCACGTGGGAGGGCTCGGGAGGCGGGCCGACCTTGATGCTCAACGGCCACCTCGACACGTCGTACTCGGGGCGGGAGCCGTGGCTGCAGGGGATTCCGGGTTTCCAGCCGGCGGGATTCGAGCGCGACGGCCGTATCTACGGGCTTGGGATCTCGAACATGAAGGGGGCGCTCTGCTGCTACGTCGAGGCGGTCCGCGCGCTGCAGGAGGCGGGCGTGCGGCTCAAAGGCGACCTGATGATCGCCTGCGTCGCCGGGGAGATCGAGAAGGCCCAGCAGGGCGACGCCCAGGGCGCCGAGTACCGCGGCTACGCCGCCGGGTCGCGCCATCTCGTCTCGCACGGGGGCGCCGCCGATTTCTGCATCCTCGGCGAGCCGACCGAGAACAAGCTCGTGCTTGCGCACTTCGGGGCGCTCTGGGTGCGGCTTTCGACGACCGGCCCGTTCGTTCACACCGCTTTCAGCGAGGGCCGCCGCGCCGAAAATTCCATCATTCGAATGCGCGATGTGCTCGACCAGGTGCTCGAGTGGCTGCCGAGCTGGGAGCTGGAGATGAGCCACGACGGCGCGCGCGGGATCGGGAACGTCGGGGCGATCCAGGGTGGTTTCGGCTGGCGCGCGTCGCGGACGCCGCACCGGACCGATCTCTTCCTCGACCTACGGGTGCCGCCAGGGGTGCCGATGGCGGAGGCGCGTCGCAGAGCGCTGGCCTTCGCTCGCTCACTCAGGGTCGACGCGGAGGTGTACGTCTCGGCGCCCGGCAGCGAGATCGATCAATCGTCGCCGGTGGTTGCCGCGGTCGGGGAGGCGCACGCGGAGGTCTTCGGCTCGCCGCCCGAGACCGACGTCGTGCGCTGGTTCTCCGACGCCTCCGTGCTGACCCGCTACGGGATCCCGACCCTCAACTACGGGACGTCGTCGGGACTGCCCGACGCCGAGCTGGGCGAGAACCTCGAGATCGCCGGGCTCGTGCGGACGGCAGAGGTCTACGCCCGCGCTGCGATGAGGCTCTGCGGCACCTGATGGCGCGCTTGGTCACCTTCGACGAGGGCAAGGTCGGCGAGATCCGCGGCGACAAGGTCGTGCAGCTCGACGTGCCGACCATGCGGGAGTACTTCGAGCGCGACGAGGTTCCGCGCGCGACCGGCGAGGAGGTCGCGCTCGAGGACGTCCGGCTCCGCGCGCCGATCGTCCCGAAGAAGTTTTTCCACACCGCCGGCAACTTCCGCGAGCACGAGGACGAGTCCAAGCAGGTGCAGTGGTCGCACCGGATCGCGCCCTGGATCGTGTTCTTCCAGAACGTCGACGCGATCGTCGGCCCGGACGAGCCGATCGTCTATCCCGAGCATCTGACCGAGGAGCTCGACTACGAGCTGGAGCTGGCGGTCGTGATCCGCAAGGCGGGGAAGTGGTTCTCGCCCGAGGAGGCGATGGAGCACGTCGGCGGCTACGTGATCTTCAACGACATCACCGCCCGCGACATCCAGCGGCGTGAGATGGAGTCGGGGGTGTTCTCGTTCTGCAAGGCGATCGACACGTTCTGCCCGCTCGGCCCCTGGATCGTCACGCCCGACGAGATCGGCGACCCGCACGACCTGGCGATGGAGCTGCGGGTGAACGGCGAGTCGAGGCAGCGCTCGCACAGCGGGAACATGTCCGTGACGATCCCGGAGATCCTGGCGCACTACTCGGCGCTCGGCTACTCGGCGGGCGACGTTCTCTCGACCGGCACGGTCTCCGGCGTCGCCGGGTTCAGTCCCGACGCCGCCGATCTGTACCTGAAGCCGGGCGACGTGATCGAGGCGGAGATCGAGAAGATCGGCGTGCTGCGCAACCCGGTGGTCTCCTGGCAGGAGGCCCACGGGGAGCCTGCGCCGGAGCGCGTTCGCTGGTGAGGTGGCAGCGGGACGAGGCGAAGCTCGAGCGCGTCCGGGCGCTGATGGCCGAGCAAGAGCTCGACGCGCTGGTCGTCCGGGCGCCCGACAACGTGCTCTACCTGACGAACTTCTGGGGGATGAAGGGGTACGAGGTCGCGGTCTTCCCGCGGGCGGGGGAGCCGACGCTGATCGCGCTGGAGCCGTCGGCAGACGACGTAGCGCGCAGTGCGTGGACCGAGGACGTTCGGTTCTTCGCCGGGTATCACCCGTCCGACCCGCGGCCGCCGACGATGCGCGCGCTCGACCTCGCGCGTGAGGCCTCGCGTGACTACGGGCGGGTGGGCCTCGAGCTGTCGCTCGGCACTCAGGCGTCGGACCGGATGGTCGGTGAGCCGACGACCTTCACGAAGGCGTGGTTCGACGCCTGGCCGGATGGGGCCGACGCGGCGCCCCTCTTGAGCGCGGCGCGGGCGATCAAGACGCCGCAGGAGCTGGAGCGGATGCGGATCGCGAGCGAGATCGCCGCGGACGCGATGGAGCACGTGCAGGCGAATCTCCGCCCCGGGATGATGGAAAGCCAGGCCGCGGCGCTCTGGCTGGGCCACGTGCACGGCGAGGGGACGGCGCGCAGCGACGTCGACCTCGCCCTCGGTTTCTCGCTCGTTTGGTCCGGATCGGGCATCCGCACCTTCACGGCCACGAGCGACCGCCCGGTGCAGGCGAACCAGCCGACCCTGTTCGAGATCTGGGTCTGCGCCGACGGCTACTGGTGCGACCACACGAAGAACGTCTGTCCAGGGGAGCTCGAGCCTCGTTACGACGACTTGCTCGACCAGCTGCTAGCGGTGTACGCGCGCGCAGTCGACCATCTCCGTCCCGGCGCAGAGCTCGCCGAGCTCGACCGGCTCGTCCGCGCCGGGATCGAAGAGGCCGGCTACCCCGGCCAGCCGAGCCACCCGATCGCCCACGGTGTGGGCGCCCGGGCGCACGAGCCGCCGTACGCGCACCAGGCGGGCGGCGGCACGGTCGAGACGGGGATGGTGCTGGCGATCGAGCCCGGCATCTACTGGCCCGAGGGTGGCGGCCTGCGTGTCGAGGACAACTTCCTCGTCACGACCGGTGGCGCCGAGAAGCTCTCCTCCTACCCGGACGACTTCCGGTGAACGATCGCGTGTGGACCGGTGAGATCAACCGCGGCGCGGAGATCGACGTCGAGGTCGGCTTCTACGACACGACGCTCCGCGACGGGGAGCAGGCCGTCGGCGTTGTCCTCGACCCGGAGCAGAAGCTCGAGATCGCGCGCGGGCTCGACTCCCTGGGAATCGAGCGGATCGAGGCCGGCTTTCCGCGGGTCTCGGCCGACGACGAGCGCGCGTTCAGGCTCGTTCTCGAGGCGGGCTTGGATGCGGAGATCTGGGGCTTCTCGCGGGCTGTGCCTGCCGATCTCGAGGCGCTCGTCGAGCTGGGCGTGTCCGCGAGCGTCGTTGAATCGCCGATCTCGGATCTGAAGCTGGAGGCGCTCGGGGTTTCGCGGGAGGAGATGCTCGGCCGGATCACCCGCGGCGTCACGCTTGCCGTGAGCCACGGAATCAAGGTCGCGTTCTTCGGCGTCGACGGCACCCGTGCCGATCCGCGCTTCTTCGAAGAGGTCTACAAGCGCGCGGTCGAGGCGGGCGCGCAGGAGGCGGTCGTGGTCGACACGATCGGCGTCGCGACGCCGGAGGCGGTCGCGGCGCTTGTCGGCCGGACACGCGAGTGGCTCGGGCCAGAGATTCGGATCCACTTTCACGGCCACAACGACTTTGGTCTCGCGACCGCGTGCGCGGCGGCCGCAGTCAGAGCGGGGGCCGGGTGGATCCACGGAACGATCAACGGCATGGGCGAGCGCGCCGGCAACGCGAGCATCGGCGAGGTCGCGCTGGCGCTCCACGCGCTCTACGGTGTCCGGACGAACGTGCGCCTCGAGCGGCTGCGCGAGGTCTCGGCGCGCGTGCGGGAGCTGAGCGGCTACGAGCTCGACCCGTGGAAGCCCGTCGTCGGCGAGAATCTCTTCGTCCGCGAGAGCGGCGCCGTCGCGAGCCAGTTCCACGACCCGCCCTCGATCGAGCCCTACTCGTCCGAGTTGGTCGGCGCCGAGCGGGGCATCGTCCTCGGCAAGAAGAGCGGCCTCGACTCGATCCGGATCAGGGCCGACGAGCTTGGCCTCGAGCTCGACGAGGAGCGCCAGCGCGAGCTGCTGGCGCGTGTGAAGGCGGAAGGAACGGCGAAGCGGCGCGTCCTGACGGACGAAGAGTTTCTCCAGCTTGCCGGGCGCGAGTCTTCCGACCAGTGATCCCAGGGGAGTGAAAAAACTCACACTTTCGGCGCGGTTTGGTCACACGTTGCGCCTAAACCAGGTGTCCGACACCTGTTTTCGTCAAGCCGAAAGCGTGCCGAGAGTGTGACGATTTTTCATCAATCCAGCTGTGCTCGTCTGCCGCCGAAGCTACGGGGCCGTGATCGTAAAGACCACGATTCGACTGAAAGTGGTGCCGTCGATCTGCACGCCGTAGCACCCGGATGAGAGCACGCGCGCGTCCGAAGGGACGCCACGGCTCCCCGCCGGTTGGCCCGTCCACGAAACGGTTTCGTACTGATGGATTCGCAGCTCCCGGAGGGGCAGCCGGCCGCCGTTGAACCCGAGGGACTGAGGGCCGTCCAGCCGTCTGCCGCGGATCAATACGCGTCCCCGGTAGCTCGGCCGGACATACCAGAAGAGCTTCCCCCGGGCCCAAGCGCCGCCGTTTTGGTCGTCCGCCTGTGTATACAGACGTCCGGCCGAGTCGCCGAGGCCGGGATAGACGGGCCCGCGCCCGATTCCGGAGCCGCCGACGATCTGGAAGCGCTGCCAGTCGAAGCGCGGATCGACGCGGCTAACGGGGCACGCGGATCCTGGGGCAAGACGCGGCAGGTGGAGCGGGCGGTGCAGCTTCGCCCAGGGGTTCGAGGCGCCGACGGGCTGGATCCCAGCCAGCGCCGCCAAAACCGAAACAGCAGGAATCAGCGTCCGGGGCATGGCTTGAACTAGACCATTTTAGCCGCCGATGGTTCCAGTTGAAACTAGGCGGACGCATGCCAGGCCGTGTAGCAGAAGCAGCCCCGGGCTCCCAGGCCGAAGAGCCATGCCCCTACGCTTCGTCCGTGCGGTCGTCTGCCCTTCGCGGACACAACGGAAGCTTGATAGTTGGGAATGACGCTGTGCTGATCAGGCGCGGGCTCAGAGGCGTGCTGGCGAGGAAGCGACGTGATCCGGACCTCCGGATTCCCTTCGACGAGGTGGCGGCGGTTCGCTTCGCGCCGTCTGGCTGGCTCGTTGGCTATCTCCAAGTGATCGAGCGCGGAGCATCGGTCGGTGCGCGCGGCTACCTCACGACGATCCGCGATCACCGCACCGTGACGTTCCTCACTCGGTCCGGACGGTGGCGTCGCGCCGCCGAAGAAGTCGCGGCTCGAAGCGACGTATCGATCGAGGTGGAATCCGCCCCGCACTACTGGGGAGGGGTCCTCGCCGCGGCGGGGCGCAGACGACGCCGCTGAGCCGGGTGTCCGACACGGGTTCTCGTCAAGGGCCAATCGTGTCGAAAGTGGAACAACCTTTTCGCGGACTGGTGAGCCGGCTCAGGTACGCGGCGGCGACTGGGACCCGTCGAAGATCCGCATCGGCAAACCGGCGAGCGGCTCGCCGCCGTCCGGCGTGACGAGCCAGGTGTCCTGCATGTACAGGCAGGCGTGGCCGTCGGCGGAGATCGCGTGCGGGTGCATCGAGAAGACCATGTTCGCGGCGAGCTCGGTCTCGACTCCCTCGCCGATCTTCGGGAACTCGATCATCGTCATCCCGATCGAGTGCCCGGTGACGTGGCCGAGCGCGTAGCCCCGGTCGGCGAAACCCTTCGAGACCGCTCGGTGGACATCGTGGGCGCTCGCGCCGGGCCGTAGCGCCGAGCGTGCGGCCTCGAAATATTCCTCGTAGGCCTCGAGCATCCGCCTCGCCTCGGGGCCGGGCGCCTCGCCGCCGGCGGCGATGGCCCGCGAAACCTCGACCCAATGGCCGCCGGGTCCCGCGATCTCGAGCGACGGCAGGACGAGATCGCCCTCCCGGATCGGCCGCTCGGGGCTCGCGATTCGGAACTCGGGCTCGGCCTCGCCGTTCTCGCCGACGAGCACCATGTCCATCGTCATGCGCCCGCAGCCCTGCTCGACGAAGTACTGCTCGCACGGGGCGAGCAGCTCCGCCTCCGAGCGGCCGACTGCGAAGTCGTCGAGGAAGATCCGGAAGCCTTCGGTGTTGATCCGCACGCTTTCGCGGACCGAGCTCAGCTCCTCGTCGCTCTTGACCGCCCGCGCGAGGTCGAACTCGACGTCGTAGGGGACGAGCTCGAGGCCGTCGTCCGCAAGGGCTCGGTAGTCGCGAACGGTCATCACGTAGTCCAGGCCATAGACCCCCACGCGGTGCCAGCCCCGCTCGCGGGCCCGGTCGCGGAGCCAGGCGCCGGGCGCTTCGACGAAAACCTGCTCGTCGACCCAAGTCGTCCCGTGCTCGCCCACGTAGCGCGCCTCGGACGGGAACACAATCGACGACTCGCCCTCCGCCGGCAGCAGCACGTAGGCGTAGCGGTGGACGATCAGGAAGCCGGACAGGTATCGAACGGCGCCCTCGAAGCCGCTGTACTCGCTCCCGGAGACGATGACGGCGTCGAGGCCATCGCGTGCGAGCGCCTCGCGCACGCTCGCGTAGCGGCGCTCGACGTCGGCCGGGCTCACTGCGCCCAAGCTGCCTCCAAGCCCTTGATCAGGGCCGTCACCGCATCGTTCAGCGGTGTCGGCACGCCATGCTCGCGGCCGAAACGGGCGATGCCGCCGTTCAGGTAGTCGATCTCCGTCTGCCGGAGGGCCTCGACGTCCTGGAGCATGCTCGCCTTGTGGTCGTAGGCGACGTCGGGCCGGGCCGCGTGGTCGATCAGCTCCTCGGGATCGGCGTCGAGCTCGATCCCTTGGGCCCCCGCGACCGCCTTCCCCTCGTCGACCAGTTGCGAGACGAGGCGGCGCAGCCCGGCGTCCTCGCAGACGCGGCCGTGCGTCAGCCCCGTCAAGGCGCCGATCGGGTTCGTCGCCGCATTGAAGATCAGCTTGCGCCATTGCGGGCCGCGGGCGTCCGCGACCGCGTGGGTCGGCATCCCGCCACGCGTGCAGGCGTCCGCGAGCCGATCCACCTCGGCCATCGGAGCGGGGCTCGCCTCGAAGGGGCCGATCGTCGTCTCGCCCTTGACGTCCCACTGCACGTGGCCGGGCCCGACGACGCGGCCCGCCGGGAACGTCGTCCCGCGGATCACGCGCTCGACGTGCTCGGCGAGCACCTCCTCGTTGCCGACGCCGTTCTGCACCGAGCAGACGGCGCCGCTCGCGAAGGCCGGGGCACTCGCCTGGATTGCGGCGGCCGTGTGCATGCACTTGGTCGCGACGATCCCGAAGTCGCAGCCCGGCAGCTCGGCCGCATCCGTCGTCGCCCGGACCTTGCCGACGACCTCGCCCGCCCCGGACAGGCGCAGGCCGTGGTCGTTGATCGTCTCGACGTGCTGCCCGTCGAGATCGAATGCCCACACCTCGACATCGTCGAGCTGAGCGAGGTTCGCCGCGAACAGCGACCCGACCGCGCCGCAGCCGACGATCGCCACTTTCACCGGTAGGAGGCCTCGCGGGCTTTGACCAGGCGATAGACGGCCGTCAGCAACGGGGCGTCCACGCCGTGCCGTTCCGCCTCGCGCACCAGTGCGCCCGTGATGAAGTCGACCTCGGTCGGCCGCCGCGCCTCGACGTCTTCCAGCATCGACGGGTAGTGCCGGCTGCCGCGCTGCGTAGCAAGCACGTTCATCTGCCAGGGATCCTCGCGCAGCTCGATCCCGGCGGCGCTCGCGATCCGCGTCCCTTCCTCGATCAGGCAGCGCACCAGATGGCCGAGGTCCGTCGGCCGCTTTAGCTCCGCGAAATGGTGGTCGTGCGGGAGCCCGGTCAGCGCGGCGACGCTGTTCACGGTCGCGTTGAAGATCAGCTTCGACCAGCGCGCGGGCTCCAGGTCGGCCATTGGCTCCACCTTCAGCCCCGACTCGGCGATCAGAGACGCTGTGCGCTCGGCGAGGGCGAACGGAGCGTCGTCATAGGGCGCCAGCCAGGTAGGCGTGTCGAGCACGTACTCGACGTGGTCGTCGGCGAGCTTCGTCCCGCTCATGAAGGTGACCGCCGAGAGCTGCGGCCAGGGGCCGTGCTGCCGGATCGCCTCCTCGGCGCCAAGGCCGTTCTGAACGGTCATGACCGTGCCGTCGCCGAGGCGGTCCTCCAGCTGTGCCGCCGCCGCCTCGACATCGTTTGCTTTCGTCGCCACGATCACGAGCTCGGCATCCGCCAATCCCGCGGGGTCGGTGGACGCTCGCGGTTGGCCGACGAAGTCGGCCCGGCCGGAGACGCGAATGCCGTTCTCTGCAACCGTGGCCGCATGCTCGGGTCGGCGGCACACCAGCGTGACCTCGGCCACTCGCGAGAGGTGGGCGGCGAAGAGGCTGCCGATGACTCCGCCGCCGATCACCCACACGTTCACGGTGTCCCGCCGGCGAGGATGGTCGCCAGCTTCGCTGAGTCGATGTTCCCGCCGGAGACGACGCAGACGACGTTCCCGGAGCCTCCCTTTTCGGCCAGTGCGGCAGCGAGCGCCAGAGCGCCCGCGCCTTCCGCCACGACCCGGGACCGCTCAGCGAGCAGACGAACCGCGGCGGCGGTCTCGTCAATCGAAACCGCGGTGGCGCCGTCGAGCACGCCGCGCGCCAGCTCCCACATCTTCGGGAGTAGCGCCGGCGAGCCGGAACCATCGACGAACGAGGCTTGGTAATCGACTTTCCGAGCCTCACCGTCGGCGAAGGACTCGCGCAACGGCGCCCCGGTTGCCGGCTCGACCGCAAAGACCCCTGCCTCGGGCCGCAGCGCCTTGATCGCGCTCGCGATCCCGACGCTGAGACCGCCGCCGCCGAAGGGAATGAGCACCGCGTCGGCGCTCGGAAGGTCCTCCAGGATTTCGAGCCCAATCGTCCCGTTACCCGCCATCACCTGCTCGTCCTGGACCGGATGGACGAAGATGCCGTCGACCTCGTCGAAGCTCGATTCCTCGATCGCCTGCCACCAACGCTCGTACGGCACCTCGACCACGCGACCTCTAAGGCGCTCGATCGCCGCCAGCTTCGTCTCTGCCGCGCCCTCGGGAACGACGACAGTGCACTCAATCTCGAGCTCGCGCGCGGCCCAAGCGACGCCCTGGCCCATGTTCCCGGCGCTCGCCGTCACCACGCCCTTCCGCAGCTCGGACGGCTGCAGCTGCAAGATCGCGTTCAGCGCTCCGCGAAGCTTGAACGAGCCGATCGGCTGCAGGTTCTCGAGCTTCAGGTAGACCGTCGCCGGCGCATCTCCACGGTAGCGAAGGAGCGGGGTACGGATAACCCTGCCCGCGAGGCGCTGCTGCGCGATCTGGATCTGCTCGAGCGGGATCAAAACGGAACCGCCGCGCCGGCCCCCTCGTTGCGGCCCCGCTGGTAGAGGTACTCCGCTGCCGCAAGGTCTTCGACGGCGAGGCCGAGCGAGACGAAGACGGTCAGCTCGTCGTCAGAGCGGCGCCCCTCGTGCGAGCCGACCAGCACCTCGCCGAGCTCGGCCCGGATGTGGTCAGGCCCGATTCCCTTCTCCTCGACCGCGCGCAGGTACTCGCCGGACTCGTTCACGGTCGATTCCCTGCGATCGACGAAGAGGGCAGCGTCGGCGATCGTGGCGGCGTCGAGCTCGCGTGCAGTCGGGATCGACGAGCCGACTGCGTTGACGTGGGCGCCGGGCTCGAGCCAGCGGCGCTCGACGATCGGCTCCCGGGCCGAGGTCACGGTGACCACGACGTCGGCGCCGCGAACGGCGGCCTCGGCGCTGTCGACGGCCTCGATCGGAAACGGCGCCCCGGCGTCGTCCGCGAACGCCTGCGCGTGTTCGGCGGTCCGGCTCCAGACCCGCGCCTCATCGAACGGAAGCACCCGAGCCATCGCCTCCGAGTGGGCCTGCGCCTGCACCCCGGAGCCGAGGATCGCGAGCACCCGCGAGTCTGGACGGGCGAGCGCGCGCGTGGCGACGGCCGAGACCGCCGCGGTGCGGATCGACGTCACCGCCGACCCGTCGATCAGGGCTCGTAGCTCGCCGGTCTCACCGTCGAAGAGCAGCACGCCGCCCTGGTGCGCGTCGAGCCCCCGCGCCGGGTTGCCGGGGAAGATGCACACCGCCTTGAGACCGTAGGCCGGCTCGGGTGAGGAGCGGTGCGCCGGCATCAGACCCATCAAGCTCTGGTCCTCCGGCGGGCGGACCACGAAGCGGAGCGGCTGCCAGCTGAGACCTCGCGCGAGGTCGGCCAACGCCTCCGCCATCAGCTCGATGCACTCCTCCATCGGCAGCAGCCGCTTGACCTCTTCGTGTGCAAGGACGAGCAGCTCGCTCACGCGAACAGCTCCGCCAGTTCGTCGCGCTCCCGCTCGGAGAGACGGAGATCGACGGCTCTGACCGCCGCGTCGAGCTGCTCGGGCCGCCGCGGGCCGACTATGACCGACGTCACCTGGGGATGGCTCAGCACCCAGGCGATCGCCAGCTCGGCCGGCTCGACGCCGCGCTCCGCGGCGGCGGCTCGGAAGCGGTCTAACCCCCGGAACGTCCTCTCGTTCACAAGGTCGGAGTATGGCTCGCCGCGCAGGGTCATCCGCGAGCCCTCCGGGAACGGCCGCGCGCGGTCGTACTTGCCGGTCAGCCAGCCGCCGCAGAGCGGGCTGAACGGCGTGAACCCGAGTCCCTCCCGCGCACAGAGCGGCAGCACGTCCCGCTCCGCCTCACGCCGGAGCAGGCTGTACTCGTTCTGAACCCAGCCGAAGCTCGCGACCCCCTGACGTTCGCTCGTCGCGAGCGCCTCTTCGAGCTGCTCGCCGTTGACGTTGCTGACCCCGATCGCACCCACCTTCCCGGCGCGGACCAGCTCGTCGAGCGCCTGCAGCGTCTCCTCGATCGGCGTCTCGGGGTCCTGCTCGTGCGTCAAGTACATGTCGACCCGCTCGGTCCGAAGCCGCGCGAGGCTGCCGTCGAGCTCGCGCGGGATGCGGTCGCGCGAGAGCCCGCGGTCGGCCGGGTCGCCCGTGACCGACCAGAAGACCTTCGTACTGAGCAAGGTCGGCTCCCCGCGCTCGCTCCCCCAGTTCCCGATCCAGGTCTCGCTGCGCCCGCCACCGTAGGAGGCGGCCGTGTCGAAGAAGTTGACGCCCGCCGCCACCGCCCGGTCCATGATCGCGAACGCCTCCGCCTCGTCCTCGCCGCGGCCGAATAGCTCCGGAGCCGAGCCGATCCCGCCGAAGTTGCCGCAGCCGAGGCCGACGCTCGAGAGCTCCAGGCCGGTGCCGCCCAGCCGCCGGTACTCCACCGGGGGAGCGTACTTGTCGAATGCGGTTGCGATTCGTGTGACAATCGCAGCGTGGCGGGCTACGTCGTGCATGAACGTGAGCTGGAGAGCCGCCGCGACGGCGGTGACACGGCCTCGAGGGCGGTCGCGATCGACGCGCGGGCAGGGTCGGAGCTACTCGAGCTCCACGTGACTCGATATGACCCTGGCCGCTCGCTCCCGCGGGCGCTGCAGGGCGTCCAGGAGATCCTTTACGCCGCGTCAGGCCGCGGCAGGCTCGTCGTAGACGATCAAGCCCACGAGCTCGAGGCCGGCACGGGCGTCTATCTGGCAGCCGGCGAGTCGTACGAGGTCGAGAGCCGCGGGCCGGAGGAGCTGCTGACCGTCTCGGTAATCGCGCCGCAGACGAACGGAGCGACGCCCGTAGGCCCGCGGACGGTCCGGCTCGCCGACCAGCCTCTGCTGTTGGCAAGCGGCGACCGCGAGTTCCGCTACCTCGTCACGGAAGAGCTCGGCTGCCGCGATATGACGCAGTTCTACGGCGTGATCGCGCCAGGCCGGGCACCGGATCACAGCCACGTTTACGACGAGGTGATCTACGTCCTCGAGGGGGAGGGCGTCCTGCACGGCGATGGGGAGGACAGGCCTGTCTCGGCGGGCAGTTGCATCCACCTGCCGCCGCTCTATGTCCATTCGCTCGAGAACAGCGGCGACAAGCCGATGCGGATCGTGGCCGTCTTCCAGCCCGCCGGCGATCCCGCTTCGCGCGCATACGAGGCAAACGAATGACGGCATTCGGCGTCTCAATCTGGTACCGGAAAACTCTGAGGAGGGCAGCATGAAGAAAGTGGTAACCGCCGCGGCGCTCGCGGCAGTACTGGCCGTGCTCGCGACGGCCGCCTGGGGGTCGACCAAAGGGTCGAACCGCTCGGCGACCGCTGCGACGGCGGACAGCGCGCTCGTCAAGTGCGGCAAGACACGCTCGATCGGTCTGCTGGCGCCGTTCACCGGCCCGGCCGCGTCGATCGGGATCAACCAGGTGCACTGGGCGAATTTCTACAAGTCCACCTACAACAGGACGCACAAGAAGAAGATCAGGTTCGTCAACGAGGACACGATGCTCGGCTCGGCGAACGGGACGGCCGAGGCGGTCAAGGGCGCGCAGGCGGTCGGCTCCAACGCCAGGGTCCTCGGCGTGGTCGGCCCGGCCGGCTCGAACGAGGTGAAGGCGACGACCGGAGCTCTCAAGGGAGCAGGACTCGGCTGGGTCTCCGGCTCGGCGACGAACACCACGATCACGCTCGACGGCACGCGGACGGGCTTCTTCTTCCGCACCGTCCCGCCCGACTCGTCGCAGAGCAAGAGCGTGGCCGCCTACATCACCGGCACGCTGAAGATCAAGCGGGTCTACATCATCGACGACCAGGAGGCCTACAGCACCGGCCTCGCCGACGAGGTGCAGACACTGCTCAGGGCCAAGGGCGTCACCGTCGGCCGTGACGGGGTCAGCCAGCAGCAGTCGGACTTCTCGTCGATCATCAACAAGATCCCGCGCAACACCCAGCTCGTCTACCTGCCGTGGCAGCTGCCGCCGAAAGGGCAGGCCTTCGGCCGGCAGATGAAAAGCCTGGGCAGGAGCGGCACGAAGCTGATGGGCTCCGACGGCCTCTTCGATCCCCTGTTCGCGGGGCTCGGGAACAACGTGTACGACTCGTTCTTCCCGCTGAACCCGGCGGACAAGAGGGTCGCGGCCTTCAAGCGGATCCATCATGCGACGGAGCTCTTCGGCGCCCCGAGCTACGTGGCGGCGCAGGTCGTCACGGGCGCAATCGACCGGGCCTGCAAGAACGGCACGGCGTCCCGCGCCGAGGTTCGTGCGCAGATCAAGAGGACGAGGATCGCCGCCAAGGCGTCGCTGCTCGGCCTTCCCGTCGCCTTCGACAGGCACGGCGACATGATCAAGAAGCCGTTCGGTATCTACCACTCGGTCAAGGGAGTCTTCGTCCGGGTCGCGTAGTCCCAGCGGATCGCAGTCGAATGGAGTGCGGCCCACCATCCGGTGGGCCGCACTCGTTTTGTGAAATCTTTCCCCGGTGAACTGGAGCCTCTTCTTCGGCGAGCTCGTGAGCGGGCTGACGCTGGGAAGCATCTACGCGCTGATTGCGCTCGGCTACACGATGGTGTACGGGATCCTGAAGCTCCTGAACTTCGCGCACGGCGACGTCTACATGGTCGGCGCCTTCATCGGCTTCTTCATCCTCCAGTGGCTCGGTGGCCCGCTGACGCCTTCGGTCACTCCCTGGCTTGCGGTCGCGATCATGTTCGCGGTCGCGATGCTCGGCTGCGGCGCGCTCGGCGTCGGCATCGAGCGCTTCGCGTACAGGCCGCTACGCGACGCGCCTCGGATCGCGCCGTTGATCAGCGCCCTCGGCGTCTCGATCTTCCTGCAGAACAGCGCGCTCCTACTGTGGGGGCCGCAGTTCCGCGACTACGACACCTTCGACCTCGTGGGCGTGAAGAGCTACCACATCGGCCAGAACTTCTTCATCTCCAATATCCAGATCCTGACGATCTCGGTATCGGTCGGCTTGACGATCGTGCTGGCGCTACTCGTCTCACGGACACGGACCGGGAAGGCGATGCGCGCGACGTCGTTCGACCGTGACGCGGCCGAGATGATGGGCATCAGCATCGACCGCGTCATCTCGTTCACGTTCTTCCTCGGCTCTGCCCTCGCCGCCGCAGGCGGCATCATGTTTGGCCTCGTCTTCGGCCAGATCTTCTCGCTGATGGGCTTCACCGCCGGCCTGAAGGGCTTTACCGCCGCCGTCGTCGGCGGGATCGGGAGCATCCCCGGCGCCGTCCTCGGCGGCTTCCTGATCGGCCTTACGGAAGCCTTTGCCACCGGCTACCTCCCCGGCGGGTCGGTCTACGCCAACCTCTACGTCTTCGCGCTGCTGATCGTCATGTTCCTCATCCGACCGACGGGCCTGCTCGGCTCGCCAGTGATCCAGAAGGTATGACGCTGGGCCGCGGACAGCCGAGCGAGGGCGGCCTGCCCGCGCCGGCTCCAGAGCCGGTTGACGCCGCCGACCGGACTCGGGTAGGGGTGGACGAGTGGGTCGCCGAGGCCGAGCAGCGGCGGGCGGCCCAGACCGGTCTCAGCGGCATGGTCGTGCGGGTGTGGGAGCGAATCCCGGCGCCCGGCCGGCTGGCGATCCTGATCGGGCCGTTCGCGATCTTCCCGTTCATCACGAGCCAGGGAAACCTCTACCGCTACGGGCTGATCACGATCATCTACGCGCTGCTGGCGCTCGGACTGAATATCGTCGTCGGCTTCGCCGGGCTGCTCGATCTCGGCTACGTGGCCTTCTTCGGCGTTGGCGCCTACCTGTACGGGATCATGGCCAGCGGCCACTCCGGGCACCACCTGCAGGCCGAGATCGCGATCCCGATCGTCGTCGTCTCGACCGGTCTGCTCGGGCTGCTGCTTGGGCTGACGTCCTGGCGACTGCTCGGCGACTACCTCGCGATCGTGACGCTGTTCTTCCTACAGGCCTTCGTGATCTTCGTGAACAACGCGAACGGCGGCCTCAACGACTTCTCCTACCCGTTCGTCGGCAAGGTCGACCTGACGGGCGGCGCGAACGGCCTCGACCAGATCGATCCGTTCAATCTCTTCGGCTACCACATCACGACGACGAAGGGGTACTACTTCTTCACGCTGATCTCGCTGATCCTCCTGATGACGATGCTCTACTTCGTCAACGGGTCGCGGACCGGCCGCGCTTGGCGCGCCCTGCGCGAGGACCCTCTGGCAGCCGAGGTGATGAGCGTGCCGGTCAACCGGCTGAAGCTGCTCGCCTTCATGTTCGGCGCCGCCACGGCGGGGTTCAGCGGGACGATCTACGGCGCCGTTCAGTCGGGCGCGTTTCCGGGCGACTACGACGTCGGCCTTCTGATCACGATCTATGCGATCGTCATCCTGGGCGGCCTCGGCAGCATCGGCGGGGTCGTGATCGGTGCGCTCGTCGTCAACGGCGCGCCGGAGCTGCTTCGCTCGTCGGCGAACGCGCGCTTCCTCTTCTACGGCGTGCTCGTGCTCGCGCTCCTCGTCGCCATGAAGCCCTGGTACAAGCCGGTCATCGTCCTGCTGGGGACGATTGCATTCGGCTTCGCGGTCCACGGGATCGCCAGCGCAGTCTGGTCGCGCGGGACCGCCGGGCACATCGAGGGTGGCGGGCAGTTCGGCCGGGGGCTCGAGCACTGGGTGCTGCTGCCGCGACACACGCAAAGCATCGCGGGCTGGGCCTACTTCGCGCTGATCGTCGCGGCGCTCGTCCTCACGATGCTGCACGGCTGGCAGCGTCTCCTCGCTCTGATCCCGACCCTTTACCTGGCCTCGTTCGTCTGGGAGAACAAACTCGTCGAGCAAGTGTCCGGGGCGACGCGGCTGATCCTCCTGGGCGCGCTGCTCGTCGTGATCATGAACGTGCGCCCGTCGGGGATCTTCGGCACCGCCCGAGTGGAGATCGTCTAAGTGCCCCTCCAGGCAATATACGCACAGCATCACCTGAAGGGGCACTAGATGCCGCTGCTCGAGCTTCGCGACGTGTCGAAGGCCTTCGGCGGCCTGCAGGTGATCGACCATCTGAACCTGCACGTCGACGAGGGCGAGATCGTCAGCGTGATCGGCCCGAACGGCGCCGGCAAGACGACCGTCTTCAACCTGATCACCGGAATCTTCCACGTCGACTCGGGCGAGATCGTCTTCGAAGGCGACAAGATCTCCGGCCTTGCTCCGCACAGGATCACGAACCGGGGGATCGCGCGGACGTTCCAGACGCTGCGGTTGTTCCTGAACATGACGGTGCTCGAGAACGTGATGGCCGCCGAGTACGGCAAGACGAAGGCGACCGTTCTCGAGGCGATGCTGCAGCTCCCGCGCTCGCGCAAGGAGGAGAAGCGCATTCGGCAGCTCGCCGAGGAGAAGCTCGCCTTCTTCGGCCAGCGGCTCGCCGGCTACCGTCACGACCAGCCGGCCTACAGCCTCTCGTATGCCAACCGGCGCCGGCTCGAGATTGCGCGCGCGATGGCGACGAACGCGCGCCTGCTCCTCCTCGACGAGCCGGCCGCAGGGATGAACCCCCACGAGACGCACGAGATCACCGAGCTGATCGGCAAGCTCCGGGAGGAGGCGGGCTATTCGATCCTCGTGATCGAGCACGACATGCACGTCGTCGAGGGAATCTCTGACCGCGTGGTCGCCCTCGATCACGGCGTCAAGATCGCCGAAGGCGCCTTCGACGAGGTCGCCACGCACCCGCTCGTGATCGAGGCCTACCTCGGTGTGCGAGCAGAGGCCGAAGCCGTCTGATGCTGCTCCGGCTCGAGAACGTCGATACCTACTACGGCCAGATCCACATCCTGCAGGACGTCTCGCTCGAGGTGAACGACGGAGAGCTCGTCTGCCTGCTCGGCGGGAACGCGTCCGGAAAGTCGACGACGCTGAAGACGATCATCGGGATCGTGCGGCCGCGCCGGGGCGCCGTCCGCTTCGACGGCGAGGAGGTGAACGACCGTCCACCCAGCTACCGGATCGGCAGGGGCATGGCGATCGTTCCCGAGAACCGGCGCCTGTTTGCACCGATGACGGTCAAGGAGAACCTGGAGATGGGCGCCTACCTGCACGGGGGCGGCGCCCAGGAGGACTTCGAGCGGGTCTACTCGCTCTTTCCCCTCCTCTACGAGCGGCGCAAGCAGCTCGCCGGGACGCTCTCAGGCGGCGAGCAGCAGATGGCCGCGATGGGGCGAGCGCTGATGTCGCGCCCGAAGCTCCTGCTGATGGACGAGCCTTCGATGGGCCTGGCGCCGATCCTGGTGGAGCGGAACTTCGAGATCATCAAGGAAGTGCACGAGTCCGGCGTCGCCATCCTCGTCGTCGAGCAGAACGCGAACGTCTCGCTGTCGATTGCGGATCGTGGCTACGTCCTGCAGACAGGAAGGATCGTCCTCTCGGGAGCGGCCTCGTCCCTGATCAAGGACGAGGATCTGCGAAAGGCCTACCTTGGCCGTTAGCGTCGACGCGCTGCCGGCGCGGATCCGGCATCGCTTCCCGATCTTCGACCGGCGCGTCTACATCAACAGCTGTTCGCAGGGGGCGCTTTCGGACGCGGTGCGCGAGGCGTACGGCCGCTACCTCGCCGACTGGGACGAGCACGGCGCGCCCTGGGAGTACTGGGTCGAGCAGCTCGAGGGCGCGCGGCGGAGTGTCGCGGGTCTCCTCAACGCCGCGGAGGACGAGGTGGCGGTCACGACGTCCGTCTCGGCGGGAGTCAGTGCGATCGCGAGCGCGCTCCCCTTCCAGAACGGCCGTGACAAGGTCGTCGTCAGCGACTTCGAGTTTCCGACGATCGGCCAGATCTGGCATGCCCAGGAGCGGCGCGGCGCCCGCGTCGTCCATGTTCCCGCCGAGCCCGGCGCGACGATTCCGCTCGAGCGCTTCGAGGCGGCCATCGACGAGCAGACGGCGCTCGTCGCGGTCACGCACGTCTGTTTTCGCAACGGGAGCAGGCTCGACGTCGCCGGCGTGGCCGAGCTCGCCCACGAGCGGGGCGCCCTCGTCCTGCTCGACGCATACCAGTCCGTCGGTTCGCTCCCGGTGGACGTGAAGGCGCTCGGCTGCGACTTTCTCGCCGCCGGGGTCCTCAAGTACCTGCTCGGCTCGGCCGGGCTCGGGTTTCTCTACTGCCGCCGCGACCTCGTCGAGCAGCTCGAGCCGACCGCGACGGGGTGGTTCGCCGACCGCAACATCTTCGAGATGGACATCCACGACTACTCGCCGGCCCCGACGGCCCGCCGGTTCGAGTCGGGCACGCCGCCGATTCCGGCCATCTACGCAGGGATCGCCGGGATCGAGCTGATGCGGGAAATCAGGATCGAGGAGACGGAGGCCCACGTCCGCGAGCTGAACGCGCTGCTCCTCGCAGGCCTCGACGAGCTCAATGCTCAGGTCGTCACGCCGCGCGCGCCGGAGGAGCGGGGCGCGCTCGTCTGCGTCGCCTCGACCGACGTCGAAAAGCTCGTCGCCGCGCTGGCGGACGCAGGCGTCGTGACCTCCTCGCGGGACGGCAATCTCAGGATCTCGGCCCACTGCTACAACACCGCCGACGACGTGGGCACGGTCCTCGACCTGCTTGCGCGGAATCGCTCGCTGCTTCGTCTCGAGGCTTAACCCGCGGCTCGTCTGCGTCGGACCGTGACCAACGGAAGGGCACGTCGTACGCTTTGGCTGTGGTGACCTGTCCGAGCTGCGGTCAGCAGAATCCCGAAGGGGCTCGTTTTTGCAATTCCTGCGCAAGTCCGCTGCAGGCTGACGAGCGCGCGCTCGGCGAGGAACGGAAGATCGTCACGGTCGTCTTCGTCGACCTCGTCGGATTCACCGCGCAAGCGGAGCGGCTCGATCCGGAGGACGTCCGCGCGCTGCTCTCGCCCTATCACGCCCGCCTGCGCGCGGAGCTCGAGCGGCATGGAGGCACGGTCGAGAAGTTCATCGGCGATGCGGTGATGGCCGTCTTCGGCGCACCGGTTGCGCACGAGGACGATGCCGAGCGTGCGGTACGGGCGGCCTTCGCGATCCGTGACTGGGTCGCGGAACAACCGGATCTGCAGGTGCGGATCGCGATCAACACCGGCGAGGCGCTGGTGCACGTCGGTGCGCGACCGGCCGAGGGCGAGGCGATGGTGGCCGGCGACGTCGTCAACACGGCCGCGCGATTGCAGGCGCCGGCGCCGGTCGGCGGGGTGCTTGTCGGCGAGACGACCTATCGCGCGACGCGCGACGCGATTCGGTATCAGGACGCGCCACCGGTACAGGCGAAGGGCAAGGCGGAGCCGATCCCGGTTTGGGAAGCGGTCGAGGCCGTGGCCCGGTTCGGAGTGGACGTGGCCGAACGCGCAAGGACGCCGTTCATCGGACGCGATCGCGAGCTCGAGCTGCTGCGCTCGAGCCTCGGCCGCGTCCGCGAAGAGCGCGCGGCGCAGCTCATCACGCTCGTCGGCGTTCCCGGAATCGGCAAGTCGCGGCTTGTCGCCGAGCTCTCGCAGGTCGTCGAGCGCGAGCCCGAGCTGATCACATGGCGCCAGGGCCGTTGTCTGCCCTACGGCGAGAGAGTGACGTTCTGGGCGCTCGGCGAGATCGTCAAGGCTGAGGCGGGGATCCTCGAGACCGACGGTGCCGATGAGGCTGAGCGGAAGCTCCACGACGCCGTTGCGAGGCTGACGCCGGAGGCGAGCGAGGCGCGTTGGCTCGAAACAGAGCTCCGTGCGCTCATCGGTGTGACGGGTGACGGCAGCGCCGACGGCGGTGCAGAGGCCGCGATGGCGGCGTGGCGTCGCTTTTTCGAAACGATCGCCGAGCGCCGGCCGGCTGTTCTCGTCTTCGAGGACCTGCACTGGGCGGACGACGGCCTCTTGGACTTCCTCGACGACCTCGTCGACTGGCTCCGCGGCGTCCCACTCCTGATCGTCGGAACAGCACGGCCGGAGTTGCTGGAGCGGCGCCAGGCCTGGGGAGGCGGGAAGGCAAACGCGACCACGATCTCGCTGCAGCCTCTCGGCGACGACGAGACGGTGCGCCTGCTCTCGGCGGTGCTCGAGCGGCCGCTTCAGCTTGCGGACGAGCAACAAACGCTGCTCGAGCGAGCGGGTGGCAACCCGCTGTTCGCGGAGCAATACGTTCGCATGCTGGCGGAGCGCGGTACGAGCGGCGAGCTGCCGGAGTCGGTTCAAGGTGTCATCGCTTCTCGACTGGACGCCTTGCCCCGAACCGAAAAGGAGCTGCTCCGAGAGGCCGCTGTGCACGGGAAGGTCTTCTGGCTCGGCGGCGTCGCAACGGGGAGCGGCCTGTCCGCTGCCGATGCGGAAACCCTGCTCCGTACGCTCGAGCGCAAGGATTTCGTTCGCCGGGAGCGGCGATCGGCGGTCGCCGAGGACACCCAGTACGCCTTCCAGCACGTGCTGCTTTGCGACGTCGCCTACAGCCAGATCCCGCGTCGCTCACGCGGGGAGAAGCACCGTCGGGCAGCTGAGTGGATCGAAGGGCTCGGACGCCCCGAGGATCACGCGGAGCTGCTTGCTCACCATTACCGGCAGGCGTTGGAGCTCGCCCGCGCGGCCGGCGTCGCGGACGATCCGGTCCTGCTCGAGCGCACGCGCGCGTCGGTAGCTGCGGCAGGCGAGCGCGCCTTGGCGCTTTCCGCGTCCGAACCGGCTGCGGCTTTCTTCGCGGACGCCCTCGCACTGTGCTCTCCCGACGATCCCGAGCGACCGCGGCTCTTGCTCCAGCGCGCACGCGCGCTCTTCCTGCTCGGGCGGCCTGGACTCGACCTGTTGAGCGAGGCGCTCGAGGGATTCCGCGCAACGGGAGACCTCGAAGGCGCGGGTGAAGCGGCAACGCTCGCGGCGCGCTTCTGCTGGTTCGTCGGCAACCGCGCCGGAACCGACCACTACATCGCGGTCGCTCTCGACGCCGTGGCTGCCCAACCCGCATCTCGCGCGAGAGCGGAAGCGCTGACGAATCAAAGCGGCTTCCACATGCTGGCCGGCCGCTTTCACGAGTCGATTCGCGTCGGAGCCGAGGCGATGCCGCTGGTCGAGGCGCTCGGAATGGAGGACCAGCGCGCTCGCCTCCACATCGTCGTCGGGTGTGCCCGCTGCTGCCTCGGTGACCCCGGCGGCCTCGACGAGATCGAGACCGGCATCTCGGTCGCGCAGGCCGCAGGTGCATTCGAGATGGTTGTCATCGGCTACGGCAATCTCTCTTCCGAGCTCCAGTTCTTCGGGAGGCTCATCGACGCACGGCGCGCGTGGCACCATCACCTCGAGCTTTCCGGGCGTTACGGCCTCGCCCGACACGTGCTTAACGCACGAGCCGACGCCGCCGACTGGGCCTACCTCGATGGCCGATGGGACGAGGCGCTCGCAATTGCGGAAGAGTTGATCGCAGCGGCCGAGGCCGGCGACCGCTACTACAGCGACCCGCGCGTCCTCTCGCTGCGCGCATGGATCAGGCTCGCGCGCGGGGATTCGGCCGGCGCCGAACGTGACAGCGCGCGCGGGCGCGACCTTGCACGCGCCTCGGATCTGCAGGCGCAGTCAGCCGCGTACTCCGTCCGTGCGGCCGTTGCACTTCTAACCGGAAGCCGCGGCGAGGCCGACGAGCTCGCATCCGAGCTCGCCGGAATCGGCGAAGTGATGGTGCCTGCGCTTTGCTCGGCCTTTCCGACTCTGGTCGACGTCGCGTGGGTGTTCCGTGACCTCGGGCGCGCGAACGAGTTTTCCGATGTGGTGCTGGACGCAGATCCGATCAAGAGCCCATGGAACGACGCGGCTCGGGCGATCTGTGAGGACGATCTCGGTCGAGCCGCGAACATCATCGACGGCATCGGGCATCCAGCGGCAGCCGCGTACGTGCGACTACGGGCGGCCGACGCGTTCGCCGCTGCAGGTCGCGAGACCGAGGCCGAGGCGCAGCGTGCGCACGCGGAATCCTTCTACGGGAAGGTTGGCGCCGCAGCGTTCCTGCACGGGAGCGATGCCAGCGCCGGCGCGGCAGCAGATACCCGGAGAGCTTCGTCGCAGCGGTAGCGGGCCGTCGCTAGCCAAGACCGAAAAACCGTGAGACCATCTGCGCAGGGGAAGCGCCAGAAGATCGAAGGCCGCGAGACCGTCTAGAGATCATCGGCAACGACAACTGAAGGGATGCGGCGTGAAGAAGCTACTCATGGCAGCGACGCTCGTCGGCTTGGGCGTCCTGATCGCCGGCTACAGCGCCTGGGGCAAGGACTCCAACACGAGTGACCAAAAGCTCGCCAACCTGTACAAGATCGACCAGATCGAGAAGACCTGGCACAAAGCGGCATCGAGGAAGAACCTCAATCTGATGATGTCGCTGTGGGCGCCAAAGGCGACGGCGACGATCGGCGGCAAGACCTATACGGGCAAGACCGCGATTCGGGGACTGTTCGCCAAATCGGGACCGTTCCAGCCTCAGAACCACTGGGAGTCGGATACGCCCGCCTACAAGATCCGAGCGACGGTGAACGGGAGCAAAGGAACGCTCTACTTCGAGTGCCACTACGTCGACGTCGACACGGGCAAGGTCGTGACGGCGGTGGGCGCAGACCAGGAGGTGCGCAAGATCAACGGCCGGTGGCTGATCACCAACCTGACCGCTGCAACGGTGACGCTGAAGCCGTGAGCTCTTGACCGAATCGGCGGTCGCACCCAGGCAAGCAGCCGATGCGGACAAACGGCGGCTGCTCAGCCGCGCCGACAACCCGCTCGTGCGAGCGGTCGGGCGGCTGCCGGTCAAGGTTCGCACGAAGCTGCTCGTCGGCTTTCTCTCGATCGCCGCGCTGTTGGTCCTCGTCGCGCTGCTCGGGCTTCGGGTTCTCGGCCAGTCGAACCTGCGCGCAGAGCATCTGGGCGCTCTCCAGGTTCGCGTCGCCGGTTACCAGCAGCTCGAGGCGGACGCGGCCGCGCTCCGGCAGGAGCTCGCGATCTGTGCGGGGAACGCTGACTACGCGACATGGCTGAACGGCGGACGACGCTCCGCTGCAGGAGCCCTCGGGCCGGCCTGCCTACGCAAGATCCAGCAGCCGGTTGAGAGCGTGCTCGCGCTGCTTGGAACGGCGACGCAGCTCGGGTTCAAGCCGACAGCGAGCGAGTCTGGTCAGGTCCGTCAGATCAAGAGCGACTACGGAAGAATCAAAGTGCTCGTCCCGAGGATCGCGCGCTCGAGCCGTGCCTCGAGCGCGCTCCATGCGCGTGCGGAGCAACTGTCCGTCGACCTCGAGGTCGCCGCGCGTGGGCTCGCCGAGACTACGACCGCCAAGACGAAGGCGTTGATCGCCGAGAACCAGCACTCGTACTCGAGCTCGAGGAATCTCTTCGTCGCGGTCGCGGCGGGAGCTGTCGCCCTGGCCCTCGCGCTCGGACTGCTGCTCTCTTGGTCGCTGATCGGCCCGCTTCAGCGAATCGGCCGACGCTTGGCGGCGATCGCCTCTGGCGACTTCACGCGCCATGTCGAGGTCGCCAACCGCGACGAGCTGGGCGCTCTAGGGGCGAACGTCAACCGGATGAACGACGAGCTCGACCGTCTCTATCGCGAGCTGGAGACGGCGAGCAGGCACAAGTCGGAGTTCCTCGCCAACATGTCGCACGAGCTGCGGACGCCGCTCAACGCGATCATGGGCTTCTCGCAGGTCCTGCGCGAGAAGCTCTTCGGCGACCTGAACGAGAAGCAGGAGGAGTACATCGGCGACATCCTCTCGTCCTCCGACCACCTGCTCGCCCTGATCAACGACATCCTCGACCTCTCGAAGGTCGAGGCCGGGCAAGTCGAGCTCGAGATCGCGCCCTTCTCCGTCCGGGAGGCGCTCGAGCGCGGCACAGTCATGGTCAAGGAGCGGGCCCTTCGGAACGGCGTCGCGCTCGGCCTCATGATCGACCCGTCGGTCGGGATCGTGGCCGCGGACGAGCGCCGGGTCCGGCAGGTCGTCTTCAACCTACTCTCGAACGCAGTCAAGTTCACGCCTGCGGGCGGAAGCGTGGAAGTGCGCTCGGCGCAGGTGAACGGCGAGATCCAGGTCTCGGTCGCCGACACCGGCCCGGGCATCGCGCCGGAAGACCACGAGCGGATCTTCGAGGAGTTCCAGCAGACGCAAGTCGGCGTCGAGCAGCGCGAGGGAACGGGCCTCGGGCTCGCGCTCTCGAAGCGGCTGGTCGAGTTGCACGGCGGGCGGATCTGGGTCGAGAGCACGCCGGGCGTGGGGAGCACGTTCACGTTCACGCTTCCGGTCGAGGCGGGCTGATGGCGGGCGAGCTCGTCCTCGTCGTCGAGGACAACGAGAAGAACATGAAGCTGTTCCGGGACGTGCTCCAGGCGACCGGCTACCGCACGCTCGAGGCGGATTCCGGCGAGCACGCGCTCGAGCTTGCCGCGCAGCACGCTCCCGACCTCGTTCTCATGGATGCCCAATTGCCGGGAATCGACGGCTTCGAGGCGCTTCGGCGACTGCGTGCAGACGAGCGCACGGCAGGAGCATGCGTCGTCGCCCTCACCGCGCAGGCGATGGCCGGCGACAGGGAGCGTTTCCTCGAGGCCGGGTTCGACGGCTACATCTCGAAGCCGGTCGACGTTCCGGAGTTCATCGTTACCGTCAAGCGCTACTGCGGAGCGAACGCTGAATAGCAGCAACGGCGCGGCCAAGATCCTCGTCGTCGACGACCTCCCGGAGAACGTGCGGCTGCTCGAGGCGGTGCTCGCTCCGCGGGGCTACGAGGTCGTCTCGGCTCACAGCGGAGCGGAGGCGCTCGAGCTCGTCCAGGCTGAGGAGCCCGATCTGATCCTGCTCGACGTCGTCATGCCCGGGATGGACGGTTACGCGGTCTGCGAGCAGCTGCGCGAAAACGAGGACACGGCGGTCCTGCCGGTGATCATGGTCACGTCGAGCATCGGTCCCGAGAAGACGAAGGCGATCGAGGCCGGGGCGGACGACTTCATTCCCAAGCCGTTCAACCACGACGAGCTGCTCACGCGAGTGCGGTCGCTCCTCCGGATCAAGCGGTACCACGACACGATCAAGGCACAGGCCGCGGAACTGAGCGAGCTCAACCGGACGCTCGAGGAACGCGTGACCAACCAGGTCGAGGAGCTGGAGCGGCTCGGGCAGCTGCGCCGCTTCCTGTCGCCGCAGCTCGCAGACGCGATCGTCTCTTCGGGCAACGAGTCGATCCTGCGCAGCCATCGTCGCGAGGTCGCGATGCTCTTCGCCGATCTCCGCGGCTGGACGAGCTTCGCCGACTCGGTCGAGCCGGAGGAGCTGATGCGCGTCCTGCGCGAGTTCCACGACACGATCGGCGCCCTGGTGAAGCAGTTCGACGCGACCGTCGGATTTCTCCAGGGCGACGGCGTCCAGCTCTTCTTCAACGACCCGATCGAGATCCCCGACTACGCGCTTCGGGCCGTACGCATGGGTTGCGCGCTCCGGCAGGAGATGGCCGGGCTCACGCCGCGCTGGCGCAAGCGAGGCTACGACCTCGACTTCGGGGCGGGCATCGCGCTCGGCTATGCAACGTGTGGCGAAGTCGGCTTCGAGGAGCGCTCCGACTACGCTGCGATCGGCGCCGTCACGAATCTCGCGTCGCGGCTCGCCGACGAGGCCACGGGCGGGCAGATCCTGATCGCACAGCGTCTCTATGCCGAGGTCGAGGACGACGTCGAGGTCGAGCCGGCCGGCGAGTTCACGCTCAAGGGTTTCCCGCGGCCGGTCGCCGCGTTCAACGTCCTCTCCGTTCGCGAGCCGGCGCCGGTGCTCTAGCCCGCCACTCGCACACCGGCAGCCGGCCGTTCTCGCACGTCACATCTTCTTCGCGGCGTCCTTGAGCTTCTTGCCGCTCTTCTTGACGTCGCCTTTGATCTGCTCGCGGCGGCCCTTGGCCGCGAGGTTCGGATCCCGCTTCGCCTTCCCGGCAGCCTCCTTCATGGTCCCTGACGCGCGGTCGGTCTTGTCGCCCAATCGATTCACCTCCTCCGCTGTCTTTCGCTTCCCTCGAAACCGTTTCCGCACGGACACCGGCAAAACCCCTCGTTGCCGTTCGACGACTAACGAAGCGCCTGAAGGCGTGACAGCCGTGGTCTCAGCAATCCTGATCGCCAACGACGGTGAGATGCTTACGCGGTGGCGCTGACAGCGATCGTGCTCGCTCTCGTCTTCCTGCCCTGGCCCTGGAGCCTGCTCGCGATCCTCGGCGGTGTCGCGATCGAGACGGGCGAGCTCGCCTGGGGCCTGAGCCTGGCGCGGCGTTGGAAACCGAAAACGGGAGCGGAGGCAATGATCGGAGAGGACGCCGAGGTCGTCGGGGCCTGCCGGCCTCTCGGGGAGGTCAGGTTTCAGGGCGAGCTCTGGCAGGCTCGGAGCGAGGAGGGGCAGACGTCGGTGAGAGCGTCCGCATCGAGAGCATCGACGGGTTGACGCCCGTGGTGGCTCGCACAGCAGCGCAGCGCTAGAAGGCGCCTTCAGGATCACGCCCATCGCCGTCCCGTCAGTCGACGAACTTCAGCGCGAAGTAGAACCCGGACACGCGTCCTCGGTGGACGTCGATGAAGAACCACGGCTTGAGGAAGTTACGGCCGGTCGCTGGAAGCGAACGCGAGCCGCGGCCGACCTTGACCCAGCAGCTGCACGGCTTCTCCCGAAGGGTGAGGTTCCACATGAAGCCGTGCCAGAGGTGGAGGCATGGATAGCCCATCGTCCTGTGACACGGCCCGAGCGGGATCCGGCTCGCAACGCCGAAGCCGTTCCTCGTCCGGTAGTAGGGCGTCGAGAAACGAATCGCGCTGACCCGGCCACGGTCGAACGTGACGTCCACTGTGCCCCCATGCAGCCGGTAGCCGTACATGGGCTCCGAGCCGTACTCGGCCTCCACCTCGTCCTTGAAACCGCCAAGCGAGATGTCGCCGATCCTGCTCCATGGAACGAAGATCGGAGGATCCGATCCTTGGGTGATCACCCAGCGCGTGAATGTCGTCGAGCCGGGGCCGAATGAACAGGCGGCCAGGTCGCCGCGCTGCCACGGTCGCCGCTGCGGGAAGCACGCGTCGTATCTGGAGACGCCGGAGAGGCAGCTGACCGCAGATCTGACCGTCTCGGCGGCGAGGAAGCAGCGACCCCGCCGCTCGCCCTGGAAGCGGAGGCCGGGGCGGAGCTCGCCGCTCGATGTCCATGGGTGGACGTAGCCGTCCACGCGCGGGTAGCGCTGCCACGCGAGCGGCGGCGCCGGGTGCGTGCCGTTCAACGGCGAGTCGAGCTCGAGCATGCCGCGCCTGTCGAGTGTCGCGTTCTCCGGCAGACGCGGCCCCGTCGCCTCGTGGAGCGGCGGGCACCAGTAGGCCCCGGTGCTGGACAGCACACAGGTCCACGTCCCGTCTCCTGCGGGGGTGGCGACGATGCACTGGCGCCTTGAGGACAGCTCAATCGAGGAGTGCTCCCTGGCATTCGGCCGGCGGAAGGCAACGTTCGCCGGGCCTGGGCCCCAGCCGACCATGTTGCCCTGGTTCCAGCGGTCGACGCAGTTGCGCAGCGCTTGAGGATGGGTGGGCTTGTGTCCACACGAGAAGGCAGGCAACAGGAACGCGGCGAGTGAGACGAAGAAGCTGCAACGCCGGGCCGCGGTACGCACCGACGGCTGCGTGCCTTTAGCGACCCACGGCCGGCTGAATCTGGGCGTAGCCGATCCGCTCGAGCGTCTCGCTGATTTCGTCGAGGACTGCCGGGTCGTCGATCGTTGCCGGCGTGGTGTATCTCTCCCCGTCGGCGATCCGCCGCATCGTGCCCCGCAGGATCTTGCCCGAGCGCGTCTTCGGTAGGCGGTCGACGACGACCGCCTGCTTGAAGACGGCGATGGGGCCGACGCGCTCTCTGACGAGCTGCACGGTCTCGTCGCAGATCTCGGCGTGCTCGCGCTCGACTCCCGCCTTGAGGACGAGCAGCCCGAGCGGGATCTGCCCCTTGAGCTCGTCGGCGACGCCGACCACTGCGCACTCGGCTACGTCGGGATGCGCGGCGAGCACCTCCTCGATCGCTCCGGTCGAAAGTCGGTGGCCGGCGACGTTGATGATGTCGTCGGTGCGAGCCATCACGAAGACGTAGCCGTTGTCGTCGATGTAGCCGGCGTCGGCCGTCTCGTAGTAACCGGGGAAGCTCGAGAGGTAGGTGCCGAGGAAGCGATCATCTGCTTTCCAGAGCGTCGGTGAGGAGCCGGGCGGGAGGGGCAGCTTGACGACGAGGGCGCCGATCTCGCCTCGCTGACGCTGACTGCCGTCTTCGTCGACGACCCGAAGGTCCCAGCCCGGCACCGGCTTGGTGGGCGATCCGGGCACGACCGGCAAGCGCTCGATCCCGATGCAGTTGGCCGCGACGGGCCAGCCGGTCTCTGTCTGCCAGTAGTGGTCGATCACCGGCACGCGCAGTTGTTGTTCTGCCCAGTTGAGCGTTTCGGGGTCGCAGCGCTCACCCGCAAGGAACAACGCGCGGAAACGAGACAGGTCGTAGCGTTCGATCTGCTCGCCGTTGGGGTCCTGTTGGCGAATCGCGCGGAAGGCCGTTGGTGCGGTGAACAGCGTGCAGACGTCGTGTTGTTCGATCACGCGCCAGAATGCGCCGGCGTCCGGCGTCCCGACCGGCTTGCCTTCGTACAGCAGTGTCGTACAGCCGTGGAGAAGCGGTGCGTACACGGTGTAGGAATGGCCGACCGTCCAGCCGATGTCAGAGGCGGCCCAGTAGACCTCGCCAGGATCGACGTCATAGATGTTCTTCATCGTCCAGGCGAGCGCCACCGCGTGGCCGCCGTTGTCGCGGACGATCCCTTTCGGCTGTCCGGTGGTCCCCGACGTATAGAGGATGTAGAGGGGATCGGTTGCATCCACCGATACGCAAGCCGCCGGCGTGGCTCCGGTCAGCGCTGCGTTCCATTCGATGTCCCGATCCGGATCGAGCGCGGCCTCGAGCATGGGTCGCTGGAGCACGATGCAGCGCTGGGGCTTCGACTCGACCATGCCGATCGCGGCGTCGAGTAGCGGCTTGTACTCGACGAGGCGGCCTGGCTCGATCCCGCACGACGCCGAGACGATCACCTTCGGCTTCGCATCCTCGATCCGGGTCGCGAGCTCGTTCGCGGCGAAGCCACCGAACACGACGGAATGGATCGCGCCGAGCCGCGCACAGGCGAGCATCGCGATCACCGCCTCAGGGATCATTGGCATGTAGACGATGACCCGGTCGCCACGTGTGACGCCCTGTGCCGCAAGCGCGCCCGCGAAGAGCGCGACCGCGTCACGCAACTCCCGGTAGGTAAGCGTCGCGACCGTGTCGGTAACGGGCGAGTCGTAGATCAGCGCCGGCTGGTTGGCACGACCGTCCTCGACGTGGCGGTCGAGCGCGTTGTAACTCGTGTTCATGCGTCCGCCGGCAAACCAGCGGTAGAGCGGTGCGCGCGAGTCGTCGAGTACGCGCTGCCACGGCTCGTCCCACTCAATCGCCGTCGCAGCCTCGGCCCAGAAGGCCTCGGGCTCTTGGAGTGAATGCTGGTAGGTCTCCTCGAGCCGCCCCATCGCTCGATTATCTGACTGGGCGCCGTAGTGTCAACCGCTGTTCGGGAGGGACGCCGATGGGCCGGGGATCCTGATGAATCGCTGTGCACGCCTCCATTTGCAGGCTTTCCGCCCCCAGCTTGCGCCTCCACTCCGCACGATTGAGCGGAGTGTCTGATCGACGTTTGGGCCACGAGTGGGCCACGGAAGCCTGTCCAAGTAGACGACTGCCTTTGAGGCCCTGAGCATGTCGCCAGCCACAATTAGCCGGACGGCCATCAACGGCGCCATCCCGAGCGGCGCTGACGCCTGTGGAACGTGCCTGGGCGGCCTAGCCGGTCGCCGCCGGCACGAGGATGCCGCGTCCCTGCAGTCGCCCTCCATCGAGGTCGGCCATCGCGTCGTTAACCGCGTCGAGCGGATACGTGTTCGTGTGCAGGCGAACCTTGCCCTGGGCAGTGAGCGTCATCAGCTCCTCGAGGTCTGCGTAGGTGCCGACGAGGTTGCCGATGAACGAGATCTCGCGCGAAATAATGTCGATCGTCGGGACGACGAGGTTCTGTCCGTAGCCGATCACGTGGTAAAAGCCTCCGTCCTGGATCATCCCGATCCCGTCTTCGAGCGCGCCCTTCTCGCCGACGAAGTCCAGAATCACCTCTGCGCCCAGCCCGTCGGTGAGCTCTCGAACGGTGTCGACGTGGGAGTCGTCGACCCGGACCGTGTGGTCGGCGCCGACCTCGCGGGCGAGCGCGAGCGCTGGCTCGGATGGGTCGACGACGATGATCTCGGCCGGCGTCATCGCCGCCAGGCACTGGATCCCGATGTGGCCGAGGCCGCCCGCCCCGATCACAACGGCGCGCGTTCCGGGTTCGAGTACGGGCAGCGTCTTCTTGACGGCATGGATCGCGGTCAACCCGGCGTCGGCCAGCGCCGCGATGTCCTTCGGCTCCAGAGACGGGTCGAGCTTGATCACGGACCGGGCGCTCGTCAGCAAGAAGTCGGCGAACCCACCGTCTTCGCTGATTCCCGGGAAACGGCCGTTGGCGCAGTGCATGTCGTCGCCGCGGCGGCAGGACGCACAGAGCCCACAGGTGATGTAAGGGTGCACGATCACGGTGTCGCCGACCTCGACGTTCGTGACGCCCGAGCCCACCTCATGGATCCAGCCGGCGTTCTCGTGGCCGAGCGTGTAAGGCAGCTTCACGCCGGACTTCTCGGCCCACTGGCCCTCCTGGATGTGGAGATCGGTGCGGCACAGCCCGGCCGCGCCGATGTGCACGACGACGTCGAGCGGCCCCTCAGCACGCGGCTCTTCGACCTCGTCCAAGGCCAGTGGGTCGTGGTAGGCGTGCAACCGCGCTGCCTTCATGTTCCAACCTTCTCGAGCTCGGCCCCCCGCCGGGATCGGATTTGCAGAAGGGACCGGCAGATGCTGCCGTTCACGTCGAGGCTCGTTCGCACGAGTCGCGCCTTCCGCAGCCAGAGCGTCAGCTCATGGGCCGCCACGGGCTCCCCGTTGGGCGCTACGAACGCCGGCGAGTCGGGGTCGCAGCCGATTCCCAGCTGCCCGCGCAACTCCAGGCACCGCCGTGCGTCGGCATCGTCGCGGAGGTCCGCGACGCGGCGCTCAGTGACCTGCTCGGGCGTCAGGCCATCCGCCAGCAGCGCCTTGCACAGCCTCGCCTGGCGGGCGACAAGCGCCTTGCGCTGGAACAGCTCGCGCAGGGTATCCAGCTGATCGTCGTCGGTCTCGCCCGGAAACGCCGCCGCGAACCCGTCGCCGCGCGCAATTGCGGCGTTGATCTCCTCGCCCGTGTAGTGATCCTCCAGCCTGACTTCGATCCGGCCGACCTCCGGCAGCCGGCGCACGGCGTTGCGCGCGTCGGCTGCCATCAGGTACGCAAAGTTGGGAGCACATTGCGGCGTCGGCAGCCGGAGCACGATCTCCACCTCGCTGTCGGGCGACACCTCACAGGAGGTCACGAACCCCAGCGAGGTGATCGGCTCGTCGAGCTCGGGATCGTGGACCTTGCTCAGCGCCTCGAGGACGCGCGCCCGGGTATTCATGCCGAATCGACGAGCTGTGCGTCCTCCCTCGCCGCCGGCTCTCCCGCTTCATCCGAGATCTGAAACTCTTCCGGAACGTCGATTCCGTAGAGCTTGGCGGCGTTGAGGCCGAGGATCTTCTTCTTCCCGTCGGTCGTGAGCCGCGGGTAGTCCGAGAACTCCACGTCTTCCGGGGACGTCCAGTCGACGAAGCCCTCGACCTGCCACCTCGGCTCCCAGATCGCGTAGTCGCTGGCCCACAGCATCTTGTCCTCGCCGACCCAGAACAGCAGCTCGCCCATCACCTTGGCAAAGAAGCGCGGCCGGGCGTGCATCAAACCCCCGATGACCACCGCGAGCCCCGCGTAGACATTCGGCTCCTGCGTGGCCATGAAGCAGAAGTCCTCGATCCGCGGCAGGCCGACATGCTCGACGATGAAGTTGAGCTCCGGGAAGTTTGTAGCGACGTAGTCGACATCCGAGACGTCGAACGCGTCCTTGTCGAGCGGCCAGATCGTCGGGCCCTTGTGCACATGGATGTTCTTGATCCCGAGCTCCTGGCACTTCTCCAGGAACCGCTGCGACTCGGGACTCTTGAGCGACCACCCACGCGAGCCCTGATACCACTCGGCCGTGTAGAGCTTGACGCCTTGGAGGTTGTAACGCTTGGCGTCCTCCTCGAGCTGCCGTAGGCCCGCCTCGCCCTCGCGCGGATCCCACCGCCCGTTGGCGATCAAGCGGTCTGGGTACTTCTCGACCAGCTCCGCGTTCTTCTCGAGCGTGTTGAAGCCCTCGCTGTACCACTCCTTCAGGTACGTCGACTGGAAGATGCCGACGTCGACGTGGCCGTCCTCGAAGACATCCTTGACGAAGTCATCCTCCGAGTACTTCTGGAACTTCTCGATCGGCCAGTGCGTCTCCTCGGGACCAAGGCCCATATACGCGTGAAAGCATTCGATCCAGCCCTTCGCGTACTGCTCCTGGCCGCTCACCCAGTTCGCCGGGCTCGCGTCCCAGAAGTGGAGATGACCGTCGACGACGAAAAAGTTGTCTCCGTTGTGGCTATACACCCGGGGCCCTCCTCTGCTGTTGAGGTTGTGGGAGCCCTGAGATTGAGGACGCCGACGAGCGGGGTGGCTCAGACGGCTCAGCACTGCGACGTCCTCGAGAGCGAGGGCGGCGTGATCGAGCGGCCTGGCCTCTCAGATTGCTCCTCATCGGAACGAAACCGTTTCCGGCTTCATCCTCTCAGACACGCTGACCCGGCGCCACCTCCGGCGAAGGTTGGACCTTGGGGAGGTGGAGCCTCTCGTTGAACCGACTTGGGCAGTTTGACAACGGCGCGCTCCGATGGGCGTTGCTCGGTGGTCCCGGTCCGGCTTGTCGCCCGGCGCGGCGCTGCCCAAACTATAGGCGTGGAATGCTCGGACGTGTGTTATGCGCGCAGTGGGGACGTCGCGATCGCGTACCAGATCGTGGGCGACGGTCCTCACGACGTCGTGTTCGTGACGGGGTTCGTGTCGAACCTCGCCTATGCCTGGGAGCACCCGATCATCCGCCGCTTCTACGTGCGGATCACGTCGTTCGCGAGGATGGTGCGGTTCGACCGTCGCGGGACGGGTCTGTCCGATCGCCCGCGCGGGGTCCCCACACTAGAGACGCGGATCGACGATGTGCGGGCGGTGATGAACGCGGCGGGGATCGAGCGGGCAGCGCTACTGGCGACCTTCGAGGCGGCGCCGATGGCGCTGCTCTATGCGGCGACGTATCCGGAGCGAATTGCGGCGCTCGTTCTGTTCAACCCGTATGCGAAGGCGGTCTGGAGCGAGGACTACCCGTGGGGAAGGACGGATGAGGAGTGGCGTCGCGATCTCGCGGAGCTCGAGCGGGGCTGGGGAAGCCGGGAGTACTTCGACAGAGTTCTCTCCCGCAGCTACCCGTCGGCCGCGGACGACGAGAGTTTCCGGAACTGGTTCGTGAACATGATGCGCTACGGCGCAAGTCCGGGCGCTGCGCTCATGGTCCACCGCATGGCGATGGACGTGGACGTGCGCGACGTTCTCCCTGCGGTTCGCGTCCCAACGTTGATCTTGCACGGGCCCAAAAACCGCGGTCACGCCGAGTACATGGCGGGGCGGATCCCGCAGGCGAAACGGGTCGAGATCGCCGACGGCGATCAATCCGTCTGGCTCGTCGACGCCGTTCCGACCGAGACCGAGCGGTTCGTCGTGGGTGCCTGGGAGGAGGCCGAGCCGGAGACGATGCTGAGTACCGTGCTGTTCACCGACATCGTCGGTTCGACCGCGAAGGCGACCGACCTCGGCGACCATCGCTGGGCCGAGCTGCTCTCATCGCACCATGCGGTCATTCGTCGCCAGCTGGATCGGTTTCGCGGCCGCGAGCTTGACACGGCAGGCGACGGTTTCTTCGCCAGCTTCGACGGCCCCGCGCGGGCGATCCGGTGCGCCTGCGCGATCACGGATTCCGTCGGTGAACTCGGGCTCGAGGTACGCGCAGGCCTGCATACGGGAGAGTGCGAGATCGTCGGTGAGAAGATCGGCGGTATTGCCGTGCACATCGGGGCGCGTGTTGCCGCTCAGGCCGGGCCGGGCGAGATCCTCGTCTCGAGCACGGTCAAAGACCTCGTGGCCGGATCGGGAATCGCCTTCGCCGATCGCGGCACAGCCGAGTTCAAGGGGCTGCCCGGTGCGTGGCAGCTCTACGCCGTCGAGCACATCTAGAGCGCAGCGGTTTCAATC
>VAWH01000036.1 GCA_005888315.1 Actinomycetota bacterium | reverse complement strand
GAGATCACCAGGTTGCCCCCGGGTCGCAGAACGCGGACGAATTCCGCGAGCACCGGCTCCAGGTCTGGGACGTGCATCAGCGCAAGGGCGCAGAGCACGAGGTCGACGTGGTCGTCGGGCAACGGCAGGTCGTGCAGGTCGGCCTCGTGGAACTCGCCGCCGGGCACCCTCTCGCGTGCGCGTTCCAGCATCGCGGCTGAGCTGTCCATGCCGATCACCGTGTGGCCGAGTGAGGCGAGATAGGCGGTGTGGCGGCCCGTGCCGCACGCGGCGTCGAGCGCGATGCCTCGCGGCAGGCGGTCGAGCATCTCCCGCACGATCGGCTGCTCGACATCGATCAGCTGGTTTCCGGGTTCGTCGTAGAACTCGGCCCAGCTGCCGTACCCCTCCGTCGTCGGTATCGGGTCCACCATCACCCCGTCGCCGAGTTCTTCGCCGGCAGCCAAAAGTGCACGAATCTCGGCGAGGCGGTCCAAGGTGAAGTCGCGGTCGTACTCCCCGGCGAAGGCGTGGAGCAGGGCAATCCCCTCCAGGCCGAGCAGATAGGCCAACGGGTGTTGGTAGATCGCTTGCGGCTCTGCCTCCTGCAGCCTGCGTTCGCCTTCGGCCCAGTCCGGGTGCGCAGCCAGCCCGAGCTCGAATCCGGCTCGATGCTCCCGCAGGCTGTCGGTGTTCGCGCCGCCCCGATAGTCGGGGTCCGCGAACTGAACGGGATCGTCCTCCCAGCCGCAGACGCGACAGATCTCGTACGTCCCGGGCGGCCGCTCGTCGAGCGTCACGAAACCGCAGCAGGGCACGCGAACGTCCCGCGAGCCGGCTCGCCGGGTTTGCGGAGGAACCGATCCGGAATCCGCATCTGCGGAAGGTTAGGCATCGCCCTCAGCGATCGGATCTACAATCAGGGTGCCTATGCGGAGGGTCGCGCCTATCGTCGTCGCCGTCCTCGTCGCGGCGGCGGTCGCCGCAACTGCTACCTCCTCAGCACGACTCGATCCGTGGCGGGTGCTGCATCGTCCTTTGCACATCCCGCACCTCGAGTCGGGGGCGGCGTGCCCCACGTCGCCGACTCAGCCCGCGGAGGCTCTCAACCCGGCCTTCGGCGGGCACGTGCTCGGCCGCGCCGGCCCCGTGTACGGAGGAGCCTTTTCACCCGACGCCGTCGTCCATTACGCGAACGGGCCGGCCGATAGGGGTTGGTATGGCTTCAAGGTCATGTGGATCGTCCGTCCGAAGTACCGGGGCCGGGTTCTGATCCGCGGTCGCCAGCTCGACGGAGCCAACGCGATCGGGTTCAGATCGCGAGCGGAGCTGCGGATCGGGAGTTGGGGCACTGCCGCGCAGGCGCCCGGCTGGGGCATCCGAGCGTCCACGGAATGGGTACGTGCGCCAGGCTGCTACGGGTTCCAGATCGACGGCAGGCGGTTCAGCAAAGTCCTCGTCTTTCGAGCCGAGCCTTAAGCCGCCAGCGCGCGCAGGTCGTCGAGCGTGCGGCCGAGCAGGTTCTCGCGGAGGTCGAACAGGCCGGCCCAGAGCGAGGAGCGGCCGAGCGAAGCCCTGATCCGGGCGGTGTCGGCGAGACCCTCCAGCGCGCGCAGGAAGACCGCCAGCTCGAGGTAGGTCTGCGCAACGCGGATCGCGCTGACGTGGACGCCCGCCCGAGTCAGGATCGGTCCCCACTCGAGCAACTCGGCGGCGCCGGGGGCGCCGTACCAGGAGCGTCCTTCCGCATGATCGGCCTCGAGCTCGAGCAGGTAGCGGGCGAGCGGCCCCTCGAGTCCCGCGAGCGCTGTCTCGATCCGGTCGGCTGCGCGCCGCAGCGCCGCCTGGCGACGGCCCGGCGTGGACGGTTCCGGCTCCCCGCGCGCCCATCTCTCCAGCAACCGGCAAAACGCGAGCGCGCTCGCCTCGCAGGCACCGAGCTGCCCGACCAGCCGGCGAGCGGTTTCGTGCTCGATCGCGTTCTCTTCGAGCACGTCGGCCCACCCGGGCTCATATGCCGCACGAACTTTCATACTTCTACAACTACAGGAAGGATCATCGGCCGTCGACCGGTGCGATCGTAGACGAGCTGCCCGAGTCCGTCGTGGATGTGCTCCTGGAGCAACTTGATCTCGACGATGTTCTGCTGCAAACAGTCGTCCAGCACGCGCGAGGCCTCGTCGCGCATCTCGTCGAGCAGCGGACCGGAATCGGCGAAGCCGCGTGCGATCAGCTCGGGCGGCCCGGCGCTTGCTCGGCCGTTCGTGCCGGCGAGCGTGGCGACGACGATCAGGACGCCGTCCTCGGAGAGGTGGCGACGGTCGCGCAGCGCGACGTCGTGGACGTCGCCGACGCCAAGACCGTCCACGAACGTGACACCCGACTCGACCTCGTCGACGATGCGCGCGCCCTGCGTCGTCAACTCGACGACCGCGCCGTTCTCCGCCAGCACGATCGCCTCGGGCGGCACACCACCCTCCTCCGCCAGTCGCGCGTGCGCGGCCAGCATCCGGAACTCACCGTGCACGGGCATGAACGCCTTCGGCCGGACGAGCGAGATCATCGTTCGCAGCTCTTCCGCGTGGCCGTGGCCGGAGACGTGGACCGGCGCGTTCTCCTGGTGCAGAACTTCGGCACCCAGCTTGGCGAGCTGGTTGATCGCGTCGTGGACGCGCAGCTCGTTGCCCGGCACCGGGCGCGCGCTGATGATCACCGTGTCGCCCCGCTCGACATGCACGGCGGGGTGGTCGTTGTAGGCGATCCGGACGAGGGCCGAGAGCGGCTCGCCCTGCGAGCCGGTGCAGAGGATCAGCACCTGGCCGGGCTCATAATCGTCGAGCTCCACCGGCCGGATCAGCGCGTCCTCCGGCATCTCGATGTAGCCGAGGTTGCGCGCAATGTTCAGGTTCTTGCGCATCGAGCGCCCGACGACGCAGACCTTGCGGCCGACGTCGACGGCGACATCCACCGCCTGCTGCATCCGGTGCACGTTCGAGGCGAACGAGGCGACCAGGATCCGGCCCTGCCGCTGCGGGATGATCTGGCGGAACGCCTCGCCGACGAGGCGCTCCGAGCCGGTGACGCCGGGCCGCTCGGCGTTGGTCGAGTCGGCAAGGAGGAGATCGATGCCGCGGTTGCCAAGCTCGGCGAGCCGGCCCACATCGGTGCGAAGCCCGTCGACCGGCGTGTGGTCAAGCTTCCAGTCCCCCGTGTGCAGGACGCGTCCGGCTTCGGTCTCCAGCACGACGGCGACGGCGTCGGGTACCGAATGCGCCATCCGGACGAACTCCGCCCGGAACGCGCCGAGCTGTAGCGGGTCGCCTTCGGGGTCGATCTCGCGCAGCTCGGCGGCGCGAAGGAGCCCGTGCTCGTCGAGCTTCGACTTGACGAGTCCGAGCGTCAGCCGCGTCGCCCACACCTCGTCGACCCGCACCTCGCGGAGCAGGTAGGGCAGCGAGCCGACGTGGTCCTCGTGCGCGTGCGTGAGGATGACGGCGCGGACGGGCCGCTCGCGCTCCCGCAGGTACGTGACGTCCGGGAGGATCAGGTCGACGCCGAGGTGCTCGTCCCTCGGGAAGGCGAGCCCAGCGTCGACGACGATCGCGTCGTGCCCGAGCTCGTAGACGGTCATGTTCTTGCCGACCTCGCCGAGCCCGCCGAGCGGGATGATTCTGAGCGCTTCTGGCATCGCCGCAGTTTAGGTGCGGAGGTCAGTCGGAGAGGACGCCGCGACCGGCGGCGCCGCCCGAAAACCGGTGTCCGACACTTGGTTTTGTCAACCGCGGAATGCGCCAAAAGCGTCACGGAAGTGCGCCGAAAGCAGTTGCGCCTCACTTGCTTCCGAGCGGCGCCGCCTACCCTCGACGCGTGCCCCGGCGCCCGCGAAATCTCTACGACGGCATCTACCACCTCGCCGCGCACGGCAGTGACAGCCGCTACCTGTTCGTCAGCGACCGGGACCGGGAGGACTTCCTCGACCGGCTGTCAACGATCTGGCAAAAGTTCGAGCTCGCCCTGCTCTCCTACGTCCTGCTGGGCAACCATTACCACGTGCTCGTGCGGATCCCCGATGCCCGCCTGTCGCGGGCACTGCAGCGCCTCCACACCGAGTATTCGCGCTGGCACAACCGCCGCCACGGACGCAGCGCGCACCTCTTTCGCGCTCACGCGATGACGCAGGAGATTACGAGCGACGCCCAGCTCGTCGCCGCCTGCCGCTACCTGGCGCGCAATCCGGTCGGGGCGGGACTGGTCGACGATCCGCTCGACTGGCCTTGGAGCAGCGCCCGCGCCCACGCGCGGCTCGAGCGGCCGCGGATCCCGCTGGCCGAAGGCGACCTCCGCGCCGCTTTCGGCGGCGGCGGCGGCTGGCGCGAGCGTTATCGCGCGCGAATCCAGATGGCAGACGGGGTCGCCACTGGTTCGGACCCTCCTGCTTGGCCTAGCGGCCCGCTGGCTTAAAGGAGAACCGGCCCCCGTACCGATAACGAAAGACATGCGCGCGCTGTCCTCGCACGCCGCTGTGATCGCGCTCGGCCTGGCCGCGCTCGGCGTCGCGGCGCTCAAGCTCCTGGGCGGTGCGGACTGGACTCCGCTCGCCCTCTTCGCCGCGGCGCTGATCGTGACCGAGCTCGTCGAGGACGCCGACCGGATCCGCAGCCGCGAGCCTTCGGACTTCGAGGTCTTCCGCATCGCCTCAGCCCTGCACGTCGCTGCTGCGATCGTGCTCGGGCCCTGGTCCGCGGCCCTCCTTGCCGGGGGCTCGGCATTCGGCGTTCGGCGGCTCCGCGACCGGTCGCTCGGCGCCGTCTCCTTCGAGGCCGCCACGGTCACGCTCGCGACGCTCGCCGGCGGCTATGCCTTCCTCGCGGCCGGCGGTCACACGGGCAGGATCGAATTGCTCGCCGACCTCGGCCCGCTCGCGGCGCTCGCACTCGTCTACCTGACGATCCGCACGACGCTCCTCCAGGTAGTTGCCGCGCGCGAGGCTTTCCAGCCGGACCTGGCGTCCGCAGGCGGCGAGGCGGCGCTCGGAGCGGCGATCGCGTTGTTCGCAACCGACCATCCCTGGAACCTCGTCGCGCTTGCGCCGCTGGCGCTCATCGTGCACGTCGCCTACACGCGCCTCGCACGCGTGCGGCGGGAAACGCTGCAAGCGCTCGAGACGTTCGCGAACATCGTCGACGAGCGCGACTCCTCCACGTACCAACACTCGATCCGCGTCGCCCGTTCGGTCGACCGGCTCGCGCGCTCGCTGGGACTGCCCTTCTCGGACATCGACCGGCTGCGCTGGGCCGCACGGCTCCACGACCTCGGCAAGGTCGCGGTCGATGCCTCGCTCCTCCGCAAGGAAGGGCGGCTGGACGGAGCCGAATGGGCCGCCATGCGGCGACACCCGCGGCTCTCGGCCCGGCTGATGCAGCGCTTCGAGTTCGCGGCGGCGCAGGCTCGCGCCGTCGAGTTCCACCACGAGCGCTACGACGGCCAGGGCTACTACGGGATCGACGGCGGCGCCTTGCCGCTCGCCTCGCACTTCCTGATCGTCGCCGACAGCTTCGACGCGATGACACACGACCGGCCCTTCCGGCCGGCCCTATCGAGAGAGGACGCGCTGGCGGAGCTGGAGCAAAACAGCGGCACCCAGTTCCATCCGACCGTCGCAAAGGCCTTCGTGGCGGTCGAGCGCGGCGAGGACCCGTCGGGGGTCTTGAGCATCGGAGAGCTCGCGCAGCTTCGCGAGGCCGCGATCCCCTATCGGCTGCCGGTGATCCCCGGGGCGCGCGACCTCCGCGACCGGCCCGAGCTGATCGCGATCGCGGGCGTGACGCTCGCGCTCGTCGCCGCGGCGTTCGACCAGCTCGAGGTCGTCTTCGCGGGCGCCGCCGCCGGCCTCTTCGGGCTGCTGCTCTACGTCCGACGGCGGACTCGAGTCGCGCAGCTCAACCAGGCCCTCCTCGACGCCGCCGGCAATGCCCCGAGCCGGGAGAACGCCTTCGACCAGCTGACGACCCTGCTCCAGCGCGCGTCCGATGCCACCTGGAGCGGCCTGATCGACTGGGAGGAGGACGGACTCGGCGGAACGCTGAGCCGCGAGCGCGGCACTGACGGTCCGCATCTGGCCGTGCTGACGAGCTGGCTCGTCCGGGAGGCCGAGTCGGGGGAAACCCTGCTCTCGGCCGGCGGTTTCGAGCTGCAGCAAGACGGCGTCGTCGTGGCCCTGCCGCTCCGGCGCGAGAACAGCGCCCTCGTTGGGTTCCTCGTCCTTGCGGTTCCCCGGCGCCTGCCCGCCCATGTGGAGCTCGCGCTCTCGGACGCTGCGGACGAGCTCGCCCTCGCGCTCGCGAGCCGGCCGGACGAAGGCGTGGTCGCGCGTGATCCGTTGCTTGTGGCGCGCTAGGCGGTCGCGAGCGCGCCGAGGCGCTCGAGACAGTCCCGGATCCTCGCCCGCTCCTCGTCGCTCGCCTCGACGAGCGGGAGGCGGAGGCCGCCAACGTCGTGGCCGAGCAGGTTCAGCGCAGCCTTGATCTGAATCGGGCCGGTCGTCACCGCCAGCAGCTCGTACGCCGGCGCGAGCTCCTCGTCGATCCGCTTCGCGCCTTCTGTGTCGCCGTCCCGGAAAAGGCGGATCATCTCCTTGACCTGAGGGCCGACCACGTGCGTGTGCACGCAGACGCCGCCCCTCCCGCCGACTTCGAGGAACGGGTAGACGATGTTGTCGTCGCCCGCGTATAGGTCGAGACCCAGCTCGACGATCCGACGCGCCTGGTCGAGGTCGTCGTTCGCCTGCTTGACCGAGGTCACATTCGGGATCTCCGCGAGCTTTGCCATCGTCTCGGGCTCGATGTTGATCACAACCCGAGAGGGAATGTTGTAGACCATCACCGGCCGGTCACTCGCGGCCGCGACCGCCTTGAAGTGCCTAATGATGCCTTCCCGCGGCGGCTTGTTGTAGTACGGCGTCACGACGAGGAAGCCGTCCGCGCCTGCCTCGTGCGCCTGCTCGGTCAGGTGAATGGAGTGGGCCGTCGAGTTCGTGCCCGTTCCGGCCAGCACGGTCGCCCGGTCGCCGACCGCCTCGATCGCGGCGCGGAGCAGCTCCACCCGCTCGTCGTCGGAGAGTGTCGGCGACTCGCCCGTTGTCCCGCTGACGACGACTCCGTCCGAGCCGTTGTCGACGAGGTACGAGCAGAGCTCGCGGTAGCTCTCGTAGTCGACGGCGCCGTCCGCGTCGAACGGGGTGACGGTCGCGGTCAGAACCTCGCCGAGCACGGTGCGATGTTACTCCTCCGCTTAGATTTGCCTGCATGGAATGCCGACCCGCAAGTGCCAAGGACGCCCGGCGAGTCGCCGAGCTCCTCGAGCAGCTTGGCTATCCGGCATCCTCCGAGGCGGCCGCTCGGCGATTGCAGGCCCTCGCCGCGTCGCGTCACGATGACGTCTGGGTCGCCGAGCGCGACAGGAAGGTCATCGGCCTAGTCGCCATCCACGTCTCGGGCTCGCTCGAGTACGACGGCGACGTCGCGAAGGTCAGCGCGCTCGTCGTCGACAAGGCGGCGCGGCGCCAGAGAGTCGGCGAGCAGCTCATGGCCCTGGCGGAGCGAGAGGCGCGCCGGCGCGGCTGCGTTCTGCTGTTTCTGACGACCGCCGAGCGCCGCCAGGACGCACACGCCTTCTACCGGGGCCTCGGGTTCGAGGAAACGGGTAGAAGGTTCGCGAAGACGCTGGATTAGGCCGCGAGCCAGTAGTCGACCCACTGCTCGCGCGTCGCGCCGACGCGGTCGTAGACCTTGATCGCGGCGGCGTTGTCGGGAGCCGTCTGCCAGGTGAGCTTGCCGGCCCCGCGCGCCGCGCACTCGGCTCGGCAGGCTTGGATGAGGGACTCGGCAAGGCCCGAGCCGCGCGCCTCCGTTGCGACGAAGAGATCGTTCATGACCCCGATCCGTTCGGCGCTCGTCGTCGCCCAGCTCCAATAGATCGTCGCGAAACCGACTCCGCGGCCCTGATCGCGCGCCAGAAGCTGGACGCCTTCGCGTTCGGGGTCGGCGATCAGCGCCCGAGACAGCGCGAGCAACTCGTCGTCGGACGGGGCGACCTCGTAGAAGTCGCAGTAACTGCGCATGAGCGGCAGGAGCTCGCTGAGATCGGCCTCCCCCACGCGCTCGATCTTCACGGCGATTCGAGCAGCCGATCGAGCCCCACGGTCAAGCCCGGCGGCAGGGTCGCGAGCTTCTCCAGCGCCAGCAGGACACCGGGGACGAATGCCTCGCGCGAGAACGTGTCGTGCCGGATCGTCAAGAGCTGGCCTTCGCCGCCGAGCAGGATCTCCTGGTGCGCGACGAGGCCCGGCAGGCGGACCGAATGGATCGGCGGCTCGCCCGGCAGCCGCTCCGCGGTCGCTCGCGCGGTACCGGACGGAGCATCCTTCTTGCCCTCGTGGTGGAGCTCGACGATCTCGGCGCGGGGCAGGTGCTCGGCCGCCGCTTCGCCCAAGCGCATCATCAGCACGGCGCCGATCGCGAAGTTCGGAACGACCAGGAGCTGCAGCGAGCGCTCGAGCGCCAGCGCATCGAGCTCCTCGAGCTCCTCACCCGAAACGCCGCTCGTCCCGACGACGACCGGCACGCCCTGCTCGAGCGCCGCCCGCGCATTCGCTGCCGCCGCGTCCGGCTGCGTGAAGTCGATCGCCGCGCCGAGGCCTGAGAGATTCGCCTCCTCCCCGCGCCCAATCCCGCGCACCTCGTGGCCGGCCGCCTCGAGCGCCGGCGCGAGCACCGAGCCGACTCTGCCGCGGTGCCCGAAAAAACCGACCCTCACGCCGCTTTCGCCAGCTCCGGATTGACGCGCTCGACAGCGGCGAGGAAGTGCTTCTCGCTCGGCCCGATCGCCGCCGCTGAGAGCTTCTCCGGTGCCAGCAGCACGCTCGCGAGGTCGGCGAGCTCGTCAGCCTCGACGGCCTCGATCTCGGCGATGATCCGCTCGATCGAGAGCAGCTCCGTGTCCGAGATCAGCGACTTCCCGAGCCGGCTCATCCGGTTGGAAGTCGACTCCATCGAAAGCAAGATCCGGCCCTTCATGTTCTCTTTCGCCCGCTCGAGCTCGTCGGGCCGCAGGTTGCCTGCAGCGATATCGGAGATCTGTTCGCGCGTGATCTCGAGGCACTCCCGCAGGTTCTCCTCGCGTGTGCCGATGTAGATGCCCATCTGGCCCGTGTCCGTGTACTGCGACGCGAAGCTGTAGACCGCGTAGGCCATCCCCCGCTTCTCGCGGATCTCCTGGAACAACCGTGAGGAAGCCGAGCCGCCCAGGATCCCGTCCAGCAGCGAGGCTGCGAAGCGACGCCGGTCGGAGCGTGAGATTCCCGGCGCGGCGAGGCAGACGTGGTACTGCTCGGTGTCCTTGCGCTGGAAGCGCAGGCCAGGCGCCGGCGCCTTGACGAGCGGCCTGCGGACACGCGGCCCCTTCGGCTGCGGCGCGTGCAGCGCCTTCATCTGCGCGCGGTTGAGCAGGCGGAGCAGCGTCTCGTGCTGGACGTTTCCGGCTGCCGCGACGACCACGTTGCCCGGGAAATACATCGACCGGTGGTAGGAGGTGATCGCCCTGCGGCCGAGCGACGAGATCACGTCGGCCGTGCCGATCACGGGGCGGCCGAGCGGATGCGAGCCGAAGGTCGCCTCCTGGATCAGGTCGTGGACGAGCTCCTGCGGCTGATCCTCGTACATCGCGATCTCCTCGAGCACGACCTCGCGCTCGGCGTCGAGCTCGGCGAACGCCGGCGCGAAGACCATCTCGCCCATCACGTCGAGCGCCGTCTGCAGCTGGTCGTCCGGGACGCGGGCGTAGACGACGGTGTGCTCGCGCGAGGTGGCCGCGTTCAGCTCGCCGCCGAGGGTGTCGAAGATCTCGGCGATCTGCTGCGCCGAGTAGCTCGCGGTTCCCTTGAAGAGCAGGTGCTCGATGAAATGGGAAACGCCTGCGCGATCGGCTTTCTCGTCGCGCGATCCCGCGCCGATCCAGAAGCCGATCGCCACGGAGCGAACGTGCGCGAGCCGCTCGGAGATGACGCGCTCGCCCGAATCAAGCTCGCTGAGGACGTACTTCTGCACGGGCGGATCGTACTCGGGGGCGCCTCCAGGCTCAGTCCCTCAAGTGAGGGATGCCCTGCGCCGATAACCGTTAACGGTTTGGGTGCTGCCGCCTTCGAAACCGCGTTGGGCTTCGAACATCGGCTTCGCACTGTCCCTGGGCGGTCGACAGGCCCTGTCGAGGCGAGCATCGGCGACCACCGGCCGGCTGCGAATCGCGACATCGAGCCGTGGGAGGTCCATTCCGAGCTAGTCCTCGTCTGCCCCGAGGTGCGCAAGCGAGCGCTCGAGCTTTTGCCCAAACGCGATCCGGACGCGTTTCTCGCTCGGGTCCGAGAGCTGGCTTCGCCTGTCGTCGCCGGCGCTGACGCGGTAGCACTCCCGCCAAACCTCCCAGTTGCCATTGTCGGCTATGCGCTGTGGCGACTAGCCGAGACTGTACGGTCTGCGCTCGTCGTCGCGATAGCCGTCGTCGCCCTGGCGCTACTCGCCGAAATCCTGCACTGACTTGATCGCTGAGAGCGACAATCTAGGTCTACCCCTCTTCCTGCCCACCGAGACGACTGCTAAGGTCGGCCGCTTCGTGAGCCAGGCACGAATGTCGGGGGGCATTTGGCACGGTCCGGATGCGGCCTTTGGGAGCCGTCCGCCGGTGCGGTGGCCCTTCTCGGCAGGTCATACCCCTTTTGAGGGGTGGTTGGAGCTTCCCACTTCGACGATGAGCGTCGTGTCCACGTCGATGGGGCGGCAAAACGCCCTTCAACAAGGACTGAAAGGTCTTCCAGGCCGCAAGTTTCGAGTCGCCGCCCCCTAACGAAAGGAAGCCGCAACGATGACACGCCGCATCGCCCATGCCGCGCCGCTCGTCGCCCTCGTCCTTTGCCTTGCCCTCGTCCCCGCAGCCGTCGCCGCCAAGGGTGGCGCCGGGGGCAACGGTTCGTCCACCGGCGGATCGGGCGTGGTCTTCACGTTTGACCCGGCCACCGTCAGCGTCGGACAGACATACCAAGTAGACGTCTCGGGACTCAGAGCCAATACCTGGACGAACATCGGCGCCTACTACATCGCCTCCGATGCCGCGTATTGGTGCTCGGGGACGACCGACGGCGCCGGCAACTTCAGCTGCTCGTTCACGGCCGAGAAGGCCGGCAGCATTCTTCACGAGGTTTACCAGAAGACCAGCAACAGGTATCGCTTGAAGGGCAGTACTTACCTGAACGTTTCACCTTAGACAAGCGCAAATCGAATGAACGAAGGGGCCACTGCCGCGTGGCCCCTCGACCCTGTGCCGGGCCCCCTTGACTCCCTCCAACCTCCGAAACATCATGCAAGCCGGCCTCGGGAAATCAAAGAGGGAAGGGCACATCATGAATCGGATCACCAGGTATATCTGCCAGCACCATTTAGCGATGCTGGCGCTCTTCGTAGGCCTGGGCGGAACCTCGTACGCCGCGGCGGACGCGCTCCTGCCGAAGAACAGCGTCGGCTCGGCCCAGGTCATCAACGGTTCACTTCAGAAGGTTGATCTGAGCGCGAAGGCACGGTCCGCGCTCAGGGGCGTAAAGGGCGCGCAGGGCGCCCTGGGTTCGCGGGGGCCTAGCGGTCCGGCAGGGCCCCAGGGCGCAGCCAGGCCGCAGGGGCCTGGCGGGGCGCAGGGGCCAAGCGGGCCGGCCGGCGGAACGGTCGGATATGCCCACATCAACAGTAACGGGACCGCCGATGGGGCAAACTCGAACAACGTTGCATCGGCGAATGTCGCGCACATCGCGGATTCGGGGATTTACTGCTTCTCCGGCTTGAGCTTCTCTCCGCACGCCGTTGGCGTCACCCTGGGTGTTAATGGAGCCGCGTGGGCGGATTACGCGTCGCTCGACGCGCCTGATTGCCCCGTGGGCGCCCAGTTGGAAATCAACACGCGTGATCAGGCGCTCGCAGCCGTCGATACCGACTTCTACATCACCTTCAACTGATCGTGGTACGCAGTTCGTAGGGCACCACGGCTGTGGTGCCCTACGGCCGTGCGCTCCTTTCGGAACGCGGTGAACGCGCCTGCCGGCCGCTGAATGCTGCGCTCACCGCCCTCTCGCCGCCCTCCTAGTCAACCGGGCCCGCGTCTCCGCTTGCTCGAGCAGGACAGCACATCGCGGCAGGCGGCGCCTCCCTCGGAGGAGGGATTGCTCGCGTTCGGCGGGTGGACGACGTTGACCGAGCAGCCACAAGACAGGAGGAACCATGTCCGTTCGTGCTTGGCGCGATGCGGCCGCGCAACGGACTGCGGCAGGGAAACGCTGGAAGTCGACCACGTCGTGGTTTTTCCTAGCTACCGTCGTCGTTTCGCTCACCATCGTCGCAGGACCCGCCGTCGCCAAGGCTCCCAGCGGTCCGAGTTGCGGCAAGAGGAAGCCGTGCGACACGGCGCCCCCGACGGTCGCCATTTCCGTCCCATCGTCCGGATCCACGGCGACCGGCACGGTCACGGTCGCTGGTACCGCTTCCGACAACGGTACCGTCTCGACGGTCCACGTCACGGTCGATGGAACGTCCCCGCAACCGGCTACCGGCACGAGCAGCTGGAGCGATCTTCTCAACACTGCGGCGTACCCCGATGGCGCCCACACGATCACAGCGACGGCAACCGACGCGGCCGGGAATATCGGGAAGGCGAGTGTCTCGGTCGACGTGAGCAACACGCTATCTTCCTCGCCGCCGAGCGGCGCCTCCGGCCAGGTGTTGACCAATTCTGCCGTCTCCGAGGACCTGGTCCTCTTAGGCCGCGGGCGGATGGCGCATTCGGGCTCCCTGTCCGTCCTCCTGTACCGAGAGCAGTTCTCGCAAAAGGG